>JBAVEN010000010.1:0-253647 GCA_049587755.1 Bryobacteraceae bacterium | reverse complement strand
CCGCCCCGTTCCGGGGCTTGTCCTCACCGCCGACTGATCCCGACGGCTTGCGCCGTGGGCTATTGTCTTTCGCTCCTCCGGAGCTTAAAGGCGCGCCTGACGCTGGAAAGGGATCCACTTTTATGTCGTGCACGCCGCCCGAAAGAGACTCTTCTTGACTCGCGATTTCCGATTCGATCGCGCAGTAAGTTGCCAAGCCGAGGGCCGCCTCCGTCTTTACGCGAGGGTAACTCAGCGGCCTTCCTATACAATGGTGATTTCTGCAAGCGGAGGCGTGGTTCATTTTGCCGAGAAGCGTAATCGCCGTGGGACTGGATGCCATCCGAAAAACGGCCGAAATTCTGGCGGTGGCGGAAATGGGCAAGGCGAGAGGCGCAGGGCCGGCCGCCGGCGCCCAGTGGGGCGCGGACCGCATGCTTTTGTCCGTGAGGGACGGCTCGGTCCAATTTGTCGTGGGCAGCACGCTTTACAGGCAGGATCAAGCAGGCTTTCTGCTGGCGGAGTTTCCGTCCGGAGGTGCGGCGCTGGACCGGGCCTCCTGGCTGCAGGGGCTGTCGCCGCATGAGATGCCTTTCTGTATGGGGCTGGCCGGGGAACTGCCGGCGGCGTGGCCGGGCATCGCTTCCGCCTGCGCATTCTTGGACCGGTTCGGCCATTTCTACCGAAGCCATCGGCCGCGGATCGAACTGGCAGGGCGCGAGCTGCGCTACGTTGCAGAGGCGCTGCTAGCTCTCCAGCATTGGCCGCCGCTGTTGGCAGAGGTGATGGATTCCATGGGCGATCCGGCGCGTGAGAGTTTCCCCAAAGGACTGGCCGCCTCCGACCTGGGCGCCTTCCTGGGCAGGCTGCTGATTGGCGCTCAGCGCCGCCTTACGTTGGCCGGAGTGCCGGAATGCCTGCGAGGCATCTATGAGTCGCCCACGCCGCAGGCCGAAGAATGCCTGCGAATTCCCCACTACCGTAGAATGCTGGACAAGCTGGAACGGTCCTCGGAATCGGCCGCGCCGCTGATCGATCAGCTCGCCGCGGCGTTGTGACCGATGCCGGCCGGAGCGGCCGTTATGGCCTGCTGCCGGCGGCCGTTCGAGTTTCCTCTTCCAACCGGAGGTAAGCTGGTAAGCGGGTGTAGACCGATCGCCGGCGGGCAGCGCGTGGCAGGCTTCGCCTGGCAGAAGAAACTCGTATGCCGGAGAAAAAGGTCGTAATCCTCGACGGCACCGGATCCGGCGATCGGGACCTGGCGCCAATTCTTGACGTGCTGTCTCACGTGCTCGGGGCAGACGGCGCTCAAATCGAGACATTTCCCCTGCGCGAAGTGAAACTGGCCCACTGTCTCGGTTGCTTCGGTTGCTGGATCAAGACACCTGGCATGTGCGTGGAAGCAGATGCCGGCCGCGAGATCGCCAAAGCACTTGTGCGGAGTGACGTAGCGGTTCACTTCACTCCGGTGACTTTCGGAAGCTACTCGCCGGAACTGAAGAAGATGGTGGACCGGTTGATTCAGCTCATTGTTCCTTATTTCGAGATGGATCACGGGGAGACTCATCACCCGCCGCGCTATGCTCATCGGCCGCGGCTGATGACGGTGGGAGTGCAGCGGCGGCCGAACCCGGATGAAGCTCGCATCTTCAAGACCCTCGCCGGTCGCAACGCGATCAATTTGCATCCACCCAGCTACGCGGCGGAGGTGGTTCTCGCGACCGATGGCGCCGATGCGCTTCGGGGGCGCTTCGAATCGCTGCTGACCAGGTGTGACGCGTTGCCCTTCGGCGACGCGGCGGCGTCGCTAATGCCCGCACCGGTTATGCCCGGCACAATCGTCGAACCGGCCGGTGCGCGGCGGGCTCTGCTGATTGTGGGCAGCCCCAAAACGAACGAGCCAAGCACATCGGCCGCTCTGGGAGGCTATCTCTTGAATCGCCTCAACGAGCGAGGTTGGGAGACTGAATCGGTGACGCTGCGGGCCAGCCTGAATCGCCCGGAGGGCGAGAGCGGACTGCTTTCCTCGGTGGAGCGCGCCGGGCTGATCCTTTTGGTCTTTCCCCTTTACGCCGATACCTTGCCCTATCTCGTGACCAAGGCCCTGGCGGTGATTGCGGCCCACCGGCGGGAGGGCCGCGCGCCGTTCCCGCAGCGCCTGGTGGGTATTGTCAACAGCGGCTTTCCGGAGACGCACCAGAATGCGGTGGCGCTCGCCATCTGCCGCGAGTTCGCCGCCCAAAGCGGCTTCACGTGGGCGGGTGGCCTGGCCATCGGCGCGGGAGGGATGATTGGTGGGCAGCCGCTCACGGCGGCGAAGCGCTCGGGTCCGCCGGTGCAACACGTGATTGCAGCCCTGGAGATGACCGCTGCGGCCCTGGCGGAGGGACTGCCGGTACCGGCCGCGGCGGTAAGCACGGCCGCTAAGACCCGCGTTCCGTTCCCGGTTTTGCGTTGGGTGTATATGCGCATGGGCGCCAAGGGCTTCGAAAAACTGGCGGCTAAGAACGGGATCAGCAAAGACCAATTGCTTGCTCAGCCGTATGCGACGTGAAGGCAGGCACGCCGAGGCTGAGACGCTTGTCCGGACAACCGCCGTGCGCAGCCTCCGCGGCGCAGCCTATTGTGGCTTGAGCAGCTTCAGGTCTTGGGTAGCTTTCTCTCCGGCGGCGACAGTCACGGTTTCGATTACCGGCGCATACACTTCCCAATCCTGCTCGCCCTGCATGAGCGCGCTGAAATCGTCCTTTGCCATCGCAGCCAGCTTGTAAGTGCCGGGGATCACGGAACCGAAGGAGTAGCTTCCATCGGCGCCGACGCGGGTGGCGACCTGGAACCCCATTCCGCCGCCCGATTCCTCGCTATCGGGCAGCAGCACCACCGACAAGCCGGCTGCGGATGCTCCATCAGACTGCACCGTTCCGGAGACGGAACCGAACTGCGTGCTAATGAGGATGGTGAGCGCGGCGCCGGCCGCGCCGCCGCTGAGATCGAGGATGTCGCCGGCGATCTCGGTGGATCCCAGCAGCATCGATTTTACATACCCTTCGCCGCCGTTCCACCTCACGCGATACCGGCCCGGCATGACCCTCCGTATGGTGAACGCGCCGGTTTCGTCTACCTGCCCGAACGCGCTCCCGCCAGTTCCATCGATCCCTTGCAGAAACACCTGCGGCACGTTGCGGCGGGCCGGCGTCGTTTGTCCGGCCGGAGCGGGCGGCCTGGCGGCGTCGTCTTCGTATTGGACCTGACCTGCGATATCGGCAGCCGGAATCATGCGCAATTCGATGCCGTCAATGTTAGAGTCGCCCACCACCACTTCTACAGGCGGCGCTGCCGCGCTTTGGCCGGTGGGGCTGTTCCACTGCGCACTGATGCGATACGGGCCGGGCGCCAGCCGCCACAGATCGAAAGTTCCATCCTTTTTCACCTGGGCGTTGCTCCAGGCGCCGTTCGTGTTGAACCTCCAGCCCAGGCCGTGGTTCCTGGTGGGCGGCCGTCCGAACGTCAACATGACGTTTTCGGCGCCTTGCGGGATGCCCGTCACCTTGCCGCTGACCCGCACGATGGGCGTTCGCACCAGGCGGATCTCGTTGCTGTCGGCTTCGGCCCCAGGCGCGAGGTCGATGGTTGTGGCGCTGGCGGCATCGAGCGCGCTTGGGTAATAAGTCGCGGTGTAATGCACCTCCGCGGTGCCATCGGTGCGGATTTCGGGCGGGATTTGCGGCTCGTCGGGCGTGGCTTTAAGGCGGTATTTGCCGGGCGCGAGCCCGCCAATGCGAAACCGGCCCTGCGCGTCGGAGGTCGAGCCCTGCCCGCCGCGGCCGGATTCGGCAACGACGCTGCAGTTCTCTACCGGCTCTCCGTCTGCATCCACCACCGTGCCGGGAATGGCGCCGGTGGGAGTCAGCGTCAGCGTTACATCGTCCTTGCGGTCGCCCGATTTGAGCGTGAACCCGTTCGGGCCGCGCCCTTTGAAAAAGAAGCCCAGCCGATTGGCCGAAATGCTGTAGCTGCCTTCCGGCAAACCGGTGATGGAGAACTTGCCCTCGGCGGTGGTCATTGCGCCGTAGCGCCGGGGAGCGCTGCCGACGGTGAAGTGGAACAGCGTCACATGCGCCCGCGGGAACGGATCGCCGGTGAGTGCATTGAGCACCACGCCTTCCACGCTGGCGGAGTTTTGATCGGCGGGGGGAGCGGTCTGAGCGAACGGCACGGCCGAGGCGGCCAGCAGGAGAATCAGCGCGCGGGCATGGCGGCGAATGGCGTCACGGGGAAGGCTACTGGCGAGGCTTCGCATCGGCGTCCTCCTTCACCATCAGCTTCAGGTCCTTCACCTTGCGGTCGCCTTCTTTGATCTCGATTTCCTCGGCGGCCGCAGCGAGCTTCTTAATCGTTTCCTGAAACTCAGGATCCTCACCGAACAAGAACCGGTCGAACGCCAGCAGCCGGTATTTGCCGGGGCGGACCCCCTGAAAACTGTACGTTCCATCGTCGACCGTCTTGGCGGAGCGCTCGAAATCGATATCCTTTGGGTCCGCGACCAGAAGCACCATCACCGGCACGGCGCCAACCGGTTCGCCGCTTTTGTCGAGCAGTTTGCCCGAAACCTGGCCGCCGTTGCGGCTGACCACGATCTGCAACGACGACCCCTGCGCGCCGCGCGAAAGATCCAATTTGCCATCGGGCGCCTCTACGCCATCCAGGCGGACCGATTTCAAATACGCGTTTTCCGGCATGGACGTCACCTGCACGCGGTAATGGGCCGGCGCGACGCCGCCGATGCGGAAGGCGCCACCTGAATCCATCTCCGTGGAAGGCGTTACGTCCGCGAAAGCAGCCGATAATTCGGTGAGGCCCGCCTGCATGGGCTCCAAGCTGACGGAGAGCTTTTCCGTGCCCGGGCCGCCCACGATCTCCAGTTTTCCGGTCAGCTCTCCGCCCGGCGCCAGCACCAGGTTCACGCCGGTCGCGTCGCTTCCCTCCAGGCGCAGATCCACGGGCAGGCTATAAAGCCCGGTATTGCCAAACGAGTTCAGTGCGTACAGCCGATATGCGCCCGGCTGCAAGTTGGGCAACTGGAAATGGCCGTCGGGGCCGGTGCCGGTGGCGTTAACGGAGTTAATGTGCCCCGGATCGTCTGCCTCCCGGAGTAGCATGACCATGCTGGCGCCAGGCCAATCCGGCGCACCGCTGACCACGCCGCTGATGCTGAGGCCGCGCGGCTGCCGCGCCAGATGGATATCGATGCCGGTGAGCTCGGCGCCTGGCGCGACCTCCACCAGCATCGCTTTGGCCTTGGCTGCCGCGCCGGGGTAATAGGTTTCGCCGTAGATGGCGTCGACAGTTCCGTCGGTGCGGATCTCCGGCTCCTGGCCCCTGCCGCCCCACGGTGACGCGGCGATGTAATACTTGCCCGGCGCGACCCTAATCTGGAACTCGCCGCGCTCATCGCTATTGCCGAAGCGGCCGTAGTTCATGATCCGGTCGGACACGGCATCCGCGTGAACATTGGCTTGCACCGGATCGCCGTTGTCGTCCAGAACCTGGCCGGAAATGGTGGCTTCCTGGGCCATCTCGATTTTGAAATCCGAGAGCTGCTGACCCGCCTTGAGCGACACACGTGGAATCGATCCACTGCCCTTCGGCGGCATACAGAAAAAGCCACGCTGCTTGCCTTCGGCCATGTAAGCTCCGGCGGGAAGGCTGGTAATGGAGAAATGGCCCGCGCGATCGCTCATGGCGCCGTATGCCTGGCCGTCGCCAGAGGACATGGCGCTGGTAAACCGGACATGCACTCCGGCCATGGGCTCGCCGGTTGCCTGATTGATGACCACGCCTTCGATCGCGGCCGGTTGCGCGCGCAGGAACGCGCAACAGATCAGAAGCAGCGCCGCCTGTTGCATCAATTCCGAATATACCGCAGTGGCCAACGCGATCTTTCGCGCCAAACGCCGGCCGCGGCTGATGGAGCGGGCTGTGACGCTGATGGTGCCCGCGTGGCCGGCCGCTCGCTGCGAATCGTTTCGGTAAGTGGTATTATTCACCAGATCGATGGACACCAACGCTACCGGGACGATTCGTCCCGACGATCCGGATCCCTCACGCCGGCGCTCACCCTCGTCGCTGGAATGGATGCCGGAGGTGATCGACGAGTATCGGATCGTGCGCCTGATCGGCGAGGGCGGCATGGGCGCGGTTTACGAAGCCGAGCAGAGCAGGCCCCGGCGAACGGTGGCGCTCAAGGTCATCAAGCTCGGCCCGGCAAGCGATTTCTACCGGCAGCGATTCGAAATCGAATCGCAGGCCCTGGCGCTTTTGCAGCATCCGGGAATCGCCCAAATCTACGCGGCCGGCACTGCCAGCACGCCCACCGGCGGGCTGTTGCCGTATTTCGCGATGGAGTTCATCCGCGGCAGCTCGCTGACGGAATACGCGCAGAAGAACCGCCTGAACACGCGGCAGCGGCTGGAACTGATGATCAAGGTTTGCGAAGCCGTGAATCACGCCCATCAGCGGGGCATCATCCATCGCGATTTGAAGCCGGGCAACATTCTGGTCGACGAGGCCGGCAACCCAAAGGTCCTGGATTTCGGCGTGGCACGGATGACTAATTCCGACATAGAGGCTACGCGCCAGACGGACGTCGGGCAGTTGGTCGGGACGCTTCCTTACATGAGCCCGGAGCAAGTACTCGCCGACCCGGCGCAGCTCGATACACGAAGCGACATTTATGCTTTGGGCGTGATTCTCTACGAGCTGCTGGCAGGCAAGCTGCCGTATCGGATCGATAAGAAGCTGCTGCACGAGGCCGTGCGCACGATTACGGAAGAAGAGGCGCCGCCGCTCAGCTCGACCGACCGCAGTTTCCGCGGTGACATCGACGTAATCGTGCGGAAGGCGCTGGAGAAAGACAAGAACCGGCGCTATGCTTCAGCGGCGAGCCTGGCAGGCGACCTGGCGCGCCACCTGCGCGATGAGCCGATCATTGCCCGGCCGCCCTCGACGACATACCAGTTGCAAAAGTTCGCACGGCGCCACAAGCCGTTCGTGCTGGGACTGGCGGCGGTTTTCCTGGTGCTGGTGCTGGGAGTGATCGCGAGCACCACCGAGGCTGTTCGGGCCTCGCGGGCGGAGAAGCTGGCAACCTCCCGGCGCGCCCTAGCGGAGCAGAGGCAGACGGAAGCGGAGCAGGCGCTCGCTCTGGCGGAGCAGCGCCGCAGACAGGCGGAGGACGCCAAGGCGGCCGAGGAGCAGGCGCGGCGCAGCGAGGCCAGCCAGCGGCTGATTGCCGAACAGCGCGCCGCGGAAGCAAAGCTGCAGAGCCAGCGCGCGGAACACAATTTCACCATGGCGCGCGATGCCGTGGACCGCTATCTCACCAAGGTCAGCGAGAGCAAGGAACTGAAAGCGAAGGGGCTGGAGAACTTACGGCAGAACCTGCTGGAGACGGCCAAGGATTTCTATCAGCAGTTTGTGGCGGAGCGGTCCGGCGATCCTTCGCTCCAGATGCAGATGGGCGCCGCTCTGTTTCGGCTGGGCAACCTGGATATCGCCATCAATCACACCTCCGAAGGCGAACAGGAACTGTTGCGCGCCATCGGCATTATGGAGAAGCTGCACCAGGCTCATCCGAACGATGCCAGGCAGTTCAATGACCTGATTGGGGCGTCGAATAACCTGGCCAATCTCTATCAGAGCAAGGGCAGCTTCCAGAAGGCCGAATCGGTTTTCACCGGCGCAATTGAAAGGCAGGAGGAGTGGAACCGTACGCACGAGCCGTCAATCGATAGCCTGACTAATCTGGGCAACCTATATGATGGCCTGGGCACTACGCTGGTGATGTCCTTCGGGCGGACGCCGTCGATCGCGAAAGCGGAGGCGCCGCGCCTGCGGGCACTGGAGATCCGCAAGGAAATCACGGCGAAGTATCCGGGCGAAGCTGCCAAGCGGGCGCTGCTGGTCTCGAATGTCAACCTGACGGAACTATATGGCATGTCCAATCGGGCGGACAAAGCGCGCCCCTATGCCGAGGCGGCGGTGACGATTGCCGAAGAACTGAGCCAGGCGAATCCGAATGATCCCGACAGCCAGAACGCCTTGTCGAGCAGCCTGAATAATCTGGGAGGCGTGTACGCGCTGTTAGAGGACTTGCCGGCGAGCGAAAAGGCCCACCGCCGCGCGCTGGACGTCCGCGAGAAACTGGCGCGCGAGCATCCTGCCGTGGCCGAATACGCGCTCAACCTGGCGGCCAGCTACGTCAATCTGGGTGAACTGGGACAGCGGATGGGGAAACCGGCGGAATCCCTTCTCCTGTTGCAGAAGGCGGCGGAAGGGCTAACCGCAGTCCTCGCGCGTGAACCGAAGAGCGTCTTCGGCCGATACGCGATGCGTTTCGCCTACTATTGGCAAGCCAGGGATTTCGCCGACCTCCAGCGGTATTCCGACGCGGTGGGTGCCTGGGATACAGCGATACGCTTCGACGATTACCACGACAGTTCGTTGCGTGCGGGCAGCGCATTGGCGCTGGCGCGCGCGGGCCGGATCGAGGAAGCGGAGGCGCGGGCAGGGGAAGCATCCGGCGCGAAGAACGTTTCCGGCGAGTCTTGGTACCTACTGGCGCAGACCTACGCGGTCTGCGCCGCAGCCGGCAGCGGCGAGAAGCGTGAGGAGCTGGGACAAAAATCGATCGCCGATTT
This sequence comes from Bryobacteraceae bacterium, assembly GCA_049587755.1. Lineage (GTDB taxonomy): Bacteria > Acidobacteriota > Terriglobia > Bryobacterales > Bryobacteraceae > Bog-375. Next base: position 244,969 of record JBAVEN010000010.1, on the reverse strand, counting down.
GCGGCAGGCGGCAGTGGGCGGATACTTCAAGGACCCAGCCAAACTGGACCTGGCTGCGAAAGACCCGCTGCTCGAAGGGGTGAGGCGGCGAGAGGACTTCGTGGAGCTGTGGCGAGGATTCCAGAGGGCGGGCAATAAGGCGAACTGACGTCAAGCCAGCGCAACTCGCCGCCGGGAAGGGAATTATAGCTTGGCTACGCACTCGGCTACGTGGATCGCGTTATATTCCTGAGCCGGTATAGCCGCGCCAGCGTGAAAATGAGCGTCGCCAGCGCGAGCCAAGCGAACCAATCGCCCAGCAGGAGATAGGCAGTGGCGTCGTGCATCGCCGGCACGTCCGCTACCAGCGTGGCGAAAGGCGCCGAATCGCTGCGGGTCTCTGCCAGGATGCGGCCACGGTCGTCGCTCACGGTCAGGTAGCCCTGCTTTGCCGTGCGGGCGATGCTGAAACCGTCTTCCACGCCGCGCATCACCGCGATGTGGCCATGCTCAAACCGGTCTACGACGAAATCCCACGCGGGCACCAGCATCAGGCCCGCGTCCGCCTCGCCGTACTCCCGGGAAAGCGGTGTGAAGTCCATATCCTTGCAGATGGCCACGCCCCAGGTTCCGGAAGGCTCCGGCATGAGGGTCAACGCGGTGCCGGGTTTGAACTTGGATTCGAAGGGCGGCAGCATGTGGCGCTTGTGGTAACTCCGGAGCGGGGCTCCCGGTGCATACACGCGCGCCTCGTTGTACTTCACCGGCGGGGATACGTGGATGAGACCGACGACGATCCTGGAGCCGGTTTTGTCGGCGAGGGATTGGAAGAAAGCATCGGTTTCGCTGGTCCCGGGATCCACGGCCACGCCGAGCTTCTCCGGCAGCACGATCACTTGCGAGCCACGGGCCGCGAGCCCTTCCGCCGCGGCGGCATAATCGCGGAACAGTCGCGCGGAACTGGCGCCCTCATCCGCCACGTCCACGTTGGCTAGCTGGTCGGACGCGATGAGTCCCACCCTTACCCGCTGGGACGCGGCCGGCAGGGCGAGGCGCACGGCGCCGAAGACCAGCACCAGCGCGGTCACTCCCAGCCCCGCGCCAACAATGCGTAACGCCTGCTTAGGCGCCGCGCTGCGCAGGCGGGAGCCAATGGCGAGCGCGGCAGAAAACAGGAGCACCAGAAAACTGATGCCCCAGGGTCCGGTAACAGAGGCGAGCTGGAGGACAGGCAGGAAGTTCAGTTCCGAATAAGCCAGGCTGCCCGCCGTGCCGTGGGGCGTAGTGAGGTTGCGCACGTACTCGAAGGAGACCCATGCCGCCGGGAAGGCCAGCAACGCGCTCCACCCGGCGCCGCGCCGCAGCAGCGCGCGGAAGAGCGACACCGCCGCCGCAAACACCAGCGCGGGGATGAGGAAGATTGGCGCCCGCGCGGCGAGCGGCGCACGCAGCACCGCGCTGAGGTAGTGCCACAGGTTGAGGCTGCCGGCAAGCCACGCCAGGGCTGCGGCGGCCGCTGCGCCCCACCAGGAGCTGCGCGAAGCGAAAAGCAGCATCGGAAGAGGAGCGAGCCAGATCAGCGGCCATGCCGGGTTAAGTCCGGTGCCGAACCAGACCAACACGGCGGTGGATACGACCGCCAGAAGCGCGACGCCGATGCGCCGGTTGTCAGTTGCGAATGCCACGAATGTACCTCCGGAAGGAGCGCCGGTAAAGGGCGCGAAAGCGAGCGGGAGAGACGCCCATGCGTCCGCCCAGGTAGAGCATGATGAGGCCGTGAGAGAAGGCGCCCATTTCGAAAACGATCTCCCAGGCGTCATCCTCGCGGAAATGGCCGCTCTCCATGCCTTCCCGCAGCACGGCGACCATCAGATTGACGGTAGGGGAGCGGCCGGCTTTGAAGTCTCGCGGGTAGCGGCGGGCGCCTTCGCGCGGCTCGAGGAACATCAGCTCGAAGAGTCGAGGGTTCTCGAGCGCGTGCTCGAGGTAGATCTCCGCCATCTTGGTGAGCCGCTCCTCGATGCCGCCGGAGAATCGCTTGCCTGCCAGCCGCGCGGCCAGCTCCTCGAAACCTACGTTCGCCACGGCGTTCAGGAGACCCGCCCGGTCCGGGTAGTGGCGATAGATCGCCATCGGCGTAATGCCAACCGCCTCGGCTACGCGGCGCATGGTCACCGCCTCCGCGCCCTCCCGATCCAACAGGCGGCGGGCGGAGGCGGCGATTCTCCGCGCGGTCGGACCGACAGTCATGTATACAGTGTATACCTACCGGACGGAAACGGCAAGATCGCGGAGAAACAAGGATCGCGCGTCAGGGGAAACAGCAATTCAGCTTCGAAGAGAGCGCGATTCGGTCACAGCCAAACCGGCTCCCGTGTGAAAGCGACAGTCCGCGCTTGGGCTATTCCTTGCGGCGCGCCGGCGTGTCCGAAGTAACGTCTTTCAGCCCAGCTTTGAAGCCGCGAATGCCTTCGCCGAGCCCTTTACCGAGCTCAGGCAGCTTCTGCGGCCCGAAAAACAGAAGGGCAATAGCCAAGAGCACCAACAGGTGCGCGGGCTGTAGCAGATCTTCAATCATAATGATCTTCCACTTGCCAGCTTAGCACGATTTGGGTATTAGGAATTGCTATGCAGCGCAGCCTGAGCCATGGCGACGCGACGCCGAAGCGACCGCCGGTCAAGCGCCCGGCCGGCTGGCAAAAGACCCAGCCTGCCAGTCCGCCGCCGATCCGCGATTCTATTTTTTCCGCCTGACCTCGCAGAGCAAGTCCGAATGAATGTTGAGGCCGATATTGGTCATGTTGTAAACATGCTCAGTGGCAACCAGCCAGACGATCTCGCAGATAGGGCGTTCGGAATAATGGGCGGCCATGCGCGCAAAAGTGCCGGGGTCAACCTTTTTGTCCTTGGTCAGCTCCGTCACATAGTCCAGCGCCGCGCGTTCCGCATCGGTGAAAAGAGGGCTGGTGCGGTACTCATCGAGCGCGTTGAACTTGGCTTCATTGAACGACGCTTGGATCGCCATCGACCGGCCGATATCGATACAGAAAAGACAAACGTTGATGCGAGCCACCTGTTGACGGATCAGCAGGGCGGTTTCCGGCGGCAGCATCAGCTTCTTATCCAGCTTGCCGATCTTCGCATAGAACAGACCGAATGCGACCGGTAACCGCGCGGAATGCACTTTCAGCGGTGTAAGCACTTTACCGAATTGCCGGCGTGCAAATGCGTACGCCAGCTTCATGACGAGCCCCTGAGGCTTTTCAATTGGAGGAAGGAATGTATCCATATCCGATTTTGATCCGCTGACGGCGGCCGCCGCAACGACAGACAAATGCAAGAGGACCGGCGCAGATCTGCCGCCGGATCGAACTGCCACCGCTTCTAATGGTAGAGTGTACCTTTCGGCTGGTCCGTTTCCGCCGGACAGGAGCAACCGTCTTGATCGGTCACCGCCGTACTTTAGGTCTTCTGTTACTGCAGTGCATTTTGACGTCGCTGGGCATCTTTGCCCAGCGGCCGGGCTCCAGCGGCGAGTACCCCGACAGCCTGCTGTCCGGTTTGCGCTGGCGCGACGTGGGCCCGATGCGCGGCGGACGCACTTATGCCGTCGCCGGCCACGCCAGCCAGCCCGACACATTTTATTCCGGCTCGGTCGGCGGCGGCGTGTGGAAGACCGAGAACTCCGGCCGCACCTGGTTTCCCATTTCCGATGAAGGCATTCCGATCGGCTCGATCGGCGCCATCGCGGTCGCCCCTTCGAATCCCAACATCGTCTACGCCGGCACGGGCGAGCCTGACATCCGCAGCCAGAACTCCTACGGCATTGGCGTGTTCAAGTCCACTGACGCGGGCAAGACGTGGACGCATGCCGGACTCGAAGCCACGCGCCAGATCGGACGCATTGCGGTGGACCCGAGAAACCCGAATCGCGTTTACGTAGCGGCTCTCGGCCACATCTACGATGCCAACCCCGATCGTGGCGTCTACCGCTCCACCGACGGCGGCGCGACCTGGAAGAAGGTTTTGTCCAAGAGCGACGATCCCGACAATGTGGGCGCAGTCGATCTCGCCATCAATCCCAAGAATCCACGCGTGCTCTACACATCGCTTTGGGCGACGCGGCGCCCGCCGTGGTCGGTGTACGCACCTACCAACTTGCGCGGCGGCGGGCTGTACAAGTCCACCGACGGCGGCGACACCTGGAAGCAATTGACCGGCGGGCTGCCCAGCGACGAGTTTGTCGGCAAGATCGGAATCGCTGTCTCACCCAGCAATCCCAAACGTCTCTGGGCAGTGGTGGATGATGTCGGCAGCGCCGTGCCGCGCGGGTTCGCAGCCGGCCGTGGCGGGCGCGGCGGGGCGCCCGGCGAAGCGGAAGCCGGCAAAGTCCACCAGGGCGGGGGAGTCTACATCTCCGACAATGCCGGCGCCACCTGGAAGCTGGTCAACAATGAGAACCGCTTGTGGGGCCGCGGCTGGTACTTCGAAGCTGTGACCGTGGACCCCACTAACCCCGACCGCGCCTATGTCATGAACACGGCCACTTACATTACCACCGACGCGGGCAAGACCTTTGTCCCGGTCAAGGGAGCGCCCGGCGGCGACGATTACCACCAGCTCTGGGTGAATCCCAAGGACGGCAACCGCATGGTACTTAGTAGCGACCAGGGCACGGTGGTCAGCGTGGATGGCGCGAAGACCTGGAGCACCTGGTACAACCAACCGACGGCGCAGATTTATCACCTGGCCGCCGACAATCGTTTCCCGTACTGGCTCTACGGCGCGCAGCAGGATAGCGGCGCTGTTGGCGTCAGCACCTGGTCGAACGAGGGCCTGCTCACATTCCGCAACTGGGAACCCACCTGCCTGGCCGGCGAGAGCGCCACCGTGCTGCCCGACCCCAAGGACGGAAATATTCTATACGGCAGCGGTGCGGGACGTTGCGATCAGTCGTTTAATATTGCCGCGCCGCTCGGCGGACAATTGCCTCCACCCGATCCCAGCGATCCCAACCGAAAAACCTGGACGCTTCCACAAGTCTTTTCCCAAGCGGATGGAGCGCTTTATTACGCCAATCAATTCGTGATGCGCTCACGCGACCGCGGCCGCACCTGGGAAAAGATCAGCGGCGACCTTTCGCGCGTGAATCCGCCAGTGCCGGCCACGCTGGATCCGGTCACGGCCAAGGACATCGATCAGCCGATGAAAGACCGCTTCGGCGTAGTGTATTCCATCGGCCCCTCGCCCATCCAGGCCGCCACGGTCTGGGTTGGCACCGACGATGGCTTGATCTATGTCACCCGCGACGACGGCAAACAGTGGACCGACGTCACGCCGCCGGCGATGGCGGCCTGGAGCAAGGTCTCGCAAATTGAAGCCGGCCATTTCGATGCCGAGACCGCTTATGCATCGGTCGATCGCCATCGCCTTGCGGATAACGCGCCCTACGTCTATCGCACACACGATGGCGGCAGGACCTGGCAGAACGTGGTCGCTGGCATCCCCGATGGCGCTTATGTCAATTCGGTGAAGGAGGATCCGCAAGTCAAGGGCCTGCTTTACGCCGCTACCGAACTTCGCCTCTACGTTTCCTTCGATGACGGCGCGCAATGGCAATCGTTGCAGAACAACATGCCGGTCACCTCGGTTCGCGACATCGTGGTGCACGGCGACGATCTGGCTGTCGCCACCCATGGCCGCGGCTTTTGGGTGATGGATCAAATGACGCTGCTGCGGCAGATTGCTGCGCAGGGTGCGCAGATCGTTTCCTCCAGCGTGCATCTGTTCCAGCCAGGTGAGAGCTACGCCATCCGGGCGGGCGGCATGAACGGCACGCCCCTGCCGCATGAGGAGCCCCAGTTGCAGAATCCGCCCTCCGGCGTGGTGGTCTACTATTGGCTCAAAACCGCTGCCAAGGAGCCGCTGAAGATCGAGCTGCTGGATGCCGCCGGCACGGTGCGCGCCTGTGCAGCGAGCGACACGCCGGTACGCCCGGCCGATACCGAAACCTTGGATGTACAGGCGATTTGGCGGCAACCCGCGGAGCCGCCTTCCGCTGCCGCGGGAATGCATCGCCATGCCTTGGGGGCCCCCGCGGCACAAGGCCCCGGAGGTTTCGGAGGCGGCGCCGCTCCCGCGCCGGCGCCGGACGCTTGCCATCCCAAAGGCGGAGCAAGGGAGGGCCAGCCCACGAATCCGGACGCGAGTGGACCCGGCGGCCGGCGTGGCGCCACCGCATTGCAGCCCGGACAGTACACCGTCCGCCTCACCGTCGACGGCGAGGTTTATACCCAGACGGCCACCGTCAAACCGGATCCTCGCGGCAAGCCCGGCGGCGGCCGGCCAGAAGCAGTTTCAGGCAACTGAACCCGCTACTCGTTGTGCAGCGCCTTCATGGGATGGATGCAGGCGCGATCTCCGGCGGGCCGATCACGGTACGCGATGGGAGGCTGAATGGCGAGCGAGAACCCTCGAAGTTACCCGGTTCGCCACCAGCAGGCCTTTCCGGCGATAATCGAAACAATGGATGCTGTTCTGCTTGCCTTCCCGGAGCTAAGGCTACTGGGATGCCGGCTCGATGAACAAGCGCTATCCGGCGGGGTCGATGCAGGAGCTGTTCCTGAGAGACGCCGCCACCGGTTTCGCGGCGCTGGCGGTGGCAACGGCTGACCAGCGAGCCAGGCCGTTCTCAATGCCATCACGTGTTACAGCCGATGTAACTTCAGTGAGCGATCAGATACAAGGCGCCGAAGTAGGCAGCCGCTAAGCCGAGAATCGTGAGGCTCAGAGACAGCAACGCGCGCCCGGAACGTTGTACCGCCGCGCCGCTCTGCTGGTTGACTTCGTTCGCACTTAACAGGACTTTCATTGTGTTGGCCTCCCCTGCCGGCAGCGGCAGGCCCGGCTGCAGTTCTGTTATCTGCCTGCCAGTTGGTCGCCCCTCACTTGCGCTTGCCGCTCCAGATCGCCCACCTTCAAACGGAAAGCGGCCACTCTGATCCCGTGCCAGACTCGCGGGTCGGAGTCCTTATCTCCGAGTTGAAGCATACGCTGGACAAACGGCCGGGCGCTCTCCGGGTCGATCGAGTACTCGGTCCCATACTCAATCAATTGGTCCAATGTTCCCAGCTCCATCATCTTCGCCGTCACCACCGCGCGCATCCGTCTCTCCGCGCTTTGCCCCTGTGGCCCGCTACTGGCAGGGAACACGCCCACTGCCGCTCGCATCACCAGCAGCAGTTCTTTCCCATTTGACGCCTGCTCAGCCATCTGTAGAATCACCTTCTGCTGCGCCGCGGACTGCGGCGCCGCCGTGCTGGCAGCCATGTAGAGCTTCTTGAGTGCTGGGCTGATCACCTGCTCCGCTTCGGGCGCAGGTGCCGCGGCGCTTCTCGCCGTGGTGTCGCAGGAAGCCAGGTTCCAGGCGACCATTACCACAACTGGTACACCACGAAAACGCCTCCACATACTGGGAGCGTACATCCAAATTGGATTTATGAACAGAGTTTTTTCACAACTTGACGCAAAATTCAGCAGGGTATAGCATTAAAGAGGTCTTTATGTCTCGTTTTAGAGGTTCGCAGCGGGCAATTTGTTGAAAAACACTACACTATGACGGCCGTGAACTTACTCCGGCTCGCTGCCATTGCGATCCTCCTGACCTCCGGTCTCCACAGCCAGCAGGCGGCGGCCCCGCGTTCCGAGGACTGCGCCGGCTGCCACGACTCCGGTCCGCAGATTGGGAAGCGCCAGCCCGGAGTGCCTCCAGGCTTCCATGCGGCCGCCTTGAAAGCTTCTCCCCACGCCGGCCTGGATTGCGTTTCCTGCCACGCCGCCATCAAGGAGCTGCCGCATCCGGAAAAAGTGGCGCCCGTCGACTGCGGCCAGTGCCACAGCGAAGAACAGAGCCAGTATGCCGCCAGCGTCCACGGCAAGAGGGCGGCGCTGCACGACCCCTACGCCCCGAACTGCAAGCTCTGCCATGGCACGCATGACATTCTGCCCCCATCCGACATGAAATCGCCGGTGGCAACCATCAACGTTCCGCGGTTGTGCGGCGGCTGTCACAGCGAAGATACCGTGGTCAGCAAGACGCGCGCCATCCCGCAGACCAATATCACCGAGAATTACAAAGACAGCATTCATGGCATCGGCCTCTTCCAGCAGGGCCTGACCGTTACCGCGGTCTGCACCAGTTGTCACACGGCGCACAACCAACTCCCACATACGGATCCTCGGTCCTCTATCGCCAAACAGAACATCGCCAAAACGTGCATGAAGTGCCACGCGAAAATCGAGGACGTGCACCGCCAGGTGATCCGCGGCGAGCTGTGGGAGAAGCAACCGCACATGATTCCGGCGTGCGTCGACTGCCATCCGCCTCACCAAATCCGCAAGGTTTACTACACGGAGGGGATGTCCAACCGCGATTGCCTGAGCTGCCATGCCAATCCCAACCTGAAGGCGACGGGCTCCGGACAGTCGCTGTACGTCAGTGCCGATGAATTGGCGCACTCGCGCCATACCCGCATCGCCTGCGTGCAATGCCATACCGGCGGGACGCCGTCCGACGTGAGAGCCTGCGACACCATCAAGGATAAGGTGGATTGCTCCATCTGTCACGAAAACGTGGTGGACCAGTACCGCGAAAGCACGCACGGCACGCTGGCCGCGAAAGGCAGCCCGGACGCGCCTCTGTGCCAGGATTGCCACAGCCCGCATGGCGCCCAGGGCAAGCTCGATTCCACCTCGCCGACCTATTCGCGAAACATTCCCTCGCTGTGCGCAAAATGCCACCAGCAAGGACACAAGGCCGCCGTTCGCTATACCGGCAAGCAGGACCACATCGTGGAACGATACCGCGAGAGCATCCACGGCAAGGGACTGCTGGAGGCCGGCCTGACCGTCACCGCCAATTGCGCCGACTGCCACACCCCGCACCACGAACTGCCGGGCAGCGACCCACGCTCCAGCGTCAACCGGGCCCACATCGCCGAAACCTGCGCGCAATGCCACCGCGGCATCTACGAGTTATTTACCGCCAGCGTGCATAGCCCCACTGTCACTCACACCGGGAAACCGCTGCCGGTTTGCGTCGATTGCCATTCCGCCCACAGCATCGAGCGCACGGACCTGGCCGACTTCCGGTTGAGCATCATGGACCAATGCGGCCGCTGCCACCGGCAGATCACGGAAGCGTACTTCGACACCTTCCATGGCAAGGTCTCCAAATTGGGGTACCTGAAGACCGCCAAGTGTTACGACTGTCATGGCGCGCACGACATTCTGCCGGTCAACGATCCTCGCTCGCATCTGAGCCGCCGCAACATAGTTGCTACTTGCGGTAAGTGCCATACCGGCTCCCACCGCCAGTTCGCCGGCTATCTCACACACGCCACCCACCACGATCCGAAGAAGTATCCTTTCCTGTTCGTCACCTTCTGGGGCATGACCACGCTGCTGATCGGAACGCTGGTGGTTTCCGGGGCGCACACCGTGCTTTGGCTGCCTCGCTCGTTCGAATACCGCAAGCAGATCAAGAACGGGCAGGCGGAAGCCGGAACTTATGTGCGCCGCTTCCGGCGGTTCCATCGCAACCTTCACCTGATGGTTGTCTCCAGCTTCCTCGGACTTGCATTGACCGGCATGATTCTGAAGTTCTCGTATGCGGGCTGGGCCAAGGTTCTGGCGCACCTGCTGGGTGGTTTTGAAGCGGCCGGCCTGATCCATAGATTCTGCGCCGGCCTGACATTTACCTACTTCGGGCTACACCTGTACGATCTGGTGAAGCAGAAGCGCGCTAGCGGCAAGAGTTGGCGCCAGTTTATCGGCGGCGAAGAGAGCATGGTTTTCAATCGGCGCGACTGGCACGAACTGGCCGGTTCCCTCAAATGGTTTTTCAAACGCGGCCCCCGTCCCGAATACGGCCGTTGGACCTATTGGGAGAAATTCGACTATTTCGCGGTGTTCTGGGGCGTAGCCGTGATTGGCGGCACGGGCCTTATGCTATGGTTCCCGGAGATCTTCACCCACGTTTTCCCGGGCTGGGCCGTCAATGTCGCCACCACCATCCACAGCGATGAAGCCCTGCTGGCGGTGAGTTTCATTTTCGTGGTGCACTTTTTCAATACTCACTTCCGCCCCGAAAAATTCCCCATGGATACGGTGATCTTCACGGAGGGCATGCCGCTCGAAGAGTTCCAGCGCGACCGTCCCCGGGAGTACCGTCAACTGGTGGAAAGCGGCGAGCTGGAGCAAATGCTGATGCCGGCGCCCGCACCCCGCGACGTGAGGTTCTGGCGCCGCCTCGGCTTCACCGCTCTCACCATCGGCCTGGTTTTGATTGGCCTGATTGTCTACGCCATGCTGTTCGCCTATCGCTGAAGTGCAGCGCGCGCTAGCCGCGCCAGTTCACGCCCACGTTCAGCTTTTTTTTGGCGTATTCCAGGCTTTGCTCCAGGTCGATGCGCTGCTGCTCTTTCAGCGCATCGGTCATGATCGCCGGGCGCCGTTGCCCCGCCACATCTTCGATCACCATCGCTCCCATGTAGGGATGGCCCGCCTTGGCCACCGCCACGAAGCGCGCGAACTCCGAGGCCAGCGCCTTGGGAAATGGCTTCCAGAAATCCTGCTCCAGGTACGGGATCACGCGCGGCGGGCGGCCGGTGATGATCTCCAGTTGCATCGACGCTTGCGGGCACCATTGGCGGAATAGCTCGACGAAGCGGACGAAGTCGATTTGGCCATCGCCCAGCGCCACCCATTGGCCGGCCGCCCCGCGCGGATGCTCGAACAGCACCGAATCCCGTATGTGCGAAGTGATCACGTAGGGCGCCAGCACTTCCAGCGTCAGCAGCGGGTCTTCCACTACCCACAGCGGATTGCCGGTATCCAGATTGGAGCCCACGAAATCCTTGCCGGATTCTTCGATCACGGTTTTCACTTCGCGCGCCTGCATGTCGCCATCGTGGTTTTCGATGGCAATCTTCACTCGCAGATCGAGAGCCTCGGAGCGCACGGAACGGAACACTTTGATCGTGTTCTCCATGTGCGCTTCGATTCCGGGCTCGCCCATCCGGTCGGCGCTGCTGCCCAGATAGCACCGCATCGCTTTGGCGCCCACCGCGGCGGCCACGCGTAGAGCTTCGAGCACGCGGTCGCGCGCCGGCGGTCCGTTCTTGGCGAAGGAATGGCTCGAGGGGCAAATGCATCCGGTTCCGCCATCGACATGGATGTGCAGCCGGTCCGCCTGATCTTTCACCTTTTGCAGGTATGCCGGATCCAGGCTCTCATAGTCGTTCAGGCTGGAGATCTGTATCGTGTCGAGTTTGAGACCCGCGGCATAACTCAGAAGCTGGGGAGCCTTCCACCGGAAGGCGCGCAGCGAGTAAGTGTCGAACCCGAGCCTGATGGGCACTTCATCGCCGGCGGATAGCGGCGCAGCCATTGCCGTGGCGGCAACCGTTCCGGGAACAGTCTGCAAAAATGAGCGGCGAAGCATGCTGTTACTGTATCGCAAACGCCGCCCGGCGCCCGGCCTCATTGAGCGCGCCCTCCAGGCGTCCGCAGCCGCGGCGCTCTCTCAACTTATTTCGAGGGCGCCGGCGGTCGCAGGTCGATTTCTCGCGTGTCGTCGGGCAGCGCGCGGATGTGGATTTCGGCGCGCGGCTGGGGGAACGACTCGAGGAAGCGCTCGCCCCATTCGATCAGGACGAGGGCGCCGCTATCGACGATCTCATCGAGGCCGAGGCTTTCCAGCTCGCGGGCTTCCTCGATGCGGTAGAGATCGACGTGATACACCGTGCCGCGGCCGTACTCGTGGATGAGGGTGAAGGTGGGGCTCGAAACGTCGTCCGGCGATGCCGCACCAAGACCAGAGGCGATGCCCTTGGCGAGCGTGGTCTTGCCCGCCCCGAGATTGCCGATCAACAGCACCACGCCGCGCGGCAATTCGGCGGCGAGGCGCTGGCCGAGGGCAATGGTCTCGGCTTCAGTCGAGGCGTGGAACAGCGGCACACTCCTCCATCGCGGCAGGCAGGTAGTGGAGCAGGTCGGAAGCGATGAGACTTCGCTCGCCGAGCGCGCGGGCGCCGATCTGGCCGGCCAGGCCGTGCAGATAGACCGCCGCGGCGACGGCTTCGTCCGGATGCTGCGGGAATTGAGCCAGGAAGCCGGCGATCATGCCGGTGAGCACATCGCCGGTGCCGCCGGTGCCCATTGCCGGCGTGCCGGTGGGGTTGATCCAAACGCGGCCATCGGGGAACGCGATGACGGTGCGCTGGCCCTTGAGCACCAGCGTGAGCCAGTGCGCTTCAGCGAAGGCGCGCGCGGCGGCGATGCGGTCGGCCTGCACCTCCGCGGTGGTTTTGCCGGTGAGGCGCGCCATCTCGCCGGGGTGCGGCGTGAGCACGCGCACGCGGTCCGTGGGCGGGGATTTGGCGATATCCACCAGCGCGTCGGCATCGAGCACCATAGGTTGCGCGATGCTCTGCATCAAGCTGCCGACCAGGATTGAGATTTCCGGTTGGCGTCCCAGGCCGGGGCCCATGGCGATAACGGTTTTGCCTTCGGCAGCGGCGGCGAGCGCGGCGTTAAGCCCGATGGAACCGTGAGGCGTCTCCGACAGCGGCTCGGTCATCAGCTCCGGCGCGTGCGCGGCGATCTGCGGGATGGCGGATTCGGCGGAAGCCACCGTTACCAGGCCCGCACCGGCGCGCAGCGCGCCGAGTCCGCACAAGGCGGCGGCGCCGGTTTTGCCGCGCGAACCGGCCACCACCAGCGCGTGGCCGAAGGTGCCTTTATGGCCGCCCGGCGGTCGCGGTATCATCACGCGCCAGAACATCGACGGCTCGATCAAATCGATCTTCCCGTCGAGCAACAGCTCCGGCGGTGTGCCGATGGGCCGCACGATCAGCTCGCCGTTCGAGTCGCAATTCGGCGGCAGCACCTGCCCGAGCTTGGGCGCGACGAAGGTGACGGTGTAATCGGCACGCACGACCTTGCCCGCGGACTCGCCCGAATCGCTCGACATGCCGGAGGGAATGTCGACGGCCACCACCTTGGCCGGCCTTAAGGAGCCATTGATCTTGGCAATCGCCCGTTCGGCGGCGCCGGTGGCCGGGCCGTTGATGCCGGTGCCGAGCAGGGCGTCCACCACCAGCGTCGCCCGGCTAGCGTCCAGCGGAATTTCGGTGGTAACCGGGCAGCCGCAGGCGCGGAGCATCAGATAGTTTTCGCGCGCGTCGCCGTGCAGATCTGCCGGATCGGCCAACAGCACGGCAGTCAGTTGGCAACGCTGGAAACGGGTATGGATCTGGCGCGCGATCACCATGCCATCGCCGCCGTTGTTGCCTTTGCCACACAACACCAGAACGCGCTGCGATTCCAGCGGGGCAAAGCGTTCGGCCAGGAATTCCACAACGCGAAGGCCGGCATTCTCCATCAGGACGATGCCGGGGATTCCCATTTCGATGGTGCGCCGATCGACGTCGCGCATCTCGGCTGCGGTGAGAACTTTCATATACGCCTTGCCACCACCATGGTCATGTCATCCTGCAATTCCGAGGAGCCGGTCCATTCGATCACGGCCTCCATGGTGCGCGCAATCAGTTCCGAGGAATCGGCGCGCGCGTATTTGGACACCAGTTCCTTCAATTTGTCTTCTCCGAACATCTCGCCGTAGGCGTTTTCCGGCTCGATAATGCCATCGGTGTAAGCCACCAGCAGATCGCCGTGCTCGAGCGGGACGGTGCGCTCCTCGTAGCGCGCCGCCGGAAAGGCGCCCACCACGGTGCCGGTGGATTCGAGCATCTGCAGCTCGCCCGAACGCAGCAGGATGGGCGAAAGGTGGCCGGCGTTGGTGTACGTCAGCGAGTGGGTGTCTTCGTGATACAGCGCGAAGTAAAAGGTGGCGTATTTCTCGAGGCTGGTGTTGGCGTAAAGCTGGCGGTTGAGGGTGGCCACCAGCTTGGCGGTGGAGAGCTGGCTGGGAGGCGCGCCGTTGGTGGCGCCCAACTGGGTGCGCATGGTGGATTGAATGGTGGCCATCAGCAGCGCGGCGGAAATTCCTTTGCCGGCGACATCGCCGATGGCGAATGCGAGCGACTCTTCGGAAAGCGCCATGAAATCGTAGTAATCGCCGGACACCATGCGCGCGGGGCTGCAGACGCCCTTGAGCTCGAGCGTCTTGGTATACGGCACGTCCTTGGGAAAGAGTTGCTTCTGGACTTCGCGCGCGATGGTGAGCTCCGATTCGAGGCGTTCCTTCTCCTTGGCCACCACCATCAGTTGGCCCAGGTTGGACGTCATGGTGTTGAACGACGCGGCCAGTTCGGCAAGCTGGTCGCTGCCCTTGACCGGAATGCGGTGGCCGAAATCGCCCTGCTGGATGCGCCGCGTGCCGGCGTACAACTCATGCACGGCGCCGGTGATGCTGCGGCTCAACTGGACGCCGGCGACCAGCGAAATCAGTTCCACCAGCAGGAACACGATGGTCACCACGATGAAAGCGCCCAGGTAGAACTCGGCCCAATCGAGCGTTTGGTCCCGCGATTGAAAGATGGTGCCCAGCACCGCGGAAGCGCGCGTATCGACGCGCAGAATGAGCACGCTATGTTCGTGCGGCGAGTGCCAACGCGGCACGTCCACCGGGTACCAGCCGCGCAGGGGGAAGTCGAACGCATTGCGCGCCTCCGGCACGCCCGCGCCGCGCGCGTGCCCCACCAGGGGCGCAAAAGCCACATCGCCCAAACCCGGCACAAGGCCGCCGAGCAGATCAATCGTCACCGGCGCCAGCACGGTCACTTCCTCGCCGTTTTCGATCACGTGCGCCCAGGCGTACAGGTGGTCCTCCGTGCCTTCCTGCTTGACGATCAGCCCGGAGGCCCGCTTCCATTCGGCGGGCGGCTGGGTAAGGGTGTTGCCGTCCGGATAGCGAAGCTCGCGCCGCCCGGTGATGAGCAGGGAGAACTTCGGGAAAGCGCTGAGGGTCACGGTTTCGAAACGGCGCAGCGCGGTGGCGGGATCCGTCACAGGCACCAGCGCCAGGGCCTCGGCGGACCGCAACAGGGAAGTCTGGCGGTGGCGCAATTCGGTGTTCACCAGGTACACCGCCATCTGCCCGATCACTACGTAAGTGGCGATGCCGGCCAGCAGCAGAATCAGCACCACCGGGACCACCGCGATGAAAATGTAGGCCGCGATCAGGCGGTTGCGCAGGCGCCAGATGGCTTTGCGAAGGCCGCGGCGCACCAGGCGGAAGGTCACCACCACGCCCAGCAAAAAGCACAGGCAGGCGAGCCACCACTGCGCAACCGGCGCGGCGCCGGTGAGCCGCAGAATGACGTAGGCCAGCAGCAGAAGCACAAAGGCCTTTTCCCAGCGCCCAAGGCTCCGCCACGAGATACGCCCGCCTGGTTCCATCCTTTCCAGACTAGCGTACCCGAAAGACAGACGGTACAATCTGGAGCATGCCTACACACAGACTGGGAACGGGAATCCTGTTCCTGCTTTTGGCCACGGCCGCCTGGGCCGCGGACGTGACCGGCACTTGGAAGGGCGACCTATCCTCTCCCGATGGCAGCACCTTCACCCTGACTTACACCTTCAAACAGGACGGCGCCAAGCTGACGGGCACGGTTCTGGGGCCGCAAGGCGATCCGCTGCCGCTCGACAACGGCAAGGTGGATGGGGACAAAATTTCGTTTTCCGTAAAGGTGGATTTCAACGGCGGCACCACCTTTTCGAGCGAGGGCACCATCAACGGCGACGAGATCGTCCTCAAGACCAAGGCGGATACCGGCGACATGGACATGCCGCCGATGACGATTAAGCGGCAGAAGTGAGGGACCGTGGGAAAGCGCGCGCCCGATGGCAAATCCCGAGAGGTTTCCGTACTGCTTAACGTAACCGGCAAGGAAAAAGCCGCAGGGGCTAAAGCCTCATGATCGGTGAGTCTTGTGGCCCGGCTGAAGCCGTGCCCTGATACAAGGCACAACGATTAGCCGGGCGACGCGAGTGGGGCGCCGAACGCTCGGAAATGTTGAAACTCGATTGGCAGGGTGAAACCTGCGCTGGGCAGGTTGAAAGCTGCCCCACCGGGCGGCTCGGAAAGAACCGGCGGCAAAGACCGCCGGCGCTACAGGCCTGGTGTGAGAATGAGCGCTACGCGAAATCGATGGCGGCGATCACCATTTGCGGCATCGCCTGATTCCAACTATCAGGAACGTTGTCGAAGGCCAGGCGAAAGGGCTTCGATTCGCCAGGCGCGAGCTTCTGCATCTTGCGGCTGACGATAGCCACCCGCTCGCGCAGAATCACCTGCCCGTACGCATCGTAGAACACGCAGACGATTTCCACCGTGCCGAGCACGCGGTTGCCGGTGTTGGTGATATCACCCGTGATTTCCACGACTTCCTGCTTGAGGTAGCTCTCATGCGCCTGCATGTTGGAGTTGGTGATCTTGAGGAAGCCGTCGTGGATGTAAGCGCGCGCCGCGCCGGTCAGGGGTGGCGGCGCAGGAGGCGCTTGCTGGGAAAGCCGGTTCAGGTACAGGAACCCGGCCACTCCCGCGGCCAGCACGAGCGCAACCACGATGGCCGCCGGGTGAATCGAGAATCGGTTGTGTTGCGGGCTGGCCGCCTGGTCCACACCCGCCGTTTTATTTGCCGCCAACGGTCATCTCTCCAATCTTGAGCGTGGGCGCGGCCGCGGAGCCGCGAAACTCGAGGTCATTTCCGACCTCTTCGACGCCCATCAGCATGTCTTGCAGCTTGCCGGCAATGGTGACTTCGGAAACCGCGTACGCCAACTCGCCGTTGCGAATCCACAAGCCCGCGGCGCCGCGCGAGTAATCGCCGGTGACGATGTTCACGCCCATGCCGATCAGTTCCGTAACGTAAAAGCCGTCGGCGATTCCGGCAATAATCCGCGCCGGCGGTTGGACACCGCAATCGACGAAAAAGTTCCCGTGGCCGATGCCCGCGTTGCCAGCCAGGCCGCGCGAGGCATTGCCGGTGGTCTTCATCCCCAGCTTGCGTGCCGCGTAGGTGTTCAGCAGGTAACTCTTCAGCACGCCGCGCTCGATGACCACGGTGCGCCGCGAGGCCACGCCTTCATCGTCGAACGGCGAGGTGCCGAACAGGCCGGGGATAGTGGCGTCGTCAATCAGCGAGAGTTTTTCGCTGGCCACTTTCTGGCCGACCTTCCCGGCCAGGAACGACTCGTGCCGGTAAATCAGCATGCCGTGGACGGCTTCGAACAGGTTTGCGACCAGCGACGCGGCGGTGCGCGGCTCGAACACCACGGGCACCTTCTGAGTGGCGACCTTCACCGGATTCAGGCGGCGCAGGGCGCGCGCAGCCGCGGTGCGGCCGATCTGCTCGGGCGGCTCCAGCAAGGCCAGGGAGCGCGCGGAATGGTGCCACGCATCGCGCTCCATCGATTCTCCTTCGCGCGCCACGGGCACCACCGCCAGGGTACACGAGCTGGTGCGATATTCGCCCGCAAAGCCGCGCGAGTTGGCGAAAATGTGGCGGCCGGCGTAGCTGTCGAACGAAGCGCCTTCGGAATTGGTAATGCGTGGATCGGCGGCCAGGGCCGCTTCTTCGGCGCGGCGCGCCAGCGCGACCCTGGCATCGGTCTCGAGAGCGTCGACGTCCGCCGAATAGAGATCCAGGTCGCCAGTAAGTGCGCCCAGTTCCTCCGCCTCCGGCAGACCGGCGTGCGGGTCCTCGGTGGTTACTTCCACCAGCTCGATGGCCGATTTCACCAGGTGATCGATGCCTTCAGCGGAAAGATCCGAGGTGTAAGACGACCCAGTGCGTTTGCCAATCAGAATCCGCAGCCCGGCGGCGCGCGAGCCAGCCTCTTTCAGGTTTTCCAACTCACGCATGCGCACGTTGGCGGAGAATTCGTCGCCTTCCTCGATGGTGCACTCAGCGTCGGCGGCCCCAGCGGAGAGCGCCCGCCGCACCACGTCCCGAGCCAGGTCGCCCAAATGGTTTTCGCCGGAAGGCATATTCACAGGCTAACATCGCGGGGGAGGGGAAACTCCCGGGTTGTCGTGGCGAAGGCGCACAATGATAGTTGGGTGAGGTCCACATGTATGCCTGGGTTTGAAATGCCTGACAAGGACGCCGAAATCCTCGAAGTGCTTTCATGGCTCAAAGATCGACTCGGGCCGCGCTTCCGCCTAATGGATCATTGGGAGGCCGACCGCAGTGCGATCGGCATAGCAGCGATAAGTGACCCGACGCAGCTCGTCTATATCGCGTCCCTGGGACAGCCCGCCCGGTATTCGGTGGAACTCGAATCCGCACCCACCCCGGGCTCCGACCTGCCTTACAGCACGGTTGGCCAGTTCAACGGCGTCGACAGGGAAGAGCTTGCGCGCCTGGTTGCCCAGCATCTCGCCTTGGGGAAGCCATAGCCCTCGCGTTAGGAATCGTGTCACCCAAGCGCATTTCGGGTTTTCGGGCGGGCGTGACGGGGGCGAAGACTCACCCCTCGGCGTCTATGAGTTCGGGCCAGCCAAACGCATAGCCGACGGCGCGTTTGACCTCCGGCACCCTGCCGATTGCCAGTTGGGAAATCCTCGCGCCCAGTGCCTCACGCCGCAGCGTGCGAAGATTGTCGCAGTTGGCTACGCACGGCTTCGTCATTCCTTCACGGCGGCCGAGTGGCACCTCCACCGGTATGTGGCGGATTCTCGTCGTGACTTCAGCCACCACAAACTTGTTCAGGTACTCGTACGCATCGTCGCGGCTCAAAAGAAGCACAGGGCGGCGCCCCGCGGGCTTGGGCAGGTCGGCCCACCAGATCTCGAATTGCTTCACGGCTTGAATTCCTCGGCGGAAGACCAGTCATCAGCCTCCTCCGCCGAGTCGGGCTGCAGCCGGTAAGCCTCACGCATGCGGGCGTATTCATGGTTGCGGATAGCCTCTTTCACCGCCTCACGGATGAAGTTGGCACGCTTGCGTTGCCTTGCCGGGGCAATCCGTTCGAGCTTCTTGGCGGTGGCGTCGTCGAGTTGAATCAAAAGGGACGGCATATCTACTTCTACTATATCATGCTTCTATATAGAGCATCAATAGCGCCTCTATATTAAAGATGCGCGCGTGCCGGGCCATTCGCAGGCCCGGGGCCCGCTCGCTCAAATGGTTCTCGCCGGAAGGCATATTCACAGGCTGACATCGCGGGGCGGGCAGTCCTCAAGACGCCAGCGGCTCGAAGCGCGCCTGGAAAAAGCGCAGATGTTTCGGCTCATGGACCATGCGGAGGCCCCTGAGCGAGTCGCGGCCTTCGAAAACGCTGAGCACCGACTCGGCGGCCACGTCCATGTGGGCCTGCGTGTAGACGCGGCGCGGGATGGCGAGGCGAACCAGTTCGAGCCGCGGCATGCGTTCCTGCCCGGTTTCGGGATCGCGTCCGGCGGAAACCGCGCCGCGCTCCATGGAACGCACGCCGGCGTCGAGATAGAGGGCCGCTGCCAGGGTTTGCGCCGGATACTGCGGCTGCGGAATGTGCGGCAGAAAAGCTCTGGCATCGAGAAACACGCCGTGGCCGCCGATCGGCTGGACCAGTGGAATGCCCCAATCCATCAGCTTCTGGCCGAGGTAACGCACCTGGCCGACGCGCGCGCGGATGTGGTCGTCCTCGAGCGACTCTCCGATGCCGACGGCCACCGCCTCCATGTCGCGCCCGGCCATCCCGCCGTAAGTGTGCAGCCCTTCGAAAACCACCAGCAGGTTGCGGGCGCGCTCCGCGATCTCGGGATCGCGCAGGGCGAGGAATCCGCCGATATTGGCGAGCGGGTCCTTCTTCGCGCTCATG
Organism: Bryobacteraceae bacterium; assembly: GCA_049587755.1. Classification (GTDB taxonomy): domain Bacteria; phylum Acidobacteriota; class Terriglobia; order Bryobacterales; family Bryobacteraceae; genus Bog-375. The sequence goes on along the minus strand of JBAVEN010000010.1, from coordinate 225,157 downwards.
GTGCAGCCATCGGAAAGAGCGCACAGGTCGCTGACGACCGAGGCGATGGAGCGGCCGCGCTGGCCCGGCTCGCGCTCTTCGATGAAGTAGGCGTTCTCGGCGATGCGGGTGGCGTCGAGGATGATGCGCACGCCGTGGCGCTGCGCCATCTCCCGCACCGCGCGGAGATTGGCGAGCGAGATGGGCTGGCCGCCGGCCATGTTGACCGTGGCCGCAATGCTGAGATACGGCACTTTGCCGGGATTGGCGGCGAGAATCTGCTCGAGTTTCTCGAGGTCCACGTCGCCCTTGAACGGATGGCTGCTCGAGGGATCGTGCGCTTCGGGAATGATGATGTCGGTGAACCGGCCGCCAGCCAGTTCCTGGTGCATGCGCGTGGTGGTGAAGTACATGTTGCCCGGAACGACATCGCCGGGCCGGATCAGAATTTGCGAGAGGATGTGCTCGGCGCCGCGGCCCTGGTGGGTGGGAATGACGTGCTCATAGCCGTAGGCGCGGCGGACGGCATCTTCCAGGCGATAGAAACTTTCGCTGCCCGCATAGGCCTCGTCGCCCAGCATCATCGCCGACCATTGCCGGTCGCTCATGGCGGAGGTGCCGGAATCGGTCAGCAGATCGATGTACACGTCTCGCGAAGCCAGCAGAAAGGTGTTGTAACCGGCCTCGCGCAGCGCGCGCTGCCGCTCCTCCGGCGAGGTCATGCGAACGCGCTCGACCACCTTGATGCGGAACGGTTCCGCCCAGCTTTTCTTTCGCTCCATGGAAACCTCCGTAGATTGATAGGATACTCAAGGCGCACAGGGCGGGTCGATGCGCGTTCGACGACATTTGCCGCGGACGGACGAAATCATGACACTAGTCCTCCCCGGCATTCCGTGACGCCAGTACCAACCGCTCCCTAACGGTCGCGGCTCCGATGGCCCGCTATTTTTATGACCCGCCCTTACTGTGGAAGCGTCAGGCTGTTGGCGACGGTGTCAAACCGTTCGCGAAACCGGTCCAATTCGCCGGCCGGCATGCGCGCAAAGAATAATGCCAGCACCTGGCCGCTCCTGGCATATACGAGATATTCCGCCATCGCGCGCCCTTCCAGCGTGTAGTCCGCGACGCAAGCCAGGGCCTGTCGCCCGTTAATCTCGCGATATTGATAGCTGTCTGGCCGGATCCGGTACCCCGCAAGTCCCTCGGTTGCCCGCTGTGCGACTTTGGCCTCCGTCTCGCTGCGAAGCTTCTGCCGAATCTCATCCGGCGAGATCTTCTCGGGAGCCGCCGCCACCCTGAAATAAAGCGCGGCGGTCGCTTCCGATTGCGTCGCGTTAAGGAACACCGTCGTTTCCCGATTGCCCCATCGTTGTGCTTGAGAGACGCTCCAGCCGGGTGGCAGCGTGAACGCGACGCCGTATTCGGAGTCGCGGTATTCTTTCGAGTCCCCAGCCGCACGAACATCGAACTTCACACCTAGGTCTAGGTTCTTGCGTGCGGCCGTGGTTTTCTCGACAAAAAGCAGGGCATCATAAGTCCGCGGTGCGATCAGCGGAAACAGGACATGGGCCGCGCTCTCGGAGAACACGGCGCCGATACTCCGTGTCAGGTGCGGCTCGTTCCACCACGCAGCGACCGGCCCGGTCTTGGGGATTGGCCGCAGATCCAGCGCGAAGAGGGGAATTCCGGTTGCGGCCAGGGTGGCATCCAGGCTGCCCGCGTGAGCCGGCGGCACAGTGAAATCCCGGAGCCTCTTGCCCGTCTCCACCGCCTGAAAGGATCCCTGGTTGAAGGCAAAGCCGAAAATCACCATGTTGTCGCCATACATCTCCCGCAGCCAGGATCCCATCGAGCGGTACGCCCCGCTGGTGGCCGTGCCGACGTGCCCGTTGTGCGCCCACACGACTATCTTCGCTTTCGGCGAGTTGTCCAGAATCCACTTGATGTTGCGCGCCATGCTCTCGTCGCGGGTGACCTGGTTGGCCTTCATCTGCATCGCCTGCAAAACAACTCTGGCGTTCTGGATGGCCCACTCGATATCGGCGGCCGTGGCGGCGCCTTTCCGATAAACCTCGCGCGATCCCTCGAGATGGCGCACCACGCCGCTCCAGGTTACGGAGGCGATCTTGGCATCCGTCGCATTCGATGGGGTTGCGGCCCCGCCTACATACTTCATCTGCAAGCTGTGCTTTCCGCTGTGAAAGACAGTGTCATCCGGCCGCACCTGGTAGCCGTTTCCGCCGGTAAAGAACCCCTTCGCCGAATTCTCAAAGTCCAGATCGAGGAGGCCGGCATCTGCGTAGGGCTTGCCGTCCAGCTCCACCGCCAGGCCGTCGAACCATGCCGACCCATCGCCGGTGAGGAGCGCGCCGAAGTTGATGTTTATGGCGCCGGCCGCGACGGGCAAATCGATGTCATACTTTTTCCAGTCCGTAGTGCCGGTTACTCCGCGATCCTGCATGTTGTCAAAAGCCAGAATTCCCGAGGCGCCATCCACCCGCCACCACAGCCCCGCATACCCGCGGGTGATTCCTTCGGTCTTGATGTAGCCGCTGTAATGTACGCGCTTGCCTGCTGCTTCCTTGACGGGAAAGTTCGCCGTGGCAAACCCGAAGTTTGCGCCCTGGGAGGTCTGCTGGGCATGGCTTGCCTGATCCGACGCAAGGCGGAGTGCGGCAGAGTAATCCGGATCGTTTTTGGCGACGAAATCCTGCACGATCTTCATCGCCACCGTGGGCGTTTGCATGTCGAAGCCGGTGAACTCGACACGTCCCTTGCCGGACTTGTTGAACTCCCTCATCCAGCGGATCATGTCCAGCACTTCCTCGGTGTCCCACGTCCAGAAATACATGCCCTTCAGCAGCTTTTTGGGATCCCCGTTGCCGTTGAGGACGTAGTCGTTCAGCCGGTACGCTTCCGGCATGTTGGCTTCAATCGAGAAGATGGTGAACCCCATCTCGGTGGCGAGGAATTCCAGCATGCGGTGCTTGAGCTGGAAGAACTCGCGGGTGCCGTGGGTCGCCTCGCCCAGCGCGACAATCCGCGCGTTGCCCACCACCTGCTTCAAAGGCTGCATGTCCGCGAAACCGTGGCCGGCCTCGGGGGTCGCAAGGCGGATGGCGTTGGCGCGCATCCACTCGATTGCCGGCTGGTCATCGGCGGACCAGGCGTACGGAGCAACCGCCAGCGCGAGCAGGATGCAGGGCAGAAATCGCTGTTTTTTCCGCATCTGTGAGGGCCTCGTCATGTAGATCGTGACCTAGTATCTCTCCATGCACTCGTACCATGAAGCCCGGCCGAGGTTGAGATGATCGGCCGGGTGCCCAGTGCCCACAAGAATTACCCGGTGCCGCCGACGGTCATGCGGTCGATCTTGAGAGTGGGGATGCCGACGCCGACTGGGACGCTTTGGCCTTCCTTGCCGCAGATGCCAATGCCTTCGTCGAGGCGGAGGTCGTTGCCCACCATGCTGACATACTTCAGCGCCTCGGGGCCGTTGCCGATGAGGGTGGCGTTGCGCACCGGCCGAGTCAGTTTGCCGTCTTCGATAAGATAGCTTTCCGAGGCGGAAAACACGAAGTTACCGCTGGTGATATCCACCTGGCCGCCGCCGAAGTTGGCGCAGTAGAGTCCCTTGGGCACGGAGCGGATGATATCGGCCGGATCGCTTTCGCCAGCCAGCATGAAGGTGTTGGTCATGCGCGGCATGGGGATGTGCGCGTAGCTTTCGCGGCGGCCGCTGCCGGTGGAAGCCGATTTCATCAAGCGGCTGGAGAGCTTGTCCTGCATGTAGCCGGTGAGCACGCCGTTCTCGATGAGCACGTTGCGGCGCGTAGGGTGGCCTTCGTCATCGACATTGAGCGAGCCGCGGCGGTGGGAGATGGTGCCATCGTCGATGACGGTGCACAATTCGCTGGCGACTTTCTGGCCCATGCGGCCGGTGAAGGCCGACACGCCCTTGCGGTTGAAATCCGCTTCGAGGCCGTGGCCGACGGCTTCATGCAGCAAGATGCCCGGCCAGCCGGGTCCCAGCACCACGGTCATTTCGCCGGCCGGCGCGGCCACGGCATCGAGCATCGCCACCGCTTCGCGCGCGGCTTCGCCGGCGAAGTGCTCGGGCGTTTTCTCGCGGAGAAAGAAATCCAGCTCGACGCGCCCGCCGCCGCCGGCGTGGCCGCGCTGCGGCGGCCCGCCATTCACCCGGGCCAGGGCGTAGACGCTCAGGCGGGCGAGCGGCTGCCGGTCGAGCGTCAGCACGCCTTCGCTGGTTGCCACCATGACTTCGCGGAGATTGTCGGCGTAGGTTGCCTGCACCTGGAAGACGCGGGAATCGTAGGCTCGCGCGGCGCGGTCGGCGCGCTTCACCAATTCGACGCGCTCGCTGAAGGCGGTTTCGGTGGGCGCTACCAGCACCGGGTACAAATTGTGCGGCTGGCCTTCGCTCAGGCTCACCTTATCCACGTGGCCGGGGCCCCGGGCGATGTGCGCCGCCACGCGCGCCGCTTTGCGGATCTTGTCCGGGGCCAGGTCGTCCGAGTAGGCGTAGCCGGTCCGCTCGCCGGCAATCACGCGCACGCCAACGCCTACCGAAACTCCCTGGGCGGCGCTTTTGACCATCGATTCGTCGATGCTGATGGAGCTGGTCAGCAGGTATTCGAAATACAGGTCGGCGTAATCGCCGCCGGCCGAAAGCGCTTCAGCCAGATAGCTTTCCAAGTCACCGCGCGCGATCTGGAAGCGGCCGGGAAAAATGGACTCGGAGAAGCGCATGTCTCTAGGCTATCATCGCCGTTCGCGGCGTCGCATCCAACGAGAAAGTTCTCGATCAGCAGTGCAGCGGCCTGCCTGCCTTACCGCCCCTCATTGATGGCGGCCAGCACCGCGTTGACGCGTTGCGGCGAGCCTTTGAAGATTCCCACCGGCGGCTGGCGGAAGCTCAGCATGTGCCGGTAGATGACATCGTCGAGTGTGGAATTGATGCCCCAGCCACCGAGGTATTGGAGGCGAAGATCGCGGTCGAGGTTCAGCTCCGCACCTGCGGTCCAACGGCCCAAATCCGATTTCTGTCCGGCGTAGGTGCCAAACAGGTCGGCGGCGGAATAGACGCCGACCCCGCCGAGCGATGCCACCACCGGCCGGTAGTCGGGGCGTTCCAGGCGCGCTTCCACCGCATCCAGATCGATCTCGAGCGGGCCGGCCTGTCCGAGCAGCACCATGTCGTAGCCGCGCCCATCCACCGTGTTGGCCCACACCGTGCCGTAAGGGAACGACGCGAAAAAGGTTGCCACCTCGCTGCGCACGGTGCGTTCGTCGCTCTCATAGAGCGGCACGTAGAGCGAGAAGAAGCCGCCGGGATTGAGGCGCTGCTTGATGGCATCGAAATACTCTTTGGTGTAGAGTGCGGCGGTGCCTTTGACGAAGACGTCCAGCGGGTCGGAGGCGACGATGTCGAACTTCTGCGGCGTGGTCAGCACGTAGTGACGCGCGTCGTCAAAAACAATCCGGGTGCGCGGGTTATACAGCACGTCGTAATCCTGCTGCCCGAAGTAGCGGGTGGAAGTGGGCGGAATCACCGGCTCGATTTCGCACACGGTGATGGTTTCGATGCTCGGATAGCGAGTGAACGTCCCGGCCGAAACTCCCGCGCCGAAGCCGATTCCCAGCACGCTGCGCGGGTGCGGGTGCAGCAGGGCAGGCAGATGGCCCACCATGCGCTGGAGCTTCATGTCGTAAGGTTCGGTGGTGGCCTCCACGTGGCCGTTGACATCGACTTCCAGGTTGCCGTCGCTCCAGCGCGTGATGGCGACGGAGGAATTGATGCCCTCGGCGGTGTAGAGCAGGGTGGAGGATCTGAGATTGACCGCGGCTCTGCGGCCATAGGCGATGACTTTTCCGGGCAGCGGATCGACCGACGCGGCCAGCCGGGCCGCCATCAGCACGGACACCGCCAGCGCGGCGGCAAGCGGAATCGAGCGGCTGCGGCGGATGCAAGGCACCAGCGCGAAGAGCGCACCGGCGGTGCAGGCGGCGAGCAACACGCGCTCGGTCTGCCGGGTGCCGATGGCGGGCACCAGCGCCAGGCTCACCAGCAGCGCGCCGAGTATGGCGCCGAGCGTATTGGCGGCGTAAATGCCGCCCGTCACACGGCCCGAATCTTCACCGGGTTCCGCCACGGCGGCGCAGGCCAGCGGGAAGCTCGCGCCCCAGAGCAGCGTCGGCGGCAGAATGGCCCACAGGCAGCGGGCCAGATCCAACTGAAAGATGAACCAGGGACTGGATGCCAGCAGCGGGTCGATAGGCCAGTATGGCAGGGAATCGGCGATGATGCAGGCGGTCCAGGCGATGCCGCCGGCCAGCAGCACCTGGCACCAGCCGAGCGCCAGTTGCGGCCGAACGCTGCGCACCACGCCCGAGCCGATGGCGCTGCCGATGGCGAGGCCGATCAGGAAGACCGCCAGGATGATGGAAAAGACGTAGACCGTGGAGCCGAGCAACATCGCCACCAGGCGCGTCCAGACCACTTCGGCGCCAAGCGCGGCAGCGCCCGAAATCGCGATGGTGATGTAGACAGGCCAGTGCCGGGCCCAAAGGCTGGAACGCCGAGGCGCGGCCGGCGCGCTCGGGACGGGGGCCGGCGTGCGTTTCGAAAGAGCGTAGCTGGCTACCGCCACGGCCAGGTTGACCGCCACGGCGAACCAGGTGGCGGTGGCGGTGTTGTACAGGCGCAGCAGATAGAAGCCCGCCAGCAAGCAGCCCAGCACGGCGCCGGCGGTGTTGGCACCGTAGAGCGCGCCCCACCAGGATGCGGCGGCCGGCGCGGATTCCACCCAGCGCGCCAGTGCCGGCAGCGACGCGCCCATCAGCACCGTGGGCGGCAGCAGGCAGATGGCGGCCAGCACCGCGCGCAGCAGAAAGCCCGGCATGCCGTGCTCAGCGCCGGCGATGTAGACACGGTCGACCAGCGGGATGCCGGCCAGCGCCAGGACGGCGAACGCCGCGATGCCCAGCTCCAGCGCCGCGTAAATCCGCAGCGGATGCCCCGCCGGCGCTACCCGCGGCAACGCCAGGCTGCCGGCGCACAAGCCGCCCATATAAGCCGCCAGCAGGAAGCCGAGCGAGACCACCGTCGATCCGATGGCAAGCTGCAGCAGTTGATACCAGACGATTTCGTAGATCAGCGCCGAACAGCCGCTGGCGGCAAACAGGACCAGCAGCAACGGCAGGCGCCGCGAGGCGCGGGACGATTGAGGCTCACCCTGCATGGAACGTCAATCATACTCCAGGGCGCAAGCGCGGCGCCGGAAGATGTGCCGGCGGGGCGCAGCACTCGCGGCGCGGCAGCGGCGTTTGCGCCAAAACGGTCAGGCCCCGCGCGAACACTTCGTGATACATTCGAAAGGGCGCCCGTAGGGCCCTTAGCTCAGCGGTTAGAGCAGCGGACTCATAATCCGTTGGTCGAAGGTTCAAATCCTTCAGGGCCCACCAACATGTCCAGGATGCGATGGCGGGCGATCGACAGGCCAATCCTGGACCTGCTGAAGATCGATACCCAGATCGAGCCCTGCGGGGGATCGGACGCAGCGGCGAGTCCAATAGCGGCATACGAGGTCCATCACCATCGCGGCCGCTGAATGCGGTCCTATCGCTTGCCGCCATACTCCTACGTATATACAATAGAGTCATACATGGCTCGTGCGGCCAAGTTCGAATGGGACGACGCGAATACCGGCCACATCGCGCGGCATGGTGTCACGCCGGAGGAGGTTGAGCAGGCATTCGCGAACCATCCCCTGGTGGTGCTCGCTGCGCAGAAGCGCCGTGGAGAAGCACGAGTGCTGTGCGCCGGGCTGACCGACGCCGCTCGATCGCTACAGTTCGTGTACACGCTGCGGCGCGGCAGGATTCGCGTTATCACCGCGCACACGGCGAAGAAGAAGGTGAGGGAGAAGCTATGAGAGCGAAAAAGGCCAAGCCCGTTGTGGTTGACACGCCCGAGTTTCGGTCAGAAGCCGAGGAAGCGGATTGGTGGGACAAGCATCAAGACCTGATCGCGGATCTGCTGCTGAAGCACGGCCGCCGGGGGGCCGTGCCCACCAAGAACGTGTCCGTCCGGTTGCCGGTCACCGACATCGAGCGGGCCCGCAAATTGGCTGAGAAACGCGGCGTGGGCTACCAGACCGTTATCAAGGCGCTACTCCACGAAGCTTTGAAAAAGGAATCCAAGATCGCCTGAGGACGGGCCGCTGAAGAAGCGCGCCGCCAGCCGGCTATGGCGGCGGCAGCCCACCTGACGTAGTGTCGCTCAGCGAGGAAGCCTCTGACAGCAGCGCGGCAATCGCCGGGTCGGGGAAACGCCGAAGCCAAGGCTGTGCCCAGCCGATTTCCCAAGCGTCGACGCGAGGAGTGGTGACCTGCGGAACACCGGTGCGGCGCTGGAAGAAAGTGGGGTCCTCGAGGCCGCTGATGGAGCGCGCCACCAGGCGCCGAATGGCGTAATCGCGCTCCGCGTAGAGGTCCACGCCATTCGCTTCGCCGAGCTCGGCCAGCAGCACCAGCGGGGCGAGAGCGTAGAGGTGATAGTGCAGCGCCATTTGCCCGCGAGCCATCTCCATGGGCAGGGTCCCGTTCTCGCGGATGTCTCGGGCGCCGTGCCGGTACGCATCCATGCCCCATTCGAAGAGCCGCCGGTCGTCGCTGGCGATGGCCGCGGCGGAGATGGCGAAGCCGGCCCAGTACAGGTGGTTGTTATCGGCATCGTTTGGGCCATTTTGGCGGCGCTTCTTTTCGTAATAGCCGCGATTCTCTTCCGCCAGCTTCTTGAGCCAAGGCGGGATTTTGGCCGCCTGCTCGGGAGATGCGACACCGCTGCCTCGCACCTTGAGCCAGGCGACGGCCCAGGTTCCTAAGTTCCAGCCTTGCACGTAGGACGCCTGATGACCGCCCATGTCTCCGGTCAAGGCCTTCTGCTCCGCGGCCCCAGCCAGCAGCGTGGCCACGCACTCCGCCGCGCTGCGGCTGCCCTTCGTCCGATATGCATCGGCTGCCTTCACCACGGCGCGGGAGAAGCCCTCGATGGGCGCCACCGAATCCACGTAGCGTTTTTTCAACACAGGATCGATGACCGAGTGGTGCGCATCGATGTAGTAGGAGTTGGTGGCAAAATCATGGGGGAGCCGCGGGAGCGCCGGGCAGCTCCATGGCACATCCGTCAGCGCCACCGCCTGAGAATCCCAGGGCGATCGCAGCGGTGCCTGCTGGGCGCCGGCGCAGGCGGCCAAAGCAAGCTGGATGAGCAATGCGCCAATCGGGAAGCCGTGCCTCGAGTGCGTCCTCATGAGCTTTCGCCCGGCTGCTCGGTGCCATCTCCGCCATCGCCTGCGGAGCTGGCTTCCGCCTGGAACAGTCCCTCCAGAAGTTCCCTGGCTTCCGCCTCGCGGTCGCGCGGCACCTGCACCCGGACCCACTTATGAAGAAACCCATCCACGTCCTGGACCAAGGTGGCAATTTGGCCCAGAACGAAGAAGGGAATGCCCGCATCCTCCAGCGCTCCTTTGGCCATGGCAAGCTGGATGCCATCGTTTGTCTCCAGCACGACGACCAGGTCGAGAGTGGGGTCGAACGGGTCCGGCGGCTCTTCCGGGGGAGCTCCGGCTAGCAGGGCAACATGGCAGTCCGAGCATTCCGTGAAGCCGTCGCGGTATTCCACCAGGCACTGAGGACAAAACACAATTCACCCCTCGCCCAAGTGTATCGCCACGTGCGGCCTCAGGTGGCGCCGGGTTACCCGCTCAGCACTTCGCGGACCTTGGCCGCCAGCTCCTTCGGCGAGTATGGCTTGGCAATATACGCGACGTCGCGATCCACCACGCCGCGGTCGGCAATCACATCCCGAGGATAGCCGGAGGTATAGAGCACGCGGGTGGCGGGACGCAGCGCCTTCAGACGCTCGGCTAATTGTTTGCCGGTCATGCCGGGGAGAACCACATCCGTCAACACCAGGTCGATGGACCCTTCATGCATCGCCTCCAGGCCGAGCGCCTCGTCTCCATCGGCCGCGCTCAGAACCCGGTATCCCAACGATTTCAGCACCGACATAGTCAGGCGGCGGACGGCGTCCTGGTCCTCCACCACCAGCACGGTCTCGTTGTTCGAAGACTCCGCGGCGGCCGCGGGCCGTTCTTCGGCGGCCGGCTCGGTATCGATGCACGGCAGGTAGATCTCAAACGTGGTTCCTTGGCCAACCTCGCTGCACGCTCTTATCCACCCGCCGCTCTGCTTCACGATGCCGTAGACGGTGGGCAGCCCCAGTCCGGTTCCTTTTCCCGGTCCCTTGGTGGTGAAGAACGGTTCGAACAGGTGCACGCGGGTTTGCTCGTCCATGCCTACGCCGGTGTCGCGCACGATGAGGAGCACGCACCGGCCCGGCGTCAGCTCGGGGTGCTCCGCCAGGTCTGCGGCCGAGATGTCGGCGTTCATCGTCTCGATGGTCAGCTTGCCGCCGGCCGGCATGGCGTCGCGCGCGTTGGCCAGCAGGTTCATGATCACCCGGTGCATCTGGCCCGGGTCCGCCAGCACGCGCCCCAGCGGCTTGCCGAGATTCACCGCCACTAGGATGTCTTCTCCCAGCAGCGTCCGGAACATGCCGCCGGAATCCTCGATCATGCGATTCAGATCCATCGCCCGCGGCTGCGTGATCTGCCTGCGACTGAACGCCAGCAACTGTTGGGTGAGCTCCGCCGCGCGCGCTCCCGCCTTGCGAATCTCGTCGATCTCCGGCCGTGCGGGGTCTTCGTCGTCCAGGGTCCGGAGCAGGATGTCGCTGTACCCGTTGATCACCGTAAGCAGGTTATTAAAGTCGTGGGCAACCCCGCCCGCCAGCGTTCCCAGGCTCTCGAGTTTCTGCGACTGCAGGTACTGTTCCTGCAACGCGCGATGTTCGGTGACGTCCGCCGCCAGCGATGCAACCGCCGTCACTCTGCCCGCGGAATCGCGCAGCACCACGCTGTTCACTTGTAGCCGGCGCCGGTTGCCGTCCTTGGTCAGGATCGGCGTTTCGGCAAACCAGTGCGAGGGCTCGCCAGTCCGCAATAGAGTCTCCGCCAACTGGCGGACCCGTTCGCGCTCTTCCGGCGGCAGCACCTTGGTGACGTGGCGGCCCATCAACTCCTCGCGCGTCCAGCCGGTGATGGCCAAAGCATAGTCGTTGACAAAAGCGAAGTTCCCACTGACATCGAAAATCGCGGCCACCAATTGCACGTGCTCCAGCAGTCCGCGAAAGCGCCGCTCCGATTCGCGCAGCGCGACATCGGCCAGCTTGCGGTCGGTAATATTGCGCTCACTGCCCTGCACGCCGATTTGCCTGCCGGCTTCGTCGCGAATGGGGCCCCAGGTGGCCGAGGCCCACTTGGTGCGGCCGTCGCGGGTCACCAAGCGGTACTCTTCATCCACAAAAGCGCGTCCCTCGAACAGTTTTTCCCAGTGGGGCAGCATCCGCGCCTGGTCGTCGGGATGAATCCAGTTGACGAATCCGCCTTTTTCTAACTCCTCGGTCCGGTAGCCGGTAAGCGTCTCCACCGCCGGGTTGGCGAAAATGAGATTCCGGTCCATGTCGTAAGCCAGCACCATTTCTTTCATGTTGTTGGCCATCAGCCGCAGCCTCTGCTCCGCCTCACGCAGCGCCTGCTCCGCGTGGCGCGTACGATTCCTCTCCCGCATAATGCGCACGCTCTGCCAGCAGGCCACCACGAACAGAAACGCAAACAGCACCGCCGCCGCCGCCAGCCGCTGCTCGTGCCGCTTTGCATCCAGAAGCTCCTCGATGGATTCCAGTTGCTGCGACATGTAGCCCCACTGGCCCAGAATCGGAGCCAGTTTGCCTTCCTCGGCAATCCCGCCGATCTCGTCGCGCAGCGCATCGGCCACTCCGCGGGAAGCGAACGTCGAGCCGATTCCGAGTCGCGAACGGATCTGCGGAGCCGAAATCCATCGCAGCGCCTGCTCTCCGCATGCTTTGCGCTCTTCCATTAAGATGGAAATTCCCGAGAAGGCGTCCATGAAAGCGGCATCGGAGCGCTGCCGGCACAGGTCGTCCATCACCTGCCAGCGAAACGGCTGCGCCAGGCTGTGCGCGTGAGGCAAATGATGCTCGAGCTCCCACGCGTCGATGGCTCCGTTGGCGAATCCGATGGTCGCTGTCGCCAGGTCCTGCAACTTGACGTAAGGGCCTTCGGCGCGCACCAGCAGGCAATAATTCGCTTCGAGGTAGGGTTCGCTGATGTGGAAATAATGCAGGCGCTCGGGAGTGACGGTGATCAGCGGCCACAAATCCACGGTTTTGCCGCGCAGCGCGGAGTCGGGGCTGCCCGTCCAGTGCACCCAGTGCAGCCGGATGCCGCGGCGGCTCGCTGCTGTTCGGACCAAGTCCACAGCCAGGCCGGTGGGTTGCCCGTCCGCGCCGCGCATCTGGAACGGAGGCGATTCGCTCCAACCTATCTCATAGACACGGGGCGCCACCGAAGTCCGCTCAAACCGCAGCCATCCCAGAAAAGCAACCAGGATGACCACCCCGCCGATCCCCCATTTCAATTTGCGCATTTGGCGCCTTAACCTCTATTATGAGGCGCTGCCGCAACAGACGCACCCACGCCGGCCGACCGGACGCGAATCACGGCTGCCCAGCGCCCATAAGTGATATAAACTTCGAAATAAGCTCTGTTGCGGAAGCCAGGATGCGGATTCGCTCGTTCCGCCGATGCGTTTTGATGAAGTTACTTCCCCATCGCCCCTTTGCAGCCCGGCCTTATGGCTTGCCGATGGCGCTGGTTCTGGGGCTGGCGTCGCCGGCGGTTTCGCATGCCCAACAGGATCAGGTAGTGATTCGTGCGGGCACGCATCTGGTGCTGGTGGATGTGGTGGCGAAGGACAAGAGCGGAAAGCCGGCCGATAACCTCAGCCGCGCCGATTTCGAGCTGCGGGACAACGGCCAGGAGCAGAGGATCGTGCTGTTCGCGTTGGAAAGGTCCGGCGAGACGGCAACGCCGGTTTCAAGCTCGCCAGCCGCCTTGACGTTCACCAACAGGCCGGGCCCGAATGCCGCAGCCGTGATTGTGTTTCTGTTCGATGAACTGAATACGCAGCTCTCCGACCAGGAGCTCGCCAAGAAAGACTTCCTCCGTTACTTACGGGGGGTGCCGGCGGCCGGCCAGGTGGCCGTTTTCGTGCTGGGCGACTCGCTGTCGATGCTTCACGATTTTTCGCAGGATACGGCATCGCTTCTGGAGGCTGTCGCGAAGCATTCGAATCGCGTGAATCCCGAAGTGGAGGCCTCGACGGCGCCGCCCGCCTCCGCCCACTCGCTCACCGGCGACCAGGCGACTACCGCACAGTGGGACAGCTTCATCAAGTCGTCCAACCAGCCCTATGTCGATTATGCCGAGACGGTGCGCGCAACCCGCACCGCGGCGGCGCTGGAAACCATCGCCGGACATTTGCAGGGCATTGCTGGCCGGAAGACGCTGGTCTGGATTTCGGGCGGGTTCCCGATTCAACTGGGCTTGCACAACGGCGCGGGCACAATTCCCCAGAGCAACGCCAACGCGCGGGAGTCCGGCCGCTCAGCCGGGCGGAGCGGGCGAGGCAGTGGGACGGGAACCGGGGCGGCCGCTGGCGGCAACGGTGGCGCGCGATCGGGCGGCAACAACCAATCGAATTCATCGACGGCCAATACGCCGAGCTCGGAGTTGCCGGGTACGGGCCTGTCGTTTGAGAGCGACGTGGCGCGCGCCATTCGCGCACTCAATGAAGCCGATGTGTCGGTCTATCCGGTGGATGCACGGGGCATCACCGTGGCGCCCTCCTTGCAGGCGGACCGTAGTTCGATCGGCAAGCGGAGCAAACCGCCCAAGGCCGGTTTTACGCCGGATTTCAACTACGAAACGCTCGAAACTCTTGCCACGGAAACCGGCGGCCTGGCTTTCCACAACATCAACGACCTGAGTGCGGCGATTCGGGAGGCGGCCAGCGATGCGCGGGTGAGTTACTCGCTGGCCTTCTCGCCCACGGCCGGCAGTCTCGATGGCTCATATCACTGGCTGGAGGTGACCGTGAAGCGGCCGGGCGTGAAACTGCGCCACCGGCCCGGTTATGTGGCGGCAAGCGACGCGGCCGTGGCTCCGTCGCTGGCCGAGGCCGTCGCCAATCCAGTGGCGATGGCCGGCATCGGCTTCAGCGTGCATCTCGAACCGGTGGAGGGCGGTTACAAGGCGTCTGTAACCATCGACCCGCGCGACATCACGCTCGAACCCAAGGATGGGAATTGGATTGGCTCGCTGCAGTTTCTGGTCGTCGTGGGGAAGGTCGAGCAACTTACCACGATTCCGTTGAGTTTCAACGAAGCTAAGTTTCGCCAAGTTCAGGACCAGGGCCTCATCTTAGGCGCGCGAGTGAAGACACCGCCGGGCACCTCCGGGTTCAGCTTGGGTTTCCGGGACGCTGTTTCCGGGATGGTGGGAACCTTGCACGTGCCGCTGTAGTGTGGGGGCGCCCGGGGGCAGATCTTGAAAATCGTCGGGAGAAATCGATGAACTCGCATTCGGAGAACGGCATCGTCACAATACCCAGCCGTCACTCGGTGAACGGGACTGTTGAGAAGCTGCAAGTAATCCTCGAAGCCAAGGGAGTCAAGCTGTTTGCCCTGGTCGATCATAGTGGTGAGGCGGCAAAGGCCGGCATGGAGATGCGGCCCACCAAGCTGCTGATCTTCGGCAATCCGAAGGCCGGCACTCCGCTCATGCTCGCCTCGCCCAGCATCGCGATCGACCTGCCCCTTAAAATTCTGGTTTGGGAGGATAGTGACGGCAAAGTCCGGATCTCCTACAACAGCTCTGCCTACCTTCAGGCCCGGCATCACCTGCCTCCGGACCTCGTCCCAAATATCGCAATCGTACAGGCGCTGGCGGCACAAGCGGCGGAGTGAGTTTGCCCATATTAGTTGGGAACGCTCTTACTTGGTTTCCAGCGCTACTCCCACCGCAGCGCGCTCATCGGGTCGATTCCGGTAGCCCGCCGCGCCGGGATGTAGCCCGCCAGCGCTGTCACGGCCGCGATTCCCAGCGAGGCGAGGGCCATGGTGAGCAAGTCGGCGGGCTTGACTCCGAATAGCTGCGCCTGTATCAGCCGCGTTACCGCGTAGGCACCGGCAAGTCCGACTGCCACCCCGATTGCGGCGAGCGTCAGCGCTTCGCAGAGGACCATCCACACCACGGCGCCCTGGCCCGCGCCCAACGCCATACGGATGCCGATCTCGCGCGTGCGGCGGGCCACCATGAAAGCCATTACGCCATAGAGCAAGTCGCGGCAGAGATCGTACGGTGCGAAACTTCACAGCGGGGCGCTGGAGTGGCGATCGCGCCGTTCACCATCGGTGCCGATAGCCACGACTCAGTTGCACCGCCCTGACTGACGCCACCGTCGCTGCGCGTTGACTGCGGTGGGAACGGCGGTTTATCCTGAGGAAGTCACGGCAGTCCCTCTGGCTTAAGCTGGCGTAGCTCAGTTGGTAGAGCATCTGATTTGTAATCAGAGGGTCGGGGGTTCAAATCCCTCCGCCAGCTCCATGAAATTCCGGCGCGCAAGCCTGCAGCCAGAGTGTCCGACACGGTCTCGCATTCGAAAGCGGTCTTGCGAGTGACCATCCCGAACGGAGGGCTTCATTCCCTTTAGCATCGGCAAACGGCACGGTCAAGCCGGCCCACTTTCTTAATGCCAGCTTAATTCCAGCGATCTTCCGATGCGACGGCTCTCGACTGTCAGCGAGTATGTGCTTACGACGCCAGATACCCTTTCCTTGTTGAGCAGATACCGGCCCCGCTGCTACGAACACCGAAATAACCCCGCCAGGAAACGCAGGCCATCGCCAAGCGCGCTTTTGGAACGCAAGGTTGGAGTTTCTCAAGCGTGAGTTCGCTGTCTGCACAGGTCAGGCTGAAACGGTTCTGGCTGCCACTTCACTAAGCAGAGTCCAGGGCCTCGCTGGCGATGGTTCCGGCACGATGTCACGTGCTGGCGGTACCAGGACTTTTCAGCGGGCTAAGGGCTTTGGGGACAGCGCTACGTCTTAATTTTTGTATTCTTATAAATTCAATTTGTTATTTAGTACGATTGACGCGCCTTTCAAAACGGGTTTTAATTTTGATGCGGACTTACCAGCAAGTTCGAAGGCACGTCGCAAGGTCGTGAAACCGGAGGAAACGGGGATGAAATTAGCTCGGAGGCTGATTTTTTGGGGAATCGCGGGAGTGCTGTGCTTGAGCAGTGTCGCTATTGCCGAGGTCCAGATGACGCTCACCGGCGTTGGCACTGGCTCGGTCATGGGCGGCGTCTACATTAGTCCATACGTAGCTTCAATCGGTGGAGTGCCGACGTACGTCATATGCGACGACTTTACGACCGATGTCTGGGTCGGCGACACCTGGGAGGCGAATCAGAACTCCCTGTCCGATGTGGGCCCGAGCGGCCCTCAAAAGTTCACCACGCCGGATTGGTATTATTACACGACTCAGCCGGTATATTACACGATGCAGCAAGAGTATGACGCTGCGGCTTTACTGGCCGAGGAGCTGATGGCCAATATGGGTAATCCCACCCTAGCCGGCGAATACTCTTATGCCATCTGGACCATGTTCGACCCAGCCGCCATCAATGGATACGGTGCCAGCACCTTGACGGGCGCCCAGCAGACTGCGGTCAACACCTTCAGAGCCGAAGCTCTAGCCAATGCCTTTAACGGAGAGGCATCGGGTCTCGAGGTGTCGATTTACACGCCGGCCAAGGGCTATACATCGCAGGAGTTTCTGGTCGTCAGCACGCCCGAGGCGTCGCTGCCGGCCACCCTGGCGGTCGAACTATCGGCGCTGGCAGGTGTGATCTTGCTGATGCGCCGCCGGCTGGCGAGGCGCGGGGCACCGCGTTAAGCGCTCATAAGCGTATTGCGCGGCCTGCGCGAAGCTCGGATTCAGCTCCCGGCCCGTTCCGCCGCGTACCAGATCACGAAATCCGTCATCGGCGGTTCCACCCCAAGCGCCCGCATCCGCGACGCGTTCTGGTCCCTGTGATGCTGGCTGTGCATCAATAGCTGCATCAACAGCACACCTGCTGGAGCTTCAAGGGGTCCCTTCGGACCGCGCGGCAGTGCGATCAAACTTCCAAGGCGCGTCGAAAGGCGTCCGGGTCGGCGAGGAGCGTTTTTTCGAACTCTTTTCTTACGGCGGCGTTCAACTGTTTGAGATCTGGCGCCGCATCGTTCCCGATCAGGTAGGACTTGGAATCCGGCTCGCCCGAGCCGGGGGTTAGGCAAGCGTCTCATTTGACGCGACTTCTCAAGCGCTTCACCGGTGGACCCATTGCCTGCGCCAGGTCCTCGGGCTGATAATCGGCCGCAGCCGCCCCGGGTGCCTGCCATTCGACTTTCTTTTTCGCACCGGTTAGGCTGAAATAGTTAAGAATAAGAAGAAGCAGGCACATGAAGACAGCTTTGATTTTCGGGATCACGGGGCAGGATGGATCGTTCCTGGCGGAGTATCTGCTGGCGAAAGAATACGAGGTTCATGGCGTGATCCGGCGCGCGTCCACTTTCAACACGGACCGCATCGACTACCTGTACCGGGATCCGCACGAGAACCGGGCGGCGCTGCGGCTGCACTACGGAGACGTGTCGGACGGCACCGGGCTGCGGCGGGTGATTGCGCTGGCGCAGCCGGACGAGATCTACAATCTGGCGGCGCAATCCCACGTGCGGGTGAGTTTCGACCAGGCCGAATACACGGCCGATGTGGTGGCGACCGGAACGCTGCGCGCGCTCGAAGCGGTGCGCGACCACATGAAAGCGGGCGGGAAGCCGGCGCGGTTTTACCAGGCCGGGTCGTCGGAAATGTTCGGAGCGGCGCCGCCGCCGCAGAACGAGGCGACGCCGTTTTACCCGCGCAGCCCATACGCGGTGAGCAAGGTGGCGGCGCACTGGTACGCGGTGAATTACCGGGAAGCGTACGGCCTGTTCGTCTCGAACGGCATTCTGTTCAACCACGAAAGCGAGCGGCGCGGCGAGACGTTCGTGACGCGGAAGATCACGCGCGCGCTGGGCCGCATCAAGCTGGGGATGCAGGAAAAGCTGTACCTGGGCAACCTGGAGGCGAAACGCGACTGGGGCTACGCGGGCGATTACGTGGAAGCGATGTGGCTGATGCTCCAGGCCGCGAAGCCGGGCGATTACGTGATCGCCACCGGCGAGTCGCATTCGGTGCGCGAATTCCTCGACCTGGCCGGCGAATATGCGGGGCTGGACTGGAAGCGGTACGTGGAAACAGACCCGCGCTATTTCCGGCCGGCGGAAGTCAATCACTTGCAGGGCGAGTACTCGAAGGCGCGCAACGATCTCGGGTGGCATCCCAAAATGGATTTCCCGGCGCTGGTGCGGCTGATGGTGGAGCACGACCTGGACCTGGCCAAACAGGAGCGTATGCTGGCGGAGGCCGGCCACCGCGTGGTGTTCCGCGGCTCGGCTCACGGATAAGCCGTGGAGAAGAACAGCCGCATTTTCGTCGCCGGGCACAAAGGGCTGGTAGGGTCCGCTATTTGCCGGCGCCTGCGCCAGGAAGGGTTCGACAACCTGCTGCTACGGACGCGGCAGGAGCTGGACCTGCGCGATCAGGCGGCCACGCGGCGCTTTTTCGCCGAGGAAAGGCCCGAGTACGTGTTTATGGCCGCCGCCAAGGTGGGCGGGATACTAGCCAACACCACCTACCCGGCCGATTTCATTCACGACAACCTGGCGGTGGAGACTAACGTGATTGACGCCGCCGCGCGCCCGGGCGTCCACAAGCTGCTCTTTCTCGGATCTTCGTGCATTTATCCGAAACTCGCGCCGCAACCGATCCGCGAAGAGTCGCTGCTGACGGGGCCGCTGGAGCCGACCAACGAGTGGTACGCGATCGCCAAGATCGCCGGCATCAAGCTGGCGCAGGCGTACCGCACGCAATACGGGCTGAACGCGATCAGCCTGATGCCGACCAACCTGTATGGACCGGGCGACAACTTCGACCTGGAGACATCGCACGTGTTGCCTGCATTGATCCGCAAGACGCACGAGGCGCTGCGCACGGGCGCGCCGGAAATCGTCGTTTGGGGCTCCGGCAAGCCGCGCCGCGAGTTTCTGCACGTCGACGACCTGGCGGATGCGGCGGTGTTCCTGATGCTGCATTACGACTCGGGTGAAATCATCAACGTGGGAACCGGCACGGACGTCACCATCCGCAAGCTGGCGGAAATGATCGCCTGCGCCGCCGGCTACACGGGAAGAATCGCGTTCGATGCGTCGAAGCCGGACGGCACGCCGCGTAAGCTGCTGGATATCAGCCGGCTGAAGGCACTCGGGTGGAAGCCCAAGGTGGCGCTGGCCGATGGCATCGCCGGGACGTGGCGCTGGTACTTGGATAACGAGGCAAACTCGCGGGGGTAAGGGCCGCGGGCGGGCGTGCGCGGTGCCTACACGCCGATGCCGGCACGCCAAAGAATGTAGCCGATGGCCTGCCGAATATAGTTCCAGCGCTCGCGTTGCGGCGTGTTGTGGTCCCGGCGGGGCGAGCCGTACACTGTGAAGCCACGCTTTTGCAGGATCCGTTTCACGCGGTAGATGTGATAGCCATCGCTGACGACGATCACCGAGTGGAGGCCCATGCGGTGAAGGATTTCGGCTGCCAGGTCGGTCGATTGCACGGTAGTCTCGCCTTCGTTTTCGACCACGATGGATTCCGAAGGCACGCCGTGGCTCATGAGGTAATCGCGCCCCACTCCGCCTTCGGTGAAGACCGGTTCTCCACCGGAGCCGCCGGTGGTCATGATGCGGGAAGCCAGCTTGCGTGTGTACAAGTCGAGAGCGTGGTCCAGGCGGGCGCGCAACACGGGCGACGGCCGGCCCTTGTATTCCGCCGCGCCGAGCACGAGGATGATGTCCGCCGGTTGCGCTTCGTCCACGGTGGACTGCCGTTCGATACGGTGGGCCAGGCGAATGACGCTCACCGCCAGCAGGGCCAGCGCGACCAGCGCCACCAGCCCTACGGCCCATGCCACGCGTTTCATCTGCGATAATCTGATCGTCCGAACCTATTGTAATCGCATGCCCAGGCCGGAGACGATCTCGAGCGCGGCCAACCCGCTGGTCAAGGATGTGCGCCGGGCCATCGCGCGGGGCAGCCTGACCGCCGACGGCTGGTGCGTGGCCGAGACGTTTCACCTGCTGGAAGAGGCGCTCAAGAGCGAGTGCGAAGTGAAGATTGTGCTGGCGGCGGAATCGGTGCGCTCGGCCGCCACGGGGCACGTCCGCGGCCTGGCGGGCGTCAAAGTGGCCGTGCTCCCGGACAACCTTTTCCAAAGCATTTCCGGAACTGAAACCGCGCAGGGAGTGATGGCGCTGGTGAGGCCGCCGGAATGGAAGCTCGAACAACTGTTTCGCGGCTGCCCGCTGGTAGTGGTGCTGGACGGCATGCAAGATCCCGGCAACGCCGGCGCTATCCTGCGCGCGGCGGAGGCTTTCGGCGCCACCGGGGCGCTGTTCGTCAAGGGGACGGTGAGCCCGCACAATCCGAAAACCATCCGCGCGTCGGCGGGCTCGGTGTTTCGCGTTCCCTTCCTTTACGGTATGGATGCCGCGCTGGCGCGCGCCG
Organism: Bryobacteraceae bacterium; assembly: GCA_049587755.1. Classification (GTDB taxonomy): domain Bacteria; phylum Acidobacteriota; class Terriglobia; order Bryobacterales; family Bryobacteraceae; genus Bog-375. The sequence continues at coordinate 204,461 of JBAVEN010000010.1, read as the reverse complement.
CGCTGCAGCAGAACCGGGTGGAGCTGTACGCGGGCGTTCCGACCCGTCCCGGAGCGCCGGCGAGGGCGCTGGCCGATGTGGATTTCGCGCGGCCGTGCGGCCTGGTAATCGGCAACGAAGCGCGCGGGGTGGGAGGCGTGCTGCGCGCGGCGGCGCTCGATGTCTCGATTCCGACGGTGGGCGTCGAGTCGCTCAACGCGGCCGTGGCGGCCGGCATTCTGCTCTACGAAGCCCGGCGGCAAAGGACCGTACGCGCGTGAGCCTGTTCGATTCCACTCCGCCCGCGGCCGCTGCCTCCTCCGCAAGAGACGAAGGTCGCCCGCTGGCAGAGCGCATGCGGCCCGACCGGCTGGAAGACTTCATCGGCCAGGAGCACATCCTCGGGCCGGAGAAACCGCTGCGCCGGCAGATCGAACGCGACGAGCTCAGCTCGGTAATCCTATGGGGCCCTCCCGGCGTCGGCAAGACCACGCTCGCCAAGCTGATCGCCCGCATCACGCGCTGCGAGTTCATCCCGTTCAGCGCGGTGCTGAGCGGCATCAAGGAAATCAAGGCGGTGATGGCCGATGCGGAAAAACTACGGCGCATGGGCCGGCGCACCATCATGTTCATCGATGAAATCCACCGCTTCAACAAAGCCCAGCAGGATGCGTTCCTGCCTTACGTGGAGCGCGGCGACATCATTCTCATTGGCGCCACCACGGAGAATCCTTCCTTCGAAGTGATTTCGGCGCTGCTGTCGCGGTCGCGCGTGTACGCGCTACGGCTGCTCACCGTGCCGGAGCTGACGACGCTGCTGCGGCGGGCGCTGCCGGTGGTGCATCTGGAAGCGACGGACGAACTGCTGGAGCAGATCGCCATTTACGCCAATGGCGACGCGCGGCAGGCGTACAACACGCTCGAAGCCGCGGCTGCGGCATCGCAGGGAACGCTCACCCAGGCGGCGCTCGAAAACGCCATCGAGCGCAAAGTGCTGCTCTACGACAAGGGCGGCGAGGAGCACTACAACCTGATTTCGGCGCTGCACAAATCGGTGCGATCGAGCGATGTGGATGCGGCGCTGTACTGGCTGGCGCGGATGCTTGAATCGGGCGAAGACCGGCTGTATCTGGCGCGGCGGCTGATCCGCATGTCGATCGAAGACATCGGCCTGGCCGATCCGCGGGCGCTCGAACAGGCCATCGCCGCCATGCAAGCGGTACACTTTCTAGGGATTCCGGAAGGCGACCTGGCGCTGGCGCAGGTCGCCATTTACCTCTGCGCCGCGCCCAAGAGCGACGCTTCGTACCGCGCGCTGGGCGCGGCCGCGGCGGACGTGGAGAACACGATTGCCGATCCGGTCCCGATGAACCTGCGCAACGCCGTGACCCGCGACATGAAAGCCTGGGGCTACGGCGTAGGCTACGAGCACGCCCACAAATTCGAGGACGCTATCACCGATATGGAATGCCTGCCTCCATCGCTAGCGGGGCGCCGTTACTATTTCCCGACCGATCATGGCATCGAAAAGCGGATTGCCGATCGGCTGGAAGAAATACGGCAGGCGAAGGCGGAGCGAGGTAAGGGCGAGAGGTAGTCGCGCCGCGCCAGCGGCCCCACCTCGGCTACCAACCGCCAGATCTTAGCCCGAACCGGCTCTTCGCGGCTCGGTTCTCCAACCGGACGTTTCGATCGCAGACAGTCGTGAGGAATTGATAAACTCGCCGCAAAGTGCTTCTCAGCGAATGCCTCTGTATCCCGACGAAAAATGCATTGATGGGAGTGACCCGAACAAACTCGTCGTAGGGTTCAACCTCAAGCGTTCCGCTGTGTTCCATCACGCCTGGTATTTCTATGTCGTACTCTCGCGATGATTCGAGCGCATACTGCGCGAATTGTGCGGCCTTTTCTAGCGACGTCCCGTCGGCGAGAAAGACCGAGAACTGGGGCGCAAGCAGATCCTCCCGTTCCAGGAAACTATTTACGTCCTGGCGCGTAACGTTGGAGGACTGACCGCTCTTACACTCAATGTAGCCGACCTGAGTATCTCTGATGACAATGACATCATAATCGCCCGAGAGATCCTCGACCTCTACACCCCAGTACGCAATCGACCCAAGTTCTCTGATGCAAACGGCAGCTACGTACCATTCGAGCGTAGCGCCAAAACCTACCTGACGAGCCGGGCGATAGCCGCCTTCTGACGCTGCAATCATTCCGAGTTGAGTCGCACGGTCGAGGTTGACTGACGCCTTCGCTTCAGTAATACCAACCGCATTGGCAACAGACGGTGCGGAGCACAAATCGGGCGAGTTGGCGACGCAGGCCACGGTGCGCCGAAAGGAGGTCGAGTGCATACCCTCGAAGAAGGCGACCGGGAACTCGTGCTCGGAACGCTCGAAGAGGAGTTTTTCCGGCCGTTCATATCGCGAAACGACTAGCCCTCGTCGCTTGAGTATCTCTTCGATGCCGAACAGATGATTTAGCTGGGCTACCGCGATTCCCGTGTTGAGGCCACCAATTCTCATCGCCCCTACGCCCCCACCCCCGCCAGCGCTGCCCCCGGTTCCAGCCATCTTCGGCGGCCGGTGTGAGCGATGGCGAAGAGGACTACGAAGCCGGCCATCAGGCCGATGCTGGCGCCGAGGCCGATCCATTCGGGGCGGAAGGAGCGCAGACGCAGGGTAATCGCAACGTTGAGTAACAGAGGGACGATGGCGGCGAGCACGGGCGGCCAGGGGCGGTCGAGGGCGAACAGCGAGCGGGCGGTTACCTCAAGCAAACTCCAGCCCACCATGCTGGGGCCCATGCCGAGAAACACGGCGGCCACCAGGCTGGTGGATCCGGCGCTGAAGCTGCCGCGCTGGAAGGCGATGCGGATGGCGGGGTGGCGGAACAGAATGGCGAAGCCGCAACCGGCCACGGCGGCCAACGCGGTGAGCGCCACGGTGCGATCGATCAGGCGGAAGGCGTCGCGTATGCGCGCCAGGCTGCGCAGACGGCTGATTTCGGGAAGCAGCGAATTGGAGATGGGGCTCACCAGCAGCGCCAAGGGCACGCCTACGCCGCGCATGCAGTAATCGAGAGCCGCGGCCATCCCTGGCCCCACGTGTGTGGCATAAGCGCGGGTGAAGACGATGTTCAGGCCCAGGGCCGCCGCGTAGACGACGAAAAAGGCCGGCTTGGCGGCGATCTCGCGCCAGTGCACCGTGCACGGTTCGGCGGCGGCCTGCGCCAGCTCGCGGCGGGTGGCGAACCAGACGATGGCCAATTGGGCGAAAGCGCCGGCGGTGTAACCGATGGCGAAGGCATAGACGCCCACGGCTCGCCACAACGCCAACGCGAGCGCGATGGTGAACACGTTGAGCACCGCCTGGTAGAAGGCCATGGGGCCGAAGCGGCGGCCAGTATAGAGCAGCGCGCAATATACCGCGGCGGTTCCGGCTGCGAAAGTGGAGAGCGCGAAGATCCGCAGGTTGGTGGTGGCGAACGCGAGATAAACCGGATTGAGGCCGGGCGCCAGAATGCGCATCAACGACGGCGCTGCCACCACAACAGCCGCCGCGATGGCGCCGAAGATCCAGGCGAAGACGCGCAGCAGGCGCCGGAAAAGGGCGAGCCGCGCATGGCCACCGGCCCCGGTCAGCATGGGAACGAATGCGAACACGATGCTGTTGATGACCACCGAATTCAGGGTATCGATGGGGCCCATGGCGACGGCGAGGGAATCGGCGCGACTGTGGGTGCCGAGCAGGTAGGCAGTGAGCGCCACGCGCAAGAATCCGAGCACATTGCCGGTGACGAGGCCGGCCACAATGACCAGCCCGCCGCGCACCAGCGGGCTTTCCACCGCGCGGTTCAGAACCCACTCGGCGCTCAACGGCGGGGTTGGTTGGGTAGAGCTCATGGCGCGTCAGGAAATAGCTGGTCTAACCGCCGGCAACCGCTGCCTGACGGTCGCGGCTCTGATAGCGCAACGGAGCCGCGAGCGTAAGTCAGCGAGGAACTGCGCCCGCAAGCGGGCGTTGGCAGGCTGAAGCCCGCCCCACCAGAAGCCGTAAAAAAATGCCGTTTGCAGGCGAAACCTCGCGCGCGAGCGGTTCAATCCGGTTCAGGCCGTGGCCGCAAACGCGTTCCGTGCCGCCCGCAACGCCGCTTCATAATCGGGATGATCGGCCACTTCTTTTACATATTCCGCGTGACGCACCCGATTGTTCCGGTCAATTACGAAAATAGCGCGGCTTTCGATGCGTAGTTCCTTAATCAGCGTGCCGTAGTGGGAGCCGAAAGAGGCGTCCTTGTGATCGGAGAGCATCTTCACCTTGTCCACGCCGAAGGCGCCGCACCAGCGCTTTTGCGCGAAAGGCAGGTCCATGCTGACGGTCAGAATATCGATGCCGGGCAGGGAAGCCGCGGCCTCATTGAAGCGCTTGGTTTGCGCGTCGCACACCGGGGTATCGAGCGAAGGCACCACGCTGACGATGCGGACGTGTGCGCCGGTATCGGCCAGCGTCACCGGCTTCAGGCTGCCATCGACCACGCTGAAGTCCGGAGCGGCATCGCCGGGCTTGAGTTCCGGCCCGACCAGAGTCAGGGGGTTGCCTCGCATGGTGGTAGCTCCCGGTCTTTCCATAATTCCTCCCAGTATGAAGTGGCGTTGGAGTTTCTATTGTAGCAATTCGGCCAATTGGCCAGCCTCGGTGATGGGTAACTGGCAAGTGTAATTGCGGCAGACATAGGCGCTGGGGCTGCCGCCGGCGGGCTGCATGAATTCGATGGCGGGGATGGCGGCGGCCAGGGCGCGGCGGGTCTCCTCGGTATCCACCAGCAGCACGATGCGGTTGGCCACAAAGCGGGTGTGGAAGGCGCGCAGCAGGTCGCGCGTGCCGGCCGCATCGCGCGTGCCGACGATGACGATCTGGCGCGGCTCGGCGAGGTAGAATTCGCAGGCAGTGAGCATGGCCGGCAGGGCCACCGGAGCGTGGGCCAGGCGCGGCGCAAAGGCGGCCAAAGCGCGCTCGGCGGAGGCGCGAAAGCCGGCGCGGCCGGTGACTTGGGCGAGGCGCAGCAAGTTGAGAATCGCGATCGAATTGCCGCTTGGCTCGGCGCCATCGTAATCTTCCTTGAGGCGCAGCACGAGGCTGGGATCACCGGCCGGGGAGTGGAAGAATCCGCCGCCGGCGGAGTCTTCAAACAGGGCGCTCTGCTTTTCGGCCAGGCGCACCGCCCATTCCAGATCGCGGCGGTCGAATTGGGCTTCGTAGAGATCGAGCAGCGCTTGGGTGAACAGGGCGTAGTCTTCGAGGAAGGCGGGAATGGCGGCCTCGCCTTCGCGATAGCGGCGCAACAAGCGGCCGGTCTCCGGCTGGAAAAGCCGGCTCAGCGTAAAATCCGCGGCGCGGCGCGCGGCCGCGGCGTAACGCGGCTCTTCGAGCACGGTGCCGCCCAGGGCGAAGGCGGAAATCATCAGCCCGTTCCAGGCGGTGAGGATCTTGTCGTCCAGGTGGGGGCGCACACGGGCGGCGCGCGCCGCGAGCAGCGCGGCTTTAGCCTTGTCCAGCGCGGCGCGGACCTCTTCCAGCGGGCGGCCAAACTGCTCCGCGGTTTCTTCCACGGTGGCCGCCTGGTAAAGAATGTTGCGGCCGGCGAATTCGGCGTGCGGGTCGTTCACTACGTTGCCACCCTCTGCCACGCCATAGCGGTAGGCGAACCATTCGGCGGCAGGCGCGGGGACCACCTGGCGGATTTCATCGGCGGACCAGATATAGAAAGCGCCTTCTCCCTTGACAGCGGGTTCTTCAGGGCTGATGGCACTGTCGGCGTCCTCGGCGGAGTAGAAGCCGCCCTCCGGCGAAGTCATGTCGCGCAGCACGTAATCGAAGATGCGGCGCGCGGTCTGGGCGAAGGAATGGTCGCCGGTAATTTGGAAGGCTTCGAGATAGGTGGTGGCGAGTTGCGCCTGGTCGTAGAGCATTTTTTCGAAATGCGGCACGAACCAGCGCTCGTCCACCGAATAGCGATGGAACCCGCCGCCGAGTTGATCGTGCAGGCCGCCCTCGGCCATCTTGCGCAGGGTCTGCAGCGTCATCTCGAGCGCCTCGCGGTTGCCGGTGCGGGCATGGTAGCGCAGCAGGAACTCGAAGACGGCGGGCCGCGGGAATTTGGGCGCCTGGCCGAAGCCGCCCATTTCGGAATCGTAAGTGCGGCGGAAGACGAAGAAGCCGCTATCGAGCACGGGATAGTCGACGGCCGGGCGGCTGCCGGGACTCGGGCCGTCGAAGGCAGCGCTTTTTTCGAGCTGCGACACCGCTTCGCGCGCCGATTCGGCGATGCGTTGGCGGTCGCCGCGCCAGGCCTGCGCGATCTGGGTGAGAACATTCGAGAAGCCGGCGTGGCCCCAGCGGTCTTCCAGCGGAAAGTAAGTGCCGCCAAAAAAGGGCTGCAACTCGGGCGTCAGCCAGACCGACATCGGCCAGCCCCCGCCGCCGGTGACGGCCTGCACGAAGGCCATATAGATGCGGTCGACATCGGGGCGCTCCTCGCGATCCACTTTGATCGACACGAAGTCGCGATTGAGCTGGGCGGCGATCGACTCATTTTCGAACGACTCCCGCTCCATCACGTGGCACCAGTGGCAGGTGGAGTAACCGATCGAAAGAAAGATGGGCTTGTCCTCGGCGCGCGCCTTGGCGAATGCCTCCGCTCCCCAAGCGTACCAATCCACCGGATTGTGAGCGTGCTGCAGCAGGTACGGACTTTTCTCCAGGGCCAGACGGTTCGAGTGCATGGAAGTGCCTTCAGCGTAAGGACGGACCGCAGCCAGTGTCAAGTTCAAGACGTGGGCTTGCTTACTTAAGGCCGCCGGTTGAAACTGAAAGCAGGGAGGTGGTGTCTAAATCGGTATGCGGTATTGGGGCTACCTGTGTGCGAAGCTGGCGGCTGGCGCCGCGGCGCTCTATGGGCTGCTGGAATGGATCTCCAGGCTTTTCCCCGATCCGTACCCGAACGATCCGTTACGAAGCGGCAGCCTGAAGCTGCTGTGCATCGCGGTATTGATGGGCTGGTTTCTGCTGGCCGCGGGAACGCTGTATCTCATCGTCTGGGATCAACGCCACCGCTGCCGCACTTGCCTGCGCCGTTTGCGGATGCCGGTCGAGACGGGCTCGTGGGGAGACATGCTGCAATTCGGGCGGCCGCGGATCGAATACATCTGCGCGTACGGGCACGGCACGCTCAAGGAAGAAGAACTGCAGATTACCGGCTTGTCCAACCCGGAATGGACCGCCCATTCGGACGATTTCTGGGATGAGCTGAGCGCTTCCAGCGAGCGAGACGGCAAGGAATAAGCCGCCCGGGCACGGATCCGCAAAAGGTGGCCTCAGGCCACGCAGCGCCGGGCCGGGCACCAGGGGCTAGAGCCCGATTCCTTACTACACTTTGCGGCCCGGCTGAAGCCGTGCCCCGATACAAAAAAAGCTAGCCACGGGCTGCGCCCTGGATATCCCGCGTGACGCCGGGCCGAGCGTAAACAGAAGACGCCCATGCCTCCAGGTGGCCGCCTGATCGACAACGGGAACAGAACCCTCGTTTCGCCGCCCATAGGGCCGCTAATCATATCCACGCGTGCTTGGAAACGTAGCAACTCCGCGAGCCGGGCATCCCCGGCCCCCACGGCGGATCGCACTGCGTCAAAACCCACACGCGCCGTCTGACGCTGACACCATGAAGCTGTTGAAAAGGCTGGCCTGCGGTCCGAAAACGGTGGATGGAAGGCGGCGTGCTGGTATCGAATGGAGGCGAAGCAGCGTTCGAGGTGTGGCAATTTCGAGAGCTTCTTTGACTTCATGAGACAATTGATACAAGTGGCCAAAAAAGAAATGAAGGTCCGGATCCCGCGGGGCGCGGGACTGGCGCGGTTCTTCCTAGGGCCAGTGGGCCGCTGGTTGGTGATCGGCGCATCCTTATTTTCCATTGTGGCGCTGGGCGTTTTCATTCACTACTACTCGAAGTACGCGCAGTTGATGGATGAGAAGCTGCGGCTGGGGCCGTTTGCCAACACGACCAAGATTTACGCCGCGCCGCAATCGGTAGCGGTGGGAGACGCGCTGACGCCGGACGACATCGCGGCCGACCTGCGCCGCAGCGGCTACGGCGAATCGCGGTCCAACCCGGACGGCTACTACCAACTGCATCCGAACGCGATCGAGATTTTTCCCGGGCCGGATTCGTATTTCGACCAGGAGGCCGGGCTGATCAAGTTCGCGCACGGGCACATTTCCTCCATCATTTCCCTGCAAGACAATACATACCGCAACGAATACCGGCTGGAACCGCAGCTCATCACCAGCCTCTCCGGTCCCAACCGCGAGAAGCGGCGCATCGTGAAGTTCGCCGACATTCCCCGGGTGCTGGTGGACGCGGTGACCTCGGCCGAGGACAAGCACTTTTTTCAACACGCGGGTTTCGACCCTTCGCGCATCCTCAAAGCCGCGTACGTGGATCTGAGGCAGGGGAGGAAGGAGCAGGGGGCGTCCACACTGAGCCAGCAGTTGGCGCGCATGTTGTGGCTGGACCAGGACAAACGCTGGAAGCGGAAGCTGGCCGAGATGGTGATCACGCTCGAGCTGGAGCAGCGGCTCTCGAAGGAGCAGATCTTCGAAGACTACGCCAATGATATCTACCTGGGGTCGCGCGGCACGTTCCGCATCCACGGATTCGGCGAGGCGTCGGAAGCGTTCTTAGGCAAGGATCTCAGCCAGATCACGTTGCCGGAGGCGGCGGAGCTGGCCGGAATGATTCAGAACCCGGCGCACTACGATCCTTATCGCCACCCGGACCGGGTGAAGGACCGGCGCAACCTGGTGCTGGGCATGATGCGGCAGAACGGTTACGTGAACGACCGCGATTACGCGCTGGCGTTGGATGCGCCGATCGTCGCCCCGAAGGGCGCGGCGCAGTCGCAGGAAGCGCCGTACTTCGTCGATATGGTGAACGACGTGGTGCAGGCCAAGTTCCTCGATACCGATTTCCAGAACAATGCCTTCCGCCTTTACACCACGCTCGACATGCGGCTGCAGCGGGCGGCGGCGGAAGCGGTCCGCCTGGGGATGCAGAACGTGGACGCCCAGATCAAGCGGCAGTGGCGTTTCCGCGGCCAGACGCCGCCGGAACCGCAGGTGGCGCTGGTGGCACTGGATCCGCACACCGGCGAAGTGAGGGCGCTGGTCGGAGGCCGGAATTATGGCATCAGCCAGTTGAATCACGTGCTCGCCAAGCGGCAGCCGGGCTCGATCTTCAAACCGTTTGTGTATGCCGCGGCGCTGGATACGGCAGTGGAGGGCGCTCCGCGCGTGATCACGCCGAGCACGATGGTGGACGATGAGCCCACCACCTTCTGGTTCGACGGCAAACCTTACGCGCCCGCCAACTTCGCCAACGAGTTCCACGGCCGGGTGACGCTGCGCGAGGCGCTGGCGCATTCGCTCAACGTGGCCACGGTGAAGGTAGGAGAGATGGTGGGGTTTGACGCGGTGGTGGCGATGGCCAATCGCGCGGGGATGAACTATCGCATTCACCCGACTCCGGCGGTGGCGCTGGGCGCGTATGAGATCACGCCGCTGGAGGCGGCTGGCGCCTACACCATGTTCGCCAACCAGGGCACCTACGTGAAGCCGAGCTTCCTCAACATGGTGCGCACGGACAAAGGCGAGGTGATCTACAAGAGCACAACGGAACAAAAGGCGGTGCTCGATCCGCGCATCGCGTACATGATGACCGACCTGATGGAGGAAGTGCTGCGCAGCGGCACGGCAGCGGGTGTGCGCAGCCGCGGATTCCTGGCGCCGGCGGCGGGCAAGACCGGCACCTCGCGCGATGGCTGGTTCGCCGGCTACACGTCCGAGCTGCTTTGCGTGGTGTGGGTCGGGTTTGACGACAATCGCGACCTGGACCTGGAAGGGGCGAAATCGGCGGCGCCGATCTGGGCGGAGTTCATGAAACGCGCGCTCGATTACCGCGAGTACCGCGACGCCAAGGAATTCACCGCGCCGGAGGGGGTGGTGAGCGTGGAGATCGATCCGCAATCGGGGATGCCGGCCACACCCGCCTGCCCGAAGACGGAGACCGAAGTGTACATTGCCGGCACAGAGCCGGTGGGCACCTGCCCGCTCCACGGCGGCCGGACCGGCGTTACCAACGTGGCCGGCTGGGACACCGGGAGCGGGAACCCGGTTGCGTCCGCTGACACCCCTGCCAACGGCGGCTCGCCCGCGGCGCCGGCACCGGCGGCGGTGGCACGGCGCGCCGCGCGTCAGGCTTCGGCGGCAGCCGCGCAGCCCCCACCCGGTCCGGCGAAAGGCCAGGACACACGCAAACCGGAGGAAAAGAAGAGTATCTTGCGCCGCCTGCTGGGTGTGTTCAAATAAGGGTAGGGGAGTCAGTCACATATGCTGATCCTGCCGGCGGGCCTGCTTCTTGCAGCCGCCTTGAGTTCCCTTTCGGCGCCGGCTCAGTCGATGCCGGACGCATCCAACCCGGTAGCCAAGCCGCCAGCGCCCACACTGTCCGATGAAACCCGCGGCGATGTATTCATGGTCGAGAAGAAATTCCGCGAGGCCATCGAAACCTACCGCGAAGCCTCTCCGCAAAATGCGGTGGTGCAGAATAAGCTGGGCATCGCCTACCAGCAGTTAGACCAGCTCGACAATGCGCGCAAGGCTTACGAGCGCGCCATCAAGCTGAAGCCGGATTACATGGAGGCGCTGAACAACCTCGGCACCATTTACTATGCCCGGAAGAGTTACCGCCGCGCCATCAACTGGTACAACCGCGCGCTGAAGACCGCGCCCGGCGAGCGTCGTTCCGCCATTGTTTACGAGAACCTGGGCAGGGCATGGTTCAACCGTAAGGACTACACGCGCGGGTACGACTGCTTCCAGACCGCCCTGCGGCTGGACCCGGAAGTGTTCCAGCAGCACGGCGGCGTGGGGCAGATTCTGGAAGAGACCAGCATCGAGGAGCGCGCCAAATACCACTTCTACCTGGCCAAGGTGTTCGCGAAAGCCGGACAGAACGACGTGGCCATCCAATACCTCCGCAAGGCGCTCGAAGAAGGGTTCAAAGAAAAGAAGAGCCTGGACGAGGAGCCGGATTTCGCCACCTTGAAGGACTTGCCGGAATTCAAGGAGCTGATGGCGCGGATGCCGCGTGCTCTTTAGACACTGGCGGCAGACGGGACGGAGACCAGGGCCCCGCCCTGGGGCCGCCAGAATTGCCCTATGAGGGCGCCTGTGCGGGCCGCGACGCTTCGGCGGCTGAATTTTTGGCTTGCCCTGGCGGCGCTTCTGCTGACGCAACTCGGCTGCGCGCGCCATCAGGCGCCGGCGGGCGCCCAGCGGCTGGCGGTGTTGCGGTTCGAGAACCTGGGCTCCGATCCGGCCGCCGATTGGGTGGGCCGCGCCCTCCAGGAGATTCTGGACACAGAACTGGCCGGGGCGTCCGAACTATACGCCATTCCGAGCTCGCGATTGTTGGCGATGGACCGTGCGCTGGGCGCGAGGCCGGTGATGGCACCCGGCATCTCCGCCGGCCGGGCGGCGGCGCTGTCGCTCGGCGCCTCGCGCATCGGTTATGGCGACTACGCCATTCGCAATGGCCGGCTGGAAGCGCACCTGAGCCTGGCCGATCCGCGCACCGGCCGGAGTGTTGCTGAGCTGACTGCGGAAGGCGATGCCGGCGAAGTTCTGGCAGCGGGGGCCGCGCTGGCGCGGCAGATTTCTCCCCACGCATCCGGTTACCCCACGCGTAGCGAGGCTGCGCTGCGCGCTTACATCGACGCGCTCGATGCCGCCGGCCCCGCCGGGGCGGAATCGCTGGCGCAAGCGGCACACGATGCCGATCCGGCGTTCGGCCCCGCCGCGCGCCTGCTGGCTGGCCTGATGGCGCAACGTGGCGATCGCGACGGCGCGCTGGCTTGTCTCAACCGGGCGATGGCTCTCGCGGCCGGGATGCCAGCCATCGAGCAGGCCCGGCTGCGGCTGGAGGTGGCCACGCTGGAAAACCAGGCGGCTGCGCGGCAGCAGGCGCTGGCCACCGTGGCTGCGGCCGAGCCAGCGAATCCGGAGGCGTGGCTGGCGCTCGGCGATTTTGCTTTTTCCCGCCGCCATTACAGCGCGGCGCAAGCGGCCTTCCGCAAGGTGGCGGAACTCGATCCCACCCAAGTTGCGGCGCTCAACCAGGCTGCCTACGCGGCAGCTTTCGCCGGCCATCCGGACGAGGCGCTGGCGGACTTGCGCCGCTGCCAGACGCTACGGCCCTCCGATCCCAACACGTTCGATTCGCTGGGCGACGTGCAGTTGCTGACCGGACATCTACGGGAAGCCGAGGCGTTCTACGTGCAAGCGGCGAAGCGCGATCCGCATTTCCAGAATGGCGGCGATTGGCTTAAGGCGGCAATGGCGCGCCTGATGACTGGGGACGTGGCCGGCGCCGGCGGCCTGTCGGAGAAATACGTCCAGGCGCGCTTCGCGGCTGGGGACCCGGCGGCGGACCTCTACCGCGGCCAGTGGCGCTTCCTGAGCGGCCGGCGGCGGGAAGGATGTGGGGATCTGGAAGCCATTGCCCGCCGCGAAGCGGACCCTGTGGCGCGCAGCCTCGCCGTGCAGGCCCACGCGCAACTGGCGATTTGGAGCCTATACCTGGGCGATCGCGCGGCGGCGCAAGCGCACGCCCGGGCAGCCTTGGCAACCGTGCAGGCCGCCGCGCTGGCCGGCTTCCTGGCTGGTCCGCCCGCGAGCCCGGACGAGTGGGCCGCGCGCGCGGAAAAGCTTGCGCCGCGTCCCGAACAGGCAACGATGCGCGATTTTGCGCTCGGCCAGGCCCTGCTGCTCGGAAAACAGTTTGACGCGGCGGCGCCGGCGCTGCGGCGCGCCTACGAGAATTCCAAGCCCACCAATCCGGAAATGCCGGTGCTGCTGGCTTGGGCCTACCTCGAGACCGGGCAGACCGCGCAGGCGGCGCCGCTACTCGCTCTCAATCCGATTCCACCGCCCACCGGCATCGACGCGTTCGCCTCCTGCTGGTTCCCGCGCCTGTTCTTCCTGCGCGGCCAGTTGGCCGAAAAGCAGGGCCGGGCGGATGCGGCCCAGGCGAATTACAAGCTCTTCCTTCAACTCTCGGGCGACGCGCCATTCCAATGGGGCGAAGAAGCGATAGCCAGAGCCAGCCTGGAAAGGCAATAGCTCTCCGCGGCGGTTGTAGGGCCGGGCATGCCCGGCCCGGCGCCATCCGCGAAGCGCTCGGCCGCCGCCAGCCATATTTACAAAACGGCCCACTTAGTCTGGGTTCGCGCTCCGAACGCAGATGGAAGCAGCCATACCGACTGAGCGCAGCGTCAACGCGTGGCACCCCGCGGGCGGAGACGCAGCGCAGGCAGCATGTTCCGCCTGCCGTCCCTCGGGCCGGGTCATCGTTATCAGCAAGGTGGCCCGGATCGCCGATTTTGAGGCGCTCCAGGAGTGCGTCCCGCCGGCCGGACTGCCGTTGGCGGTGCACGAGCTTGAGGTCGAGCCTTGCGGCGCCGCTGAGAGGGGGTTCCTACTCACCTCGATGCGAAAGAAGCATCGCTGCGCAATGAACCCTCACGTACCAAACGTCGGATTTAAGACCATCTTGAAACGCTGTTTGGGCCGCAACTGGGTCGACCGCTGCAAGGGATCGCGCCGCCGCCAAAGAAATACCGGGCGATTCGTCTCGCAGGTACTGAGTCAGGAGTGTAACGTCCTTTCGCCTTCGCAGCTTTCCAGCAGCCGCAATCGCGGCTTCCCGCACCGCAGGGTCGACGGCTGCAAGGAAGTTCCCAAGATCCGGCCAAAGCGAAGGTTCGCCGGTGGCGAAATCTACGGCGACTTGGCGCGCCTGCGCATTTCCGCTTTGGAGCGCTCGCACAATCACATTCCTGGCTTGGGCTGTAGGGTGCCCTTTGAAGAGGCGCTCCGCTGCTACAATTCGCGAGATCTCGTCCCCATCATCGAGCATCTTCGTCAAGACGACCGCGTCGCGAGGATCGCCCGGATCCAGCAATTCCCCCGCGATTATGGTCTCGAACTCCGGCTTTCTCTCCAGCCCGAGATCGAACACGAGGGCCTTTAGCTTCTCTCCTCCTATCCCAACTATGGCGGACACGGCTTTTAGGCTTGCTGCCCGGTCCGTTCCAGTCAGCACTCCTCTTAGTTCAGAAGCAGATTGGGACACGCCCAATGCCGTAAGAGCCGCCAACGCTTCCACGCGATAAACCAGGTCGTTTCCGTGGGCGACCTTCTCCAGCTCGCCCTGGCCCTCCGGCGATCCTGATCGGGCGAGGCCCATCGCCCCGGCAAAGCGCACCTTCCAATCGGGATCGTGAAGCGCGACCCGGAATGCTGCGCCTGAGCGTCGCGGCCCAAAGCCCCGCACCAGCACCCAGGTCGCCGTCTCCCTATGCCAAGCGGAGGGTCCTGCCTCCACTTCCTTAACGAGCACATCTTCCGCAACCGGCCCCATCTCTCCGAGGACCCCGAACGCCGCCCCTGCGATGATGGGTTCCGGCTCATCATTCGCGATCCCAATCAAAGCTTGCGCCGCCTCTGGAGTGCCAGTTCTTGCGATCGCGCCCAACACGCCCAGCTTCGTCCTCGACTCAATCGCCGGGTCCAAGGCTGCCTGCTTGAGTAACGGCAGGAAAGCGGCGCATTGAGCGGGGGAGAGCCCGCTCGCTGCGGACGAGATGTCTATCCCATTCTTGCCCTTGAATATCCCCTCCAGTATTCTCCTGGGTTCCTCCCCCCGCATTGCCCCGAGCAGAGGCAGAACCTCCGCTGCCCTTGGGCCGCCGGCTTCAAGGGCACCATGTAAGATTTGCCACGCCTCGGCATCCCGTTGCTCGGCGGCGCCGATAAGGTTGGACAGCGTTAGAACCAATACTGCACAAATGCCACCGGCCCGCTTCTTCATCGGCTTAGAACCCCCGTCGCGACCGTTGCGAAAGCCTGTGTATACTGCTGCTGCTGAACTGGGCTAAACGCATATCCGTTCGCCGTAAGGCTCTGCGCCCGGGAAGCCGAGAAGCCGCTGGGCAAGCCCTTGCCGTTTGAGGTGTAGGCGTACAGAAGGTCTTGCATGGCACCGTTGGAGTTGGAGGTCTCTGTGTTAGCCGTATTGTCCGGCGGAATAAACTCCACCCCAAAGGGATTGCTGGTTGTTGCCAGCACCTCGGTTAGCGTTATCCCCGGGAGCGAGATCTCGTTCGACATTTGATCCCACACGTAATAGATCACGGTGGTGACATAGCCGACGTTTAGGCCCGACTGGTACGCTGTGGTGGTCTGACTTCCCCCAAGGGGGCCGGCGACCTGGAGGGTCGTTGGATTGAGCACCGAGCACCTTGTGCTGGCTGATGCGGACTGCCCGTTGACTGTATATGTGACCTGGACCCACGTGTCGCCGTAGCTCGCGCTCGGGCCAGTGCCAGTGAGAGAGGCGTTGATGGAATTCGCGCCATTTATTTGGAGATTAGGCCCGACGGTCCAACTGACGGAGCCGCCGGCCGGACTCCCCTGCGCGGTTATCGCGGTTGAAGTCAGGCCGCTGTTACCCATTACAACAAGGGCATTCCCAGTGGAACCGACGAAGCCGTTCTGGACCTGGATAGTCACTGAAGGATTCACCTCTGTCGGCGCTTCCACCACCGGCGATACATACTGGCAGTTCGGAAGCGGCGGGGATGTGCAGATCTGGCCCATGCTTATCGGAGCTAATGGCCATTGGGCGGACACCGTTGTCGATCCCGGATCCTGCGGATCTCCCAGGCCGGGGCTCTCAAAACTAATAATAACGGGTTCATCCGACCAACTGGACGAACCAGTGTAGTCCTGCAACACGCCAGTGGTCCATGGACACTGCGCGTAATACTGCATGAGCACGCCCACTGTCCCTTCGCCCGGGCTCGGCACTAGCGTGAATTCCGTGCAGCCGTCGCATGTTTCACACGTATACCCGCACACTGCCTTGGTCGGATTGTAAATGCCGCCGCTGACCACCACGTTCATCGGATCGGCGGGTTTTCCGCTCGCGGACGAGAAGGAGATCCGGCCCTGCGTCACCGACACCGGCAGCTTGTTGCCGTTGATGTCCGGCGCGCCCATCTCGGCGATTTCCTTGAGATCGATCATCGCCGTCCCGGAGGCAGGCACAGTCACTGGATAGATATACGTCTGGCCGTTACCCAACTGGAACGTCGCCAGCAACGGTTGCGCCTGGCTCGCCGGATTCCAGATGGAGTACATTGTATCGAAGCCGCCTGCCGTCGTCCAAAAAGTCGAGGTCTTACCCGCACTCTGGCCGGATGGGTGTGCCGGAACGGCGAACACGTAATTGCCGCTCGTATCCACCGACCCGGTAGAGGCCAACAGCGCACCCCCCTGGCCGGAATAGGAAAACACGAGAGTAATTGCCCCGTTGAGTCCGAGCCCTTGAATCATAGTCTGCAACGGCAGGGACAGAGACGAATGCGCCGCAAGGATCGTATCCGGTAACGGCAGGGACGCGCTTTGTCCACCCTTAGCGTAGAAAATTTGCCCCGACAACTTCATCGGCTGCCCGCTAATGTTGCGGAAATAGCCGTAGGGCAGGAACTTCAAACCAGCCGGAAAACCCATCATCGGGTCCTGCGCTCCCACCATGATCCCGGGGCTGGCATAAGTGGTCTGCGCCGTGGCAGGAAGCGTGCCAAGGGGCGACAAGAACTACACCGAGTTCGGTTACAAACGGATTAGTATTTACGAATTGAATTAGTACCTATGAAATGGCTATTATTATCCCCCCCAATGAGCTGTCAAGTACCATTTTGCGAGTTTGTTGAGTTAGATCAAAAGTGTTGAACAGTTCGGCACTATGGCTATGCATGTCTGCTGTGAGTTACAAGAAATATGATTTCGTGACCGCCAGACTCTCTGCACTGTGTTACCCGGCACCGCTCGCTGCGACTGGCAGGCTCACCAGAAGCCCATCTTGCAAGTGGTTGATTCGGTTCGCCGCGAGTCGTCTCCCGCTAGACCCGCCCCAGCAATGCAACGGCACGGCTTGTTGACGGCGGCGTGAGCCGTCTCACCTGCGAACCCTGTTACTCACACCGATTCCCAACGGCGGGCGAAATGGCGCGCGATCAGGAAAAGGAGCATGCCGGAGGCAAGCAGGACGGCCACCTGTGGGGCGAGGTGCGATACCGGCTCGTCGCGCCAGAAGACCTTGGTATAGCCGTCGATAGCCCAGGCGTTGAAGGTAAGCAGGCCCACTTTCTTCATGGTTTCGGGCATGAGGAAGCGCGGGAACATGCTGCCGCCAATGGCCGACATGGTGAGGATGATCAGGGTGGCGACGGCGGCCTGCTGTGCGCGGGTATGAGAAACGCTGGCCAGCAGCATCCCGAATGCCGCCACTGTGAATGAAGTAGCCACGGTCATCACAATGAATCCGGGTAAGTGCGTGAACAGGTCGAGGTGAAAGACCGCCGCACCCCATAAGAACATAAGTGTGAGCTGGCAGCAGGCCAGAAGCATGCTATAAGTCAATTTACCGGCCAGCAGCGTGGTCATACTTACACGGGCGCTGAGGATACGATCGAGCGCACCGCTTTCGGCTTCGTCGAGCAGGGTGCCTCCGGCGGCGCTGGCGGTGAACAGCAGAAACATGACGCCGATGCCCGCCGCGTAAAACGCGATCATAGGGTTGCGCTTATTCTCGCCGACCACGTCTTGCATTTCGACCGGCACAAGCCCGCCGAAGCTGTTGCCAGTGGCCTTGGCCGCGGTGTCTCCTTGCAGACTGCGCCGCGCGGCCAGGTCGCGTAGCTGCGAAAGACTCGATTCGACACTCTGCCGCTGTTGCGGCGTCAGTCCGCCGCTGGCCTGAGCAAAGTACCGCATCCCGACGTCCGCCATGGAGTCCGGCAAAGAGGTCATCACGACTTTTTGCAGCAGGCCGGCGACTACCTGTGGGGCCACCGGGTTGGAACTGTCGTGGAGGATCCGGATCGATTTACGGCCCGCAGCGGGCGTGAAGGAGACAGGATTGGCGCCAAAGCCCGCCGGAATAATGAGCGCGACCGGAGCGGTGCCCTGTTTGACGGCGGCTTCCGCAGTGACGGCGGTGTAATCTGACGGCGGAGGCTGGCCTTCTTTGGCTTCAGGGCGGGTAGCTACGACCAGCGCGGTCTCCTGTTGCAGACCGCGGACCAGGCGTTCGGAGGTTGCGCTGCGATCCTGGTCCACCACCAGGACGTTGACGCGTGGCGTGGAATTGCCGTTCATGCCGCCGAAAACAATGGCGAAAATACTGAAGAACGCGACCGGCAGAACGAAGGAAAGAATCATCGCGCCGCGGTCGCGGCGGAGGGCGCGGAAGCCGTTGCGGACGATGGTGCCGATCATTGGCGCAGGTCCCTTCCGGTGAGTTGCAGGAATACGGATTCCAGATTGGGCCGGCGCAGCACCAGGTCGATGACGTTGAGGCCGCCGCTTGAGGCCGCTTCCAACAGCGATGCGATATCGGAGGGGCGGTCAACCGGAAAATGCGCGACGCCGTCCTGGAGCGTTCCGCCGCGGGCGGCCGTCCACGCCGCAGCGTTGGGGGAAGCGCCATCGAGACGCATGAGAACATCGCTGCGGGTGCCGAAGGACTGCGCCACCAGCTCGTCCTTGGATCCTTGGGCGATGATCCGGCCATGATCCACGATGGCGACACTATCGCACAGGCGCTCGGCCTCTTCCATGTAATGCGTGGTGTAGATCACAGTGGCGCCTTCTGCGCGGAGAGCTTCGACCATTTCGAAAATGTGATTGCGCGACTGCGGATCGACGCCGACGGTCGGCTCATCGAGCAGCACGATGCGCGGGCGGTGGATCAGCCCGGCTGCCATGTTGAGGCGCCGACGCATACCGCCGGACAGGGTCTTAGTGATGGAATCGGCGCGATCGGCGAGAGAGGCCCATTCGAGGCACCACTGGATGGCCTCGCGCAGAGGCTTGCCGCGCAATCCCTGGTAACGGCCGAAAGCGTCCAGATTCTCGCGGGCAGTGAGCAGCGGGTACAGCGCCAGATCCTGGGGCACCCAACCCAGCTCTTTCCGCGCCGCCGGAGAGCTGGCCGGCTGGCCAAACACGCGCACCGTGCCGGAATCGGGACGGACGCGGCCGACGATGCTGCGAATCAGCGTGGTTTTGCCGGCGCCGTTGGGGCCGAGCAAACCAAGGCAGGCGCGATCACGGACTTCGAGCGAAATGCCGGCGACGGCGGTAACCTCACCGAAGCGCTTCACCACGGAGTCAATTTGTAACGGGATTGGGCTGGCGGCAGCCGGTGCGCGTGAGGCCATGTAAGTACATAGTACGTGAACGACCGCGGCAAAGTTCGATGTCTACCGGAGGCCTGCCGGCGCCGGCCGCGGCGGGCAATAAGCGCTGGTTTGTGCGGTTGACTGCCCTTTCCGCCTGATGCTACTCTGGGCCTTAATTAAAGGTCTCTCTCCCCCATTTCCCATGGATGAAATGCTCGCAGCCTTAGGGCGGCTCATGCTGCAGGCGGTGCCCACCTTCCTGCTGGTGGTGGTGCTCACCTTCTATCTGAAGTACATGTATTACAAGCCCCTGGAGAAGGTGCTGCAGCAGCGCTACGATTCGACCGAAGGAGCGCGCAAGCGGGCCGCCGAAGCCCTGGAGCGTGCCGCGGCAAAGACCGCGCAATATGAAGCCGCCTTGCGGGCGGCGCGCGGCGAAGTCTACCAGGCGCAGGAGCAGGCGCACCGGCAACTTTCAGAACACCACGCCGCCGAGCTGCTTGCGGCGCGGCAGCGCGCCGAGCAGCTAGTTCGCGAAGCACAACGGCAACTCGCGCAGGATGGGGAAATCCTGAAGCAGGAACTGGCCGCCGCCAGCGACTCGCTGGCCGGCCAGATCGCGGATTCCATCCTGCGCCGGAGCGCGGCATGAAACGCCTGCTGCTCGCGGTTTGGTTGGCGGTTCTGACGGCCGGCCTGCCCGGCGCGGCGCTGGCGGCGGAGCCCGCCAAGAAGGAAGCTGCAGGGCCCGCGGAGGGCAATCTCAAAATCTGGGAGTGGGCCAACTTCCTGCTTTTGGCCGGCGGACTGGGCTACCTGATCCGCAAATACGCCGGCCCCTATTACGCGGCGCGCGCGGCGGGAATCCGTCAGGACTTGGCGGAATCGGAGCGCGCTGTTAAGGACGCAGAAGCCCGCACTGCCGAAGTGGACCGCCGCCTGGCCAGCCTGGACGCGGAAATCGCCGCCTTGCGCGCCGAATCGCAGAAGGAATCCGCCGCCGAAACCGAGCGCTACGCGCAGCGCACCGCCGCGGAGATCGCCAAGATTGGGGCCAACGGCGAACAGGAAATCTGGGCGGCGCAGAAAGCCGCGCGTCTCGAATTGCAACGCTACGCCGCGCGGCTGGCGGTGGAGCTGGCGGAGCAGAAAGTCCGGGCGCGGATGGACGCGGACGCCGAAGACCGGCTGGTGGGAGGCTTCGCGCGCGGTCTCCATCCACCCGCCACGGGAAACTGAGCCACCATGCCTGTTTCAGCCGCAGCCACGCGATACGCCAACGCTCTTGCCGATGTAGTCACCGCCGCCGGGTCCGCGCTGGCTCCGCAGAACGCGGTTGCCGAGCTGCGCACCTTCGAAAGCGCGCTTCGCTCGGCCGAGCTGCGCAACGCCCTCATCACCCCCGCGGTGCCGCCGGGACGCAAGCGGGCGGTGGTCGGCCGGGTAGCGGACATTCTGGGGCTCTCGCGCATCACGCGCAATCTTCTGTTTGTGCTGATCGATCATCGCCGCATTGCTGCGTTCAGCGATGTGGTCAACGCCTTCGAGCAGGTACTCGACGAGCGTCTGGGGTTCGCCCGGGCCCAAGTGGCTTCGGCGCGAGAGCTGAGCGAAGGACAGCGCGCAGCGCTTACCGCGGCGCTCGAGAAGGCCAGCCAGAAACGCCTTCGCGCGCAGTTCGCCGTCGATCCCGCGCTCATCGGCGGCGTGGTGGCGCGCATCGGCTCCACGGTGTATGACGGCTCGGTGCGCGGCCAGTTGCAGGTTCTGGAGCGGCGGCTCAGCGCGGAAAGTTCATCGTAACGGAAAAGTATATGGCGCAGATTCGAGCGGACGAGATTACCAGCATTCTCCGCCAGGAGATTGAGAATTACGAAACCGCGGTCGACGTTTCCGAGGTAGGCTCGGTGATTTCGGTGGGCGATGGCATCGCCAGGATTCACGGCCTGGAAAAGGTGATGGCCGGCGAGCTGATCGAGTTCCCTCACGATGTGGCGGGCATCGCCATGAATTTGGAAGAGGACCAGGTGGGCTCGGTGCTGCTGGGCGATTACACGGAGATCAAGGAAGGCGACGAGGTGCGGCGCACGCGGCGCATCATGTCGGTGCCGGTGGGCGACGCTTTGATCGGCCGCGTGGTGGACGCGCTCGGCCAGCCGATCGATGACAAGGGCCCGATTCACACCTCGCAATTCAACCCCGTGGAGCGCCTGGCGCCCGGCGTGGTGGCGCGCCAGCCGGTGAAGGAGCCGATGCAGACCGGCATCAAGGCCATCGACGCCATGATCCCGATCGGCCGCGGGCAGCGCGAGCTGATCATCGGCGACCGGCAGACCGGCAAGACGGCGATTGCGCTCGACGCCATCATCAACCAAAAGGGCGGCGACATGATTTGCATCTATGTCGCGATCGGCCAGAAGCGCTCGACGGTGGCGCAGGTGGTGAAGACGCTGGAAGATTTCGGCGCCATGGCGTACACCATCGTGGTGGCGGCCACCGCGTCGGACCCGGCGCCGATGCAATACATCGCCCCATTTTCCGGCTGCGCGATGGGCGAATTCTTCCGCGACAGCGGGCGCCATGCGCTGTGCATCTACGACGATCTTTCCAAGCACGCCGCCGCCTACCGCGAAATCTCCCTGCTGCTGCGGCGGCCGCCGGGGCGCGAAGCCTATCCGGGCGACGTTTTCTACCTGCACAGCCGCCTGCTGGAGCGCGCCGCCAAGCTGAACGCGGCGCACGGCAGCGGATCGCTCACCGCCCTGCCGTTCATCGAGACCCAGGCCGGCGATGTTTCCGCCTACATTCCCACCAACGTCATTTCCATCACCGACGGCCAGATCTTCCTGGAGTCCGACCTGTTCAATTCCAACGTTCGCCCGGCCATCAACGTGGGCATTTCTGTCAGCCGCGTGGGCGGCAACGCGCAGGTCAAGGCCATGAAGCAGATCGCCGGCAGCATGCGCCTGGACCTGGCGCAGTACCGGGATCTGGCGGCGTTTGCCCAGTTCGGCAGCGACCTGGACAAGGCTTCGCTGGCGCAACTCAACCGCGGCAAGCACCTGGTGGAGATTCTCAAGCAGGGCCAATACCAGCCGCTGCCGGTGGAGAAGCAGATCGCGATCATCTTCGCCGGCACGCAGGGCTACCTGGACGATCTCCCGGTGGAGCAGTGCCGCAAATTCGAGGAAGAGCTCTACCGCTTCATCGATAACGCGCAACCGGGGCTGTGGGAGGAGATTCGCATCAAGAAGGCCCTGGACAACGAACTGCGCGACAAGCTGAGGGCCACCGTCGAGGAATTCAAGGCGCGGTTCGTGGCCGATCAGAAAACCGCGGAATCCGCGCATGCCTAGTCTTATCGACATCCGGCGGCGCATCCGCTCGGTTAAGAACACGCAGCAGATCACCAAGGCCATGAAAATGGTTTCGGCGGCCAAGCTGCGCCGCGCGCAGGATCGCGTCATCCAGTCGCGGCCCTATGGCGGCATGCTGCGAAGCGTACTGGCGAACGTTGCCGCCGCCACGGCGCGGGACGATCTGGCCAGGGGGAACGAACTGCTGGCGCGCCGCGAGGAGGTTAACATCCTGCTGGTGCTCATCACCGCGGACAAAGGTCTCGCCGGCGCGTTCAATACCAACCTCATCAAAGGCGCGCAGCGCTTCATGGCGGAGCGTCCCCGGGCTGCCGTCAAGCTGGAGCTGATTGGCCGCAAGGGCCGCGACTTCTTCCGCAAACGCCGCGCCGCTATTGCGGGCGATGCCATCGGCCTGGCCAACAGACCAGCTTATGCCGACACGGCCGCCATCGCGCGCAGGGCGATGGACATGTACCGCCGCGCGGAGATCGACGCGGTTTATATCCTCTACAACGAATTTAAAAGCGTGGTGGCGCAGAAGCTCACGCTGGCGCAGGTGCTGCCGGTGGAAATGCCGGCCGGGTCGCCCGCCGGAGCGGGTCCCGCCGACTACATTTTCGAGCAGGCGCCCGCCCAAATGCTGGACGTGCTGCTGCCGCGTTACGTGGAAATGGAGTTCTTTCACGCGCTGATCGAATCCGCAGCCGCCGAGCACGCTGCGCGCATGACCGCCATGGAAGCGGCCACTTCGAACGCGGCCGAAATGATCGATAAGCTGACATTGTTTATGAACCGCGTGCGCCAGGCCAGCATCACCAAGGAAATCATCGAGGTGGTCAGCGGCGCCGCGGCGGCAGGATAAAAGGAAGCTATGGCAAGCGACGCAACCGTAATCGGAAAAGTAGTCCAGGTGGCCGGGCCGGCAGTGGACTGCGAGTTCCCCGAGGGGCACATTCCCATCATCTATACCGCCATCCGCATCATCAGCGAAGGATTCGATGTGCCGCAGCCGATCGATATCATTTGCGAGGTCCAGCAGCACATCGGCGAAGGCCGTGTGCGCACGGTGGCGTTGCAGCCCACCGAAGGTTTGGTGCGCGGCATGCAAGCCATCAGCCTGGGCCGCCCGGTGGAAGTGCCGGTGGGTCCCGAAACGCTGGGGCGCGTGCTCAACGTCATCGGCCAGCCGGTGGACGAAATGGGCCCGGTGAATGCCAAGACTTATTTCCCCATCCACCGCCCCTCGCCATCGTTTGAAGACCAGTCGACGCGCTTGGAGATGTTCGAGACCGGCATCAAGGTGATCGACCTGCTCGAGCCCTATTTGCGCGGCGGCAAGATCGGCCTGTTCGGCGGCGCCGGCGTGGGCAAGACCGTCATCATCATGGAGCTGATCAACAACATCGCCCAGAAGCACGGCGGCGTTTCGGTGTTTGCCGGGGTAGGGGAGCGCACGAGGGAAGGCAACGACCTGTGGCTCGAAATGCAGGAGTCGGGCGTCATCGATCCCAAGGACTATCGCAAGTCGAAATGCGCCATGATCTACGGGCAGATGACCGAGCCGCCCGGCGCGCGCCTGCGGGTGGGCCTCACCGGGCTCACCGTAGCCGAGTACTTCCGCGATCAAGAAGGGCAGGACGTGCTGCTCTTCATCGACAACATTTTCCGGTTTACGCAGGCGGGCTCGGAGGTTTCGGCGCTGCTCGGCCGTATGCCTTCCGCCGTCGGCTACCAGCCCAACCTGGCCACCGAAATGGGCGAATTGCAGGAGCGCATCACTTCCACCAAGAAAGGCTCCATCACGTCGGTGCAAGCCATCTACGTGCCCGCCGACGATTACACGGACCCGGCTCCCGCCACCGCCTTCGCGCACCTGGACGCCACCACCAACCTGTCGCGCGACATCGCCGCGCTGGGCATTTATCCGGCGGTGGATCCGCTGGCTTCCACCTCGCGCATCCTGGACCCGAAGATCATCGGCCAGGATCACTACACATGCGCCCAAATGGTGAAGGGCATCCTGCAGCGCTACAAGGACCTGCAGGATATCATCGCCATTCTGGGCATCGACGAGCTTTCCGACGAAGACAAGCTCACCGTCGCGCGCGCCCGCAAAATCCAGCGCTTCCTCTCCCAGCCCTTCCACGTTGCCGAACAGTTCACCGGCTTCAAAGGCAAATACGTGAAGCTGGAAGACACGGTAAAAGGCTTCCGCGAAATCGCCGAAGGCAAGCATGACGACCTGCCCGAGCAGGCGTTCTACATGCAAGGGCCCATCGAAGAGGTTTTGGAGCGCGCTGAAGAATTGAAGAAGGCCTGAGATGACGCAGCGGATCGAACTCGAAGTGGTCACGCCGGAGCGCGCGATGGTGAGCGAGCAGGTCACCGACGTGCAGGTGCCGGGCGAGGACGGCTACCTGGGGATTCTGCCGGGTCACGCCCCGCTGCTCAGCTTGCTCGGCGCCGGAACGCTGAGTTACGCCTCCGGCGCAGCGCGCCGTTTCCTGGCCGTGCAAGGCGGCATGGTGGAAGTGCTTCCCGGCCAGGTGCGCGTGCTCGCCACCATAGCCGAGCGCGCCGAAGATATCGACGTGGCGCGCGCCCGCGCCGATCTCGAGCGCGCCCAGTTAGAATTGCAAGCCGCATCCACCGGCCAAGCTTCTTCCGAGGCGCTGGAAGCCGTCGCTCTGGCAAAAGCCCGCATCGCCGCCGCAGAGCGGAAATAGCAAGGCGCGGCCGCGCAGACACCTGCCGCGGCCGCAAAAGCGAGAGATGCTCACCATCATCGATCAGGAAGCAAACCGGACGGACCGCTACATCATGGTCCCGGCCAATCATGCGCACTCGAAAAGCATCGCCTTAGCCGCGGGCGCCAACGACTACCTCACCAAGCCGTTTTCAGCGGACGAGTTGCTGGCGCGCATCGACTCGGCCTTGAAATACTGAACCGAACACCACCAGTCCGATTGCGATCGACACACCGATTACACCGAGCTTCGCCCTCGAATCAAGACTCCATTGTCAGGGCACCGCTTGTTAAGCCAGCCGCGTGCGCCGGCCGAACGTGACACGAAATCCGGCACGGCCCTGCGCGGCGATCGCCGGCGCGGATCAACCGGACCACCGCCCGCGCCGCCCACGGATACATCATGGGATAAGCTTCCCGCATTTCCCGCGCCTGGTCGCGCGCGGCTTCGATCTGGATCAACGGGCCTGGCCTGCGCCGCGCAATGCCGCGCCGCTCCGCGCCCTCCGCCGCTCGGCACTGGATTGATGCCATTCAGACCCAGTTGCAACTCATTTGCTGATTGTCGTTGACCTGAACGAGTTTGCTCAATAACATTGGGTAAACGGCTCGAGAGACTTGTCACAAGTATGCAACCGATTTGCAAACAGAGAACGATGTCTTTCCGCGCCTCCAAGCCGTTCCTGAGCGGGACAAGCCAATTCCTGACCGTCGCTCTGCTTGCCCTGCTGGTATCGACTCTGCGCGCAAACGACGGTGGAAGCATCCTGGGAACCATTGCAGACCCCAGCGGCAGAGCGGTCCCCGGCGCGAAGGTAACCGCGACGGATACGGCCACAGGCGCGAAGCAGACCATCACAGCCGATGGCCAGGGTTTCTATTCCTTCCAGAGCCTGCCACCGGGACGTTATGAGGTCGAAGTGGACGCGTCCGGGTTCAGGCCTCTCCGGCGCACCGGTGTTGGGGTCGATGTCAACAGCAAGGTGGTGGTGGACGCGACGCTCGTGATCGGCAAAAAGACCGAGGTGATCACCGTTTCCGAATCGGCCGCTCATGTCGAAACGGCCGATACAGAGATGGGGCAAGTCATCTCGGGCAAACAGATGACGGCCGTGCCGCTCAATGGCCGCAGCTACACGGACCTCCTCGCCCTCCAATCCGGCGTCGCTCCCATTACATCTCTGACATCCGAAACCGCCCAGGATGTAGGGGTAAGCGCATTTTCTCCCTCCGGCGATTTGAACCCCGGAACCATCTCGATCAACGGTCAGCGGGAATTTGCCAACAGCTTTGTGCTGAATGGAAGCGACGTCGAAGAAGACGTCAACATGGGCACGGCGATCGTTCCCAACCTGGATTCCATCGCCGAATTCCGGATTCTCACGAATAACTTCGACGCGGAGTATGGCGAGTTCAGCGGAGGCCAGGTCGAGGTGGTCACGAAGTCCGGGACGAATGCCTTCCACGGCGATGCCTTCGAATTCGTGCGCAATACGAGTCTCGATGCCCGCAACTACTTTTCGCCCACGCGCGGTGCGTTTGATCAAAATCAATTCGGGGGCACGCTGGGCGGCCCCATCCTGCAGAGCAAGGTCTTTTTCTTCGCCGACTATCAAGGCACCCGGTTGACCCAGGGAGTCGATACGGGAGAAATCCCGGTTCCTTCGCTCCAGGACCGCAGCGGCAATCTGTCCGATGTTGCGAGCTCGTTCACGACCGTCGATCAAAATGGGAGCCCGGTCCCCACCACCGTGAGCGGCCTCTATTGGGCCAGCCAGCTTTCGCAGAAACTCGGCTACGTTGTAGCCACGGGTGAGCCCTATTTTTTTCCGGGATGCGCCAGTGCCACGCAGTGTGTTCTTCCCAACGCGATCATCCCCAGGAGCGCGTGGGCGGCGCCCGCTGCCAATCTTCTGCAATACATTCCTTTGCCCAACAATCCCAATGGCACCTTTTCCACGTCGTCGTATGACGAAACCTTGCGGGACGACAAAGGTGCTTACCGGGTCGACGGCACGACGCGCTGGGGGATGTTGTCCACTTATTACTTTCTGGACGGCTGGACGCAAAACAACCCGTATCCCGTCGCTCAGGGTGGCGCGAGTGTTCCCGGCTTCAACGCCCTGAACTCCGGACGAGCCCAACTGCTCGCCTTGGGCGATACCAGGACGTTCGGTTCGACCGCCGTCAACGAATTCCACTTCAGCTTCATGCGCGACGCCACGGAATTGGGCCAGCCCATTGGCGGCGTCGGCACAAGCCTCGCGTCCCAAGGATTCGTTGTGGGCAAAAACACGCCCGGCATCGTTCCGCTATCGCCCACAACCGAGGGAGTGGAAAGCGTCGACTTCAATAACTTCTCCATCGGCACCAACACGAACCAGTTGAAGCAGGTCAATAACACGATTCAATGGCGCGATAGCTTCTCCAAGGTCGTGGGAACGCACACCATCAAGGTCGGCGGCGAATTCCACTACGATCAGGTCAATACCGATCCAATCGCCCAGTTGAACGGTAATTTCATATTCTTCGGCAGCGAGACCGGTGTCGACTTTGCGGACTTCCTGCTGGGCATTCCAAGCCAGTTCAACCAAAGCCAGCTTCAGGCGTTCTATGGCCGCGATAAGTATGCCGGCCTTTACACCCAAGATAGCTGGCGCGTGAATCAGAATCTCACCTTGAACTATGGCCTGCGCTGGGACCGCATCGAGCCCTGGTATGAGAAATACAATCAGATCGCAACCTTCGAGCCCGGCCGCCAGTCAGTCGCCTTCCCCGGTGCGCCGGCGGGCATCTTGTTTCCCACCGATCCCGGTGTCCCGCGCACCTTGGCACCAGCCGGAAATCTGGATTTGGCGCCGCGCGTCGGTTTGGCATACGCTCCCAGCGCCGGTCAGGACAACCTGCTCGGCAGGATCCTTGGCGGGCCCGGCAAGACAAGCGTGGGGGCCAGCTATGGCCTGTTTTACACCGCAATCGAAGCCCTGACCATTGGAATCATGAGCGCGAATGCGCCGTACGGAACCACCTACACCAGCCCGGCTCCGCCGCTGTTCGCCACTCCATTCATTACCGCCGCCAACGGCCAAAATGTGGGCCAGTTTTTTCCGGTTCAGCTTGCGCCCCTGAATACGACGGCAAGCCATCCGGACGCAAGCCTCGACTGGTCGCAGTTTGAACCCATCAGCGGCATGCCAACCTATCCGACTAACAACAGGATTCCTTACGCCGAAGATTACATGCTCTCGATCGAGCGTGGCTTCGGAAACAACACCGTGCTCGATGTAAGCTATGTGGGCACTCAGGCCCATCACCTTCTCGTGCTGAGGGAAGCCAATCCCGGCAACCCGGCGCTCTGTCTGCAGCTTAGTAACCCCGCCAACCTGGCGCCCGGCCAGACCCCGTGCGGCCCATTCCGCGAAAGCGATGTCTTCACCACCGCATCGGGCCAAGTGATCAGTGGGACGAGAGAGCCGTTGGGGCCCGACTTCGGAAGCGACACGTTAGAGACCACCATTGGCAACTCCAACTACAACTCTCTGCAGGCCGCCTTGCGGCACACCAGCGGATCCCTGCAGTTATTAGCCGCGTATACGTACGGCAAGTCCCTGGACCAATCCTCCAACCTGGGCGAAGAAGTTAACCCTCTCAATCCCTCGCTCAGCAGGGCTCTGTCCGCTTTCGATATTAGTCAGAACTTCGTCGTGAGCTACAGCTACCAGGTTCCCTTCAAGCGCTTTCTCCATGTCAGAAACCGCTGGACTGAAGGGTGGGAATTCTCAGGGATCACGCGCTTCAGCAGCGGTTTGCCTGTGACGCTTATCAACTACGGAGACAACTCGTTGTTGGGCGCGGAGCCAAACGGGATTAACAACTATGGCGTTGATGAACCCGATGTCGCAGATGGTTCCCTCAATCTGAATCGCAATCCCCGAGACGGGCGCCCCTACTTCAATGCCGGGCTCTTCAGCGAAAATGCCTTGGGCACTCCGGGCAATGCTTCACGGCGTTATTTCCATGGCCCCGGAATCGAGAACTTCGATATGGCGTTACTCAAGAACCTGCTTCTCACCGAATCGAAATCTGTGCAGCTCCGGTTCGAGGCATTCAATGTCTTCAACCACGCTCAGTTCTTTGGGCCGCAAGCCGTTGACGGCAATCTAAGCAGCGCGACGTTCGGCCAAGTCGTCAGTGCGACCGCTCCCCGGTTGGTTCAGGTCGCCGCGAAGTTCACATTTTGAAGGAGAAGGGATTCCGACGCTGGGACGCGTCTGACATCTCCTCCGCCCGCGCAGCCTAGGGGTACATCGCCGGATACGCTTCCCGCATTTCCTGCGCCTGGTCGCGCGCGGCTTCGATTTGGATCAACGGGCCCTGGCCGATGCCGGGGCAATAGCGCGCCGTCTTGCGCCACTCGGCGCGGCATTGCAGCATCTCCGGCCAGAAGGGAAAAATGCGGCACTGAACCGGCTTGACGGCGTGAATGGAGCATCCGCCATCTCGCAGGAAATGACACTGCGCCTCGCGCGGTACTCGCAGGCGAAGCTGGCGGCGAGTGCGGTAGCAATACCGCTTCTCGAATAACGCCGCGCTCAGCCCCAGGTATTCCGCGATGCGCAACGCATCCGCTTCGGTCAGATACACGAACCCTTTTTGCGTGCAGCAGGCGATGCAGCCGGGCTGACAGGCGAAACGCAATCCCTCGGCCATGTTTTGATTATGCGGCAGGCGGGCGCGCAGGGGAACCACCAAAAACCTCGCCCGCGATCACCATAAAGCAGTCCCGATGCTATACAACAGCACCGCCAGCACCAGCAGCGTGCACACGACGTAGACCCGGTCCCGTTCGAGCGCGAACGCCACCAGCGAGCACGCTACCCGCGCCACGGGAGTGGCGATCAGCAGCAGCAGCCCGGCGAAAATCAACGCCTGCGGCCCGGGCAACCGGGCGAGCCCGCGAAGCCCGCAGACGCCGGCCTGAAATCGGCCATAGTGAACGATCCCGCGTCCGCTTTCCGCCAGGTACCAAATGCCGCCCGAGAACGCCAGCGCGGCCGAAAGCGTCACGCCGCCGCGCAGCAGATTGGCGATGATCGAATCCAGCCGCTCGTCCGTCATTGGAACCTGCCCGTGGCGCCGCTATAAAGCATCTCGAGTGCCAGAACGCCCACCACCGCGGCAAACACCAGGCGCAAGGCGCGGGTGCGGGTTCCCGCCAGCCCGCGCGCGCCCACCAGGGACCCGGCCAGCACGCCCAGCATCACTGGCATGGCAAGGCCAGGATCGATATAGCCGCGGCTCAAATAAACTCCCGCGCCAGCCGCGGCCGTCACGCCGATCATGAAGTTGCTGGTGGTGGTGGAAACCTTGAAGGGGAGACCCATGATCTGGTCCATCGCCACCACCTTCATCGCCCCCGACCCGATGCCCAGCAGGCCGGACAACAGGCCGGCGCTGAACATCAAGCCGAAACCGGCCTTGACGCGGCTTACCTGGTAGCGAACTACCCCGTCGATGCCGGGGTAGCTGCCGTTCAGCTTGAGACGCTGCGCCAGAGGGTCGTGAGTGCGCCCGTCGCCGTGGGTCACGCCGTGAATCGAGTGCCACGCCGAGTACAGGAGCACCGCGCCGAACACCACAGCCAGCGCCGAAGTCGGGATCACTGCTGTAAGGTGAGCCCCAGCCACTGCTCCGATTGTGGTGGCGATTTCCAGAAACATGCCCACGCGGATGTTGGAGAAGCCTTCCTTCACGTAAGCCGCCGCCGCGCCCGAAGAGGTGGCGATGACCGACACCAGCGAGGCACCCATGGCGTAATGGAGATCGACGCCCAGTAGAATGGTGAGCACCGGCGTCACCACCACGCCGCCTCCTAAGCCGGTGAGCGCGCCGAGAAAGCCCGCCAGCGCGGAGGCGGCAAATACCACGGCGGTGAAGGCTGCCACGTTCATGGGTCCGCCTGTCCAGTTTAACCCGCCCGCGCGTCCGCCCCTGGGTGAATTCCCGCAGCCTGTGCGGGCCGTTGCCTCGAAACCGCCCAGGACGTCCCGGGCCTATGAAAATACGGGCCTTCCCGGCTGGCAAACTTCGCTTGCCCTTTTTCGGTTGACCCTTGTTAGACTGGAGAGGCAGCATAATGTACGAAATCATCTCAATCTCAGGAGGGCGCCCTTATGTGGAATAAGCGTCGGGAGGACGAACCGCCAAGGCCGTTCGCCCCTCCAACCAGCTACCCGCCAGGTCCGGCGGCTACACCCTCGGCTCCCAATTATTCAGAATCGAAGAAGGAGGCAGCACCAGTGTCCAGCACGCCTAGCGCAAGATTCGATGCGGACGCCCGCAGTGGCATGGCCAGCATCGGGAAAGCTGTCAAGATCGTCGGCCAGATCTTCAGCAAGGAAGATCTGTATGTCGATGGAGACTTGGAGGGCACCGTCGAGTTGTTGGAGCACAAGCTCACCGTCGGTCCCAATGGCAACATCCATGCCGGTATCAAGGCGCGTGAAGTGATTGCGTTGGGCACCATTCAGGGCAATGTGGAAGGCGCGGATAAGATCGAGATCCGCAAGGACGCGCGCCTGGTGGGCGACATCCGCACGGCGCGCATCGTCATCGAGGATGGCGCGTACTTCAAGGGCAGCATCGATATCATCAAGCCGGAACCTGCCCGTGCCGCCGCCAAGCCGCAACCGGCCGCACCGGCAGCCGCTCCTTCGGCGCCGGCTGCTGTCGCCGCCGAAGTGAAACGCTGAGGCAACCACGTAACCAATGCCGCTCCCAGGACCACTCAAGAACCTTTTGCGTGGCCAGGGGCGAAACTCCACGCCAGGCGGCTCACCCCCGGGCCGCTTGCGCCTGGGGGGCTCCAAGGGCCCCGAGGTGGTTACCACGCGGCGCAGCCGCGCGCTGGAGGAGTTCTTCCTGGACATCCGGGGGCAGTCCGGTCTCACCATTCTCGATTTAGGCGGCGCCTCGCAAGAGAACGTAAACTTCATCACCAGCCTGGGGCACCGCCTCTACTCCGAAGATTTCCTGCAGATTCTGTACGACACGTTCGGCGTGGAAGACACGGTCGATCATTCCAATCCCGGCCGCATCGATTTTTTTCTGCGGCAGGCGCTGGACTATCCGGAGGATCATTTCGACGGCGTCCTGCTGTGGGATTCGCTCGAGTATCTGGCGCCCGCCTTGCTCGAAGCGGTGGTATCGCGGGTGCACAAGATCGCGCGGCACCAGAGCCAGATGCTGGCATTCTTCGAGTCCGACGACAAGCTCGAAACCGTTCCCTGCTACACCTTCCGCATCCTCGAATTGAGTTCGTTGCAATTGACCCAGCGCGGCTCGCACCGCGCCGTGCAGTTGTTCAACAACCGCGGTCTGGAAAAGCTGTTTGCCGAGTTCCAATCGGTCAAGTTCTTCCTCACCCGGGAGCGGCTGCGCGAAGTGCTGGTGCGGGTCTGAGCGCCGTCCGGACCGGTCTCCCGTTTCAGCGGCCCGCGGGCCGGAATTCCAGAGTGCTGGCTGCGTCGATTCTGCCGAACTGCATGGGGATGCCGCGGCCGGCGTAGTAGTCGTCCCACTGGTCGCGGTAATGGCTCGACAACACCTGGCCGGATTGGCCGATGATCACGTTGAGCAGCGAGCGGTCCCAATCCGCCAGGTCCGCATCCATCCGCATGGAGGGCGCCAGGCGGGCGGTGAACTGTTTCACGGTGACCCGCGAACCGCTCATGGGCACGGGTCCAATGTCGAAGTATTTGCCGATCCAGGGGAGCCGGTGGATGATGGGATTGACGATCAGCATCTTCGAATAGGCGCCGTACTGCCAGCGGCGGTGGTCGCGCCCTTCGATGCGCTCGCCCTCTTCAACCGCGTCCACCAGCGCGGTCAGCAGCATCTCATCGTAATCGTCGAACCAGCCGGGCGGACGTTCGCGCAGCAGTTGCTCGGTCACGGCGGAGCTCATCGGGAAGTTGTACTCGGCCGCAGCGCCGGGGGCGGCGTTTTCCATCAACGCCGTGCGCACGTGCGCGAACGCCAGGTCGACTACGAACGGCGCGCCCTCTTGAATATCCATCTGCCCGTTCCAGGCGCGCAGCATGGCGATGACATCCTCAAGGTTGGTGACGCGGGTATGGCGGTTGTCGTAAGCGGCCACCAGTTGCCCGGCCAGAAACTTGCCGAACCCCGAATACACGTCGCATTGCACGCCGAGCATGTCTTCGGCCCGCCAGCCGCGGTGGGCCTGAAGGCGCGCCCGCACCTGGGCGGAGCGGTACGGCGGCGCGAAGGCGCCGTCGATGTTGTATATGTAGCCGGCGGGAAACGGGTCCTGATTGGAAGTGGCGATGATGCCGCCGGGCGGGTTGAAGGCGGTGGGCAGCTCGTCGAACGGAATGAAACCGTCCCATTCGTAATTGCCGGACGATCCGTCCACCGGCACGTCGCCCGAATAGCCGCGGCGTACCGGCAGTTTGCCGGCCACCTGGTAGCCGATGTTGCCGCTGGTATCGGCGTAAACGAAGTTGGAAGCCGGCCCCTCGAGGCGCCCCAGGGCCGCCCTGAACTCCGCCCAGGTTTGCGCGCGGTCGATATCGAGGAACGGATATTGGAAGAAGCCAGCCTCGGCGGCGACCCACCGCAGCGCCATCTGCGCGCCGTTTTCGCTGACAAACAGCGGCCCGTGGCGCGTTACCCAAACCGGCATCTCCTCGGTTGGCCGGTTTCTCACGCGGATGATTTCGCGCTCGAGCCGCGCCTGCTCCATCTGCCCGCGGTAGAGATAGCGGCCGGTGCGCGGGTCGAGCTTCTCGATGTAGAAATCCTGCGCGTCGAATTCGAGATTGGTGATGCCCCAGGCGATGCGCCGGTTGTGTCCGACGATAATTCCCGGAGTCCCTGGCAGCGCCACGCCGGAGACATCGATGCCGGGCGCCTTCAAGTGCGTCATGTACCAAATGCCGGGCAGCCCGTACTCCAGGTGCATATCGTTGGCGAGCAGCGGCTTGCCGGAAGCCGTGTGGGCGCCCGAGACAGCCCAGGCATTGGAACCCGGCGGCGGTTCCCCGCTGCCGCGCGTCGGAAACAGAAAACCGATTTTGTGCGCGTCGCCGTGAGCCAGCAGATCGCCCTTTCGCAAATCTTCCTTCCACGAACTGCTGAGAGTGCGAACCATTTGCAGGCCGATCAGCAACGAATCCACCACGCTCCAAGGCCGCGGCTGGTAGCCGAGCAAACGGAATTCGAGCGGCAGGTTATCCAGGTGGCTGTTGACGAACGCGTTCACGCCGCGGGCATATGCCGCCATCGCGGCGCGATCCGGCGCCGGCAGATCGACATAGGCGCGCTCGGCGATGCGGCGCATCTGCAGGCGGCGGGATTCGCGGTCCGACTCGAGGGTGGCCGTGCCGATTACCTCCGAGAGATCGCCCGCGGCCAGGCGGCGGAGCGCGTCCATCTGCCACAGCCGGTCCTGCGCGGTCACGTAGCCTTGGACGAACAGGGCGTCCTCCAGGCTGGATGCCTCGAGGTGCGGCACGCCGTGCGCGTCGAATCGGACCACGACCGGCGCCGCCACTCGGGCTTCAATCGACCCGGAACGCTGCGGCAGCGGCCGCCAGGCGAACCAATACACCACCGCCAGGGCCGCCACCAGGGCTCCGGCGATCGCGAAATTGATCGCCTTCACGACTCGCGCCAATGCGGAATGCGACATGCGGGCCTCACTCCCGTTCGGACCAACTCTCATGATAACGGTGCGGACGCGAACTTTTGGCTGGAAATGTCGGCTAAAATGTCATCGGCGTACCGTGTCCTACTTTCCATCCCGACTCGTTCTGGTCGCGCTGTTGATCGCGGTGAACGGCTTCTTCGCCGGCTCCGAGGTGGCGCTGCTTTCGGTGCGGCATTCGCGCCTGCGGGAGATGGCGGAGAATGGCGCTGCCGGCGCGCAGGCGGCCCTCAACCTGCTTTCGAATCCGGGGCGGCTGCTCTCGGTGACGCAAGTGGGCGTCACGCTGGCCAGCCTCGGGCTGGGCTGGGCCGGCGAGAACACCCTATACCAGATGCTAATTTCGTGGCTGCATCCGCGGACGACTCCGCTCGAGGCCGACATTCTGCACGGCGGCTGCCTGGTGGCTGCCTTCCTGGTGATCTCGTACCTGCACGTGGTGCTGGGCGAAGTGGTTCCCAAAAACCTGTCCATCGCGCAGGCCGACCGGTTGGCCGCGATCGTGGCGCCGGCGCTGCTGGTTTTTTACCGCCTGTCGCTGCCGTTCGTGGTGGTGGTGGAGCGCTCCGCCGGCGTCATCACCCGCGCGCTGAAATTGAAAAACGCCGCGCACGGCGGAGGCCATTCGGCTGAAGAGCTGAAGCTGATTGTCAGTTCGAGCCGCGGCCTGGGTTACCTCCCGGAAGCGCAGGAGGATATGATCCACCGCGTGCTCGACCTGGATTACGTGGTGGCTCGCGAGGTCATGGTGCCGCGCAACGACATGGTTTCGGTGGAGGCCGGCGCCGGTCTGGATGACGTGCTGCGCACCATGATTTCGACCAAGCATTCGCGACTGCCGGTTTACCGGGGCTCGCCCGAAAAGATCGTCGGCATTCTGCATTACAAGGACCTGCTGCCGGTTTGGGAAGAGCGGCGACGCGTCATCCGGTCCGGCCAGGCCAGCCGCAGTTTTCGCATCGGCCGCCTGCTGCGGCCGCACCTGGTGGTGCCGGAAACCAAGCCGCTCTCGCAACTGCTGGAGGAGTTCCGCGCCGGCCAATCCCACATTGCCATGGTGGTGGATGAATTCGGCACCATTGTGGGGATGCTGACCGTGGAGGATGTGCTGGAGCACGTGGTGGGGCGCATCGAGGATGAGCACGACGACAAGGACGCGCGCCCCGATGTGGATGCCGATGAGACCGAACTGGACGGCGCCACGCGCATTCGCGATCTGGAAACCGAGTTCGGCATCGTGCTTCCGGCCGATGCCGGTTTCGAGACGCTGGCCGGCTTCCTGCTCTTTCGCCTGGGCGCCATCCCGCGCGCCGGCGACACAGTGGAGTATGGAGGCCGCCGCTACACGGTGCTCGAGATGGACCGCAACCGCATCGCCCGCGTGCGGATGGAGAAGCTGGGGGAAACGGGATTGCTTACGCCGCATAACGCAAACAACGCGGGTGGATAGGGAAGATCGACGAATTACAGGACACGAAATAGGAGAGCACCTATGTACGCAGCACTCATGCATCTGACGATTGATCCAGCGCTGGCACCCGCAGCCGCCGCTGCGTTCACTGGCGAGATCTTGCCAAGATTGCAGGCCGCACCGGGGTTCATCGCCGGATACTGGGTGGATCCGGTTGACCGCCAGGGCTTCGGCCTTCTCCTGTTCGAGACGGAGAAGCAAGCTCTCGGGGCAACGCCGCCGGCGGAAAAGTGGTCGGCACCCGGTGTGACGATCCTGGGGACGGACGTTCGGCGCGTGGCAATCGCGATACCTTGAGGCAACGCACGCACGCTCGCCGCCGCGCGCCCGTGGTTGTGGTATCACTGGAATCTGGATTTGCCATGGCAAATGAAAAAGCATTGCAAGCGGAAATCGAGCGGCTGCGCGCCGAAAATGAAGCGCTGAAGCGGCCGCGCGGACAGATGTCGTTGCGGGTGAGCGAAAAGGGCGGCCTGTCGGTATACGGGCTCGGCCGGTTCCCGGTGACGCTTTACCGTGAGCAGTGGGAAAAACTGCTCGGAATGACCGACCAGATTCGCCAGTTCATCCAGGAGCACGACCACGAACTGAAAAAGAAGGAGTAACTGGTGGCGCACCGGCCGGCCCGCCGCGCCATGTCCGAAGCCCCAGTGACACTCGAAGCGTTCGAAGCCGCGGGCGTTCGCGGCGTGCTGTACCGGCCGGCCTCTCCGAATGGCGATGCGTTCGCGCTGACCCATGGCGCGGGATCGAACGCCAACGCGCCACTGCTGGTGCAAATGGCCACGGCGCTGGCCCAAGCCGGGTATGTGGTGCTGCGTTACGATTTGCCGTTTCGCATTGCGCGTCCCAAGGGACCGCCGTTTCCTGCCATGGCGCCACAGGACCGGGCGGGTATTGTGCGCGCGGTGGATGCGCTGCGGAAGTTGACGCCAGGACGCGTTTTCGCCGGCGGTCATTCCTACGGCGGCCGGCAGACGGCGATGGCCGCCGCGGAGCATGGCGTACATGCCGGACTCGCCCCTGCCCTGCTGCTGCTCTCCTATCCCTTGCATCCACCGCGCAAGCCCGAACAGATGCGCACCGGCTTTTTCTCCGACCTGCGCTCGCCCGCGCTTTTCGTCCATGGCACCGCCGATCCGTTCGCCACGGTCGAAGAACTGCGCGCGGCGATAACGGCTATTCCCGCGCATACGGATCTGTTCGCTGTCGAAGCTGCCGGCCACGATCTGAAGAGCGCGCCGACCGCGGACATTCTGGAGCGCTTCCGCGCGTTGGTCTGCTATCCTGAGAAATAACTTTCCAGGGAGTGAACCATGCGTGAATACCGCTACACGACTCCCCACGGAATTGAGGTCACCCGCTCAGCCTCCCAGGGCAATTACCAAAGAGGGCTGAAGCACCTTCTGCGCGATCTGGACCGGCACCGTGGGATCTATCTTTCCTCGGGATACGAGTATCCCGGGCGGTACTCGCGTTGGGATGTCGCTTCCACCTGCCCGCCGCTCGAAATCGTCTCTTACGACCGCTGCGTGGAGTTCCGGCCGCTCAACGAGCGAGGGCGCAGGATTCTCGAGATCCTCCATCCGGTCCTCGCTCCGCATCCGCACTGGGAGGAATTCGTTTCCACCGGCGGCGCGTTGGAGGGCCGTTTGAAGCCGCTGCCCGCGCTGTTTCCGGAGGAGGAGCGCAGCAAGCAGCCCTCCGCGTTTTCCATTTTGCGCGCGCTGATCGAAGAATTCCGCGGCGAGGAGGATTCGCGCCTCGGCCTGCTGGGGGCTTTCGGGTACGACCTGCTATTCCAATTCGAGCCCATCGAAAAAAAGCTGCCTCGCGACGGACACAAGGACCTGCACCTGTACCTCTGCGACGACATCTGGTTCATGGATCGCAAGAAAGAGAAGATTGAGCGCTTCCGCTACGATTTCCAGCGCGGCGGTGTTTCGACCGCCGCGCTGGCCCGCGACGCGGAGCGGATCAAGCCGCCGAAACGCGTCAAGCCCGGTCCGATTGTTTCCGACCAGACGCCGGAAGAGTACATGGCCAACGTGGAGAAGGTGCGCGAGGGCATGCGGCGCGGCGATTATTACGAGGTCGTGCTGCGACAGACCTTCTCGACTCCCTATTCCGGCAAAGCCTCCGAATTGTTCGAAAGCGTGCAGCGGGCC
Source organism: Bryobacteraceae bacterium (assembly GCA_049587755.1). Classification (GTDB taxonomy): domain Bacteria; phylum Acidobacteriota; class Terriglobia; order Bryobacterales; family Bryobacteraceae; genus Bog-375. The sequence continues at coordinate 165,642 of JBAVEN010000010.1, read as the reverse complement.
AGCCCGAGCCCCTACCAGTTCCTGCTGCAATTCGGCGAAGAGCAGCTTGTGGGCGCGTCGCCCGAGATGTTCATGCGGGTGGAAGGCCAGCGCGTCGAAACCTGCCCGATTGCCGGCACCGCCCAGCGCACCGGTGATCCGCTGCGCGACGCGGATAACATCCGCGAGCTGCTGAAATCCACCAAGGAAGAATCCGAGCTGACCATGTGCACCGACGTGGACCGCAACGACAAGTCGCGCGTTTGCGAGCCGGGCAGCGTCAAGGTGATCGGGCGGCGCTTGATCGAATCCTACGCCGGCCTTTTTCACACGGTGGATCACGTGGAAGGGTTCCTCAAGGAGGGTTTCGATTCGCTGGACGCTTTCCTCAGCCACATGTGGGCGGTGACGCTGATTGGCGCGCCGAAGAAAGCGGCCGCTCAGGCGATCGAATCGCTCGAAAAAGACGCGCGCGGCTGGTACGGCGGCGCCATTGGCATGATCTCGTTCAACGGCGACATCAACACCGGCATCCTGATTCGCACCACTTACTTGCGAGATGGCGTGGCGTCCTACCCGGCGGGAGCTACTTTGCTCTATGATTCCGTGCCGGCCAACGAAGAGCGCGAAACGCGCCTCAAGGCCACCGGCTTCTTCCGCGCGTTGGGCGCGAAACCGGCGGCAGCCGCGGCGCCGGAGCGCGAAGCGGTGGGCGCCGGCGTGCGTCTGCTGCTGGTGGATAACGACGATTGTTTCATCCACACGCTGGCCAACTATGCGCGCCAGACCGGCGCCGAGGTGGTGACCTATCGCGCCGGCTTCCCGCCCGAGTTGATCGAGCGCGTGGCGCCGGGCCTGATCCTGATTTCACCCGGTCCCGGGCGCCCGGCGGATTTCGGCGTTCCCCAACTGGTAAAGACCGCCGTTCGGCTGGGCGTGCCTGTGTTTGGCGTTTGCCTGGGACTGCAAGGCATTGTCGAGGCCTTCGGCGGCGAGTTGGGCGTGCTCGATTACCCCGTGCATGGCAAACCCTCCACGGTGCGCCACCGCGGCATCGGCGTTTTTGAAGGCATGCCGGAAGAGTTTGCGGTGGGACGCTACCATTCGCTTTTCGCGCGGCGGGAAACATTTCCCGCCTGCCTGGAAGTGACCGCCGAATCCACCGATGGCGTGATTATGGGCGTGCGGCACCGCGAGCTGCCGATCGAAGCCGTGCAGTTCCATCCGGAATCCATTCTCACCGCCGAAGCCGGCCACGGATTGCGCCTGATGGAAAACGCCGTGAAGCTCGGCAAAACCGCGAAGGTGGGAACGCGGTAGGACGTCCTGTGGGGTAGGTTGATGACCTGCGCGCGACCCAGGGGGTAGCCCGGTCAATCGGCGCAGCCGGGCGTGAGCCCGGCCGTTTGACGCCAGCCGGACGAACATCGCACCGTGTCTACGGTGCGCCACGGGAGCTTCATCAATCCAGCCATCCGGATGAACGCCGCACCGCGGTCTGCGGTACGCCGCCGAAGCGGCGGTCGCGGGTGCGGAAATCGCGCACCGCTGCCGCCAGTTCCGCGGCACCGAAGTCCGGCCAGAGAACACGCGAAAACACCAGCTCGGCATAGGCGCTTTCCCACAGCAGGAAATCGCTCAGGCGCCGCTCGCCGCCGGTGCGGATCAGCAGGTCTACCGGCGGACCCAAGCGTCGATCGATTCCGGCGCGGGAAAGCTCGGTCGCTCCGCAGGCGGCGGCCAGAATGGCGTCGCGGCCCGAATAGTCGAGCGCCACGCGTAGCCGAAGTTTGGTGCCCCGCGCGGTTGCCTCCTCCGTCGCAGCTATGGCGGCGGCCAGAGATTCGGGCAGGCGGTCGCGGCGTCCAATCGCTTCCACCCGCACGCCCGCTGCCACGGCGCCGGCCGTCTGGCTCTCCAGGTACCACGCCAGCAACCGCATCAGCGCCGTCACTTCCGTCGGCTCACGCCGCCAGTTGTCGCTCGAGAAAGCAAATAGCGTCAGAACGCCGATGCCGTATTCTGGAGCTGCGTCGACCACGCGCCGCGCGGCTTCCACGCCGGCGCGGTGGCCGGCTGCCCTGGGCAGGCCGCGAGCCAGCGCCCAGCGGCCGTTGCCATCCATGATGATCGCCGTATGCAGAGTACTTTGTAATTCAAAGTTAATAGACACAAAAAAAACCTCATTTGTCGCGCGTGGCCTGGATCAGCGCTTCCATGTGATCGAGATAGCGTTCGAGCGCCCGCCGTCCCGCCGCCGTCAGCCGGTATTCGGTTTTGGGCATCCGGTTGGCGAAAGATTTGGCGCAGCCGATGTATCCCGCTTCCTCCAGCTTGCGCGCGTGGACGCTCAGGTTGCCGTCGGTGGTGTCGAGCGACCGTTTCAGCTCATTAAAGGTAAGCGATTCGTTGACCGCCAGCGCGCTCAAGATGCCCAGCCGCAAGCGTTCATGCACCAGCCGGTCGAGCTTTTGCGCGCTCGCCGTGGGCGCGGCCACAGGGCCACCCGCGGACCGTTTTTCCCGATCCTTCTTCACCACGTTTTCTCTAGCCGCCATATTTCACCGCGATCACCGTGCCGAACAGAATGTGCAGCCCACCAAAGCCGGCGGCCAGCAACGTGCACCCGAACGCTGGTTCCACGAGCGCCGCCGCGCCGGCAGCCATGAAGCAAAACCCCATCAACGGCACCACCCGTACCGAAGCCGAGCCGCCGGAAACGATAGCCGACCCATAAAGCAGCAACCACAGCCCCGGCAGCAGGGCTGTCATCCCGTGCTGGAAGAGCACGGCCGTCAACAAAGCGCCAGCCGCCATGGCCGGAGTGAAGGCAGCGGCGAATTTTCGTCCCGGCCCCGAAAGCAGCGCCAGCCTGGCGCGGTGCGACTTCCACGCGGAGCCCAACACGCCGATGGCCGCCGCCACCATCGCTTCCGCCATCCACAGCGTAACCCAGCGCGCGCCGTGAGCCGCCGGTCCGGCCGCCCAGGCGGTTGCCAGCGCCGTCGAACCCATCAGGATTCCGCCGACGCCCGGCACCGCCGTGAAGGAGCCAGCCCGCTCGATGGTCTCGCGGATGTACCGCAAGTTGTCCATCGCGTGGGCTTGCAGTTCCACGGGCTGTGGCCGGGGAGTCGCCATGCTTCCTAGGGTACCTCCTCTCGGGCCGATCTTCAAGTACTTTTTGCGACAAAGGGGATGGTCCGGCCTGTCCGCGCGCGAAAACCAGCCGCCGGTGTCCCATTTCTTCGCCCCCGCAGGGAGCGCCTTGTTAGAATGGTCGCGTGCTGCCGAAGGCGCCGAAAGAGGAATACTCGAGAGCCGATGTCCGGCGCCAGTTCGGTCTCTCCGAGCGCCAGTTGCGAAGCTGGGAGCGCCAGGAGCTGATTCCGCCATCCGACAGGTATTCGTTTTCGGATCTGATCGCCATCCAGACCATCGTCAAGCTGCGCGAGAACCGCATCCAGCCCAGGCAAATCGGCCGCGCGCTGGCCTCGCTGCGCCGCAAGTTGGCCGTCCAGCAGCCGCTTTCCGAGCTGCGCATCGTTTCCAATGGCCGCAAGATCGCGGTGCACATTGCCGGCCAGAAGATGGAGGCCATCAGCGGCCAGATTCTGCTCGATTTCGAAACGGCAGAACTGGGCGGTCTGGCGTCGTTTCCCGAACGGAGGCCCGGCGCCAACCGGCTGCGCGAGGCGGAAGCTTGGTTCCAGAGGGGGCTCGACCTGGAAGAGACGGGCGCCCCGGTCGAGGAAGCCATCGAGGCTTACCAAAAGGCGCTGGAACTCAACCCGGAGGCCGCCGGCGCGCTGGTCAACCTGGGCACCATCTATTACCGCCAGCGCCAGTTCGCCGATGCCGAAACTTACTACCGCGAAGCTCTCGAGGCCGACCCGGAGTACCCGCTGGCGCAGTTCAACATCGGCAATCTCTACGACGAATTGGGACGAATAGAGGAAGCGCAGGAGCACTACCAACTGGCGCTCCACCTGAATCCGCAGTATGCCGACGCCCACTTTAACCTGGCGCTGTTGTGCGAGCGCCTGGGCGACAATCTGAAAGCCGTGTATCACTGGCGGAACTATTTGAAGCTGGATCGCGGCGGCCAGTGGGCCGACATCGCCCGCCGCCAGCTCGATCGCCTGCGCCAGGCCACGCTGGTGCACTCGCGGACGTGACTCATCGGGGCCTAATGCTGACGTCATGTCATCCTTGACCGGCCGATTCGATGGATCCACTGACTCGATTTAGTCCACTGGTTCGCAAGGGGCTGCGCTTCCGCCGCAGATTTGAAGACGCCAAGAAACTCGCTGCTGCGCGCGGATTCGAATGGTATCCGTACGACTGCTTCTCCAATCTCTTTCTGCTGCAGCGGCTCTGCCGGTCCGCCGGTTGCGACTTCGATTCCCTGGTGGGCGATGCGCCTGTCCTGGATCTTGGCGCCGCCGATGGCGCGCTGAGCTTCTATTTGGAATCACTAGGCTTCCAGGTGCACGCCGTGGATCATGCTGGTTCCAACATGAACGGCATGCAGGGGATTCGCGCGCTCCACCAGCAGCTCGGTTCAAACATAGAAATCATGGATGTGGACATCGACAGCCAGTTCCGCCTCAGCGAGCAATATGGCCTCGCCCTGTTTCTGGGCACGCTCTACCATTTGAAGAACCCGTTCTACGCCCTGGAAACGGTTGCTCACCACGCACGGTTCGGCTTCGTCAGCACGAGGGTGGCACGCAGGAGTCCGGACGGGACCGGGCGTCTCGACCAAATGCCGGTCGCCTACCTGCTCGGCGACAGCCAATGCAATGCCGATTCCACCAACTACTGGATCTTTTCTCCGCCAGGTTTGACGCTGCTGCTCGAGCGCGCCGGCTGGACCATTCGTAGCGTGGCCAACACTGGAAATCCCGATTCGGACCCCGCCTCACCGGATCACGACGAGCGAATGTTTGCTTTGGTTGCCAGCCGGCATCTGGTCTCAGAGTGAGCCTGGCGGCGGAATCTCAGTTATCCTGAAACTCTGGAGCCACAGTGAGCCGCATTGTCCTTGCCTTCCGCTCTTTTTTCGACCTGCTGTTTTCAGGAACGCTGTCCGACGGCGTGCTGGACAGGTTACGTTTGACGAGGCGCGTCTCTGGTGCGTCTAAACCATCCGCCGCGGCCAAGGCCGCCCCCGCGCCGGCGCCCGTGCCCGCTGTCCGCGTATCGGATGGCGCATTGCAGCTTCTCGCCATTTTGCAGCGCGACGCGCGCCTGGTGGATTTCCTAATGGAAGACATCGCCGGATATGCCGACGACCAGGTCGGCGCCGCCGTGCGCGAGTTGCACGACCAATGCCGCGACTCGCTGCGGCGCGCGGTTGTGCTGGAGCCGGTGATTGACGGCGTTGAAGGCACGTTCGCCAAGGCGCCCTCCGCGGATTCGAACGTCGTCAAGTTCATCGGCAACGTGCCCGCCAGGCCGCCCTCGGGCGGGACGCTGCGGCATAAGGGCTGGAAGGCCGTGAAGATCGATCTGCCGGCGCTCGGCGGCAAAGACGCCACCGTGATCGCGCCGGCGGAAATCGAAATCGAGTAAGAGGCGCCGCGCAGCAGGCATGATATTATAGATCATGGCTGGAGCCGTTCGAAAGGTCGTCGACGAGCGGCTCTATCTGTCCCGACGGAAGGGAGGCGGCGTATTGCGGCGCGAAATCTGGACCGACTCCCAGGGCGCGGTTGTTCGCTACAGTCTCGCGTATGTCAATCCGCCGATGTATGCGGGCGATCATGGCCGCGTGCTCGGCTACGACATGGCCCACGGAAGTCATCATCGCCATTACATGGGCAAGGTCAGCGAAGTTGCTTTTAGCCGTTTCGAGAGGATCGAGGCGCGCTTCTATCGGGAATGGGCGGCGTTGGTGAAAGGAGTGAAGCATGCGAAAAACTGAGATTCGGGTGGAGAGCCCGGACGTCTTCTTCGAACGTGGGCGCAGGACCGCCCGTCTGGCCGATCGCGGGGGGCGCATCCCGGCTAGCAGGATCGTCGCCTTCGAAGACGCCGAGTCGCTGCTGAGCGTCTTAACGGAGAAGCGCGTAACGTTGCTCAAGCAGGTGAAGGAGACCCCAGGGTCAATCACGGTGCTGGCCGGCAAACTTGGCCGGGATCGAAGCGCAGTGACCCGCGACGTGCAACTCCTAGAGCGGTTCGGCGTGATCCAGGTCACTGAGAAGGCTCTGCCGGGCCACGGCCGGCAAAAGTGGATCTCCCCAGTCGCCCGTGCGATTCAACTGACCGCGGAACTGTGAAGCGTGCATAACATTCCATGAAAGTCGGCATAGATCTCGGCACTACCAACTCGGCGCTGGCCTGGATCGACGAGCGCGAAGCGGAGGACCGCGACTTCCCGCCCGTCCACGTTTTCGAGACGCCGCAATTGGTCGCCGCTGGGCAGGTGGAAGCGCGCCGCACGCTGCCGTCGTTTCTATACCTGGAGGACGGCCAGCCGGTGGGCGTCTACGCGCGCGAACAGGGGGCGCTGGTGCCGACGCGGCTGGTGCACTCGGCCAAGTCCTGGCTCTCGAATCCGGACGTCGACCGCACGGCGAAAATTCTTCCCTGGGACTCCCAGGAGACAGGCCGCGTGCTTTCCCCGGTGGAAGTCTCGACACGAATCCTCGCCAAGTTCCGCGAGGAATGGGACCGGGCGCAAAGCGCGCCGCTGGCGGCGCAGGATATCGTCCTCACCGTGCCCGCCTCGTTCGACGAAGAGGCGCGCGAGCTGACCGTGATGGCCGCGCGCGATGCCGGCATGGAGCGCCTGACGCTACTCGAAGAGCCGGCCGCCGCTTTCTATTCCTGGATCGCGAACAACCTGGCGCAGTCGCGAAAGAAGCTGTTCGACGGGCAGACGGTGCTGGTTTGCGATGTGGGCGGCGGCACCAGCGACTTCAGCTTGATCCGCGTTTCGCGCGATGGCGACCTCGTCAACTTCACTCGCACTGCGGTGGGGAAGCACCTGCTGCTGGGGGGCGACAACCTGGACCTGACGCTCGCCTGGCTGGTGGAGACCAAGCTCGGCGCCAAGCTTTCCATCCGCCAGCGAAGCGGCCTGCGACGCCAGTGCTCCGCCGCCAAGGAGAGGCTGCTCAACGACCCCGATTTGCAAGCGGTCGAGATCACGGTGCTCGGCTCCGGCTCGTCGCTGATCGGTAAAACGTTACGCAGCGAAATCCGGCGCGAGGAGGCGCTGGAACTGGCGCTGGAGGGCTTTCTGCCGTTCACCGCACGCGGCGAGGGGCCCCAGGAAGAAACGCACAGCCTGTTCCGCGAGCTTGGCCTGCCTTACGTTGCCGATGCGGCCATCACCCGCCACTTGAACGCGTTTCTGGAGCCGCTCGGCCAGACGCCGGACGCGATTCTGTTCAACGGCGGCTTTTTCATCCCCGGCATTTTGCAGGAGCGCGTGGCGGATGTGGTGGCGCGCTGGTACGGCCGGCGTCCGGAAATACTGGAGAACAGCGAGCTGGATCTGGCGGTGGCGCGCGGCGCCGCGTATTACTCTTACGTGCGCTCGACCGGCAGCGGCGTGCTGGTGCGGGGTGGTTTGCCGCGCACCTATTACATCGCGCTGGGCGAGGCACGCCAAGGCAGATTCTCCGCGGTGACCTTGGTGCCACGCGGGGCCGAGGAAGGCACGGCGCTCGAAGTGGATAACGATGCGCTGCAGCTTGTCGCTAATCGGCCGGTCTCGTTTCGTTTGTACAGCTCGCTCGGGCGCAGCGCCGACCGGCTGGGCGATGTGGTGGAATTCGCTGCCGACGACGCCGAACTGCATTGCCACGCGCCGCTGCACGCGGTGATTCGCTTCGGCAAGAAGGCCGAGGAGCGATTGATCCCAGTCAAGCTCGGTGCGCGGCTCACCGAGATCGGCACGCTGGAAACCTGGTGCGAATCGAAGATCAGCGACAACCGCTGGAACCTGGAGTTTCAACTGCGCAAGCCGCCCGTCGAACAACCCGCGGAGCGCAAAGCCGCCGCGGTGGTGAGCGAGCAGGCGCTCAAAGCTTCGCTGGCGTTGATCGAAGAGGTCTTTGCCCCCGCTTCTAAATCGCCCACTCCGCCCGAAGAATTGCCGGCGCGCCTGGAGCAGGCCATGGGCCTGGGCAGGAATTCCTGGCCGCTTTCCGCCGTTCGCCCGATGGCGGACGCTTTTCTCGCCGCCGCAGCGGGCCGCAAGAAGAGCCCGGCATTCGAGATCCGCTGGCTGAACCTGGCCGGCTTTTGCCTGCGCCCCGGCTTCGGCTATCCCGGCGACGATTTCCGCATCGAGCAGGCGCGCCGTCTCTACTCGGGCGGCATTACCTACGCGAACCAGGTGCAATGCGAAATCGATTGGTGGATTTTCTGGGGCCGCGTCGCCGGAGGCCTCAATCGCAACCAGCAGGCCGATGTGTACCAACGTTTGTCCGGCTTTCTGCTGCCGCGCGGCAACAAGAAGCCGCAGCGCATCAACGCGGCGTTGCTTCGCGAGATGTGGCGCACCGCGGCCAGCCTGGAGCTGTTGCCGCTGGGCGCGAAGGCCGAGCTGGGCGATGCGCTCATCAAGCGCATCAAGGCGGGTGATTATAAAGAGAGCGAACTATGGTGCGTCTCGCGGCTGGGGGCGCGCCAACTGTTCTACGGCCCCATCAACCTGGTGGCGCCGCCCGCCACGGTGACGCGCTGGGCGGAAGCGATGATGAACATCGCGGCGGCCCGAGACGCGCTGGCAGCGCTGGCGCGCCGCACGGACGACCCGACGCGTGACCTGCCCGCGGCCATTCGCCAAACCATCCGGGGCAAGCTGCAGACGATGCCCAACAGCGCGCGCCTGCTGGCGGTGTTCGATGGCGAGGCCGATGACGACCGTGGGCTGGGCCGCATCTTCGGCGAAGAGTTGCCTTCGGGGCTGGTGCTGGCAAAAGCGTAGGTCCGACTAACTTCTTACAAGGTGGCCGATTTTCCTCACGCGTCCGCGCCGGCTCCCCGGTCCGACACCCCGTGGGAACGATCGTTTTCCCGGCGCAGCTTCAAACGAAGCGGACCGATCGCACGCTCTGTCATGGCCAGAGCAGAGCCTCCACACAGGACGGCGCGGGACGAAGCCCGCGCCGCGCGCTGAACCCGAGCATCCCCTCCGCTCTCAGCGCGCAACGATGGGCGGCGCATTGGGCATCGATGAGACCGGGATAAAGGGGGTGTGCCGGCGGCAGCGCATCCAACGATTCGGCGACGGCGTTCAGAATCACGGTCAATTCGTCATTGAACTCGTGAGCGGCGGCAGCCACGACGGCCGTGGCGCGGTCGGTTCTGGTATTCCTCTCCACGTCCGCATGATACGCGAACGCAGCGCCATGCCCGTCCGGCGCCGCCCGATAACGGCCTGGAAATGCTAGGCTTGCGAATCGGCGATCAGGCGTGACTACACCGGCCCGTGGTTTGCGTTGAGCATGCCGCTGGCCGGAGGCAGCCATAGGCTTGCACGCTCATTCCAGCTATGCTGTCTCCATGCGAACAATCCTCCTGCTTCTCGCTTTCGTCGCGCTCGGCGGCGCGCAGCAGACCCGCGTGGTGACCAACCATTCGCCGGGCGATGCCAGACCGAACGATCCCAAAGTGCCCGACGTTTATTCCCTGGATGCCGGCAAGTTTGAACGCATCCTCATCTTCCGTTTCAAATACCAGGCTGACCTATTGGCCGGGCTGGAGCAGATAGTGAAGCAGAACCACGTACGAAACGGCGTGATCCTGGCCGCAGCCGGATCGGTAACCGGCTACCAGATACACCAGGTGGTCAACGGTACGTTTCCGTCCAAGATCATGTTCGAGCAGATGAAGGACGGGCCCGCTGATCTGATCGGCATGAACGGCTACATCATGAACGGCCGCCTGCACCCGCACATCACGCTGGCGACGCCGCAGGGGGCTTTGGGCGGCCATCTGGAGCCGGGCACCAAGGTCTTCACGTTTGCGATTGTGACCGTGGGCGTGCTGGCCGACGATCTGGATTTGAGCAAGTTGGACGACAAGGATTACCGGTAAGCGCGGGCGGCAGGGCAATGCGATTTGCGTAGCGTGCCACGTATCTAGTGGCAAGTGCTCCTCAAGAAATCGCTGTACCGACCGCTCTCTGACGGTCGCGGCTCCGAAGCGCGTTCATTGCGGCAGCGTGGGGACTTCTTCGATACTGAGAGTCGTGCAAACCGAGGATCTTGTGCTACCAGGAAGGCATATTCGTCTTGAACCGCTTCACCACGGCCACGTTGACGGCTTGGCGGCGGCGGCCGCAGTGGACCCTCCCCTCTACCGGTGGAGTCCGGTGCCGCAGGGCAAGGCCGCGGCCGCCGGCTACGTTGACACCGCTCTGGCCTGGCGCGACGCGGGCAGTTCGGTGCCGTTCGCGATCGTCCGCGTGGATGACGGCGCCGTGATAGGGTCGACGCGCTTCTGGAACCTGGAGCGATGGGCGTGGCCGGAGGGGCACCTGCGGCACGGCCGCGACTTCCCCGACGCCTGCGAGATCGGCTACACCTGGCTGACCCGGCCGGCGATCCGGACGGCAGCCAACACCGAGGCCAAGCTGCTCATGCTGACGCACGCCTTCGAAACCTGGCAGGTGCTCCGGGTCTGCTTTCACACCGACGCGCGTAACACCCGTTCGCGCGCGGCGCTGGAAAGAATCGGCGGCAAGTTCGAAGGGATTCTCCGCGCGCATCGGATGGCCGCCGACCACATCGCGCGCGACTCGGTGCGCTATTCGATTGTGGCGGCTGAGTGGCCGGATGTGAAGCGGCGGCTGGGTCGCCTCGCGGGTCCGGCCTGACTGATCCGCGGCCGGCGAACTGCCGTATGCCCAGATGCGCCCACTAGGGATGAAGTTTTTCGTGCCGGCCGAGCATGGCAACGAACTGCGCGATCCGTTTGCTGCGGGTTTCGGCCTTGCGGGCGGTTTGAATCCGATATAGCACCGCGTACCGGTTCTGCGAGTTTAGCGTCACGAAAAAGGCTTTGGCCCGTGGGCTCGCATCGAGCGCAGCCTGCAGGTCCGCCGGTACTGTGGCAGTGCGGGGCGAATCGTAAGCCGCCTCCCAATGCCCATTCGCCTTGGCCCGCTCAATTGCCCGCAGGCCAGCCGGCTGCATGCGGCCGGACTCAATCAGCGCCAGCGCTTTCCGCCGATTCACCTTCGACCAGACGCTGCGTTCCTTACGCAGTATGAATCTTTGCAACCAGGCGTTTTCACTTTCGCTTTTTTTCTGCCCGTCGATCCACCCGTAACAGAGGGCTGCCTCCAGCGCCTCGCCATAAGTGACCGATCGAACGCCCGATGCGCTCTTTGCCAAACGCAGCCAAACGCCGGCCGATCGGCTATGGTTCTTCCGGAGCCAGTCTTCCCAGCTCTTGCTGGTCCTGAATGCCAGAATCGGCGCGACGTTCTTAACCATGGTGCCTGTTCAACCGGCGCAGCTCCGGACCCGCCTCGGGATCCGGGTGCGCGCACCCCCATTATCGTAGCTGTTGCGGAGGCAAAGCCGCTGACCACCGCAGGTGCAAGGGGGCGATTCGATCGGACCCGCACTTCGCCTCGCCGGCGATCCAAGTGGCGCGAAGGAGGAAGAAGGCAGTGCTTTGGCAGGATTCGCCCGGCTGGCAGCCTCTGCCCGAACCGTGGTGGTTCTACCCGGCGAACTTCGCCAGCACCACCAGCATAGCCACCACCACGAACACGAAAACGGCGGCGGCGATGAAGATCTGCGTGGTGGTGAGGGCGCTCGAGCTGGGCGCCACGGCTTGCGGCGTGGCGCGGACGGCGACCGCATCGAGCGGCGGCAGTTTCGCCTCTACCGCGGCGCGGGTCTTGGGGTCGTAGATTTCGGCTGGAATCACATTTTCGAGCGGGACCAGTTTCACCAAGTGCGCGATGTAGCCGAACGTCTGGTCGGCGGTATTCACCTGGCGCATTTTGCCGGGATCGTCGAAGGCCACGATCAACGCGCCGGGTTGGATGCGGGCGGTGACCATCGGCGGGACGCCGGGGCGGATGTCATCGTAGACGGGCACCGGCTCTGAAGCGATCACGCGAAAGACGCGGCCCATCGGGTTGCCCTGGTTGAGGGCGGCCAGCTCGTCCGGCGCGGTGCGGCCCGGCGTGTCATCGAGCGGATCGACGGCCGGATGGTCATGCGCATAGCGCCTGCCTTGCTGAACTGCCGCTTCGAGCGCGGGCAGGGCGGTCGCACCCTCCAGCGCCATCAGCCGCTGGATGCGCTCTTCGAGCGGCGGGTGGGTGGCCAGCAGGCTGCTGGTGAACCAGCTTCGGGCCGCGACCGCCGGGTTGGCGAAGTAGAAATGGGAGAACGCCGGATTGGAATTGGGCAGGGCGGAGCCAGAGCCGCCAATCTTGGCCAGGGCGCGCATCAAGCCTTCGGGAAAACGGGTCAGCAAAGCGCCATCGGCATCGGCCAGAAACTCGCGCTCGCGCGAGATGGCCGCGCGCACCAGTGCCCCCACCACGGGTGCCACCACCAGGATGTAGAGGCCCACCGGCGATGCTGCCAGGTCCAGCAGGCCGAGGTGCGCCGCACGCTGCCGTACGGTCCGCTCCAGCCGGACGACATTTGCCGCCGGAAGAGGAGGTAGGGGAGGCGCAGGAACAGGGCCACGGAGGCGGCGATGGCGTTCAGCCGGATGTCGTGATTACCGATGTGGGAAAGCTCGTGGGCAAGGACGCCTTCGAGCTCGCGCTGGTCCAACAGATTCAGCGCGCCGCGCGTCACCGCCACCACGGCGTGGTCCGGGTGCATGCCGGCAGCGAACGCGTTGGGTGTGCTGGCTTCGATCACGTAGAGCTTGGGCGTGGGAAGGCCGGCGCCGATGGCGAGGTTCTCGAGCAGGCGCGCCGCTTCGGCTTCGCCGCTTCCCGCGGGCTGCGCTCCGGCCTCCACCAGCAGTTTCGCGGTGGGAGATCTGGCGATGCCCCAAAAAAGCAAGCCCAGCGCGGCCGCCACCGCCGCGCCGATGACCAGCATCAGCTTCAGAAGCAGCGCGGGATCCTCCGCTTCCCGCTGGGCCAGCTCGGCGCGCTGCCGGCGAATGCGGCTCTCGAAACGAGCTTCAAACTCCTCCCGCTGGCCGGCGGGAATCTGCGGACGGATCTGATCGAGGTACGCTTCTTCGCGGTCGATGCGCGCACGCGTGGCTTTCGGCGACGGGCTCACCTGGCGCACGATGCCGAACGAAACCAGATAGCTGATGCCGACGACGAACGGCACCAGCGCAACAACAGAGAGCGCCACCAGCAGCAGCGTCTTGCGCCGGTTTTGCGCGATACGGGTGTACACCAGCACCGGCTGGCCGATGGCAACGGGGGAAGTCATGTCAGGCGGTGGTGAAGTTGACCTTTACATCCTGCTTGGCCGGATCTTCGGTATTGAAGAAATCCACTGGAAGAAAGCGAAACCAATCGGCAAAAAGGTTGCCGGGGAAGGTCTGAATGCGCGTGTTGTAATCGAGTACGTTCTGATTGTAAAACTGGCGGGCGTAGGCGACCTTTTCTTCGGTGTCGGTGAGATCCCGCTGGAGTTGCTGAAACGAACCGGCGGCCTGGAGCTGCGGATAGCTTTCCGCCACCGCCATCAGGCGGCCGAGCGCCGAAGTGAGCGTCTGGTCGGCAGCCGCCATTGCGGCCGGCCCTGAGGCTTTGGCCAGGGAGCCGCGCGCCTCGGCAACCTCGGCGAAGACGGCGTGTTCGTGCGTGGCGTAGCCGCGAACCGTCTCCACCAGGTTGGGAATCAGGCTCGAACGGCGTTTCAACTGGACGTCGATTCCCGACCAGGCCTCGCGGGTGCGGTTGCGCGCCAGCACCAGGCTGTTGTAGAGGAACACCGACCACAGCGCCGCCGAGCCGACCAGCAAAGCCGGCAACAACGCCGCTACCGCCGCAGCGGAACTGTTCAGCATGAGAAAAAGAGCGCCGTGCAAACAGGGACCTCCCATCGGAGCAAAAGTCGCTCTAGCATAATACTGGTGGGCGGCGCCCACGGAATCACTACTGATCTTTGTTAGCGGCCTTTTAGTGCCCTGCCTGCTATACCCAGGACAACCGTGTGCGTGCGCGCACGTCAACGTTATCCATCCGGCCTCTTCAACGGAGGCAGAGCGCAGCGTTCCGTAGCCGACAATGATTCGGTGACCGATTCCCGTTAGTGCGGGACCGATCGTCGTCTGCTGCGGAAGCGGCGCAGCAGATGGTCGCGCAATGTTTCAGATTCGAGCTGGTGCAACCGTGCTTGGCATTCGAAAAGGGCCTGTTCCTGTTGGCGGATGATGGCGACGGCGCGTTCCAATTGGCCCTGTACCAGCCCTTGTGCTTCCGCGTCGGACTGGGTAACGGCCTTCCAGTCACTACTGGCGGGTAAGGGGGAGAAATCGGCGCTCAGCCCAGCATAATCGTAGCCCAGGTCCCGGACGAGATCCGGACCCAGCGCCCCGAGATAACAGCGCGCCCACCCTTCCCACGCCGGCGACTGTTTGAGGACGGAACGCCAGCGCTCCGCGTACCCCGCGACGGGGCGGTTTTCCCGATACACCGTGCCTTGATCGCCAAACTGCCACTGCTCGCCGCCGGCGGCCGCGCCATATTCGATCATTTCGGGATAGGACCCGATTCCAATTTCGCCGCAGAGGCGGCGAACCGCCTTCTCTGGCTCCGCTGTTAGTTCCTCGTAGCGGGCGACGATCGCCGCTGGCCCGAAGCTGCGGATGCCCTCTAGCAGGAGGGCGGGCGCAGCCATCAAATCGTGCCGGAAATTGCGGAGATCCAGTGCGCTGTCAGTTCTGACCCAGGTATCCACGATGGAGGCCAGCACAGCCAGCGGGTTCCGCAGCAGGAATAGGAACCTGGCACGTGGGAAAACGTGCCGGAGTTCCGGAATCACGAAATAGTAGCGAGGCGTTTTGTCCAGGAATATGCGCTTCCCAGCTTCTCTGAGCGCCCGCCCGTACAGGTGGGTGAGCATCCGCCGCACACCTTCCCAATACGCTTCTTCTCCCTCGGGGAGGCGCCCGAGAAACTCCCGGATGGCCGTGCGGGCCAAATCGGAATTGTAATCGGCGGCGATGCCCGCCATCCGCAGGGCGAAGAGAGGGTGCAGGGCGATCCAGGGCTCCGAAACTGTGTGAATCTCGGGGTGCGCGCTCAGGACCTTCTGCAGCATCGTCGAGCCCGCGCGAGGCTGCGAGATCACAAAGATCAGATTCTCACCGTCGCCAGCGACCGATTCGGCTGCACGGGGCTTGAGAACAGCGGCGGGCCGTTCCTCCCGTCCTTCCGCTCTGGACCGCAGCCGGTCTATTTCAGCGTGGGCAGGGTCAGGCGGCCCCCCGCCCTCTGCCGCCGCGAGCAGGATGCTCATGGCATGAGCCGTGGCCGGCGCCGAAGCTCGCGCAGCTTCGCCCCGCGTGAGCAGGGCACCCGACATCAGCGTCTCGGCGAAGGAGAATATTTCGCCGGCCAGAGGGAATTCACCCTTGCGCCGGTTCACGAGGAGGTGTTCCATTCTCATTCGTTTACTCCGCGCCGCTCGCTGTTCCGGTCTGCCGCCCCAGGCGATTGGAACGCAGGCTTCCGGTCCGCACAGTCCGCGGAGAAGGGCTCGCTCCACCGGATGTCGGCCAGCTTATAGGCCAGACGCCGCCTGTCGCCCCATAAAGGAATGCGGGAACGGACCATCCACCGCGGGGCGCGCAATCTCAATTTGAGCGTTCGCCCCTGGTATGGTTCCGGCACCTGCACTTGAAGACGGAACTTGCCGCTGGGAAGAGGAAATCTCCCCAAAGTTCTCCCGTTGCATTCAATCGTCAGCGTCTGCCCGCGAAGGCGGCGAAACCGGTATGGCACTGTGCCCTCGATAGAGAGGTGTCCGCGCCCCTGGGGTAGCATGTAGCGCAATACGGGCGCCGCCCAGCCGTCGCTATACAGGCCCTGCGAGTGCAGGATGGTCTGCCCGATCACCCGCCCGGCCGCAGCCGTGACGCCAGCTTGGAGCAGCCGGGAAACGGGATTCAGAAAGCCAGGAGTATACGCGGCTATTTTCTCGCACCAAATCTTATGGTACGTTTCCAGCCCGTAGACGATGGCCCCCGGCGGAAGCCGCATCCCGGTGTGGCGGCGCAAGACAGCGGCGATTTCCCGGATCCGCGGCACGCCTCCCGCGGAGGACTTCGCTTCCGGATATTCGCGCAGGCACCCCATGTACTCCGGTACATACTCCAACGGCCACCGCGCGGCTATCTTGATGAAGATGTCCCAATCCATCGTGTAGTGTAAGCTCTCATCCAGGTAGCCCAATTCGCGAATCACGTCACGGCGGAAGAAGACTGTCTGCTGGAGGATGTAGTCGGACAGGTGGGCGAGCTTCCATAGATTGAGCGGCTCTGTGCAAGGAAAACGGCGGGTGATGTTGCCGTCGAGATCGATCAAATACCCCTCGCCATAGACCGCGCCGGTCGCCGGCTTCTCGCGAAACACCCGAACCGCCGTGGAAACGGCGCCCGGCATCAGCAGGTCGTCCGAGTTCAGCCAGGCCACAACGAGTCCGTTGGCCCGTTGGAAGCCCTTGTTGATGGCGTGGGACTGCCCGCGATCCTTTTCGGAAAGGAAAGTCACGCGGCTGGCATAGTCTTTCGCTACCGTCCCGGTTTCATCGGTCGAGCCGCCGTCCATGATGAGATATTCGATGTTCGGGTAATCCTGGCTCAATACACTTTCAATAGTCGCTCGAATGAAGCGCCCCTGATTGAAAGAGGGAGTCACGATCGTGACCAGGGGAGAGTGCGTGCCGTCCTCGCACAGCGGGCGCCACTCCGTCGTCTTCCCATGTTCCACGGATGGCCCTTCCAAGGAGGGAGCGGATTGCGCGTCGCGTGCCCGCCCGGCCAGGCTGGTCAGCAGCGGGCCCCATCGCACCGCCATCAAAAGAAGCCCGGCGCAGCAGACGCCGCCGATTCCGAGGAGCCATCGCCATCGACGAGCGGCCCCATACAGTTGCGTCGAGTCCAGGCGTCCGCTGTGTACCAGCCAGCCCAGAATCGCAATTGCGAGGCCGGCTATTAACACCCGCTGAACGATAAGCCAAGCTCTAGTCATCTATGGCGTGCGGAGCAACGCCGCACAACGCAGTTTGGGACCGGGTCAGAAATATGAACAAAAAGAATCTGCTAGCGATGATACCAGTATTTTGGACGCGGATGGAATTTGAATCGCTGAGTGGACTGAGCGACCCGCATGACAAATTCGACCGCAGGGACGATGTGCGGCCGGGAGGCTTTTTGGAGAACAACTGAGTTGACCTTGCGTCAGTGCATGTAATGTAAATTGAGGGCGCAAAGGCGTCGAAGAACCGGTTGCCTCTGAAGCTTCCCCTGCGTCCGGATAGGTGCCCGCGAGGAAGAAAACATATGGACGCCATTGAACTCAAACAAGCGGCAAGGTTTTGGATTCTTTTATGTCGCGGCTTGGCATCGCGGCCGGTTTCTTACCTGTCAGATGTTGAAAGGCGTGTAGGGACGGTTGCGGCTGGCGAGCCACTCGACGGCCGGACAAAAACGGAATTTGCGCAAAATGGTTTCGAGATGCCTCCACGCCGAATCAACTCCCATATATGCTGTCCGCAGACTCAGTTAGCACCATATTTACCTCTTGTTTGCAAATGACCCATAAAGCACCCCGGTTTACGCCGAATCTCCTCGGGTGTCCGGGGGTGGTTCCGCGCGTTCCATTCACGCACAGCGTCCTGTCCTCGATTCTGCGAGCCTCCTCTCGGCACGGAGGTGTACCCGTTGTAACCACTCCGTTGCCGGGACGTCCCGCGCGAGCAGAGCCGGCTGGTCGATGCGGGCAGCGGAACGCGGCGCCGGAGTAAGTGCTGGTATAGTGAATCAGATGTTTCCCAACCTCCCGCTGGTAAGTATCGTGACGCCGGCGTACAACGCGGGCCGGTTTCTCGCCGACGCCATCGAGAGCGTATTGCAGCAGGACTACCCGAAGATCGAACACACCGTTGTCACAAGCGACTCCAGCGACCAGACGCAAGAGATCCTCAGCCGCTATCGGGGCCGGGTCGGATCGATCAGCGTTCCTCGCCAGGGGCCGGCCTCAGCCATCCACGCCGGCCTGGTGCAGGCCCGCGGAAGCATACTGGCGTGGCTGAATGCCGACGACACTTATGAGCCGGGGGCGGTCCGGGCGGCGGTGCAGACTTTGCTGGCGCACCCGGAAGCCGACGTTGTGTACGGCGACGCTTGCTGGATGGACGAGCACGGTGCCCCGCTTCGGCCCTACCCCACCATGGCGTTCGATCCGTCGGCGCTGGCGCGGGATTGTTTTATCTGCCAACCCGCTTCGTTCTTTCGGGCATCAGCCTATGCCAAATGCGCCCTCGATGTTTCCCTCACCGTGTCGTTCGACTATGATCTATGGATCTCGATGGCCCTTCGAGGTTGCCGGTTCGAGCACATTCCCCAGCGCATGGCGAACTCTCGGATGCACCGCGACAACCTGACGCTGTCGCGCCACGGCGAGGTACTCGAGGTCTCGATGGCGTTACTGCGAAAACACTACGGCTATATTCCGGTGTCGTGGGTATTCGGATACCTCGCCTATCGGAGGGATGGCCGCGATCAGTTCTTCGAGCCTCTTCGCTATTCGCCTTTGACGTATGCGGCGAGCCTGCCCTCCGGCCTGCGGTTGAACCGGCGCCACGCGTTTCGCTATCTCGCTGAGTGGGCATGGACGCCTGTCCGGGGAATCCGGCGAGCCCTTCTTCGAGGCCGGACGACGGACCCCGGACTGGCAGGTGGTGAAACAGCTCCGAATCGCTAAACGCCTGGCGAGCACATCTCAGTGCGATCTGAAGTCAGGCTGCCGGGAGGCCGGCGTGATAGGATAGCTGCATGCCGAAGTTCGTCATCGAGCGCGAGATCCCGGGGGCGGGGGATATGACTCCGGAGCAGGTTCGGGATGCCGCGCAGAAATCTTTGGCCGTTCTTCGTGACTTGGGGCCGGAAATCCAATGGCTTCATAGTTACGTAACCGACAACAAAGTCTATTGCGTATACTGGGCGCCGAATGCGGAAATCCTTCAGGAGCACGCAAAGCGGTGCGGAGTTCCGGCTAACCGGATCTCCGCCGTGCGGCGGCTGATGGACCCGGCCAGCGCCGAAATGTGATCGACAGGGTTACTTCGCCGGCTGAATGTTCTGATTCACTCTGAACATGTTCAGAGGATCGTACTTCGTCTTGATTGCCGCTAGCCGCTCTCGATTTCCCATGTAGCTCGATGCGATGCGCTCCTCGCCCTCTTCCATTAGGAAATTGACGTAGGCGCCTCCCGCTGAATGAGGATGCAGCGCCGCCCAGTAACGCTGCGTCCAATCGCGATAGAGGGGTAAGGAAGCCGGATCGGGAGTGACGGCGGCGACAATATGGACATACCTCACGTCACGGTAGGCGAACGCAGTTTCATTCGTGGCGACATCCTGGACGGCGCCGTCCATCGCGTAAATATGAGCGGCGGAGTTGACGGTCGGAATGTGCGGCCCGAACTTGACGTGTTCGGCGATGGCGTCATCGGTCAGTTCGCGCATGAAGTCCGCCTTCCAGTAGTGATGCAGCCCAGGCGGCAGCAGACCGTCGAAAAGACACTGGAGAACCGGGTACGGCATCGGATGGGGCAAGGCCAGCAGGGGAGGCCCGAACTCTCGTAACGGCTTGGTGACTGACTCGGCCTTACCAACGTCACCGGTGCAGGCGCACATGATGGCGCAGACCGTCTTACGATGCAGGGACTGGGGAAATGGAGGGCCGGGAGGCACAATCAGGAATGCGAAGAAAGCATTCACCTCGCGCGGAGCATTACGCATAAAGTCGCGGAACAACCGCAGGACCCCGGCGGCCTGCTCCAGCGGATACAAAATGGGACCGGCGTAAAGCTGTGTGACCGGGTGTAGACGAAACTCAAAGGAGACAACGATTCCGAAGTTGCCGCCCCCACCGCGGATGGCCCAAAAAGATCTGCGTTCCGATCGGCATTCGCCGTGCGGATCTGCCCGTCTGCCGTTACGATGTCCGCGGAAATCAGGTTATCGCAGGCGAGCCCGTAACGGCGCGAGAGGTACCCAAATCCGCCGCCGGTGGTAAGGCCTCCCACTCCCGTGGTGGAGATGATGCCGCCGGGAGTGGCCAGCCCAAAAGGATGGGTGGCGCGGTCCACATCGCCCCAGGTGCATCCGCCTTCCACTTTCGCGGTGCGGCGCTCCGGGTCCACTCGAACGCTTCTCATCCGCGACAAATCGATGACCAGGCCGCCGTCGCATGTGCCGAACCCGGGGGCGCTGTGGCCACCGCCTCGCACCGCTGTCAGAAGTTTGTTCTCTCGCGCGTAATTCACGCAGTGAACGACATCCGCGGCGTCGGCGCATTGAACAATCAACAGAGGTCTTCGATCGATATCGGCGTTGTACACGCGGCGCGCGGATTCATATTCCGCATCCCCAGGCCGAATCACCCTGCCTCTGATAGCTCCTAAGAAATCGCTCATGTATCGTCCCCGTTTTGTACCGCGTATCCGACGATCTCCTCGAGGCTCATATTCCAGCCTTTCATCCAGAACGCGGCGGCTTGCGCTCCGGCGTTCTTGCGCGCAGAATCGATCCCCTTTTCAACCTCGGCGCGTTGCGCCGGATTCATCGTGCGGACGTGAAATCGCTTCCGAATCGCGGCGGCTGCTCCGGCGAGCGTCAAGGCGTGCTCCGGTTGCCCGCATTGGATCGCCACTTCCGCCAGGGACTCCAGGCCGCGCGGAAGATCGACCGGGTTTTCCGGTCCATAAAGCCGCAAGGATTCCCCGGCCTGATGGCTGAGAGACCAGATCGCATTCTCTTCGTTGCCCGACGACTTCGCGGGACTTGACGTGAAGGAGACGGCTGCGGTTGCCGGCGTTTCCCCCGAAACAGTCATGCGGGACTGGAGGTTGGCCCGCGCCTGGCTCTTAGGAGAATTGAGGCGGTAGGAATTTGATCGACGACTCGAATGTTTGTGGCAGCGAGCGCGTTTTGGACCGGCGTTCAGTTCAAAAGTGTTTTAAAATCAAGGGAGCTTCACATGTCGGGGCGTAGCGCAGCCTGGTAGCGCACCTGCCTTGGGCGCAGGGGGTCGGGCGTTCAAATCGCCCCGCCCCGACCATATCTCATGTTGATTCCAAACGCGTTGATTGATCCCCTGCCGATCGTCTTCGCTCATCCTTTGCCTCTACTGTGCCAAAACTGTGCCAAAACCCTTCTTGGTTTGGCTGGCTGTGTCAAAACCAATTCCGCTCTCGTTTGCCTGGCGGTTCAGCTTGGCCAGTGCCTCTCGTTTCATCTGAAGCTTCATTTGCGAGTATTTCTTGAACACCTTGGCATCGCCCTGTCGGAGCAGCTGCGTGACCCATTCGTCCGCAACCCCGCCGGCACTGAGCCGGGTGGCGTACGTCGAGCGGAGATCGTAGATGCGAAAGTATCGAGCACCTGCCCGGCGCAACGTCGCGCGCCAGACGGTCTTGAACGTTTTTTGATAACCGTCTCGGTTCTCATCACTCGGGAACAGGTACGGGCTTGGCCCTGAGGTCGCAAGCTGACTGCGGAATGCCTCAACCGCAATCTCGGTCAGCGGAACCTCGGCAACGCCATTGGGCGTCTTCGAATCCGGAATCCACACCGTCCAATTCTCCAGATCGAGTTGCTCCTTCCTCATCGGAGTGAGTTCCTTGTAGATCCGAAGTCCGGTTTCTGTGATGATGCGGATGACGTTGCGCAGGTACTCGGGCGCGTTGAACTCGATCTTCTGTTGTTCAGACCAAGTCACATAGTGCGGCCTAAAGAGCCCCTCCACTCTTGCCGGAAACTCAACGCCCGCACATGGATTCGCATACAGGAACTTTTTGCGTACCGCCACATTCAACATGCGACGCAACACTCGCAACTCCTGGTGCACCGTCGTTGCCTTCAGCACACCCTTTTGAACGAACCCATCCTTGGCCTTCACCATCACCCGTTGCTTCAACCGCCGACGGAGGTACATCTCAATGTCGTCAGCCGTCAAGACGGCGAGCTTGGTGCGTTCGAACATGCCTCTCAGGTGCTTCAGCGCGCGCTCGTTGACCTGGTGGGTCTTCGCCGCGCGAAACGGCGGCTTGGAGAAATTCTCCAGATAAAAATCCGCCCATTCCCCAAATGCGAGATCCTGCCCACGGCGCAGAGCGGACAGAGTGTTGTTGTCTCGGGCCTGCAAACGCTCTCTGAGGCGCTTCTGCGCTTCGCCCCAGTCTTCAGAAAGGGTCGATTCCCGTCGGCGAATACCGTCACTGTCCCGGTACCGCATCCACCAGACCTTCGACCCGTCGCGTTTATACAAGCCCCCATCATGTTTCACTGGTCTTGCCATTTCCCACCTCCTGTTTGAATTGCGCGCGGAAGGGCTCCAACTCCGATCTCAAAAAACGGATGTTGCGGCCCATCACGCGGAGATGGGGAATCTGCTTTCGCTCAACCCAAAGATACACCGTTTGCGGGCTGACGCCAAGGAAAACTGCGGCATCTCGAACGCGGATAGGCAGGTCGTCAACGCCGGTGGTGAGCGTCGCTTTCATTGTTGCGCTCATGAAATCCTCATGGAGCCGTCGTTACGCTTCCTTGATCCCCTCCCTAGTGAAGGAGTGTTCCAAGCCAGACGCCGCCGCCGAGCAGCAGGAAGCCGGCCGCTAGGCCAACGGCTGACCAACGAATCAAGGCAGGGCGGCGGTGCGCCTCGTTCACTAGATGCACAAACTCACAGGCCTTCAATCCGGCGAGGTGAATGTCATTTTGCAAACCCTGCCGCATCTTCTCCGCCGACTCCTTCACCATTTGCGCAAGCATCTTACCTGCGCGCACCTCCGCTTTTTGCATCGACGCTTCGAATTCCGCAATCCGCGCCTGAATGTGGCCCTGCAACTTCTGCGTGGCTTCTTCCAACACGATCCTGTTGATCGTCACCAGTGCGAATAGCGGGTCGTCCGGCTCCACACGGATACCGTTTTGCGCGGCAACTTCGCTGATCAATCGCTTTACGTTTTCCATGGCGTTTTTCCTCACAACAGCGGCATCTGGTCCAACTGCTCGAATAGCTCCCGCTGCACCACCTTGAGGCGTTGCTTGCTCATCACCGAAGCTCTTCCGTTGCGAATCGCCTCCTCGAACGTCAGTTTGCGTGCGATTACGTCCTCGATGTCGCGGCCAAAGGTATCCTGGTTTCTCTTTGGAATGCGAACCAGGCCGAAGACTTTCGCCTCGCACTCCTTGTAGGCCAGCATCTCTGTGAACGTCTTGCCGTCGCGCTCGATGACGCCGAAGTATTCGTTCAGCCAGACCACGATATTCCCTTCAGCACTACTGTCAGCCAGACTCTTGAACCCCTTGAGCGTATCCCCGAGCGCCTGTCCGCCCGTCACCACCGTGTGAACGCACAGTCGCCGGCTGGCGGCGCGGAGCAGTTCGAGCACGTCGTTTTCGACGATGTAGCTCCAGAGCGGGATGAAGGTGGATGCGCCGTTGTCCACGATGAAGATTCCGTTTTCGGTGAGAAGCCGCTCCATCAACACATCGAAACCGCGCGAGTCGATCTTGCCATCGTGCATGAGCGCCAGGTGCTCCGCGCCCAACTCCGCGTATTGCGAGAAAGTCTGATTCACTGGATCGGTGTCGAGACAGTGGATTTCCGCGTCGTGATGGCGGAAGTATTGGGCGAGGATGCTGGCAACCAAGCTCTTTCCGACGCCACCCTTCCCTTGCAACGTTAGGTGAATTGTAGGCGTGGCAGGCCCTCTGCCAGTATTCAACACTCCGACATCTTGTCCGCTGAGGTCCGTAGTATTCCGTGGCATGGTCTCTCCCTGAGTTCAACCCTCTCTATTAGTAAGGGAATGGCGAAGGCTGTGTGGGACACTAATTTAACCAGTGTTTCGGAGGCTTGGACTCAGATCAGCTTGCTTTCGTCTGGCGGGCCGGGAGGATACTCGAACGCGCGCCTTTGCTTGGCGTCTTCCTGATGCTTCGCAAGTGGGTTCGGAACAGGCGACGTCGTCTCCGCAAAGGGTTGGGCGGCCGGGGGAGCTGGCGCGACTGGTTTGGCCAGTTCCTTACGACGTATACGCGTGAGGTAGGAGCCGAGGCTTTGCACGGTGACGATGACGCCACCTTCCTCTTCGAGCCACTGCCGGATGCTCGCCAGGCTTTGGCCATCGTTAATTGCGGCTCGGATCTCGGGCCAAAGGGCGCGAATCTGGCCGGCTTTGGTGGCAGGCTTTTTCCCGCGCCTCTGCGCGAGGCGGTGCCGGGTTTCGGCAATCCACTGTTGCTCGGCTTTTGTGTATTCTTCACCCTTTCCCACTTGTTAAACAGTTTACGACGTATTTCGACAACTATCCACGGTTTTCGGCAAACTCCCGGCACTTCGACAATTTTCGACGTGCTTCGACAGCCAACAGCTTAGATCGGTCGCCCTGGGACCGGCTCCCAGGCCGAAAACACCGGTAGTGGAACATAAAGGAAGTGTCGAACGGCTTGGTGTTTTCTTCATGGCAGGCGGCGCGCGTTCAGCCGCTTTCGCCGTGGGACAAAATCGGTCGCGTGTTCGACAAATGTTCGACGCTCAGAATTCAGTGAAGAATGATCCAGATTTCTGGCCCTCCGCGAAGATTTCTTGTCCCAGTGCGCCTTTCCCATTGCCTTACTAATTGAGGGGGCAATTCATGCGGCAACACTCGGGCACGGCCCGAAGCGCTAGAATCGCGGTCCGGCTCAGCAGTGAAGAGCAACACCAACTCGAGGCGGCAGCGAAGACGAAGGGCTATGCGAGTCCCAGCGCGTTCATCCGGGCGGCGATTCGAAACGAGTTGAAAGGGCGAGCGGAGCTGACCGGCACTGAGGAGCGGATTGCGGGAGGCTTCGATGGTGTCTCGCGGGACATTTTCCGCGTGGACCGCGGGCAGCAGGCGCTCTTCGCGCTGGTAGACGCTTTTGCCAAGGCGGTCCTGACCTGCGTGCCGGAACCGCCACCCGATGCCAGGCCACAGGCCACCGCCCGCGCCAGAGAGCGCTACGACCGGCTCATCAGGGCTGCCGGTCAGGCGATGTCAGGCAATGCGCGCGCCGCCATGGAGGATCTGGTAAGCCATGGCACGCACTGACGGGGAGAGGGGAATCCGGCTGCGGCCACCAAAGCCTCGCGTTCCGCGGAACGAACGAGCGGCGTGGTCGAGCGGCTTCAGGCTTCTCATGCGCTACGCCCGCATGAGTCGCAAGACCGGCAACCGCACCACAAGCGGGAAAGAAAAAGGCGCTTGCTCGTATCATCAGCGCTGCGCCGTCCGAGTGACCTATCTGAATAACAAGACGCGAGGGCAGTGGCAGGCGCATGGGCGCTACCTGGCGCGCGAGAGCGCCACCTTCGACGACGCGAAGGCCGTCGGATTCAATCGAGAGAATGACGGAATCGACGTCGCCCGGCAACTCGAAGGCTGGCAGGGCGCAGGAGACGAGCGAATGTTTAAACTCATTGTCTCGCCGGAGTTCGGTGATCGGGTAGACCTGCCTCGTCTGACACGCGGTCTGATCGAACGGATGGAGGAGGATCTGGGAACGGATCTCGAATGGGTCGCGGTGGAGCACCACAACACGGAGCACCCGCATGTTCACATCGTGGTCCGGGGCGTCAGAGCTGATGGCCAGTCACTGCGTCTGAGTCGTGACTACGTGCAGCAAGGGATTCGGAGCATTGCCCAGGACTTATGCACCCGTCAACTCGGCTATCGGACCCAGCGTGACGCGGCGGAGGCGGAACGGCGTGAAATCACCGAAGAGCGGTTTACGTCACTTGACCGCAGGCTGTTGAGAGACGCGCAGGAAATCAGCTCGGACCTTGGGCCGTCATACTTCGCCGTCACGCGGAATCCGATACAAGCTGGTTGGACCGAGATGGCGCGCCTTCGTGCGCAACACGAGCTGGCGCGCCTCGCCGTACTCGGGCGCATGGGTTTGGCGGAATCCATGGGGCCGAACAGATGGCGCGTGCGCCGGGATTTCGACCAAGTACTGCGGGCCATGCAGAGAACCAGCGACCGGCAAAGGACCCTCGCGGCACACGGAGCGCTGGTGTCAGACGAGCGCCTGCCTATGGAAGTGCTCGATGTGAGACAGATCACGTCTGTCGAGGGCCGGGTGTTGGTTCACGGCCAGGAAGAGCAATCCGGGCGCAACTACCTGATGCTGGAAGGAACGGACGCGAAGGTGTATTTCATCAGCTACAGCCGTGAGATGGAGGGAGCCCGCAGCCGGGGCGAACTACGAACCAACTCCTTCGTGCGGCTGCGGAAGCTGTCACCGAATGGGGCTCTGGCCCTCAATGTCAACGATCTGGGCGATGCGGAGAAGCTATTGGTCAATCCCCGCCACCTCGGTGAGAGGGCGCGCGAACTCATCAAAAGGGGAATCATGCCGACCGAGGACGGCTGGGGAGGCTGGCTCGGGAGATATCAGGCAGCTCTGTGCAGGACCGCTTGTGAGATCGAGGAGCGGAAGGAACGGAACCTGGCTCGCGAGCAAAAGCGGCAGCGGGACCGCTCGGTGGGACGATAACGGAAACAAATTGCGGAATATTCTGTTGCCCTTGGCATTTGCAGGCTGCGGTGGTGGGCTATTCAATGGTGACGATGCGGCGCACATTGCCGTAGCGACGGTTTCCGGTGTGGACCTGGTGCTGAGCTGGAACTTCAAGCACATCGTCCGTTTTGAGAAAATAGGAGGTTATGAAGGAGTGAATAGCCTGAGCGGCTGCCGGAGCTCATGGATCTATTCGCCGCGAGAGGTGGTGACGCCGTGAAGCCCGGGAAGGAATTCGACTGTGTCGAGATGAAGGCGGAGATTCAAGCGCGCCTTCTGCGCGAGGTTGCCGAATTGGTGAGGCGGAAGCCCACAGGCGACGGGCCGAGCGCTTGTCGCGCGATCCGATCCTTGGCAGCTTACTGCGAACAAAGATGGCCAACGGCAAAGGATCGACCGGGCAGACGCCGGCCGCCTAAATAACACGGCGGGGATCGGAGGTTTTTCGCAGAACTGTTAGCTCCCTAAGTGGCGGCCGGTGTCGCAGCTTTCTTAGCAGCTCTTTTTCGTTGTCGCTTCCTTTGTCGCCGAGCCCTCCTGCGTAGGGCCGGGTTCCTCCGCAATGGTGTTTCGGCGGATCGCCTCGGGCAGGGCAAGCTTGCCGGTGTTCGCGAAACCTGGTCGCCGGGACGGGAGTGGACTGACTGTAAGGTATGCCCCGCGCTGTCTCGACAGAAGCACGTAGACGGGCGCAACCCGATCGTAGGCGGCGACTGGATCCAGCAACTCGCTGGCGGCGGAAGGCAGGTGAGTTCATTGGCACAACCAGCCCGCCGGATTCGCATCGCGCCCCGAGCGGCACTGTTCGCGAGACAACGTTGCCATGGCCGTAATTTGAAAGAATGTCGTGACGCCTGCCCATCAAGTGCCATGACGACGCGACCTTGCTGCCGGCGCATTGCCAGTGTAGCGCGGCCCAGGAGAAGCTAAGACGATGCGTGCGGTCCGAGGCATTGCGCCGAAAGTCTGGCCAGATCCGCATGGCTCCAGGACTGCTAGCCGATCGAATTGATCATGACGGCGTTGCTCAGATTCGGTGAGCATCGCTGTTCACCGATCCGAGATCGAGCACTCGTTTGCCCGTCGCCACGGACTTGACCGCGCCGCTCAAGTCGAGACCGACGGCATTCTTCAGCAGGTACCCCTGGGCTCCCGCTTCAAACGCCTGCCGGACGCAGGTCTCGTCCGCGCTCATGCTGAGCATCAGAATCGCCGTCGCCGGCGCCAGCCGTAAAATGTGTCTGGCCGCCTGAATGCCATCCATCACGGGCATGGCGAGATCCATGACAACAACCTGGGGCGCCAGTTCCCGCGCGAGCTCCACCGCTTCCGCGCCATTTCCTGCCTCGCCGACGACCGCCAGCTCCGGGTCGTCTTCGAGCATCCGGTGCAGGGACTTCCTGAGGAGCGCGTGATCGTCTACAAGCAACACTGAGATGGCGCAGACCATAGCTGAACCGGCGTGCGGTTAGATGTAATATGCATCTATAAAGGCCTGAGTGTCAAGAACTTTTCGTTTCGCAACGGCCGTAGGCCTCGACGTCTGACGATATGGTCGTAGTTCACATCTAGAAGCTCCCTACATCGCTGTGCTAGTAGTTTTATATTATTTACTATTTTCAGACCTGATGATATTGTCCAGCTTCGGGTCCGGTGGCATTGCCGGAGCGGCACTGGCCGAAAGCCCGGACCGGATCAAGGAGTTTTTCACGTGACTACGGCAGAAGTACTGGAAGCGGTTGGCGGCGCGACCGCAATCGAAAAGAAAGCGATCAGCGCGCTGGGGGTCTTGAACGAGGCTTATTCCTATGCGAAGCCGAGCTCGTTTTCGCGCGGCCTGCGCATCGACCTCGGCGGCATCGTCATCCTGTTGATCTCGGGGACGGCCAGCATCGACGAGAACGGCGTATCGGTGCATGTTGGCGATCTCCGCGCGCAGTGCCGGCGGACGTTCCTGAATATCACCGGCTTGCTCGAATCGGAGGGAGCGACGTGGCAAGACGTCGTGCGGACCACCTGCTACCTGCGCGACATCGAGCGGGATTACGCAGCGTTTAACGAAGAGCGGACGGCGTTCTATGGGAAGCAGGGGCTCGATCCATTGCCGGCTTCAACGGGAATCCAGGCCATCCTTTGCCGGCCCGAGCTGCTGGTGGAGATCGAAGCGATCGCAATGTTCCGCAACCAGCGGGCCTAGACCGTCTTCCGCATCAAGGCACGCCAACCGGAGCTCATGGGAATGTGCAGCCAGAACGGAAGACGGCCTGCAATCGACGGCGTCGTGATGCTCCTCGCGGTGTCGCTGGCTGTGGCCGGCGGCAGTGGAACACGACCTTATCCGGCAGCGCTGCTGGGCGGGCGCGCCGGCGCGGCCAATCCCGACATCTCGCGTTACGCTCCCGGTTACGGCGGAATCGTGTTTACCCGGATTCCAGTGGCGCGGGTGGCAGGCGCTAGGTCATCCGATGCAGGTATGCTTCGTGCCGCGTTTGGCGACGGCGGCCAGCTTGTTCTGCTGAGCAAGGATGGCGCCACGCGCGTGCTCACGGCCGGCTTCGAAAGCGCGGCCGACCCGGCGATTTCTTTCGACGGCAAGAGGATCCTCTTCGCGGCCAAGAGAACGGCTGCCGACCGCTGGAACATTTTTGAAATGAAGGCCGACGGAAGCGGCGTTCATCAGATCACGCACGACGCGGGGAACTGCCGGAGCCCAATGTACCAGTCGGCCCTGTTTTACCTCAATGACGACCGCCCTTCCTATCAGGTCACTTTCGTCAGCGACGCTGCCGGCGAGCTCAACGAGTATGGGCCTCCGGCGGCTACGAATCTATACTCGGTGCGATTCGACGGGTCGGGGCTCCGGCGGCTGAGCTACGGAGTGTCGGCCAGCTACGACCCCTTCCAAATGCAGGACGGCCGTATCTTGTTTTCCCACTGGGACCGTAGCCACTTGAGGTACGGACCCTTGGGCCGAATCGATCTGTTCGCCGTCCAACTGGACGGGACCGACTTCGCCACCTTTTCCGGCGTACAGGGGCAGCACATTAAGCACATGGCATGCACCACCGCAAAAGGCGCAGTGGTGTTCGTGGAATCGGGGCACTTGCCATGGGATGGCGCGGGCAGCATCGGCGTTCTTAGCCTGCGCCGCAATCTGCACTCTTACCGGCTTGTCACGGCGCCATCGGACGGCCTGTTCCTTTCGCCGTCGCCTCTCCCGGACGGCTCGATTCTGGTTTCGCGGCGAACCGCGGACAGCGCGCATGCCATCTATCGTCTGGATCTGGAATCGGGTGCGCGGGCGCTCGTCTTTGCCCAGCCCGGCTATCACAGCATGCAGGCGGTGGCGCTGGCGGAGCGTGCCGAACCGGATGGGCATTCCTCGGTAGTCGAAGACGACCGCAACTGGTCGAAGCTCTATTGCCTGAACGTGTACGAAAACGATCTGAAGCGGGGATGGATGCCGCCGGGCACCGCGTGCCGCATTCGCGTGATCGAAGGTTTGCCACGTGCGGCGGGCGGCTCCCAATCGACTGACGGCAGCCTGTCGGGAATGATCCAGAAGCGTCTTTTGGGCGACCTGGATCTCGACGACGATGGCTCCTTTCACTTGCTGGTGCCGCCGAACACGCCCATCCAATTACAGATTGTAGACCGCGACGGCATGGCTCTTCGCACCAGCGCGTGGATCTGGGCCAAGAACAAGGAGAACCGCGGCTGTATCGGATGCCACGAAGACGGCGAGCGCACGCCCGACAACGTGTTTGCCAAAGCGCTCAGCCACGATGCCGCGGACCTCATGCTGCCGCCCGAGCGGCGCCGCACGGTGGACTTTCGCCGCGACATACAGCCCATCCTCACGGCCAAATGTGCGAGCACGGCGTGCCACGGCGGGGCTGTTTCACCGAGCCTGTCTGAAAGGGATGCCAGTCATATTCTCGGGAACGCGGATTTCTCTTCCGCTTACGTCAGCCTGCTGGCAAGACCCGCGGCGCCGGCGCCGGCCGGTCGCGGCCGGTACGTGGACCCGGGCCGCGCGCGCACCAGCCGGCTGGTCTGGACACTATTTGGCAGGAACACGGCGCGCCCCTGGGATAAGGTCGAAACGGTTTCGGCCATCAAGCGGATGCCGCCGGCCGGTTCTGCGCCGCTGACCGAAGACGAACGGCAGGCGATCGTCGAATGGATCGACCTCGGAGCGCAGTTCAACGGCCTGCCCTCGGATAGGAGCAACGCCAGGGCAGGCGCATCGAGAGGACAACCATGAGACTGTGGATAGCAATCCTGGCCGCCGCGGCGATGGCGATTCTCGCGATCGCCACCGGCGCTGAGCCTGCCCAGACCCTTCCGACATTCACCGACATCACCAAACAGGCGGGGATCACCTTCAAACACAGCTATGGGGATCACCAACTGGACAACATCGTGGAGGGCACCGGCGGCGGTGTGTGCGTTTTCGACTACAACGGCGACGGGCTGATGGACCTCTACTTCGTAACCGGCACCTGGACCAGCGACGTATCGAGCAACGAAGGCCGCGATCTGCGCGGCAAGCTGTCGAACAAACTGTACCGCAACAATGGCGACGGCACGTTCACCGACGTGACCGAACAGGCCGGAGTGGGTGGCAACGGCGTGTTCAGCTCGGGTTGTTCGGCCGCCGATTACGATAACGACGGCCACGTGGATTTGTACGTCCTCAACTATGGCCGCAACATCCTGTATCACAACAACGGCGACGGAACCTTCACCGACGTGTCGAAAAAGTCCGGTCTCGACGACCCGCGTTGGAGCCTGTCGGCGGTCTGGTTCGATTACAACCACGACGGCCTGCTGGATGTCTTCGTGGCCAACTACGTTCAGTACGACGGCGGCAAGTTCCGCGATTACTACGCGGCCGCGGGTTATCCAGGCCCGCTCAGCTACAGCCCGCAGCCGAGCGCGCTATATCGCAACAACGGCGACGGCACGTTTACCGACGTATCGAAGGAAGCCGGCGTAGATAAGCAAGGCCGCGCCATGAGCGTCACTGCCTCCGATTTCCGCAACGCCGGGCTGCTCGACATTTTTGTGACTGACGATGCCATGGAGAACCACTATTTCGAAAACACAGGGAAGGGGACCTTCGTCGAAGACGCTCTCGATTATGGGGTTGCCTACGGTGAGAACGGTCAGGGCGTTTCGTCGATGGGGCCGGTGGTCGGCGATTTCAACCGCGACGGGTTGCTCGACGTCTTCATTCCGAACCTGAACTACTGCATTCTGTACACGCAGACTCTTGAGAAAGGCCGGCGCAGTTTCGTCGATCAGACGGCAATCAGCGGGCTTTCCGTGGCCATGGCTCAGTACGCGGGATGGGGCGCTGTGGCCCTCGACTACGACAACGACGGGTGGCTCGACCTCTTTACCACGCACGGCGACGCACATCACGAGTACGTGGAGGAGAACACTCTGATGCGGAACAAAGGGAACGGGAGATTCGAGGACGTCTCCGACCGCTCGGGCCAGCACTTCAAGGAGAAGCATGTCGGGCGCGGAGCAGCCTGGGGGGATTTCGACAATGACGGCAACATCGACCTGGTGATGTCGAACCTGAACGACCACCCGATTCTGCTTCGCAACAACGGAGGCAACCCGGCGAACCACTGGCTTACCGTGGACGCAAAGTTGAAATTTCCTACCGGCAGCCGCGAGGCCATCGGCGCCCGTGTCACGGTCACGACCGGCTCGCTGAAGCAGATCGAAGATTTGGTTCCGATGCGGGGCTACATGTCGCAAGGCGATCCGCGCATACACTTCGGGCTCGGAAAGGCCGAGTTTGCCGACTCCGTTGAGATCCGGTGGCCGGACGGAGTCATGGAGAAGATGGAACACGTCAAGGCGAATCAGTTTCTGAAACTGACGCACGACGCCAGAGTCAACGGAGTCAAGCGATGAACCGGATTCGTTTATGCGCCGCCGCGGCGTCGCTGCTGGTAGCGAACTGGGCGGCATTGTACGCGGCCCCCAAGAAGCCCGTGTATGTGGGGGCGCGCGTCTGCGCCGGTTGCCACTCGGCCGCCAGCATGGGCAGCCAGTATGGCAAGTGGCTCCTCTCCAAGCACAGCGCGGCATATGCCGTGCTCGCCAAGCCGGAAGGGCCCGAGATCGCGAAGCTGAGCGGTCTGCGCACGCTGCCGCAGGACTCGGCCATTTGCCTGGGATGCCACGCCACTGCCTGGAGCGCCGAGGAATGGGAGAAAGATGCCACCTTCCACATCGAGGATGGCGTGCAATGCGAGCTTTGTCACGGGCCGGGCAGCGAGTACGCCTCGATCGAGGTCATGAAGGACCGGAAAGCGGCGATGATGGCCGGCCTGCGGATGCCGGACCAGGACTTCTGCATCAATTGCCATATCGAAAAGGGGTCGCACCTGGCTGTCATGAAACAGCCGCCACTCGACGTGAAGAAGGGCTGGCCGCTGCTGCTCCACCCGCTGCCGCCGAATCCGCGGCCCGGCCCCATCTCCGGCCAGGCTGCGTTGGACGCGAATGCGAAGGGACCGAAATACGCCGGCGCCATGATGTGCGGCAAGTGCCACCACGGGCCGGCCCTCGGCAACCAGTGGAGCGTCTGGCGCATGAGCGCGCATGCGGGCGCGTGGGCCGTTCTCGGCACCGCGAAGGCCAAACAGATCGCTTCCGGCATGGGCATCGCCGACCCGCAGAGCAGCGCAGACTGCCTGGAGTGTCACACCACTACGCAGAGCGGCGCCCGCCTGGACAGCTATTCTCCCGGCGAGGGGGTGGGCTGTGAGGCTTGCCATGGCGCCGGCAGCGATTACATGGCCGATGCGATCATGCGAGACGGGCGCTCAGCCATGGCAGCGGGCATGCAAAAGCCGACTCAGCAAACCTGCGTGCGCTGCCACCAGGCCCACGGCGAGAAGTTCGATTTCGCCGCGGCCATGAAGAAGATCGCGCACCCCACCAGGCCCGCGCCGATGGCCCAGGGCCCACGCTATAAGAACCCTGTGCGGATGGCGCTGCGGCCCGATGGCCGGGAGATCTACATCACTTGCGAGGCGGCCGATACCGTGATTGTGGTCGATCCCGAGATGCGCATGAAAGTCGCGGAAACTCCGGTGGGCGGCGACCCGACCGGCGTGGCGTTCAGTCCCGACGGCCGGCGCGCGTTCGTCACCAATCGCCTCGACGACACAGTTTCCGTGATCGACACCGGGGCGCGCAAGGTCGTCGCGACACTCAAAGCCGGGAACGAACCGCATGGCGTGCTGGCCGATCGCGCCGGAAAACTTCTCTATGTCCTGAACACCTCCTCCAACGACATCTCGGTATTCGACCTCCGGACGCTGGAGCGGATCAAGAACCTGAGCGCGGGCAATGGCCCCTGGTCGCTGACCCTGTCGCCGGACGCGCAGCATATCGTGGCGACAAACGTGAAGTCGGCGTTTGCTCCCCTGCGTCAGCCCTTCCACTCCGAGATTACCGAGATCGATACGGACCGGGGTGCCGTCGAAAATCGCATCGCGGTGCCGGACGCCAACCTGATGATGGGTGTGGCCTGGCATCCCAGCGGCAGATTTGCGCTCGCCACGCTGAACCGCACCAAGGGCACGGTTCCCATGACGCGCTTGTTGCAGGGCTGGACGATTACGAACGGCTTGGCGGTCATCTGGCGCGATGGGCGCGTCGACGAGGTACTGCTGGACGAACCGGATATGGGCTTTGCCGATGCGACCGACATCGCCTGCACGCCGGACGGCCGCTATGCCCTCGTCACCAGTGCCGGGACGGACAGTATCGCCGTGGTGGATGTCAAAAAGTTGCTATCGCTGATCCGCAGCCTGCCGCCCTACGAGCGCCAGCACGTGCTCCCGAACCACCTGGGATACCCGACCGAGTTCGTCGTCAAGCACATCCCCACCGGCAAGAACCCGCGCGCCATCCTGATCATGCCCGATGGTAAACGCGCCTTTGTGGCCAATACGCTCGACGACACGCTGGGCGTCATCGATCTCGCGAAGATGGAGATGGCCGGCACGGTGGACCTGGGCGGCTCGAAAACAATCACCAAGCAGCGCTGGGGCGAGCAGTTGTTCCACAACGCGTTCGTTACGTTCCACAAGCAGTTTGCCTGCAACTCCTGCCATCCCGACGGCCATGTGGACGGGATGACATACGATATCGAGGCCGATGGCATCGGAATCTCGCCGGTGGACAACCGCACGCTGCGGGGCATTCTCGACACGGCTCCGTTCAAGTGGGAGGGCACCAACCCCAGCCTGTCGCGCCAGTGCGGGGCGCGGCTGGCCGTATTTTTCACGCGGCTGGCCCCTTTCACTCCAGAACAACTGGCCGCCCTGGATTACTATGTCACTACCATTCCACGTCCGCCCAACTGGTTCCGCCCGCTTGGGGCCGCGCTGACGCCCGCGCAACGCCGCGGCAAGGAAATTTTCAACCGCACGGAGACCAATGACGGCAGGCCAATACCCGAACTGGGCCGCTGCGTGACGTGCCACTTTCCGCCTTACTACACCGACCGCAAACGGCATGATGTGGGCACGAAGATGCCGTTCGACCGCACCGGCAACTTCGATGTGCCGCATTTGAACAACATCTACGACTCAGCTCCCTACCTGCACAACGGCATGGCGGCTACGCTCGAGCAAATCTGGACCGTGTACAACCCCAACGACACGCACGGGGTAACCAACGACATGACCAAGGACCAGCTCAACGATCTGATTGAGTTTCTGAAAACGCTCTGACGGGCGAGGAGGAGGAGAGATGAGAATTGCTGCGATGATCGGTCTGGCGGGTGCGTTGTCCTGTCTCCTGCAAGCCGCCGGGCCGGTGAAGCTTCCTTATATTTACACGAAGTGGAAACAGTTCACGGTTGCCGACGGTCTGCCCAACGATCACATCTTTGCCGTGAAGGCCGATGGGCCGCGCGTCTGGATCGGCACTGAAGACGGCCTGGCGATGCTCGACACGCGAACCGGGAAGATCAAGAGCTGGGGTGAGAAGGATGGGCTGCCGTGGAAAGTGATCACCGCGATCGATGTCGACACGAAGACGGGCGACGTCTGGCTCGGCCTCCTTGGCGGCGGCCTCGCGCGGTTCAGCGGCGGCCGTTTCGACCACTGGCATCAGTTGAACAGCGGGCTGGTGAACGACGTCGTCTATGGCGTGGCGGTGCAGGACGAATACATTTGGGCAGCCACCACGGCCGGCACCAGCCGCTTCAATACCGTGACCGGCGAATGGACGATCTTCAACGAAAAGAACTCGCCGATGGAAGAGATCTGGAATTACAACGTGGCGGTAGGGAATGGGAAGGTCTACCTCGCAGTGTGGGGAGGCGGCGTGCTCGAGTACGATCTGGCGACAGGCCGCTGGAAGGACTACGTCGACCCCGATGGCGAGATGGAGATCGACCTCTATCGCGACGACGGCCTTGTTCACATCATTGTGACGGGCGCTAGCCCGGCCGACGGCGTGGTGTGGATCTCCACCTATTTCGGCGCCTGCCGGTACGACGGCCGGCATTGGCGGGGCTACTACAATCAGGACTCGGGACTGGCCAGCGATTTCATCAACAATTCCAAGGGCCGCAGCGCGGATGAGGCCTGGTTCGCCACCGACAAGGGAGCCAGCGCCGTCACCGATTTCAAGACCAACACCTGGGTCACTTACACCCGCAACAGCAAGGGCCCGGGCGGCAAGGCGGTGGTGATGCGCGACCGCGATATGCTGGAAACGCTAGACCTGCCCGTCAGCATTCCGAACAACTTCGTCATCAACTATGACATCCAGGGCAATGACGTCTGGGTGGCCACGGCCAAGGGACTCGGCTGGGGAATCGGCGACGGCTACTACCCCGGCTTGAAGGAACGCCAGAAAGCACTGTCGCAAGCCGCGAAGAAAGGAGGCGTGCGATGAAACTCCCGGTTTGCGCGCTCGGGATTATTCTTTCGCTCGGCGCCGGAGTGGCCGGCGCTCAGCCGCCCAAGACACCGCCCAAAGCGGCCACCGGCGCCGCGGAGGCGATGCCGCCGGAGCTGAAGGCGCTCATCGACCCCGACACGGCCGAGGTTCTGCGGCGGATCAATGGGCTCTCGCCCTATGAAACGCCCGACCTGCGGCTCAGGCAAGACGTCATCTACGCCCACACCCCGGTGGATTATGAGCCGTTCGGGGCTATCAAGCCCTACAAGGAATTCTTCCTGAAACAAATGGAATACACCGGTCCGGGACGCGCGATTCCCGAGCCGGGTCCGGATCTGAAGTCGGTGAAGATCGGATTTATCGGCCCGATCATGTCGACTGTTTCGGCGGCAACCGGCGGCAAGAGCCATGAAGAGGTTCTCGGCATCAAAATGCTCGAAGGTGCGAAACTCGCCATCGAGGAGTGGAACGCTCGCGGCGGATACTTCCGGCGCCACATTCCGTTCGAACTGGATGTCCGCAACGACAACGGTCTTTGGGGAGCGTCTGGCAACGAAATCGTCACTATGGCTTACAAGAATCAGGATTGGGCCATTCTGGGCACGATCGATGGCGCCAACAGTCATATTGCCATCCGGGTGGCGCTCAAAGCCGAGATCGTGGTGATGAACAGCGGGGATACGGATCCAACTTTCATCGAGACCAACATCCCCTGGGTGATGCGGTGCATCAGCGACGACCGGCAGATGGGATATCTGCTGATGGACTACGTGCTTCGCAAAATGAAATACCGCCGCATTGGGATTATCCGCTCCAGCAACCGCTACGGCCGTTTTGGCGTGCGCGAGATCAACGACGAGGCTAGGCGATTGCAGCATCCCGTCATTATCGAGATGGCGTACAGCCCCGCTGCCACCGACTTCTCGCTGCAACTCGAACGGATGAAGGAGGCCAACCTGGATGTCGTCATCCACTGGGGCGATGCCGGCCAAAGCGCGCTGATTCTCAACCAGATGCGGAAAATGGGCATGAACCAGCCGTTCCTCGCCAGCGACCGCTCGGTATCGCCGGAGTTCGTGAAAATCGCGGGCCCCAACGCCGAAGGGGTGATCTGCGGCTACCCCTGGAATCCCGACCATAAGGACCCGAAGCTCGACGCGTTTCGCGCGGCGTTCCGAAAACGATTCAACGCGGAGCCCGATACTTACGCCGCGCACGCCTACGATGGAATGAACATGTTGATCTGGGCCATTCAAGTGGCGGGATTGAACAGGGCCAAGATCCGCGACGTGCTTGCGTACCGCACCAAGCCGTGGCCCGGTGTGACGCACGATATTCCCTTCGGCGCTGCATTGGACTCTTTGGCTGAGGTGTACCTGGCAAGGTTCGAGAATGGCGCCTGGCACTACCACTCGCGCGAGGACATGAACATCCCACGCGGTTATATCCCGGCCCGCGACCGCGTGAACCGGGCGACCGGCGAGATCGATCCGATGAACCCGCCTCCGCCGAAGTGAGACCCCATGGGTGACAGGCGCTTCTTGCACTTCGCGGCGGCTGTGCTGGCGCTAGCCGTTGCTGGGTTGGCGCAGGACACGGCTCCGAAGCCATACCACGATGCACGGAACACGCCGCTCTCTTATAACGGTCCGGGCCGGGACGATCCCGAACCCAAGGACGCCAAGGAAGTGCGGCTCGCTTATTTCGGTCCGGCGGATCCGGCCGACGATGCCGGCGGACAGACGTGGCAGGGAGCGAGCTTGGCGATCGAAGAGGCCAACCGCCAGAGCGGCTATCGCGGCCTGCCCTTCCGGCTGATCCCCGCGTGGGACCGGAACCCTTGGGCCGGAGGAGTGGCCAAGCTCGCTCGGGTGGTTTACGGCGACCAGGTGTGGGCGATCGTCGGTGGCATCGATGGCGCCACCACGCATCTGGCGGAGCAGGTGGTGGCCAAAGCCCAATTGACGCTGATCAATCCGGCTGCCACAGACCGGAGCATTCACGCCGCGAGCATACCATGGATGTTTTCTTGCGCGCCGGGAGATCAACTTCTGGCTGCGGCGATCGGCAAGGAATTGCAGCAGCGCGCCAGGCGCTTTGCGCTGGTTTCGGCGATCGATCACGATTCGCGCGCGTTCGTTACGGAATTGAATCTTGCCTTTGTGCGCGACCGGCTTTCGCCCGTGTTGCATTTAGAGTGGCCTGGCGGCACGGAGGACCCCGCTCGAATCGCGCACGAACTTGATGCGGCCGCACCGGACGCAATCGTGGTCATCGCCGATGCGCGCGAGACTGCGGCGCTGATCGAGGCCATTCGCGCAGCCGGATTTGCCGGCATCGTGCTGAGCGGCCCCTCGATCGCCCGCGCCGATCCCGATCCGCGGCTCAACGGTGTGCTGTATCCTGCGCTCGGCGATATATCCCCGGCCTTTCAAATGAAGTTCCGGGCTCGTTACGGAAGATCCCCGGACTACACCGCTGCTCACGCCTATGATGCCGTCAGTATCGTGGTCGCCGCCGTCCGGCGCGCCGGCCTGAATCGCCCGCGCATCCGCGATGCGGTGGAGGCGCTCTCGCCGGTTCACGGCGTCACCGGCGTGATCGAGTGGGACGAACAGGGACAAAATCGCCGGGCGGTGTCGCTTCGCAAGTTCGCTTGCACTCCGCGGCCCGAATGACCGACTGGCCGGCGAGGTACTAGCGCTTATAGATGTATATCTCATCTATTTCAAGTTGATATGATCGAAAAGGGAGGCCGCGAGAACAAGACTCCGCGCTCCCGGAGGCTCGCATGCTGCGAAGAAAGAGCTGTGGCCACGGCCACAACTATCCGTGCACCTGCGCGATGGGCAATCTGTATCGCTTTGTCGAACCGGTCGTTTTGCTCCTGTTGAAGCAGAAGGGACGATCTTACGGTTACGACCTGGGGAACGACCTCCAAGCGCATGCGCTCACCGACGCGGCCATCGAGCGCGCCGCTTTGTACCGCACCCTGCGCGCCCTGGAGGTGAACGGCAACGTGGTGTCGGAGTGGGAAACCGACAGGAGCGGTCCGGCGCGCCGGGTGTACAAACTGACACGCCAGGGGGAAGATCACCTGCAGGAATGGGCGGCCGTTCTGGATCACGTGGCGAGGTCGATGAGCCGCTTTGTG
This sequence comes from Bryobacteraceae bacterium, assembly GCA_049587755.1. Taxonomy (GTDB): domain Bacteria; phylum Acidobacteriota; class Terriglobia; order Bryobacterales; family Bryobacteraceae; genus Bog-375. Next base: position 125,801 of record JBAVEN010000010.1, on the reverse strand, counting down.
AGGGTGACACGCGGCCTGGCAGCCGAAAGCCCAAGGGCGAGGAGAAAGTCGGCCTGAAGGTGCGGCGATGAGAAGGATCGACTCGGGCAGGGAGGCTGGAGAAGCCGCGTCACCTAATCTGAAGGCTCCAGGCGCCTGCGGCCCGGCCCGAACAGGACCTCATTTCTGAACCGGCAACCCCGCGAGTTGATAATTAACCTCTTTAGATCCCGGAGCCGCGGCCCCTCGGGCTCGACGCGATAGATGTAGATTGCATATATATTTATATAGATGCTAGTGTATTGGCAAGGAGACGACCCATGCATTTCGCCGCACCCGCCCGCATCGCTCAAACCTCTTTGCGCGCACGTCCGCCATGGGCGATCTGCACATTGCACCGCTCCTTTCGCCCGAAGAGAAAGGGCCGCTTCCACGGATCCGATCCGGCCGGCCGCGAAAATAAGGCCTCACCAGGCAGGCTGGATGCCAGGACCGCCGGAGGCGCTTCCCGATGAGCTGGACCTGCACCACCGCCGGCAAAGCTCTCATCGCGGCTCTCAACACGGACATCCTTTACGAGATCGAAATGGCCGATGATTGCCTGTGGCGGGTGGACTCGGCGTCACAGCAGCACCGCGCATCGGTTCGGCATCGCGCCGAGCATTGCGCCGCGGCTGCGGTGCGGAACGCTACGGCGCTGGCCGCCGAGGTGCTCGTGCTAGGGGGCGTCCCTCCCGGGGCCGGACCTCAGCGGCGATCCAACAGACTCGCTGCCGAATCCATAGAGGAGTATGTTGCGCGCGCGCAACTCGCAGTGAGACATTACCAGCGCCGCATGGCCATGGCCGAGCGGCTTGGGCTGGCGCGGTTGCGCGAGGTTTTTCAGGAGGTCGTCCGCGGCAAGCGCCGGCATCTCGCGCATGCAAGCTTGATTGCGGCCGCGGGGCTGAGTCCCAGACAACTCAGTTAGAGTTCTAACGGCGAAACCAGCGAGCTGCATGCATCCTCCATCCGCAATCAGCCAAACTTCACGCTGGAACTTCGAGTGAGCTTTGTATCAGTCGCGTCATGAGGCAAGCCTCACCCGAACGCATGAAAATGGCACGTGTGGGGCAGGTTGGCCGCCAGACAACCTGCGGCGGATTGCCAATCCGCCTCTCGCGGCCAACTGGCGGGCCATTTTCGAGAGGGCACGGCTTCAGCCGTGCCGCAATATGCGCTCCTCATCGGGCTTTTAGCCCCTGCCGCCTTTCTCTCTGCCAGGCAGGGGAAGCCGGCGCCTGCGCACCAACTCCTGCTCCATGAGGGCGCGTGCGGCCATGCCTCCGCCTGGGCGCCGGCCCTGGCGGCGGTTCCCGCTCCCGCTCAATTGTAGGCTTCCATCACCTCGCGAGGTTCCGCGAGAAGATGGCCGGCGATCTCCTGCATGTTCGCCTGTTCCCAAAACGGGAGCCGGCTGTGCGTCTGCAGGTACTTCAGTGGAATGGGATGCGTTCCCACTACCACCGGCAAGCCATACTGCTTTTCGATGAAAGCCTGGAACTGGCGGATATACGGGCAAGGCGGATAGCCAACCACGAAGCCTGTCGCCAGGTGCACCACGTCCGCGCCGTTTTTCAGGAATTCCGCGGGTACGTTTTCCACGTTGCCTCCTGGACATCCCCCACAACTGGAGTAGCCGACGATCTGCACCTGCGCTTCGGCTGGATACCGGGCGAACCCGCCCCGCCGTTCCCGCATCGCACGGAAACATTTGCCGCCGCCGCAATCGCGGTACCGGGCGCAGATGATGATCGCAATTTTTACCGTTTTGGGCTCGCCCTGAGCCGCGGAATCAAGCTGAATCGGTTCTGACATATCGTCACTCATCCCTCCGCTCCAACGGCGACGCGCAGGGCCTTTCCGGCGTGGATCAGCGCCGTGTTGAACAACGGCAAGTCGCAGTGCTGCGGCTGCAGCAGCAAGGGGATTTCGGTGCACCCCAGAATAATCCCCTGCGCGCCGCGTGCCCGCAGCCGTTCGACGATTTCAAGCAGCAAGCTTCGCGATTCCGGACGGATTTCGCCCTTGCATAGCTCCTGATAAATCACTTCATGTATTCGAAGCTGATCGTCAGGCTCGGGAACCAGCGCTGCGATGCCGGCCCGTTCCAGTCCGTCGAGGAAGAACCGCTCCCGCATGGTGAACATGGTCCCCAGCAATCCGACGGAGCGAAGACCGGCCGCCAGAATCGCCTCCACGGTCACGTCCACGATGCTCAACAGCGGCATCCGTACAGCCTGTTGCACCTGGTCGAAAACGAAGTGCATGGTGTTGGTTGCGATGAGCCCAAAATCGGCGCCGGCAAGGCGCAGCCGCTCCAGCGCCCCGGCCATTTCCTGCGCGGCCTCGTGCCATTGCCCGTTGCGCTGCCAATCCACGAACTTCTGAAAGCTCACGCTGTAGATCAGAATTTCCGGGTAGCCAAAGTCGCCGTGCTGCGCGGTGTAGGTTCTGGTGATGTGCTCATAGTAGAGCGTGGTGGATTCCGGGCTCATGCCGCCCAGGATGCCTATTTTCTTGAGAGCCATAATCGTCTTCATGTCTTTTCCAGGATCAGTTCGGCGACCCTTCGGCCCGACAGCAGCATGCCTCCGAAGATCGGCCCCATCCGCGGACCGCCGAAGGTGGCGCAGACGGCCATGCCCGTCACCCACAAACCCGGATAGGCCTCCGCTACCCGCTCGACGACGAACGCCTCGCCGGCCGTTGCGTCCAGGGGCCCTTCGCCGGATCCGGCCGAACCCGCCTGCGGAGCCAGGAGCTTGCGCGCGCGCAGTCGCTCCACGGCCACCGCCTCGTGCCCTGTGCCATCAACCACGTTCTCGGCCTGGAGCACGATCGGGTCGACCGGCAAGGCGCCGGAAATCGTGGTCCGATTGACGACCACGCCCGTCACCTTGCCGCCATGAACGCACAGGTCTTCGAGCGTCACCAGGTTGAGCAGCACCGCGCCGGCCCGGATGGCCTGCAGGCACAGCGCACACGCCAGTTCCGCGGCATCGATGACATAGAGGCCCTCGTAGCGGCTTTCGTGGCGAACGCCGGCGGCTTCGAGAATCGGGATCGCCTCCTGCTGTACGACGATCTCATTCATCCCCATCCCGCCGCCCCAGACACCGCCGCCCGGCGCAAGCCGCTTCTCCACTACCGTCACCTTCCGGCCGCGCGTCGCGAGGTGGCACGCCGCCGTCAAGCCCGCCGGGCCGGCGCCGACGATCACGACATCGCTTTCAATGGCGCTCCGCAGCTTGCGATGGTAGCTGTTCACAATCGCCCTGGAGATCAGCGGCTCTTTGAGTTCGTTCATTAACGATGTTCCCTTCATGACCCCGTGCCAACTTCCCACGGTAACACCGCGATAGATGCAGCTTCCACCTAGCGCTGGAGCTTCCACCACCCGGGCAGCCATTGCCCGTCCGGAACGGGCACGGCCGCATCTTCTTGCCCACCGCTATCATTCACCGCGACCCCGCGACCCGGCCGCTTGACCGCAGTTAGGAGGTAGGGTAATATAAGTGTTAGTTACATCTATCAACTGAATGCGGCCGCTCTCTGGCGCAAGCGTCTGGCGCGCCGTCGAACGCGCGGTCCGGAGGGACAGTCCCCTTCAGCAGTAATCCGATGATCTTTCGTCGAAAGGATAACACTCATATGCGAATTGCCATTCCCATGGCGGACGGAAGGCTTACCCGGCATTTCGGCCATTGCGAAAAGTTTGCGCTGGTGGACGTCGACCCGGTCGCAAAACAAATCACCGCGTCCACCGAAGTAGCGGCGCCGGAACACCAGCCAGGGCTATTGCCGCCGTGGCTGCAGCAGCGGGGCGTCAACCTCGTCATCGCCGGAGGCATGGGCGAACGTGCCCACTCGCTGTTCCAGGCCGCCTCAATCGAGGTTATCGCCGGCGCGCCCGCGGAAACCGCGACCACGCTGGTGCGGCAGTATCTGGATGGAACCCTGGTGACGTCTGCCAACGCCTGCGATCACTAGGTTTTCCGCCTCCACGGCCGTTTCCCGGCCCACAGGTTGAATCCATGCCAGCAGAACACATGCGCACCGCGTCCCAGTCGGCCTGCTTCGTGTGCGGACAGGACAATCCGCACGGATTACAGATACGGTTTCAGCAACAAGATTGTGGAGAGATGACCGCCACTTGGTCTCCGGGATCGCCCTGGGAAGGCTTTCGGGGCGTCGTCCACGGAGGCGTCATCAGCACGGTCCTTGATGAAGCGATGTCAAAAGCTGTGGCTGCTACGGGCAGCAAGGCCCTCACCGCGGAACTCCGGGTTCGGTTCCGGCTCCGGGTCGCCTCGGGCAAATCCTTCTTCATTCGCGGCTGGATTGTAAACCGCAACCGGCGTCTGATCGAGACTGAGGCGGCGTTGACGGCCCCTGACGGGGCCGAACATGCTCACGCCTGGGCGAGTTTTCTTACGCTGCCCGGCGAGAACTCGTAAACTCCGATTTCGCGATATCCGCTTAATGTGGCCATGTTGCCGCACCTTGTCACGGATTGCAATGAACTGCATCCGTATGATTGCATGGACTTATCGGCCCAAGTCCCGCCAGAGCTGCCAGAGCCGGCCGGTGCGGTGATCGCGCCTCAGCCATCTCAGGCTACCCATGCCGTATTGCGCAGCAACAATGAGCGCCTGAAGCTCCTGCTGGATCTGAACAACGCGATCATTTCGAATCTGGAGCTCCGCGATCTCCTGCGAGCCATCTCGGCGAGCGTCCGTCAGGTGATGAAGTGCGACTCGGTAGGCGTCGCGCTGCCGGACCCAATCAACCAGCGGCTGCGCATTCACGCGGTTGATTTTCCGGAAGGGCGAGGCCTCATTCGCGAAGAAGGCAAGGTCCCGGCCGCTGAGGGGCCGACCAATCGCGTATTTCGCATCGGTGAGCCGGTTGCGCTGGATGCACGGGCGCTGGCCGCCCTGGACGTCGGCAACCTGGCCGTGGCGGAGGGCTTTCAGGCTCTGTGCGACGTTCCGCTGGTTAGCCGCAATCGCACCCTGGGAGTCTTGTGCCTTGGCAGGCTGCACGACAACCCATTTACCGGCGATGAGGTCGCTTTCGTCCGTCAGGTGGCGGCGCAGGTGGCAATCGCGGTGGAAAATGCCTTGGCCTATCGGCAGATTGCCGAGCTCAAAGACAGGCTGGCGCAGGAGAAGCTGTACCTGGAAGACGAAATCCGCAGCCAGATGAATTTCGATTCCATCATTGGCCGAAGCGCGGCGCTGCAGAAGGTGTTGCAACAGGTCGAGACCGTGGCTCCCACCGATTCGACCGTCCTCATATACGGCGAAACCGGCGTCGGGAAGGAGCTGATTGCCCGCGCGATTCACAACTTGAGCTCGCGCAACAAGAACGCGTTCGTAAAGCTGAATTGTGCCGCCATTCCGACCGGTCTTCTTGAAAGCGAGATGTTTGGACACGAAAAAGGCGCTTTTACAGGCGCCATATCGCAGCGCATCGGCCGCTTCGAACTGGCAAGCCACGGAACCGTTTTTCTCGACGAGATTGGTGAGATCCCGCTGGAGATCCAGCCGAAACTCCTCCGCGTTTTGCAGGAACGGGAATTCGAGCGCCTCGGCAGCTCCCGCACGCTCCGCACGGAGGCCCGTTTGATCGCTTCCACCAATCGCGACCTCGCGGCCATGGTGAGGGACCAGAAGTTTCGCATGGACCTCTACTACCGCCTGGAGGTCTTTCCCATCTATGTGCCGTCGCTCCGAGAGCGGCAGGAAGACATTCCCCTGCTGGTTCGACACTTTGCACAGCAGTTTGCCAGGCGCATGAATAAGACCATCGATACCATCCCATCCGACAGCATGAGTGTGCTGCTGCGCTATCCATGGCCTGGCAACATCCGGGAGCTGCAAAACCTGATCGAGCGCGCGGTGATTCTGTCTCCCGGGCCGGTGCTCAATGTGCCCCTCGCCGGTCTGCATGTTGAGCCGGTCTCCACCGTCACCAACAAACAGGAGACTCTCGAGAAGATCGAACGCCGGGCAATCCTGGAGGCGCTCGAAGCCACCAATTGGGTGGTGAGCGGGCCTCGAGGCGCTGCTGCCCGGCTCGGTCTGAAACGAAGCACCCTTCAGTTTCGGATGGATAAACTCGGAATCCGGAGGTCGCAGCCGCGCGAAACGGACGTGTAGGGGACGGCTCGCGCCTTCGGCCCATGACGCCCTAACGGGAAATCTTCAGAAGCCTCTCAACCTCGGAACGGGGCGGATCGTCCGGCGTGATTCGCGATTCGCTGTACCGGCGCAGCAGCATCCTGGCCTCTTCCAGGTCGCGCCCGCTCTGGATATGGGCCGCCGCCCGCGCGAACATGAGTTTGGGCGAATCCGGTTCGAGTTGAATGGCTGAGCGAAAGAGCTCATCGCTTTCCGCGTAGCGGCCGCGTTGGGCCAGGAATCCCGCCAGGTCGATGATACGGCCGATATCGCCCGGCGCGGCCTGCATGGCCTTTCGAAGTTCCTCCTCGGCCACCTGAATTCTCTTTCGTTTCTCCGCGATCCGGGCACGGTCGTAGTGATATTCGGCCTCGCTCAGTTGGCCGATTCGGGTGGCGACACGTTCGGCTTTGTCCAGCCCTCCGCCAACCACGCCGGGAGCCTCGAGGTAGTATTCGAAAAGATCGCCCAGCGCTTCCAGATTTGAGGGATCGAGAACCGCGCCTTTCTCGAAGGCAGCGCGCGTCTTGTTCGCATACCGAAGAGCCGTGAGAAAGCTGGACTCTTCAGCGCGCCGGCCATATGCTTTGCCTAGCCAATCGTAATAACTGGAGTTCAGGGGATCTTCAACTACCGCCTTCTCCAAACAGCTCGCAGCGTTTTCGTATTGGCCATCCATGTAATAGGCCTTGCCGGTCAAGGCGAAGACAGCCCCGTCTTTTGGGGAGACGGACAGCAGAGTGCCGATGGCCGACTTGTAATCGGTCCGATGGTACTCTTCTTCCGCTCGTCGGAGATCGTTGCCCGCCGCAAAGGCCGCCGCGGTGATGGCAAGCACCGCCACTGCGATTAGCCTTCTCAGTTTCGACAGCCCATGGCGCCCCATACCCCTCATAAGGCAGTTGGCGGGCCCTTGAGCAGCCGTCGTATTCCGTTGAAAGCGGCCATGTTGCGGCGCCGTGATGCCAGTCCGGCTGCCGCTGGCTGCCAACATGCCGGTAACCTGCCGGCGGGCTGGCAGAACGGTCCGGCCGGCGACAACGAGCCGGCGTGTAACTGCCATTCGCTCCAGCGATATCGCGACTCCGCATTCTGGCTGGCCGATTGCCCCTGATAACGCGAGGTAGCGGCGAGGAGGCAATCGATGAAAGTCGCGAACATAACACTTGAGCTCGCACTGCTGGGAGCCTGCCTTCCCGGCCTGGTGAGCGCAATTGATTTGCAGCCCGAAACCCTGAAGGCTTGGGGCGACTACATTCGCAGCGCGGACTCACGGATGCAGTCGCGGCTGGATGGCCAGCGGCCGTTCTTATGGTCCGACGAAGCGCCCGGCCGGAGTCAGCGCTTGCGACGCGGGGAAACCCTGGTGGCGCCGGTTGCCGGGCATGGAACCCAGAGCGTGGCCGACGGGCTCATCCACGACTGGATCGGCGCGACGTTCATCCCCAACGCCAAAATCGAAGACCTGTTGGCTGTGGTTCACGACTACGACAGGTACAAGCAATTCTACAAGCCGGTTGTCGCCGATTCGAAGGTACTCGCCTGTACGGAGACGGACCAGCTATTCTCCATGGTGTGGCAACACAAAATTCTCTTCGTCAATGCCGCCATTGAGGGCCGCTACCAGGCTCACGACTTCTTCGTGGACGCGCGGCGTGGATACAACATCGCCAATACCACGCAGGTGCAGGAGATCGAAGACTACGGGCAGAGCGGCGAGCGCCGCCTGCCGCCCGGTCACGGCAACGGTTTTATCTGGCGGCTCCATAGCATAGCCAGGTATGAGGAGCGGGATGGGGGAGTCTATCTCGAACTGGAAGCTATCGCACTGACCCGCGACATTCCCCCTTCGCTCCGATGGGTAGTGAATCCGGTGGTTAATCATCTATCGATCAATTCACTGATGACCTCGCTGCGCCAAACCAACGACGCGGTCAATTCACGGTCTCAACGGCCGGAACAGCTCGCCTCATGCGCAATTGGCGGCCGCGGCGCCGGGAATGGCGGCCCGGGCGGCACGGATTAGGGAGGATTCCGAATGCTGGCCCCTAAGGCCGCCCATTGCTTTCTGGAACCTCGATCAGGCGCTCCTTGGACACATCGCGCCAGCGGTTGATCCTCGTCCATGCCAGCACTTCGCCGGTTCGCGCATCCACGGAGGCGTCCCCACTCCCGAAACAGTGGGTCCGTGCGGTGGGTCGCCACTCCCACAGCTCATCTCCGATTGTGCCCAGTTCACGCAGCCATCCCGAAATCGATGGTAGCCTGTGTCTACGCGCGTTCCTATCCTCTGTTTCAAGTTCATATCGAGGCCCGTTGCGCAATCAACTTCGTAACTGAAAGCCTTGAGAATCACCACACGCACTTCGCCGACGACCGATCCTACCGGCTCCTTTTCCAGGTACTCAATTATCGCGATTCTGGGAGTGGGAAGGGTTTCCGGCGGGGCCCAGCAATCTGTCCGGTCGGGATAGCGCACTCGGTATGTGGCGGCGTAACCGAGCGAACGCGGCGAGCCTTGCGTGAGACAGCACAGTCCAGGCCGCGTGAAGCCTTCGTTTCGAGGTCGAACTCCGCAATGCTCGATCGCGTCGGCGATGGTGCACGTTTCATATTGGCGGATAGATTCGAGAAGCTCGGCCGGCAGCGAGGCTGCGTCCCAGCGTAGTCGATCAGTGGCTACGGTTGACATATACCTTCATCAAGCGCCGCGAGGCTCGCTCACAGGACGCCGCTAACGCGGCGCGTATCCTATTCCAGACAAACTCCAGATGAGAACGGCAAGAACCACAGTCGTGAGCGCGCAATACAAGCGATCGCGCTGCACCGCAAATGCGATTACGGAGAAGGCGACTCTCGTGATCGGCGTGGCGATCAGCAGCAACAGCCCGAACTGAATCACGCTGCGGGCGTGCACATGGAGCACGCCCTGCCATATCCCCGCCACGCTGCGCAAGCCCTGGGGCTCGCCGCGAAAGGTGTGGTAATTCGAGACCAGCATGCCAAACCGGGCCAGGTACCAAACGCCACCCGCAAGCACCACTGAGGCAGCCGTGATGACACCCGCTCGAAGCAAAATGGCGATGATGCGGTCGACCTGTTCTTCATTGCGTTCCATGGGTTAAATCTTTCCGCTCAGTCCGTGGTAGATCATCTCCACGGCAAGAACTCCCACCACCACTGCGAAGACGATCCTGAGAACACGGGTCCTGGCTCCCGAAAGATGTCGCGCGCCAAAAAGGGAACCAGCCGAAACGCCCAGCATCACAGGCATCGCCAGCACCGGGTCGATGTAGCCGCGGTTCAAATAGACTCCGGCGCTGGCGGCGGCCGTGACGCCAATCATGAAGTTGCTGGTGCTGGTCGAGACTTTGAAGGGGACTCGCATGGCATGGTCCATGGCCAGCACTTTAAGCGCGCCGGATCCAATTCCGAGGAGGCCTGACAGCGCGCCGGCTCCAAACATCATGGCGAACCCAGTCTTGACTTGCCGCACACGGTATGGCTGCCAGCCGTGCGCCGTGGGATAGGTGGAATCCAACCTCAATCGCTGGGCCAGCGGATCGGGGGGATCGTCCGGGTGCGCCTCGGGCTTTGGCCTGGTGGTCAGGAACGCAGAGTAAAGCAATACCAGCCCGAGGATAATACCGAGAGCCGAGGTGGGCGTTCTCGTCGCCAGAAACGCCCCCGCGATGGCTCCCGAGGTAGTGGCAATCTCCAAAAACATCCCGATGCGGATGTTGGAGAAGCCTTCCTTCAGAAAGGCCGAAGCGGCTCCGGATGAGGTTGCGATTACGGAGACCAGAGTGGCGCCGATGGCATAGCGTATATCCACACCGAAGAGCAGCGTCAGCACCGGAGTGATGACCACACCGCCGCCGAGGCCCGTTAGAGCGCCCAAATAGCCGGCCGCGGCGCCGAATGCACCGACCACCAAGCTGAATTCGAGTGAGTTCAAGCTGTTTCCCTTTCCCGTCAGACATCCAAGCAGCGTTAGCCAATCCGGAAGATGCCTTCCATCAGCATCTCGAAATCCATGATGCGTAGAAACCAGGCTAGCAACAGCAGGACCGGGGTTTCCGGTAGGTCCGCCGCTCCACAGCAGACCGAGACCTTGCCGCCCCGTGTCAGCGGGCCGGTCTCTTGTGACAAGCACACGGACGACTTCTGCTCCTCCTGACGGAAGCACCACCTGGTACCTGAGACATCAGCCTTCCGCCAGCGGTAGCGCGTCCCGGACTGGAATGAAACCGAGCCTCCGCCTGTCAAGCACGGTACATACTCGGCAACGACACGCTTCGAGTCCTCACTGCGCACTGTCACTCTCAGCCGCAGACCGGCGCTATAGTGGAAGCTCCATTTTCTCCCGCCGAACTCGGCGGTAGAAGCTTCCGGCTCCTCCTGGAACTGCAACCAGCCCACTTCCCTCCCTTCATCCCGCAACACAAAAGGCTGGTCCACCTGCTCCGGATATTGCCAGATCAGTTCCCTCATCCTGGATTCTGAAACGGATGTCATGGCTGTTCTCCTAGAAGAAGTTATAGTTGATCATCACGTACGGGTAGGTGTAAGAAGGGGCGTGATTGGTTAGTAGCAGGAACGCTCCCGAGCGAATGTATCCAAGCCCGACTCCCAGATCGAGGTCCCGGTCGAGCCGGTATGATGTCTGCACGTCGTATTCATTGCCGATGTGGGTACCCGAGAGGCCCCTGGGGTCCTGCGCCACAACGCCTCCGGAACTATTGTAGAAAGCGTCCGTGGCGCTGGCCAGCCACCAACCGTTAAATGCGGAGGCGAGCACCCAGTTGCGGCGTAAGGAGGCCTTGACACCCGAGCGGAGCGATTTGAGGTTCTGCCACGCGATCTGGTCGGCGAGGCCGTGATGGTCGTGAATGTTCGGGTAGAGTTGATCGAAGGTCTCGTGCACGCCGTCCTTTGGATTGTGCTCCCCGGAGGCGAAGTCGTATTTGGCGAAGACGCGAACGGTGTGATGAAACGGTTGCAAGCTGTAGCCAGCGATGGCGCTCCAGGCCCAAGCGCGGATGTCGTCGGAGCCGATGCTACCGGTTTCGCCGATGGTTTCCGCGTCGAAGTCGAAGTGCGACGCGGTCCCCGCCCAGCGCAAGCCGAAGATCTGTTCGTTCAGTTTGGCAAGACTGCCTTCTTCGGTCTTCACGCCGGGCTGGAGGTGCCAGAGAACATATGGCTCGACCACCGAGTGCGGTACCAGCTTTTTTAGACTGCTGTAAATGCCGTAGATGTCGTTCCCTTCCTGGTGATGGCAGAGCCCGTTGGGGGTTGCCACCACCTGAGATGCGGCAAAAACGTTCAGGCGAAGCCAGTCCCAATTGAAGACGGCCATAGCTGCGTCATACCCGCGGGAGGCATTGCGCCAGTACGAGGTTCCCAGCACGCGCCCGTAGCCAAAATTCAGATCCTGCCGTCCCACGCGGAGTGCGACGCGGCTTTCCTCGATGTCACCAAGATCGAGGTAACCGCGGCGTAGATCCCAGGTGGATTGATAAGGCGGTGCTAGCGGGGGGGTCTTCCAGAAGGCGTCGGCGTCCTGTAACTCTGCGAAGACGTGGAACCAACTCGCCGGCTTGACTAACACGCCAAGCCGGAAGCGAGTCAACAGATAGGAGTCGGAATTGCCAGGCTGGAAATTCCCGGCGGAATAGCTCTCGAACCTGGCCCGATAGCCCAAGGTAAAGCAGAGCCAGCCCGGCATCTCCTGATTGAGATGGGAAAGGGGTGAGAATATGGCAGCCGGAACGTCCGCGTCGGCTGGGCGGTTGATGTTGACCTTACTGCCTCCAGGGTTGTCGACAATGCACTGGGCGGAGAGGGGCATGGCAGCCTGCGCTGTCGCGAGAAGAACGGCAACCCGCAGGGATAAGGAGTTGATCTTCTGCCTTCTGCCGCCATCTTTGCGTGAACGCATGACCTTTGGTCCCTCAGATCGAAAAACTGGGCAAGGGGGAGCACGACCAGCGGCGGCGGGCACACGGGCAGTCGACGCCATAGACCGCGAGGCTCATTGGGCCGCCTCGCGCTCAGTGGTGAAATAAGGCCTGGTTGACCCACACCAACACGCCCAGCAGAAACAGGCCCAGCAGCACGCTCCACAGCACCAGCTTCTTTTCGATCGGAAGCAGTGGTTCGTACGGCATCTTTTCCAGCTCTTCGGAGAGTTTCGGTTCTTCGACACGTTGCGTCTCTTGCATGTTTTCTCCTTACATGACTGGCGGTTTGAGTCCGTGGAAAAAGACCCAGGAGATTGCGAGCCCGATCCAGATGATGAAACCGAACAGACACAAAACATAGACCAGCGCTAGCTTCCCAATGCCTTCCTGCCACAATTTGCGGAAGTCGGAAACCACGCCGATGGTAAAGAAAGTCATTGCGAAAAAGATAGCGCGGAACACGTTGGCCTGCGCCATGGCGGCTTTGGCCTTGGGAACTAATCCTGGCGAAAGCAGACCAACCGCGAGAATGATGGCGAAGGTTGCCACGTAGCCCAGGATGAACTTCGGAAATCGCTGCCAGATCTCGATGGCCTTCACCTTCTCTCCCCGCTTGGGATCGATCTTCGCCGCCCAGATCCAGGCCAGCACGAAAGCCCAGATTCCGATAAAAACATCGATGAAGACCTTGACGGTTGTGCTGACGCCCATGATCCACCCGGGCGCGTATTGAATGCCGTACTCGGCGAGCGCTTTGGCTCGGATCAGCGCATCGGTAACCGCGCCACTGGTAACTGCCGCGCCATCGGTCTTCACGGCGAGGCCCATCCACGCCCCCGCCACCATCGGTTCGTGGAAAAGGAATGTCTGAGCCATCATGGGGAGCAGCAGCAACTCCATGACGGCGAAAACGACTACCAGCGACGAGACCATCACCGGCACTACGGGCCGGGCGCGGATGGCGGACCCGGTGGCGATGGCTGCCGAGACACCGCAGATGGAAATGCCGGAAGCCAGCGGCGCCGACCACTCGCGGCTGAATCTGAAATACCGGCGCGCGACGTAATACACCGCGGCCCAATAGATCAGGTAAGCCACGATGATGGCGCATAGCCCGCTGAACATCACGGAAGTGGCCAGTCGCATTTGCTCGGCGGCTGTGACGCCAAGGAAGCCACCAAGGATCACGATGGCGGTCTTGATGTAGAGTTCCGGCCGGATTGCCTCTTTCATCCAAGTGGCGAGCATAGGTAAGAAGTTACCCACCAAGAGGCCGGCGATCAAGGCGACGATGTAACCAGCTTCGTTTGTCAGGTTCAGGGACCAGCCGATATGAAACGCGGCGCGCTTGTCCGGCGTGACGGCGATGTACGCCCAACTACCGACAATCCAGGACAAATACGCCGCGAAAAAGACGGCCGTGAATCCTTTCACGAAGCGTCCGAGGTCGAGGCGGAGGACCCTGGCCCCGATGGTGGTGAGCGCCAGGAGAAAGACGTACGTCAGCAGCAGTGAAACCATGCCTGGGAGAGCGTAGGACTTGGAGGCAGGCGCCAGCGCCTTCCGAAGGTTGGTCCAGACGGATGTCGTCACGGCCCAACCGAGCGCGTCAACTCCGAGAAACGTCGCGAGCGACAGTACGAAAAGAAACAGGCCGAGCCAGACGGCCAGCCAGTCTTCATTGAGTTTGGGTTTCATGTGAGCACCTCCACCCGCGCCCGCTGCGCGGGAAACACCGGCTCTTCGCGAACGGAGAGCGCAATCTTATATAGCACGGTCAGGATCAACGATCCGACCGCCCAAATCCCCAGCACAATGAGGATCTCGGGGACGGAGGGAGTGTATTCGGTGACCGCGCCGAGCGGGGAAGGGACGAAGGCGGCGACGATCAGGCCGATGCCTTTGTCGATCCAGAGCGAGAGAAAAACCATGCCACACGCCATTGCGAGCAACTTCTCGTTGTGGCGATACCGCGGCACCAGCAACAGCACCAGAGACACGACGGCGAGGAGCATGGAAGTCCACATCCACGGCGCCAGCCGGGCGTGGCCGCCCAGGCCCACGAACATGTACCGGAGGGACTCCGTGTGCTCGGGAATCCGGCTGTAAAACGCCGTGAAGAACTCGACGAGGACAAAGAAGACGCTGATGACCGTCGCGTACGTGACGATGACCGCCAGCTTCTGAATGGCCTCGCGGCCGGCGGAGAAGCGGGTGAGACGGTGGATGAGCAGGCAGAGGAGAATCAGAAGCGCCGGGCCGGAGGCGAAGGCCGACGCCAGGAAGCGAGGGGCCAGGATGGCGGTGAGCCAGAGCGACCGGCCGGGAAGTCCGCTGTAAAGGAAGGCCGTGACCGTATGGATGCTGACCGCCCAAGGAATGGAGACGATGATGACAGGCTTGATCCAATTCGGCGGGGCCTCGCCTTCGCGTTCGGCGCGCAGCGTTACCAGCGCGATGACGGCGTTCAAGGCCAGGTAGCCGCCGAGCGAAATCATGTCCCAGAACATAATCGAGTGCGGGGTGGGGTAGATCAGAACATTGAACACGCGCGCCGGCTGCCCCATATCCACGAAGATGAAAAGCATGCACATGACGACGGCGGCAACGGCCAGGAATTCCCCGAGTATGGTGATGCGTGCGAATGCCTTGAAACTGTGGAGGTAGTAAGGGAGCACAACCATTACGGCGGAGGCAGCGACGCCCACCATAAACGTAAACTGCGCGATGTACAGGCCCCAACTGACATCCCGGCTGAGGCCCGTGGTGACGAGACCGAGGTTGAGTTGGCGCAGGTAGCAGGCGAAGCCGGCCCCTATGACGATGGCGAGGACGCCAATCCAGAGCCAGTATCTCCGGCTGCCAGCGACTGCCTTTTCAAACATGAACATGACGGGACCTCACACGATATAAAAGACGCCGGGGCCCGTTCCCAGCTCGGGCCTTCGCCGGAGATGGTGCCGCGTGGCCAGCAACTCACGGATCGGCGAGTGAGGATCGGCGAGATTGCCGAAGACCAGTGCCTTCTCCGGACATGCCTCGACGCACGCGGGCGGGCGGCCCGCCGCCAGGCGCTCGGTGCAGAACATGCACTTTTCCACCACGCCCTTGGTGCGCGTCGGAAACTTGGGATTGGGATTGTGGATGTAAGGGCGCGGGTCCATCCAATTGAAGCTGCGCGAACCGTAGGGACATGCCGCCATGCAGTAGCGGCAGCCGATACAGCGGTGCCAGTCCATGTCGACGATTCCGTCTTCCCGCTTCCAGGTGGCCTGGGTGGGGCAGACGCGCACACAAGGGGGATCCTGGCAGTGATTGCAGAGCATCATCGCTGGCGCCGCGCGCAAGGGAGAATACTCGTCCACCTGTCCCGGGAAGGCATGTTCGATAGGTTCCTTCCAGATCCAGCGGATCTCGTGGTTGCGGTCTGGGATGGACGGCACATTGTGGGCCTGGTTACAGGCGGCGATGCATTTGGTGCAGTTCTCCTGCGTGAGGCACTTGGCCACGTCGATGGCCATGGCCCAGCGCGTGCCGGTGATGGCGCCGATGGCCCTTCGCGCCGCGACAGCGAGACAAGAAAGGCCGCTTAAACGCAAAAAGGCTTTTCTCGAGATGGTCATCTTTCGCTCCTCAGCACCGGCTTGGAATCGAGATGGCAGTTCCAACAGGAAGGCGAGACGGCCGCGTAGTTGTGGCAGTGGTCGCAGAAATCAGCCTTGGCGCCGTGGCATTGTTCGAGGCATGTTGGCGTCAGGCTCATGTTGTAGTGCTTGCCGTCGAGCGCGGTGAAGTCTCGAACGCCGGTGCGGACAACCTTTTCGCGCCAGTCGATGAGAAGTTTCATGTGGGATGTTCTCATGTACTCCAGCGGAGCGACGCACTGCTTTTCGCGCGCCGGGAGCCGGACATCCGGCCCCTTGGCGGTCACGCGCGCGGAAAGGTTGTGCCAGGCCGGAAACGTCACCAGCCCCAGGAATATTGCCAGCCCGGAATAGATCAGGCCCCGGTCACGCATGGGCCACCTCTTTTGCCACGATGGCTTCGCCGCGCAGGTCGGTGGAGCGTACCTTTTCGCCGCGCATCACGAGGGCGTTTCCCACCAGCTCGTGAATGCCGGCGACCTCGACGCCCGGTACCCAGTATTCGAGCAAGGGCGGCAGCGTGGCCTTGTCAATCGCGCAGATGCAGGCCAACAGGTTCACGCCGTGCTTGTCCCGGACGTATTTGACGGCGTTGGCGCGCGGTAGGCCGCCCCGCATACGCATCTCGAAATTCTCATCCGTGCCCAGCCCGGAGCCGCTTCCGCAGCAGAAGGTCTGCTCGCGAATGGTGTTCTCGGGCATTTCGTGAAACTGGCTGCAGACGTTGCGCAGGATATAGCGCGGCTCTTCGAGCAACCCCATGGCCCGCGCCGGATTGCAGGAGTCGTGGAAGGTCACGTTCCAGCGATCGTTGCGCGAGGGGGCGAGGCGGAGCTTGCCGTTATAGATCAGATCGGCGGTGAATTCGCAGATGTGGACCATTTTGGTGGAGCGAGTATTTTCGAACCGTGTGCCGGTGACCGAAGAAACCGGGAGCTCCAGGAAATCGGCCGGCCCGTTCATGGTACCCATGTACTGATGGATCACACGCCACATGTGGCCGCATTCGCCGCCGAGGATCCACTTCACCCCTAGTCGTTTGGCTTCGGCGTAGATTTTGGCGTTCAGCCGCTTCATCATTTCGTGGGAATTGAACAGGCCAAAATTGCCGCCCTCGGAGGCATAGGCGCTAAACGTGTAGTCCAGGCCGACCTCATGCAGGAGTGCCAGATAACCGAGAAACGTATAGTAATGAGGCGATCCGAAGTAGTCGGCCGACGGCACAATGAACAGGACTTCGGCGCCCTTGCGATTGATGGAAGCGTCGACGCGGACGCCGGTCAACTCCTCCAGTTCATCCACCGCGAAATCGACGCTGTCCTTAAACCCATGGGGCTGTATGCCGAGGTGGTTGCCGATGCGAAAACAATTGGCGGCGGGTTCCAGAACCCAGTTGATGTTGCAGCCGATCAGGTTCAGCAGTTCGCGGACGATCATGGTGATCTCCGCGGTATCGATTCCGTATGGGCAGAAGACCGAACAGCGGCGGCACTCCGTGCACTGGTGGAAGTAATAGAACCACTCCTTGATCACGTCTTCAGTGAGGTCGCGGGCCCCGGCCAGGCTCCCGAACAGGCGGCCGCTGAGGGTGAAATACCGGCGATAAACGGAGCGGATCAGTTCGGCGCGCAGGACGGGCATATTCTTGGGATCGCCCGAACCGATGTAGAAGTGGCACTTGTCCGCGCACGCGCCGCATCGGACGCAGATGTCCATAAACAGGCGAAAAGAGCGGAACTTCCGGAGCCGGTCCCTCATGCCATCGAGGACGATGCGCTTCCAGTCCGGCGGCAATTTCCAATCGGCGTCAAAGGGCTGCCATTCGCGCGCGTTGGGCAGGCCCAGGTAGTTGAGGTTCTTGGCCAATGCGCTGTAGCAGAAGGTGCCTTTGCGGAACTCGACCGCCGTGTCCATCCAATCCTTAGGCGGGGCTTGATACTGGATTTGTACGAGTTCTTCCGGTTTCGGGTTGGACATGGGTCAGTGCTTTTCGACCGGCAACCCGGCCGCCTCCATCTTCTCCCGGAACTCGTCCTCCCACTCTTCGTAGGTGTGGACCTTGACCGGGTAGTTCCACGGGTTCACGTGCCGTATCATGCGACTATTGTTGGCCAGGTTTCGCGTCGGGCTGAGAAAGATGCCGCCCATGTGCATCAGCTTGCTGAACGGCAGGTACGCGACGAGGGTGCCGACCAGCGCAAGATGCGCGAAAAACAACGCACTCAGATTCTTCGGCAGCGAGGGCGAAAGGATCGTCAGAGAAAGCGCGAGTTGTTTCACGGCCACGGCATCCACTCTGGCGAAGTAGCGCATCCAGATACCCGAGATCGCGATTCCCAGCAGCAGGAACAGCGCAAAGTAGTCGGTGAACAGTGAGATGAAGCGGATTTGGGGTTCGCGCAGGCGCCGCTGCAGCAGATAAAGCAGCGCGGTCAGCATAACGACGTCGGTGACGTAGAGCACCGGCGTGCCGATCTGGAAGAAGCCGTCGACACTCTCCAGGAACAATGCCAGCTTGGGCACCGGCTCCACCAGAAGCCGTAAATGGCGGAGCAGTACGATGAGCAGCGACCAATGAAATGCCAGCGCGGCCAACCAGAGCCACTTGGCCTCGCCGTAAATCAGCCTGGGACCTTCCTGGAGCCGCGAGCGCGTGTTGCGGAAAAGGCTGCGAAACAGAAGGATCTCAAGAGTCATCCGAGCGATCACGCCCGGTGTTGTGTATGGGCTTTCGAGCCAGCCAGCCTTGACCCAGGGCAGCGACTTCTGCTGGCCGCAAACCGTAGGAATATGGAACGGTACGGGCGAACGCGACCAGCGGATCACCCGCCAGCTTAGCCCGATCAGAAGGATTGCCACCGCGATATAGGGGAGCACGATGGCGAGCAACGGCCGGAACCCGTCAATCCGGCTTGCGGTGCCCGCCAGCAGCGCAATTCCGATGACGGCAGTCAACGCAGCGAGGGCTTTCCTCAAGTGTCACCTCGATCCTGCCAGTCCGGCTCCTCGCACGGCGCCAGCCTGCGTTGAAGGACATAGACGCGACGGCGGGCCTCGTTCGCCTTCGCCTGATAAGTCCTCTCGCGATATTTCACATAAAGGTCGAACGCCAGTAGAGCCAGTTCGTCGATGCGGCCGTCCAGGATTTCTCGTTCCGGCCCAGTGATCTGAGGGCGCAGGATACCTCTAAGCTGGAACAGAAACTCCACCGCCCGGCTTGGCAGCAGGTCCTGAATAGCCCGGATTTGCATGACGGAATCAAGCGCTCCGGTAGTGCGAGTTCTGTCCATATCGCGTAACAGTTCGTCGAGCAGAATGCCGAGTGCCCGTCGAACCGTGCTGCCCACCGGGTTACGAAATGGGTCGCGCTCCATCGCCAGGAATTCCGCGCTCTGAAACGGATAAGAGCGCAGCACGCGCCACAGCCAGACCTCGACGATGTTTTCCTTACTTTGCACAGCCATTCGGCGCGCCTCCCGTCTACACGCAGCCGGTAGGTTTGGGAAGTCCGGCAAGCTTGCACGCCCCTTTGGCCGGACCGGACGGAAACATCTGGTAGATCTCGTTGAGCTTGAATCCCGTCTCTTTGCACACCTTCCGTATCATGGGAGCGATGCCGAACTGGAGATAGTAATTTCTCAGGTAGTTGATGACCTTCCAGTGGTTCTCGGTGAGCTCCGCCACTCCTTCGGAAGTCGCGAAATCGCAAGCGACTTCCTGGTTCCAAATTCCCGGTTCCTGCAGGAAGCCGTCTTCATCCACGTCGTATTTCCTGCCGTTGACTTCAAATACTGGCACTGTCAGTACCTCCAAATTTGCTAATTCATCTCGATGTAACCGCAGGGGCAGGCATCGGCACATTTCTTGCAGCCATTGCACAGCTCCATCTTGATTTTGTAATGCTCTCCCTTGGGCAGCTTGGCGAAGCAGTTGTTAGTGCAATACATCCAGCAGGTTTCGCAATCCATGCACATGCCGCACGACATGCACCGTTTCGCCTCGTCGAGCGCTTCCTCTTCGGCCAGTCCCAACTGCACCTCGGTGTCGGTGGAACGGCGCTCTACCGGCACGTGCTTTCGCTCATGACGCTCGGCCGGTTTATACCAATCGAGTTTCACGTGGTCCGGTCCGATGCAGGGTGTGGGAACCGGCCGGTCGACGGTCTTGCCCTGGACCCAGGCATCGATGGCGTCGGCGGCGAAGCGGCCCTGGGCGATCGCGATGGTCACCAGACCTAACCCGACACTGTCGCCACCGGCGAAAACCCCCTCCATCCCGGGTACGGCAGCGTCCTGCGCTTGGATCCACTGCGCCCCGTCGCGGACGACATCGAGGCCATCCAACTCCGGTTGCTGACTGATGGCGGCGATAATCGTCGTTGCCTCCAGGTCGAACTCGGACCCGGCGCGCGCCACCGGCCTCGGCCGGCCGGAAGCATCCGGCGCACTCAGGTCCATGTGGATGCAGCGCAGGGCCACAGCTAAGCCGTTTTCCTGGAGGACTTCGACTGGAGCCGTGAGGAATCGGATGTCGACGCCTTCTTCGAGCGCCCCATCGATTTCCGGCTTGATGGCTGGCATCTCGGAACGGGACCGCCTGTACAGGATGGTGACGTCGGCCCCGAGCCGCTTGCTGACCCGGGCGGAGTCGATGGCTGTGTCGCCACCGCCGATCACCAGCACCTTTCCACCGACACGAACCTCCTCGCCGCTGTTCGCGCGGTTGAGGAATTCAGTCCCGGTGTAGACATTGGGCGCGTCCTCTCCGGGGATTCGCAACTGGATTCCGCGGTGTGCGCCGATGCCCACGAACACCGCCTTGTATTCGCCGCGCAACTGCTGCAGCGACACGTTTGACCCGATGACCGCGTCACACTGCAGCACCACGCCGAGATCCAGGATGCGCTGAATCTCGGCATCCAGAATGTCTCGGGGTAGCCGGTAGCTGGGAATGCCGTAGCGCAGCATTCCTCCCGGCCGGCTGAATGCCTCGAAAATGGTGACTGGGTACCCGCGTCGCGCGAGTTGGTAGGCGCAGGAAAGGCCCGCCGGCCCCGCGCCGATGACGGCAATGCGTTCGGTGTGTTTCTCGCTGGTGAGCCGCGAAAGCTTCATCCCCTCGGCAATTCCGAAATCGCCGACGAACTGCTCGAGCGCATTGATCGCCACGGCGCCGTCCTTCATGCGCCGGCTGCAGCCGTCCTCGCAAGGGTAGGGGCATACGCGGCCGCAGACGGCGGGAAACGGGTTGCGGTCGGTGATAATGCCCCACGCGATGCGATAGGCTTCGTCATTAGTGCGGCCGTACGCTTCCGCTTGTGCGATGGCGGTGAGCCAGCCGCGGATATCGGCGCCACTGGGACAGCCGCCGCTGCAAGGCGGCTCCTTGGCTACGTACGCGGGCCGCAACGGGCTGATCTCCGCGCCGGCCGGCGCGGCCGCCTTGATCACCGGTTTCTTGACTTCCTTGAAGAGCGGCATGGCTCGGCCCTAAGCTTACGGATAGATATAGTGTTTGCGGTCCTCGAGTTGTCCGAGAAGCCGGTCGTGTTTTCTCTCGTCTTCGATCAGGTACGTCAGCAGATACCGCTGCGCGAACAGCCGGCAATTACTCAACGCCCGCTCGGCCAGCTTGATGGTCTGCTTCCCCATATCGGCGTGCGTCTCAACCATGTCCCAGATCTCACCCAGCTCCTCGGGGGTCAGCGTAAGAGCCTGGCGCTCGATGCCATCCAGGAGTACCTGTTCCACGCGATAGTGCATTTCAGAGTCCTGCCGGATGATTTCCATGAGCAGCCGGATCAAAGGGTTCTTCGTTCTGGCGATGACTTCGGTGGTGTGGGAAATCGTCGCCGTTTCGAGGGCTTGCCAGTTCTGCAGGATGGCGGCCAGCTCTTCTGCGTGCGCAGTGGTCTGAGTGGGCATCTTCCATTCTTCTTTCGTCAGAATCGAATGTGCGCGGAGCGTGCGTAGGTCTGGCCCGCGTTTTTGAAATCGTCGATGTGGTAGCGGGTGAATTCGATGCCGGTCAACTGAAAGAACCGCGGCCAGCCGATGCGCTCAATCCATTCGCCCACGCGTTCGAACTTCCGCGCGTGGGACGCGTAAACATCCACGATATTCGTCACGGCGTTCACGACTTCGGGCCAGCGTGGCGGGTTGTTGGGTAGGAACGGGATGGCCAGCTTGGTGAACTTCGGCGTGCTGCGCGCGTTACTCACTTTACCGCCCACCCAGATGGAGATTCCGTCATTGTCCGGATCGTTCATCGGCATCGCGGGGCAGACGGTATAGCAGTTGCCGCAAAACATGCACTGCTCTTCGATGACTTCCACCGATTGCTTGCCGTTCACCGTGGCGGGCCGGATCGCGCCCGTCGGGCACGAGGCGATCAGCGTTGGCACCTCGCATATTTTGGGCAAAATGTCGTGGCGGACCTTCGGTGCCTTCCTGTGTATACCGAGCACGGCGATGTCCGAGCAATGCACCGCTCCGCACATATTCAGGCAGCAGGCGACCGCGATCCGTAATTTGGCCGGCAGGTTCTGCTCCACGAAGTGGGGGTAGAGTGCGTCCATCATGCACTTCACCAGGCCGGAAGCGTCGGTGGCGGAGGAGTGGCAATGGACCCAACCCTGCGTGTGAACGATGTTGCTGATGCTATTGTTCGTTCCGCCCACCGGGTAGCCCGCCTTTTGCAGGTCCTGTTTCAGCGGCTCGATATTGCCGGAGTCGGTAAGGAGAAACTCCACGTTGTTGCGGCTTGTGAAGCGGAGATAGCCACCGCAATATTTGTCCGCCAGGTCCGCGAACATTCGGATGGTGTGTACGCTCAGCAGGCGCGGCGAGCCCGCCCGCACGGTATAGAGTTTCTCGCCGGATTCGGCGACGTGACAGAGCACTCCGGGAGCGAGGGTCTCGTGGAACTTCCACTGCCCGTAGTTCTTCTTAATGACCGGCGGCAAAAACTTCTCGTAGTTCGGTGGTCCGATGTCGGTGATTCGTTTCGCTTGCGGCGTCATTTGCTCGCCTCCTCGCTGGCTTCTTGTTTGCTCTGGAAGTAGATGTAGGGGTTGTCGCGCGGCACCGTGACCATCTCCGGCACCGGATCGAGACCGATGGCGTCCAGGAAGTTAGCCATGCCGACCCGCTGGATCAGTTCACCGACCCTCTCGCGGTTCTTGCCGTACTCACCCCAAAACTCCCAAATGCGCTTGACCAGCTCTTGTATCGTTTCTAACAGCTCCGCCTCGGGGACGAAGGGAACCAGCACGGACGACAACAGCGCCCCTTGCACGATGGGGGCCTTGGAACCTATGAGAAGGGCCGCTCCGCGCTCCTTGCCCGGCCGCAAAGCCTTGGGCATCGCGTTGATGCAGTGCATACAGCGAACGCACTCGTGGTTCTCGATGGCCAGTTTTTCGCCATTCCAGCTCATGCAGCGGCTCGGGCAGCGGTTGCAGACATCCTTCTGGATGTCGAGGCCCGCAGAGGCGTACTCGACCACCGCCGCATCGTCCTGCTGAATGTCGTCTTTCCAGATGCCGATGACCGAGAGGTCCGCGCGCGCCACCGCCGCCACGCAGTCATTGGGACAGCCTGCGCACTTGATCTTGAACTTGTACGGGAACGGCGGCCGGTGCATCTCGTCCTGATAGGCCTGGGTGAGGTTGTTGCACAGCTTCAAGGTGTCGTAGCAGGCCCATTCGCAACGCGCCTGGCCGACACAGCAGGAGGGCGTCCGCATGCACGATCCGGAGCCGCCCAAGTCGAAGCCGGCCGCGGTGAGTTCCGCGAAAGCCGGTTCCAACTCATCGGTCTTGGTGCCGAGAAAAACGATGTCGCCGGTTGAACCGTGCATGTTGGTGAGGCCGGAGCCATGCCGCTCCCAGATGTCGCAGAGGGTCCGCAATGCGTCGCTCGTGTAGAACCAGCCGGAGGGCTGGTTGACGCGCATCGTGTGGAAGTGCGCGACCTTGGGGAACTGCTCGGGGACGTCGCTGTACCGGCCGATTACGCCGCCGCCGTAACCGAGCACGCCGACGATGCCGCCGTGTTTCCAATGCCCCTTCCTCTCCTCGTAGGAGAGTTCGAGCTGCCCCAGCAGGTCGTCGCACATGGGGCTGACATCGCTGGTTTTTTTGATCTCCGTTACGAAGCTTGGCCAGGGACCCTTTTCCAGTTCGTCCAACTGGGGCGTTGCCCGTTTTCCATTTTCGTTCGCCATCCGTATTTCTCCTTGTTACTCAGACTCCACAGCACTTCTCTTCACTGCGGCGATGTAGATCGCCAAAGGCCTGTAAAGCAGGTGGGCCCACTTACCAAATGGAACTTCCACCACCAGCATCGGCACCGCAACCGCCAGATGGGCCACATACAGAACATAGGTCGGCATCGGCCGGTCGAGGAGCCGGAATACGTTGAGCAGGACGCCGGTCAGCGCCGTAAGCAGCAGCAGCGCCGGGAACAACCAGTCCGAGAGCTGGCTGAAACGGTGCATCTCCCCGCGCTTGCCGAGCCGGTCGGCGATCATCCACGCGGTCGCCCCGAGCAAGGCCGCCGACGCGTAATAGCCAAGCAGGCTGCTCCAGTGGAAGCTATGATCCTGCACCTGAAACCACGGCAGGAACAGCACCACCAGCGTAAAGATGGTCGCGTAGCCGCTGACGAGAACCAGGTGACGCACCCAATTCTTGATAGACTCCCCGCCCTGGCATTCCCTCCACCGCTTCTGCGTCAGTCCTTGTACGATCAAACCGGGCAAGTGCCGGAGATAGATGCGGAGCGGAAGTTTTCCGTCGCGAGTGGCGGCCAGGAACATACGCGTGGCATTCCCTAACAGGAGCAGGCCGAGCAGCGACGCCAGAATTGTGTCGCCGACGTGGACGATCGCCTTCGGCGCGAATTTGTCGAGCATCACGGTCGAAAGCGGCTCCGGGCCGGACTGGCGCAGCAGACCGAAACCGAAGTTGTGCGGCAGCGTAAACAGCAGCACCACCACCAGGGCCACCACCAAGAGGGCGCCGATATTCCAGCCCTCGTGGCGATACATCAGGCGCGACAACCCCGTCCAATCGTATTGGGCGGTCAGGTAACGGCGCAGGGCCATCATGGCCTCGCCGGGGTTCGCCTCGCGCGGGCAATTCTGCGAGCACTCGCCGCAATAGTGGCAGAGCCAGGGGCCTACGTCCGCCAGCAGCTTTTCTTTGAGGCCCCATTGAGCGTGAAGGATCTGCTTGCGCGGAAACCCGTCCTCCTGGGTCGAGAGAGAACAGACGCATGTACAGGTGGAACACTGCATGCACTTCTTCAGATCGGCGCCGCCAGCCGCCATCACACTCGCGATCAGATCGACATCGGGTTCGACTTCCATCGCATCCGCCATGTTCAGAACCCCTTGTACGGATTCGGCCCCAACTCCCGCATCCGGTTCACGAAAGTATCGAACAATGCCGGCAGCTTATCCCATTCATCCATGGCTAACTGCGTTAACTGCAGGCGCTCGGGCTCGAGTTGCAGCCGTTGGAGAGTCTCCTTCACGTTCTCCAGCCGCCGTTGCGCGAGCTCGCTGCCTTCGGTGAAATGACACTGATAATCGTCACCGTACTTGCAGCCGACGAGGATCACTCCATCGATGCCGCGCGAAAGTGCGTCCGCGATCCAAACGATATTCAGCGAGCCGAGGCAGCGGAGCGGGATGACCCGCACGCTGGCATCGTACGAGCGCCGCTTCAAGCCGGCGAGATCGAGCGCCGGATAGGCGTCGTTCTCGCATACCAGGGCCAGCACCCGCGGCTTCTCTTCTTCCTCGGGAACCTCGATCGCTTTGATCATGGAGGCGATCATGTCCACCGAGTAGTTGGCGAAGGAAACGATTCGTTCGGGACAAGCCCCCATGCAGACGCCGCAGCGCCGGCACCGGTACGGATTCAGTTTCGGCGTGCCCTTGGCGTCCTCATCCAAAGCGCCAAACGGGCACTCTTCGGTGCACCGTTTGCACTGCGTGCAGCGTTGCAGGAAGAACGACGGATACGACAGGTCGCCGCCTCGTGGGTGGACGGCGCGACCCCGGCAGGCGAGTTCCACACACTGGATGGCCTTCAGGGCAGCACCCGCGGCGTCCCAGCGAGCCTGCGCCATGTCCATGGGCGCTCGCGCGGCTCCCGCCGCATAGATCCCGGTGCGGCGGGATTCGTACGGGAAGCAGACGAAGCGCGAATCCGGGAAGCCGTCCTGTAGCACCGGCAATTCCGGCCCCTGCCGGTAGCTCAGCTTCAAAATCCCATCGCCGCCGTCCGGCACCATGCCGATGGCCAACACCACCAGGTCCACTCTCAGAAGGATGGATTCGCCTAGCAGGGTGTGGTTTACCGTGACTGCCAGCCGTCCGTCCGGCGCGTTCTCCACCGATGCCACTTCGCCCTTGGTGAAAAAATTCAGCGGCTGGTCCTGAACTGCGCGGTAGAACCGCTCCGACTGTCCGGGCGTCCGAATGTCCTTGTAGACCACATATACTTCCGCTTTCGGATCCTGTTCGTGAATGTAAGTGGTCTGCGCCAGCGTGGTCATGCAGCACGCCGACGAGCAGTACGGCAGGTGGTCTTTATCGCGCGATCCGGCGCACTGGATGAACAGCACGCGTTTGACGGGCCGGCCGTCGGATGGGCGCACGATCGGTCCCTTGACGGCCATCTGTTCGAACTCCACGCTGGTCACGACGTTCGGACCGCTGCCGTATCCGAGGTGCGCCAGCCGCGAAGCGTCATATGGTTTCCACCCCGTCGCCACCACGATGGCGCCGACGCGAATGGTGTGCCGCAGCGAATCGACCTCCAGCGTGACCTCGAACATGCCGGGCTGGCCGTCGATCCTGACCACCCTGGCGGAGAGCACGACGCGGATGCGCGGCTGGCAGAACACGGCTTCCACGCTGGCCCGGATTCCATCCGTCGACAGTGCGGTGTATGGAGGCTCGCACGGAAAATGCTTCTTGACCCGCGCGGCGCGGCCGCCCAGATTCTTTTCTTTTTCGACCAGGAAGACCGAGTATCCGGCTTGTGCGGCCTCCAGCGCGGCGCTGATTCCGGTTACGCCGCCGCCGACCACCAACAACGTCTTGGATATCTCCTCGGCCAGCGGCTGCAGCGGTTCCGTCTTCAGCGCGCGCGCGACGCCCATCCGCAGGTAGTCCTCGGCGAGCATCTGCGTGTCTTCATCCTGCGGTTTGTGGCACCAGGCCACGTGTTCGCGCAGGTTGACGCGCTCGACCACGGCGCCGTGATTGAAGTGGAACGCTTCCGCCTTGAAGCGCGAAGAGCACGCGGCGACCACGACGGTGTCCACCGTGCCGCCGGCCAGATCCTGGGAGATCTGCGCGCGGCCTTCGGCGCCACACAGGGCCGGGTGGGTGCGGCAGAGGGCCGCATGGCATTCGCCGCTGGCTACCTTGGCCAGATTCGCCACGTCGATCGTCTCGCCGATCGCGCAACCCGTGCAAACGTATACACCGAGTTTACCGGGCATGGCTGACGCTCCCGTTGGCATATTGCAATGCTTTTAGGGCCGCGCCGGTCGCGTCCTGCACGGTCGAGGAAACTTCACCTGGCCGGCGGACACAGCCCGCCGCGTAGAGCCCTCCGAAGGCGTTGTGCACGTTGAGAAACCCGAATTCGTCGCGCTGGAGTGCCACGGGAAGCCCTTCCGTTTGTGGGACCATGCCCGTAGCCAGCACCACTAACTCGAAATGCTGCGTGTTCTTGCGGCCGGTGAGCGTGTCTTCGGCGGTCACCAGCAGATCGCCAGTGGCGGAATTCTCTTCCACCCCGGCAACCTTGCCTCTGATCAAGCGAATGCCGGTGTCGTCCTGCACGCGTGCGCTGAACTCCTCCAACCTGCCTGGAGTGCGGATGTCGATGTAGAAGATAGTAATTGTGGTTTCGGGATACAACGCGCGCACGTACGCCGCGTGTTTGATGGAAGCGGAGCAGCAAACAGCAGAGCAGTAGGGGAGATGGTTCTCGTCCCGCGACCCGGCGCATTGCACAAACGCCACCGTCCGAGGCTCCTTGCCGTCAAAGGGCCTAAGTATCCGGCCGCCGGTGGGGCCGTCCGCCGCGGCCATGCGCTCCAGCATCACGTTCGTGACCACGTTGCGGTACTTGCCGAAGCCGAGGAGGTCCAGCTTCCCGGCATCGTACGGCTTCCATCCCGTGGCTGCGACGATCGCACAGACGCTGTACTTTCCGATCTCCGGCTGCGCGTGCAGGTCGATTGCCCCGTACGTGCAGGCCTCTTCACACGCCTTGCATCCAGCCGCACACGCCGCGCGATCAATCGTATACAATGCCGGGTAAGCCATACCATGCGGCAGATAGGCCGCTTTGGTTTGTCCGAGGCCGTAATTAAAGTCGTCCGGGCGCTCCACCGGGCAGGCACGCTCGCAAGCGCCGCAGACCGTGCAAGCCCCGGTCACGAAGCGGGGACGAATTGCCACTTCCACTTCGTAATCGCCGGCGGAACCCGTCACCTTAGAGACTTCCGCCAGCGTGAGCACCGTGATTGCGGGGTTGTCGCGGATGCGCCGGTAGTGCATTTCGAGACCGCAGGTTGGCGGACAGAGTTTGGGAAAGTACTGGTGCATACGCGCCACGCGCCCGCCCAGGCTGGCCGACTTTTCGACCAGAATCACCTGGCAGCCGACATCGGCCAACTCGACGGCCGCGGTCAAACCGGCGATGCCGCCTCCGATCACCAGCACCGGCTTGAAGGCGCCCGGACTCATTCGCGGTTCTCCTGCGGGGCGGCTCCCGGCCGGAGCTTCATGGAGCGCTCGCCGAAAATGGAAAAGCGAAGCCACTGCATGCCGAAGTCCAGGAGCTCCTGGTCGTCACTGCGCAGCGCTTCGACGCGCGCTTCGTCGACGTCGAACAATTTCAGGAAGCGCGTCTCAAAGACGAACCGGCGAAAGCGGTCCAGGTCGTAGCAGGCCATGTAGAACATGTCCGCCTCCTGCGGCGTCAGCGCGCGGCCGCTATTCCAAAAGTCGTGAAGAGTCAGCTCCTTGAACCCGCCGGACATCATTTCGAACTCTTCGATGTCCTGGCACTCGATCCATTCGCGGACCGACAGGGAAACTCCCTCACCGTGTCCCTGGCAGAGGTCCTCGCGGATCACAAAATGAAACGGCAGGTCGCTCGGCGTCGTCGCCTTCGGCTCAGCCATGCCCAGCGGATACATGCGGCAGGCCCACGGGCGATCGCGGTAGATCCCGCACCCCTGATCCGACAGAAACTGGCACCGCTTGGATTCCTCCTCACGCATCTTGAGGATCACGATGGGAAACTTCTGGTCCGCGTTTTGCAGACGAAGTGTGTACTGTTCCAGAAACTCGGAGGAATCGATGCCCAGCGAGCGCTTCATGCGCAACACGTCATACGGGGTAAGCACAATCGTCACGTCGCGGCAACAATGTCCGAAGCAACTCAACTGCGGACTGCACTGGAAGGTAAACCGGTCGTCCAGACCCAGGCGCTGGCACTCTTTCAAAATCTTCTCTGGCGTGACTGGATCATCGGGCACGGGTGAGCGTCTCCTCGGCGTCGAAAATTACCCTGTTTCTGAGAGCGTTCGGCGACCACACCGGAAGTGGGCCGTGCTCGCCGGTCGCCGGATCCAGGCGGTGGCGGTAGGACGCCGCCACGTTGAAGCGACTTTTCATCCATGCCCAGCCGCGCACATAGTACGGGCAATCGTCGCGGAAGCAGACATACTGGAACTCGCTCCCCCAACTGGAGTCCTGGGGGTTGGCCCATCGAAGCATGGGACTGCCGCAATGGGGGCATGTCGGGATGGTGGTCACCATGGAGAGGGCCCTTAAGGGCGGGAGGTTTCCGGTCCTCCCGCCCCTGTTCGGCAGTCTTAGGCGCGCACTAGTGCGGGTCCTTTCGGCTGCGGACTGAAGACGTGCAGAATTGGCCGGGTCATGGTTTCCCAACTATTGCTCTTGGGATCGAACCGGCAATTCGCAAACACGTGCCACTTCTCCTCGTCGATCTGCGGCTTGTCGGCGCGGAAGTAGTAACCCGGCCACCGTGTTTCCTCGCGGAACAGAACGGTCCGGACGTGAGCTTCGGCCTGCCACATGCGATGAGTATTCTCCCAGCACCGCATGAGCTCGTGGAGATTCGCGGCTGCGAGTTTCGCGGAGTCCTCTTTCAGGTAGGCCAGCAGCTCCAGCGCCTTCTTGAGGAGGGCTTCGTTCGTCGTGAATTGTGCGGTGATGCCGCCGGCGTATTCGTCCATGATCTTTTGCAGGCGGAACATGAACATCCGGGGCTTAATATAGTTCGGGTTGACTTCCGGATCGGTGGTGGCCTTCCGGAACTGCTCGAAGGTATCGATCGGCTTCAGAATCTCGGCCTTGAGCGCGTCCAGAGCCGCCGCTTCCAGTTTCGGCATCTGGTTGTTCTCCACGATGAACTTGATCGCGGCCTTGGCGGCGATGCGCCCCTCGGCGTGCGACCCCGAAGAGAACTTGTGGCTGGAAGCTCCCGAAGCGTCGCCGGCGCAGAAGAGTCCTTTCACGGTCGACATATGCGCATAGCCCCAGAAATACTGACCCTTAGTTTCGTCGGTCTGCAGGTCTTCGGGACCGCTGAGCCAGGCTCCGGAAGCGCCCGAGTGCGAACCGATGAAGTACGGCTCGGCCGCGGCGATCTCGGAACTCCGCTCCTCGGGCTGCAGGTTCGTGGCAGCCCAGAGCAGAGCCTGTGAGATGGTCATGTCGAGGAAGTCTTCCCAAGCCTCGGACTCGAGCTCCTTCATTTTCTTCTTGTAGGCCTTCGGGTCGTCCTTTAAGGACTCGGCGATGGCCTGCATGGCCTCTTCGGTACGCATCGAGATGGGGCCTTTGCCCTCCATCACGTCCAGCATGCCAAGGTAGTTGCGCAGATTGGCGGGAACCGGCTTGACGCGGCCATAGGGCCCCCACTTTTCGAGCTCGGGTTTACGCTCGATCATGTAGTTGCCACCCGCGGCGTTGGTCGCGCGCGACTTGAACAGCAGGAACCAGGCGCCCACCGGGCCGTACGCATCCTTGAACCGCACCGGGATGAAGCGAACTTCCTGGCAGGTCATCTCCGCGCCGGCCTTCAGGGTGAAGTATGCGGAAGAACCGGAGTTCCATGGTGGATACCAGGCGCGTCCCATGCCTTCGCCGGAACTCCGCGGCTTGAACACGTGCACTGCGCCGCCCATGGCCACCAGCGTGGCTTTTGACTTAAACACGTAGAACTTGTTCTCGCGCACGGAAAAGCCCACCGCACCGGCGCAGCGTTCGCCGTCCATCAGCGGCCCGACGATGAACACGCGCTCGAAGATCTGGCCCACGCCTGTTCCGAGCAGCGCGTTCTTGGCAGCCTCCGCGACCACTACTTTGTACGATTCGCCGTTGATCATAAGCTGCCAGCGGCCTTCGTGGACGTAGGCGCCTTTCTCGTCTTTCCAGATCGGCAGCCCCCACTTCTCGAACAGGTGCACCGTGGAATCGACGTGGCGCGCGATGTTCGCTACCAGGTCCTCGCGCGTGATGCCCATCAGGTCATTCCGCACGTAATCCACGTAGTCTTTAATCGTGTTGGCGCCGTCCTTCAACCCCACGTACTGGTTGATGGCGGAGAGCCCCATGGCCACCGCCCCGGAACGGTCCATCGCCGCCTTGTCCACCAGCGTGACTTTGAGGCCGTTCTGCAGGGCCCAATGGGCGGCCTCGACAGCGGCCCCGCAAGCGGCCATGCCACCGCCGACAATCAGCAGATCGGTTTCTACGACTACAGTTTCGAATTCGGCCATTGCAATCGTTCTCCTCTCAGTTCTTCAGCCGGAATACGTCGTCCATTCCGATCGACGCCGGCTCTGTGAATAGCAGCGGACTGTCCAGGCTGCCCTTGGTTTCGAATCCGCCGTTCGGCACTGCTTTGCCTTCGGGCGTGGTCCGAATGGGGAATTTGAAACGTTTGATCGTTCCGTTGCGGAACTTCACCGTCCACAGGATCGTATCCGTGGAGCGCATCGGCGTCGCCGAAGCGCCCAGAGGGACGAAATCAGCGTAGCTGCGGACCTCGACGGCCTGCGTCGGACAGATCTTGACGCAGTTGTAGCACTCCCAACACATCGAGACGTCCTGGTTGTAGGCCTTCATCGTGTTCTTGTCCAGGACCATGAGATCGTTGGGGCAAATGTACTGGCACGCGGTCTTGTCCAGCGCTTTGCACCCATCGCACTTGTCCGGATTAACATAGCTCGGCATTAGTCCACCTTTCCTCTCGCCAGGCCCGCGTCAAGCGGATTCGTTTGGGCCTGCTTCTTGTGTCGTTGATAAAAACAATTGCGGTGACCGTATTCGCCAAACCTGCAATGGTCACGAACATAAATCTCACACTGCATGCAGGTGGCGTTCGGCGCCGACCCATCGCTGACGATGGCACCGGCGAGACGGTCGAGAAGTTCTGAGGTCTTTCTCAGCTCGTCCGGGGCAAACTGCCGGAAGGCCATTTTCGCCCTGTGATCTCGCGCCGTTTGGTATGCGTCGATCAACTTGCGGCTGGTCTCAGTCAGGGAGAGCCGGATCAGGCGCCGGTCTTCCTGTGGCGCCACCCTGCGAAGAAGCCGGCGGCGGACCAGCTTTTCCACTGTTCGGCTCACGGCTCCACAGGTAACTCCGAGGAAAGCCGCAGCATCGCCGATGCTTAATACGTCCGTGTGGGCCACCAGGTAAAGGAGCTTGAGTTGCGAGAAGGTCAGTTTGTCGCCGGACACCTCGCGCAGCACGGTCCGCTCGATCACCTCGCGCACCGACCAAGCCAGTACGCGAGCGCTGCTCAGAAACTCATTGCTCAGATCCGCCGTGATGGTCGCCGAAATGACGTTGTCTTCGCCTGACTGCATCGGCTGTCGCCCTGTGCCGGATGTTTGATCAAATCGAATTTAAACCTCGTCAACGATCGGAGCAAGGTCAGAGGCGATAATTTCAGAGTTACAGATCTGAAATTGGACTGTACGGCCGTTTATGGGTTTTCTGGACCAAGCTGGCGGCGAAAATCGATTGTGTCGGCGCTGACCTCGTCGAGCTCCTCGTCATCGCCCAGCAAAACGTGAATTTATGTAGTGCTCTAGACGCGGAAAACCCGGATCAGGGCAAATACTGATCCCATAATTCGCCGTTTTTCTGTGTCTCGGATGTTGAAATCGAGGAGAAAATCTACATCGCGCTGGCGGTCACGAGCTGGGTTCCCCCAGGAACTGGTTCGGTGTGTAGTACCCGCCAGCCAAACGAGCGCAACTCGGTCTCCAACCGCGCGATGGACCAGTTCTGACTGCCCCCTCGCATGACATGCCGGCCAAGAGCGAACAGCAGCACTTCGGGAGGGGGAACAGACTCTGAACAAACAAAAGAATCGTGCAGCACGAGAAGGCCACCTGCCTTCAATATGCGCGAAGCACTCTCGATAGCCGGGCGGTACTGGCCCTGATCGCAGCCGGCCAACAACCCCGAGAGCAGCACGGCTCCGTAGGGGCCGCCGCCCGTGCCGATGGTCTTCGCCGGATCTCCCCTACCGTCCGCCTCGAACGGATTGCGAACCTCAAAAGCTAAGGCTGGCCAGCGGTGGGATATAGTTTCGCGGTAGAAATCTCCTCCCCATCCGATCAGCAAGGTGGGGCTATACGGCGCAAGGTCGAGCTTATCCAGCACGAACGGGGCAGCGTAGCGGGCCAGGCATTCGCAGGATTGGCGTTGCAAGTCCTGGACTTCAGCGTGCGCGCCATCTCTCCGCCCATCGAGCAGATAGCGCCCTACCGCGGTCAACGGTGCAAGGTGCGCCGCCTGATACAGTAGTGTGGGCCTCAACGTCTGCGGAGAATTCTCACGCAGGTAGCGGGATGCCATCTCCAGGTTGCGATATCCGTCCGGGCCGCCCTCCAGCAGCCCCATCGAAACCAGGCACTCCAACACTTCCGCCAGTCCGCGCCGGTTCAGTCCTAAAGCGCGGGCCAGTTCCGATGCGGTGCGCCGCTGCTCCAACCGATCGAACAGGGATGTCGCCAGAGCGAAACGGAGGACCTGGCTTCCCATGCCGGCTGTCGCCATGCGCAGTAATTGATCGGGAACGGGCGCAGGCGCGAAATTCGCAGCGCTGTCGAACCGGCGGCACAAATCGCGCTGCGAGTCCTTCAGCTTTTCCCGTAACCGCACGGCTTCGCCGATCACCAGCGTTGCCGGTGGGTCGATGCCGGCCCGCTCCACCTCGCCGGCGATGGACGCGAGGGTTCCCGTAACGACCTTCTCGCCGTGCCAAAAGGCCATCTGAATCATGGCGGCCGGCGTCTCCGGATCGCGTCCGTGCTCGATCAGTTCCCGGCAGACCCGCTCTACCGTATGCACCGCCATCAAGAACACCAGCGTATCGATCCCCGCCAGGGCATTCCAGTTCAAGCGGTTTTGATCCCGGTTGGCTTCGTGGCCTGTAACGATCGCGACCGCCGAGGCGCAATCCCGATGGGTAACGGCGATCCCGGCGCCCACCGGAGCCGCGAGCGCGGCAGACACACCTGGGATCACCTCGAATGGAACTCCGTGCTCCGCGAGAAACTCGGCCTCTTCGCCTCCTCGACCGAATAGAAAGGGGTCGCCGCCCTTGAGCCGGATGACGGTCTTGCCCTCACGCGCCTTGCGGATCAGCACTTCGAATATTTCTTCCTGGCGCGATTCGTGGATCCCGACCGACTTGCCCATGTAGATCCGCTCGGCCGAGGGTTTCGCCAAGGCAAGGATTCCCTCCTGGATCAAACGGTCGTAGATGATGACGTCACCGACTTCGAGGAGCTTTGCAGCTTTGACAGTCAGTAACTCAGGGTGGCCGGGGCCGGCGCCCACCAAGTACACTTTTCCGGGCGGCACTGGTTCTCCCGCAAGTTTTTTTCCTTGCGTTCGGCTGAAGACCGAATACGATGATAACATGAGCCGCTATTCTGAAACTCGCCCGCAACGGCGGCGGGAGGCCGGATCATGTCCGTAATTACGATTTCCAGAGGATCGTTCAGCGGGGGGAAAATGCTCGCTGAGTGTGTTTCTCAGGAGTTGGGTTATCGCTGCGTCGATCGTGACGTCATTGTGGAACGGGCCGCCGCCCACGGCGTTTCGCATGAAGAACTGCGTGACGCGTTGCAGAAACCGCCCACGTTCCTGGAGCGGCTCCGGCACAAGAAGTACCTTTATCTCGTATTGATTCAGGCTGCTCTCATCGAAGAGGTCAGGACGGGAAAGGCCGTGTATCACGGTAACGCCGGACACCTGTTGCTCAAAGGCGGCCCTCACATCTTACGCGTGCGCATCATAGCGCCGATGGAGCTCCGCGTCAAGCTGTCTCAGGACCGCTTGAAGTTGAGCCGCGCTGAAGCCCTCGACTATATCGCCAGAATGGACCAGGACCGCAGGAAGTGGACTCAGTACCTCTACGGAGTGGACTGGGGAGAAGCCAGCAACTACGACGTTGTCCTGAATCTCGAATTCATGAATATCTCAGAGGCGTGTCAGGGTGTTTGCACGCTGGCGCGGCAAAGGTGTTTCGAGTTCACGCCTGCTTGTCAAGCCGCCATGGACGATCTCGCTCTCGGCAGCCGGGTTCGCTCGGAACTGGCGCTCAACGGTGCGACTTCCCACCTCGAGGTTGAAGTGGTTGCGAAGGACCGCGCCGTGCGCATCATCGGTTCGGTTTCCAACCTGCGGGAAGCCGATGAGGTCCGGCACATCGTCGCCGCCGTTCCCGGTGTCGAGACAATCAACCTTGACGAACTAACTCCGCCCGTGCGGGCGTGAGAGATCGAATCTCCGGGGAACAGGCCGCCTCTTGATACACTACGCCGTCGCCGCCACGCGGATCACCGGCTTGTCTGCCGGCAGGTGCCGCGCATCGGCGCCGATGTAGATCTGCCGCGGACGGGCGATTTTCTGCTCGGGATCGCGCATCAATTCGTCCCAGTGGGACAACCAGCCAACCGTGCGCGGAATCGCGAACAGGACCGTAAACATGTCAGGCTTGAACCCCATTGCCTGGTAGATGATGCCGGAGTAGAAGTCGACGTTTGGGTATAGCTTTCGCTTGACGAAGTACTCGTCATCGAGAGCGATCTTCTCCAGTTCCAGTGCAATGTCCAGCTTCGCATTGCGGCCCGTAACGTGGAATACTTGTTCCGCCGCCCACTTGATGATGCGGGCGCGCGGGTCGTAGTTCTTGTACACACGGTGTCCGAAGCCCATCAGCTTGAGTTTGCCGGCCTTTACCTGCTCGATGTACTCGGGGATACGATCCTTGGTGCCGATCTGGTCCAGCATGCGAAGCACCTGCTCGTTGGCGCCGCCATGCAAGGGACCGGAAAGCGCCGCTGCCGCCGCTGCCGTCGCAAGATAGGGATCGGCCTGCGAACTGCCTACTGCCCGCATCGCGTTCGTGCTGCAGTTCAGCTCATGATCCGCGTGCAAAATGAACAGGATCGAGAGGGCTCGAGCCAGCACCGGGTTGGCCAGGTACTTCGGCTCCAGCATCTTCCAGAGCATGTTCATAAAGTTCGCCGTATATCTCAAATCGTTGTCAGGATAGACGTAGGGAAGGCCCAGGCTATGGCGGTACGTGTATGCTGCGATTGTCGGCATCTTGGCGATCAAGCGAACGATCTGTACCCGCCGGTTCTGGGCGTCGAGCACGTTCCTCGCCTCGGGATAAACCGTGGAAAGTGCCGCCACCGTGCTCACCAGCATGCCCATCGGATGCGCATCGTAGCGGAAGCCTTCGAGGAATTTCTTGGTTGTCTCATGCAGCATCGTGTGATGCTTCACGAGATCGATCCAGTCGCTCAGTTCGTTCTGGTTGGGAAGTTCTCCGTTGAGGAGTAGGTAGGCGACCTCCAGGAAGGTGCATTTCTCGGCCAATTCCTCAATGGGATAGCCGCGATAGCGAAGAATGCCACGGTTGCCGTCAATGTACGTAATGCTGCTGCGGCAGGATGCGGTGTTCATGAAAGCAGGGTCATAGGTCATGAGCCCAAAATCATCCGCATCTTCCTTGATTTGTCGAAGATCCATTGCCCGGATCGTGCCTTGGTCAATGGGTATGGTATAGGCCTTGTCCGTACGGCCATCGGTTACGGTCAGGACTCTGTTCTGCATCGTTGTCACCACTTTCGATCACAACTCGTCGCGGTCGCGGCGCCTCATTACCGCCACGAGGGCAGGCTTCAGTCTGCTTCCGCACCAAGATTATCAAACTTCTGGTCCGGACGAAAAAAGTATGCTATAAGATTTTCAGCGGAGCAAGAGATTTCAGACCCGATGATCCGGCACCGGGCATTTGCTCCTGAAGTATGGGAATGTAATCATGTCCGCTGCCGGAACCAGCATGGATTCGTCGCTAGTGTGCTCCTTGAAAATGGAGCGCAAGGATAGCCCCGGTCTCCTCTCCGGCGACGAAATCTCCACCGTTTTGCTGATCTCGCGCGGAACCATGTCTGGTGCCGCGAGGATCGCCGACTGCCTGTCGCAGGTCGGCGGTGTGCGTTGCGTCACGCGCGAAGATCTGCTGGCCGCCGTCAACAGTTACGGAGGACTCGCTACCCGCATCGCCGCTCAAATCGTCCGGGCGGATCGGGAGTACCAGCAGTTCAGCGATCTGCGCCGCCCTTACCAGATTTTCATGCGGCGGGCTCTGCTGCAGTACGCGCGCCGCGGCCGCCTGGCATATTTCGGATATTCCGGTCACCTGCTTCTTCCGCGGACCGCCCATTTCGCTCGGATCCGGCTGATCGCACCCATGGAAATGCGCATCGCCCGCATGTGCGAGGTTTCGGGCGAGACTGAAGCGGAGGCGCGCGAATCCATCCGCCGCGTGGACGCCGAGCGCGTTCAATGGGCGCGCATGATGTATGGCGTGGACCTGCGCGACCCCGCGGAGTACGACCTATGCGTCAACCTGGAACGATGGTCGCTCCACGGCGCGTGCGAGTTACTCGCCAGGACGATCACACAGCAGGATTTCCAGCCCACTCCGGAGTCCGTGACCCAGATGGAAAACGAGTGCCTTTCCACCGACGTCCTGGCAGCGCTGACCACCAATCCGGACACGCATTCCTGGGAAATTGACGCCACCGCGTCCGCCGGCGCCGTGCGCCTGGTCGGCCCGTTTCTTTCCGACGACGAGATGCGGATGGTGCGCACGGTAACGGAATCCGTTCCGGGTGTGCAAGGGGTTGTTTACGAGCCGGGCTACGCGCTGGCCTTTCGTTAGGTTTTCGTCTCTGCGGAGACCGGCCACCGGCAGATGGAATACGGGGAGGGAATCATGCCACAGTTACATACCGAAGACCCAGTCACTACGCATCCGACCTTTTTGCGTGCCATGCTCGCTCGCCTGGCCCAGCTTGGAGAAACGCAAACCGACGCGCTGCTGGAGCAGAGCGGACTCGCGCGGCAGAGGACTCAGACCACCTCGAACCTCGTCGTTTTCTCCTCTAAGACGGCGGAAAACGCGGAGAAGCAGACCGGGCTCGCCGCCGAGCGTACCGCCCTGACCCGCGAACAGACCCATCTCTCCACTCGCAGCACCGAACTGGCCACGATCCGCACGGAACTGGCGCGTGAACGCACCGCACAGGCCGAGGAACGCAGCCGCCTCGCCACCCAGCGCACCGAAATGGCGCGCCGGCGGACCGACATGGCCTCCCGCCGCGTGCACCTCGCCGAAGAACGCAACCGGCTCGCCGAGCACCGCAACGTCTTGTCACGGGAACGCACCACACTAGCTGGCCGCCGCACCGATCTCTCCACCTACCGGACAGTCACCGCCGTCACCCGTACACGCCTCTCCTTACAGCGCACCGAACTCGCCCGCGAGCGCACTTCGCTCGCGCTCATCCGCACCGGCCTAGCGTTCTTCACCCTGGGAGTTACCTTTCTGCGTTACTTCGCTTTCTCCAAGTGGACGGTCTTCGATGTCGCCCTGATCCTCTTCAGCATCCTGACGGTCTACTGGGGCGTCAAGAGTTATCGGCGCGCGGCGGAATCGGGAAAGCTCCTCCAGAAACTGCTTGTTGCGGACCGCGGCCTCGCCGATGTCCTTGCCGGTTCCGGCGCCTAACGGCACGTGCGCGCCGCCCAAAATCACATTTTTGTGGTTCGGAGGAAGAAAGTATGCTATAAGTCTTTTCGGGTGTAGCAGTAGTTTAAGACCCGATGATCCGGCATCGGACAGGAGTTCGGAAGTGTCGGTTTTCCTACCAGTCGCCGGAATTAGCATCAACATCTGGATCCTGATCGGTGCCGGAGGTCTGGTGGGCTTCCTGTCCGGCTTGCTCGGGGTGGGCGGAGGATTTTTGCTCACGCCGATCCTCATCATGGTCGGCATCCCCCCGACCATCGCTGCTGCCTCCGACTCCTGCCAGATCGTGGCGGCTTCGTCCTCGGGCGTTGCGGCTCACTTCCGGCTGGGCAACGTGGATTTCAAGATGGGCATCACGCTCCTGTCGGGAGGGTTGGTGGGCGCCGGTCTTGGCGTCCAACTCATCAAGGTGCTACGCGCTCTCGGCAACGCCGATTCGCTGATCACGCTTACTTACATCGTGGTGCTCAGCGTCGTAGGCAGTTTCATGTTCGTCGCGAGCCTGAAGAACCTTCGGCGGGGTCCGATGGTGGCCAAGTCACACCGGCCGCCCTCCCGAGCGGGAATACTCGAACGCCTTCCGTTGCAGGTGCATTATCAACGATCGAATGTCCGGCACTCCCTGCTGGCGCCATTCTCTATGGCCATCGGGGTTGGGATCCTGGCGTCCGTCATGGGCGTCGGCGGCGCGTTCATGACGGTGCCGATGATGGTCTACCTTCTGGGCATGCCTGCGCACGTCGCCGTGGGAACGTCCCTTTTCCAAACATTGTTCACGTGCGCCGGGGTGACCTACATGCAGTCTACGACGAACCACACGGTCGACCTGGTACTGACCTTGCTGCTTATCGCTGGTTCGACCATCGGAGCCCAGATCGGAGCGCGCTTGACCCGGTATATGCGCGGCGACCAGCTTTTGATCATCCTCGCTGTGCTGGCGCTGCTGGTGGCCGTTAAGATGCTGTTGGGCGTTCTGGTTACGCCTTCAAACCTGCTGACACCCAGCGCTCATGCGAGCCTGGAGCGCCTCCTTAAGCCCGGATTGGAGCAACTGTTCGGAGTCTTGGCAAATGCCTAGGGGGCACATCAATTGGACGTTGGCATTGGCCGTGCCGCCGGCTCGCGCCCTCGGTTTCCCGAACGCCGGCGAGATAGACTCGAACAAGGCCGCGAAATGAATCTGATCCCCCTGTTCCCGGCTCTGCTTCTGGCCGGCGGGGTGTCGCCAGATTCTCTGACCTGTACAGTCACTCCGCGCACCATCGAGGCCGGGGCCTTCTACAACGGCGCCAGTGTCAGAGTCGAGGGTAGGGCCGAGGCAAGCTCAAAGCTGGTCCTCACGGTGACCGGGCCGGATGGCGAGGAGCGATTTAGCCGCAAGGCGCGATTTGGCCCCATCTGGCTCAACGCCAGCAAGCTGCGCATCTCGGGAGCGCCTTCGCTGTTTCTGCGGTTTAGCACGGGGCCGGTTGCAGCAATACTCGGTGAGAGCGAAATCGCCCGAATTCATCTCGACGAGAAGTCCTTGATGGCGCATATGCACGTCGAGCCACAGCCGTCGGACTACCGCGACGATGCCGCCATTCGAAACAGCTATGTCGCGCTGAGAACCGGCGAGGGCAGGTACAGTCTCAGCGACGGAGGAGTGGTCCTGCGGGGTTCTGCCCGTTGGGCGTCCTACACGCTCAACCTTCGCTGGCCGAATTGCGCGCCGCCCGCTACTTATGAAGTCCGGGTATACGAGGTGGTCCAAGGCGTCGTTGTCCGCGAAGCGTCTGCGTCGCTCTCCGTTGTCCGCACGGGATTTGCTGCATGGCTTGCCGGGATGGCGGCGAATCACGCTTCACTCTACGGCATTCTAGCCGTGCTCATCAGTGCGTTGGCTGGACTCGGAGTCGACCGTTTATCGACCCTTCTTTTCGGCAAGAAGCATTCCGCGACTCACTAAACCTGTCGCAATTCGGTTATAGTCGGATCGGAACTATGTGGCTGCGGCGGGAAACCAGGGCGACCGAGCCGCCTTTAGCGATTGCCGACCGGGTACGGACCAGGTACGCCAGTTTCCGGGAACTCCTGGCGCTCAACAACGAATCGCTGGAGCTGATGGCGCGGCTTCAGGAAGACCTGCAATACGTGCTGCCGCGCCGCGACGTGCTGGGCGATCGCATCCCAACCATCTTCACCAGGATTGGCGAGGTGGTTGCCGCTTTCGAGCGCCTTACCGGCGTTCGATACGACTCCCTGGCGGCCTCGCTCGACGCTCAGCGGCACGAGATAGAGCGCTACTCAGCGGCACTCGAGGAGTTATTCAGCCCCCGCATTTCGGCATGGCTGTCGGAGGTGAACGCCCGATCCGAGGATGAGGTCGGTAGCAAGGCTGCCATGCTCGGCGAGATCCGCAACAAGCTCGGGCTGCCCGTGCCTGATGGATTCGTTCTCACCACCGAAGCATACCGGCAGTACTGCGGTATCCCGCTTTGGGGCGAAATCCGCGACGCCACCCGTAACCTGGATCTCAAGGATCTGGAGGCGGTGCGGCGGGTCTCCGAAACTCTCGCTCAGAAGGCACTTGACTGCCCTCTGCCGCGAACCGTTGAAGTCGCCATCGCCGGACGCACCGATACGGTGCTAAAGAATGGCGGCGCTCTGGCGGTGCGATCCAGCGCCAAAGGCGAGGGTGGTGAAAGATCCTGCGCCGGCCAGTACATCAGCCTTCTGAACGTTCCGCGGGATGAAGCCATCGACGCCTATCGAAGAGTCATCGCGGGACGGTTCAACGAGCGCGCTCTGTTTTACCGGTTGTCGACCGGTCTGCGCGAAGTCGATCATCCCATGGCCGCCCTGTTTATCCCGCTGATACCCGCGCGCGCTTCCGGCATCATGTATACCCGCGACCCTGGCGATCCAAAAAAGAAAGTCCTGTGGATTACAGCAACCCGTGGGCTGGGACTTGAGATCGCCAGCGGCCGCATGCCGGCCGACCTCTTTCTGGTTTCCCGCTCCCGGCCACACACCGTGATGGAACGCAACATCGTCCACAAGGAAGAGCAGTTCGTTCCGCGGGATGGGGGCGGAGTTGTCTCCACGCCCCTCCTCCCGGGAGCCCAGGACGAGCCTAGTTTGCAGGAGGGCGAGTTGCATACGCTCGCCGAATGGGGCGTAAACATCGAGGACCACTTCCACGCACCGCAGGACATCGAGTGGGTACTCGACCAGAACAGGCGCCTTTCGATTATCCAATCGCGTCCGTTGGTAAACGTCGAGGCCGCTGCAACCAAGTCTCGCGCCAAGCCGAAAAGCGAACCGGTACTGGAAGGCGGGCGGCCCGTCTATCCCGGCCGCACGTCGGGAGAAGTTTTTCTGTTGGATGAGATCCAGAGCATTGGCAAGGCGCCGGCTGGAGCGGTGGTTTTCATTCGTAAACCGTCGCCGGAAATCGTCGAGGTCTTTCCGCGTATCGCCGGGTTGGTGGCGGAGTGGGGCAACATCACCGGGCACGCCGCGACGCTGCTGCGGGAATTCCGGGTTCCGTCGGTTTTCCGAATGGCGGGCGCGTTCGAACGCCTGACCAACGGAGAGCCCATCAGCCTCGACGCAGTGCAGGCCCGGATCTATCGAGGCGTCCTCTGGCCCCCGGTCCGCAGAGAAACGGCTATTGTGGAGGGATCTCTGGAGAAACACGGCGATGCCATCAGCACGCGCCTGCTCGCGCTAAATCTGCTGGATCCTTCCGCGATGAACTTCCGCCCATCGGGCTGCAAATCCGGCCATGACGTGCTCCGCTTCTGTCACGAGAAAGCCATCGAGGCGATGTTCGAAGTCAACGACTACGAGTTCGAACACGGTGCGCCATCCGCCCGGAAGCTGAAGACGCCTCTTCCGCTGAACGTGCTGGTCCTGGATCTGGGTGGGGGCCTGGCGCCGGATATTCTGGACAAACGCAGCGCCGCACCGTCCCAGATTGTGTCGCGCCCGTTTCAAGCGTTGTGGAGCGGTATCACGCACCCGGGTGTCTCATGGACTCGCGAAATGCCGGCGAGCTTCGGCGATCTGGCGTCGGTTCTGGGCAACTCCCTCGGCCCCAAGGAGGGCAGCATCCGGCCTCTCGGAGAAAAAAGCTATCTCCTGGTGGCGGACGAGTACATGAATCTGAACTCCCGCCTGGCGTACCACTACAGCCTGGTGGATGCGTGCCTTTCGGACACCGCTCGAAACAATTACATTTCGTTTCGTTTCGAAGGCGGCGGAGCCACCCGCCAGCGCAGAAGCCTGCGCGCGTGCTTCCTGGAAACCTGTCTCCTGAGGTACGGCTTCCAGGTGGATCGCCGCACAGACCTGGTCAACGCCTGGTTCCGTAAAGCGCCCGCCGATCAAATCGCGGAGCGTCTCGACATTCTGGGGCGCCTGCTGGCCTGCTCCAGCCAGTTGGATATGTACATGACTAGCCGCGAGATGATGACCTGGTTCGTGCAGCAGTTCCTGGAGGGGAACTACTCCTTCCACGCGAAAGTCCAACACACTGAATTACGATAGAACTAGCAGCAGAGGGACGTGCACTCTAGCGTGGCAGGCAGTTCATGTTCATGGCGGATTATGACCATCGTGTTCGGCGGAGTCCTGCTATGTTCATTTGTTATCGCGAAAAACCCTCGCCGACCGGAGATGCCGCCATGCGCGCTGTCGATTCCAGACAAGCAAGCGTAACCGGAGTCATTGCGGCGAGCCAATCCGACCCAGGCAAACTCGTGCTGCGTGACGGCAGCACGCCGTACACTCTCGCCGGTCAAGTCAAGGCTCGCCGGTTTGCCGGCCTGCGGTTGTGCATCCTCGGAATCTCCCACGAATCAACCGGCTTGCTCGAAATTCGGAACATCGATCCGCTGCCACGCTGACCTGGTATGCCTCCGTCCGTAGACACCCCCAGAGTGTAGAGCATTGCGACGAAGCGGCGCGCCGCCGGAGTCCGAACGCCGAAAACCCTCCACGCGAAAACTACGATCCTCCGACTCCCAGAATCCTTGCAACGGGGGCCAGCCAGGTGTACAAGTTGTTTGTTCGGAATCGGAAACTAGCGATCCCGGCAGGCCTCGATGAGAGGAGGACAACCATGCATGCGGGATGCGGAAAAGCCGCTTTGGCTCTAATATTTTCGTTGCCAATCTACTGCGGTGACGTGAACGACGCCCTTATCAGCGCGGCGCAACGCGGCGACCTGCCCAAAGTGCAGGTCCTCCTGACACAAGGCGCAATCGTCGATGCGCACGGCGACGATTACGTGACGCCCCT
This sequence comes from Bryobacteraceae bacterium, assembly GCA_049587755.1. Lineage (GTDB taxonomy): Bacteria > Acidobacteriota > Terriglobia > Bryobacterales > Bryobacteraceae > Bog-375. Next base: position 81,496 of record JBAVEN010000010.1, on the reverse strand, counting down.
GATACTGTCTGCGCAAAACGATCACACTGAAGTTGTCAGGTTTCTCTTGGCCCGGGGCGCCGGTGTCAATTTCGCGAGCCGCCGGGGCGTGACCCCATTGATGTCTGCTGCAAGGAGCGGAGGCCTGGAAACGGTGGAAGCGCTGCTCAGTCACCACCCGGACGTGGATGCCCGGAATGCCAACGGTTCGACCGCCCTGATGCGTGCCGTTGAGAGAGACAGGCAGGATATCACGGAAGCCCTTCTGCAACACGGCGCGAGTGTCAACATGAAAGACAACCTCGGCAGGACGGCGTTGATGCGGGCGGCCACTTACGGCCGTGCCGGGATTGAGCAGCTCCTCCTGGATCGAGGCGCGAACGTCAACGAGAAATCGAATGCAGGCTGGACGCCGTGCATGCTCGCGGCGACCACTGGCCACTCCGACGCCTTGGAGGTCCTGCTGGCCAGAGGAGCGGATGTAAATGCGCGGACGAATCTCGGCTGGACGGCCGAAATGCTGGCCGAACGCAGGGGGCTCAGCGCGATAGTCCAGCGGCTCCGTCACACGCCGCAAACAAGAACGGCCCGCGAGTGATGCGGCCGCGACTTGGAACTCGCGCCCCGGACGGCGCGCAAGCAACCACAGGTGAGAAATGGCTGCAACAGCCAGGACAACCGGCAAGATTCTCGTCGTGGACGATGATCTGGTGGTGCGCGACTCGCTTTCGAAGTGGTTTTCGAGCGAGGGCTACATTGCCCAACCAGCAGCTGGCGCGAGCCAGGCGCTGGAAGCGATTCAGCGGGACCAGTACGATCTGGCCGTAGTTGATATCCGGATGCTGGGGATCAACGGCATCGAACTGCAGGGCCGTCTGCGGCAGATCTGTCCAGACCTGGCCGTGATCATCGTGACAGGCTACCCATCAGAGCCGACAGCGGCGCAGGCGCTGAAGTTTGGCGCCATCGCCTATCTCACGAAACCGGTTGACCTGGACGAGTTGTCGGGCATGGTGGCCGAGGCCATCGAGCATCAGCAGAGGAAAAAACAAGCGATGCTCAACGGCGAGTGACACCCGCAAGAACTTTCGCACTTGACCGCGTGCCGGACACGCCATAGCATTGAATTGGATCTTTACATCTGAAATTGGAGGGATTCATGCCCGTAACAGTCGAGTCTCTGGCCGACGAAATGTATGCGATGGTTTCGCAGTACGCCGGCAAGAGAAACTTGAAAGCCGGCGACCTGACCAAGGAAATGATCGCCCGGCACGGCGAATCCGCGTGCAGCAAGGACGATTGCAAGCACGCCATTCGCATCCTAATGGACTCGGGACGCTGTGTCTACAGCTACCTGGGCGGATCGTACATAACGCTACCGCCTAAGGAGGGGTCCGATCCCGGTGCATGAATGAACATGGAAAGCGCCGCGACCTTGGCCGACTTGCCGCGCCTGGTGGTCGCCGGGCTTTCGGGAGAGTCGGGCAAGACTCTCGTCTCACTCGCGCTATTGCTCGAAGCCGGGCGGAGGGGCATCCCCGCCCGGGCGTTCAAGAAGGGGCCTGACTACATCGACTCGGCTTGGCTCGCATGGGCTTCGCACAAGCCCGCCAGGAACCTGGATACTTACCTGATGGGGTTCGAGCGTGTCTTCGATTGCTTCGCAAGCAACGCTGTGCCCGGCGGGTTCAACGTGGTCGAGGGCAACCGCGGTCTGTACGACGGTGCTGACGCGAGGGGGACACATAGCACGGCGGAACTGGCCAAGGCCCTGCAGGCCCCCGTCGTGTTGGTCGTCAATGCCACCAAAGTGACACGCACGACGGCGGCGTTGGTGCTAGGGTGTCAGCGGCTGGACCCCGGTGTCCGCATCGCGGGTGTGGTCGTGAACCAAGTCGCCGGAGCCCGCCACGCACGCATTGTGAAAGAAGCCATCGAGTCGGCGTGCGGCATACCGGTCCTGGGGGTCGTTCCCCGCGCCCGAGCCGATGTGCTCCTCCCTGCGCGCCACCTCGGCCTCGTTACCCCTCGCGAGCATCCACACCGCGACCTGCTGGCGGAAAACTTGTTGGACCTCGTGGCCGGCCGTCTCGATGTCGACCGGCTGTTCGCGATCGCGCGCCAGGCGCCGCCCCTCGCACTGCCCCCCATTCCGCCCCGCGAACCGGCGTATGGCGAAGGCCTCGCCATCGGATATCTCGACGACGCCGCGTTCAGTTTCTACTACCCGGAGAACCTGGAGGCCCTGCGGGCCGCGGGCGCCAAGCTTGTCGCGATTTCCGCGCTGACCTCGACTTCGCTTCCGGACGGACTGGATGCTCTGTACATTGGCGGCGGATTTCCCGAGACCCACGCGGAGACGTTGTCCAGGAATTCGAGCTTCCTCGCTTCGATCCGTCACGCAGCCCGCGCCGGCTTGCCCGTCTATGCGGAGTGCGGAGGATTGATGCTGCTGTCGCGGGCGCTCTCCTGGCGCGGACACAGGTACGAAATGTCGGGAGTGTTGGGTTTCGAGGTCGAAGTGTGCGACGCGCCCCAGGGCCACGGATACACCGATCTCCTGGTGGACACGGCCAATCCCTTCTTCCCGCTAGGGACCCGTCTGCAGGGCCACGAGTTTCATTACTCGAGAATCGTACTCAATGGCGGCACGCCTTCGACAGTGTGCGCGGTGCATCGCGGGACCGGATGTTTCGCCGGCCGCGATGCAGTGATCACAGCCAACGTTTGGGCCGCCTACACGCACCTTCATGCGCTTGCCACACCGGAGTGGGCGCGCGCAGTGCTGAGCGCGGCCCGTGGCGCGCGAGTGGCTGCTTAACTAACGGGGGCGCCTGACACCCTATGATTCTCAGCCCCGCGCAGTCCCTTTGCCATCGAAACTCACGAGTCCCAATCGGTGTAATGCCTCCCAAACCTTGTCGGCGCTTTGCTCGGGGCCTTCGACGGCTGTGTGGACCGTTACTTCCGGATGTAGTGGTGGTTCATAAGGATCTGACACACCGGTGAACTGTGGAAGTTCTCCAGCCAATGCCTTCTTGTAAAGGCCCTTCACATCTCGCGCAACCAGAGCGTCGAGAGGACACTCCACATAAACCTCGACAAAGTTCGGGATTCGGACTCTGATCTCGTCGCGAATCGATCTGTAAGGAGAAATGGCCGCGCCAATAGCGATCACGCCGTTGCGCGAGAGCAGTTCGCACACAAAGCCGATCCGACGGATGTTGGTATCGCGATCTTCCTTGGAGAAGCCCAGACCTTTGGAAAGGTGAGTGCGCACGACATCGCCATCCAGGAGCTCCACTTTGGCGCCGTGCGCCCGCAAGCGATCTACGATTATCGCTGAGATGGTGCTCTTGCCCGCGCCAGAAAGGCCCGTGAACCAGAGTGTAGCGCCTTGGTGCATATCGGACATCCTCGCGGATCAGAATAACACGAGACTGGATTCAATTATTATGAATCAGGCCTGCTACTCCTGATAGGATTGGTATTCCGTAGGAGGCGCGCCGCGCGCGTGCCGGAGATGAGAACGATCCATGCTGAGTGAACGATTCGATTCCGCCCTGCTTTTCGCGTCGCGACTGCATCACGATCAGACGCGCAAGGGCACAGATGTCCCTTACATGGGCCACCTTCTAGGAGTTGCCAGTCTTGTCTTGGAAGACCGCGGAAGTGAGGACGAGGCGATTGCCGCACTGCTCCACGACTCGATCGAAGATCATGGAAATCGATATGCCGGCGGCCGTGACGCGCTACGAGAGGATATCGCCACTCACTTCGGTGACAAGGTCCTGGAAATCGTTGATGCGTGTACCGACGATGAAGGATACAACAAGCAGGAAGCCGGCCGCTGGAAGGAGCGGAAGCAGGCTTACATCGATCGTTTCGCCACGGCAAACAAATCCGTACGGCGTGTCGCGTGTGCCGACAAGCTGAACAACGCCAGGTCAATTCTGGCCGATTACCGTGAGATGGGGGAGCGCCTGTGGGAGCGTTTCCGCACGAAGAGCCGCGACGACCAGTTCTGGTATTACGGTGAACTCTTGCGGGTTTTCCGGGAGACAAACACCGGCAGGCTGGCGGTGGAACTTGCCAGTACGCTTACGCTGCTGCAGTCAATCGCTTCCGGACCTGCCCGCCCCAGGGAGTTTAACCGCTAGGATAACTGGTTGTTCAGGCTCGTGCTCCGGCAGGTTCCGGTCCTAGAGTCTCCACCGGAATCCGGTTGACGATGGCCACGATCTCATCAGCGTTAAATGGTTCTTCGATGTTGGCGTAGACCGCCCTATCGTGGAAACGGAACCCCATCGAACCCTTGCGTACCGCTATTAGAATTCGTGTCCCCAAAGTTCTGGGATCGGACGCAAGTGCCTCAAGTAGCGCGATACCGAGACTCTCCAGAATGGCCTGATCGAATATCACAAAGGCCGGCCGGAATACCGTGATGATTGCCGACGCGTCGTAGCCGCGGCGCGCGAAACGAAAGGCCACGGACGCATTCTCCCGTTTCGCAAGCTCCTGAATCAGGCTTTCATCCTGGCTGATGACGAGCACATTCGTCGGTAGACCGTGCACCCGGCGGTAGTAAGGGCACTCCTGGCACAGTCCGGGGCAGAACCGTTTGCCATGCCCGGCTCCCTTAACCACGCCCACCATACGGAAGCACCAGGTCGCGTGCGTTTTGTATACGACGCAGCTCTGGCACTCGACCCCAGGACCATTATTCATGTACTCCCAGCAGCGCATGGGACGGGAACAGAGGGCAGTCTCCTCCGTTCGACTCTCGCTGCCGTCATCCTGGGATAGCACCCGAAGGAGGTCCCGCTCTTCAACGCGGTAGTGGCCTCCTACCGTGCGGGTAGCGGGAAGCACGCCCTTCTTGATCCACTTCAGCACGGTGTCCGGTTTAACCGAGCACAGCCGCGCAGCCTTGCCGGTGGTCAGCAGTGGGCTCGACATAGGAGGACGCCCTCCAATCCGTTGTCCATATTATCTACACTTTCACGTTTGGAGTCAACGACCATCAGGCCCTATTTTCTGGATTTTCAGAAGTGCCCCAGGGAGCTGTCGAAGGTTTCTGAGTTTAACCTATGCTGTCAGCTTAACTCCAATCTTATTGCGGACTTAAACTACATCCGAGCGCTCACAAATGCAGTGACAATTTGCTTATCTCGCTCTATGATTGAGTTGACTAATATCTGAAAGTCCGAAATTTCGACATGGTAAACGGTTTTTGGACAGGAGGCTGTAGATGAGTAAGCTGATTCTTCCACATGGGGGCGGAGAGTTACGTCCCTTGCTTCTCGGGGGCGGAGCCCGGCAGGAGGAGATTCGCAAGGCCGAGCATCTGAGGCGAGTGCCGATGACCAGCCGGGAAACCGGCGACCTCATCATGATGGGCATCGGCGCGTTCACTCCCTTGGACGGTTTCATGGGACGCGAGGACTGGCGAGGCTGCTGCGAGTCCTACCGCATGCCGAGCCAGAATGGGCTCTTCTGGCCCATCCCCATTACCTTATCTGCCGAGGAGGAGTATGCCAAGTCCATTGCCGTCGGCGACGAGGTGGCTCTGTGGGATGTCGAGACGGAATCTCTCATGGGCACCATGAAGATCGCCGAGAAGTACGCGATCGACAGGGAGTACGAATGCAAGCAGGTGTTCCGGACGGCCGACCCGGCGCATCCCGGTGTCCAAAAAGTGATGGAACAAGGAGCCGTCAATCTTGCGGGTCCGGTGAAAGTGGTCTCCGAATCTTTTTTCCCTGAGATGTTCCCGGGCATTTACCAGCGTCCGGCCGAGTCGCGCCAAGCGTTCGCCGAGCGTGGCTGGACCACCGTCGCTGCGCTCCAGCTTCGCAATCCGATGCACAATTCCCACGCCTATCTGGCGTGGATCGCCATCGAAGTATGCGACGGCGTTTACATCCATCAGCTGGTCGGCAAACTCAAGCCCGGCGACATTCCCGCCGAAACCCGCGTCAAGGCCATCGACGCGTTGGTGAACAAGTACTTCCGTAAGGACCGTGTGATCCAGGGCGGCTACCCGATGGAGATGCGTTACGCCGGGCCGCGGGAGGCCCTGCTGCACGCAGTGTTCCGTCAGAATTACGGCTGCACGCACCTCATCGTGGGCCGCGATCACGCCGGGGTCGGCGATTACTATGGCCCCTTCGACGCGCAGAAGATCTTCAACGAAGTCCCTCCCGGGGCGCTGCTTCTCCAGCCGCTTTGCATGGACTGGACGTTCTACTGCTATGAGTGCGGCTCCATGGCTTCCATGAAGACTTGCCCGCACGAGAGCAAGGCCGTGATTGACGAGAATGGAAAATACAAGGGTGGCGCCCGATTGCTGTTGTCCGGCACGCTCCTGCGCAAGCTAATGAGCGAAGGCAAACCCGTACCGGCAGAGTTTTCCAGACCTGAGGTCATCGCCATTCTCAAGGAGTATTACGACAGCCTGGAGGAAAAGGTCGAGATCAAACTGCACGGAGCAGCCACCGGCATAAGGAAGTAGCAGAACGTCGAATTCTGCCGGTCCGTTCCGATCCGCTGGGGCTGTGGCCCGGTAGATGCACGGCCCCACAGGAACGGCCCGGTGGCCTCTGGGGAACAGACGCATGAAACCGCTCACAGCGGAGGAACGAAAACAGGCCTTTTCCAATACGAAGAAGGAAGAGGTCCTCCTCAAGCAGCGGCTGCCCGTCAGGTACCACGTTGAGGATTTCGAAGTGCGGGAACGGCCACGCCGGTTCCTGGAAGCCTTCGCCGCCATCCTGAAACACGCCAACTACCGGCTGGCTCTCGATCACTACATCCGAGTCACCGCAAAGTGCGCGCGTTGTTCCACGAGCTGCCAGATCTACATGGCGACTCGTGACAGCAGGGACATCCCATGCTATCGTTCGGAACTGCTCCTGTCCGTCTATCGCAGGCATTTCACGGTGTCGGGCATCCTGCGCGGGCGGGTCCTGGGCGATCCTGGCCTGACCGATGCGAAGATCCAGGAGATGGCGGACGCCTTTTACAACTGCACGGCCTGCCGCCGTTGCTCCTTTGAGTGCCCGGCAGGGATCGACCACGGCCTCATCACCCACCTCGGCCGTTACATTCTTTCGGAAATCGGAATCGTCCCCCGCGCGCTCGCAGTGAGTGTTCGCGAACAGTTGACCGGCGCGTCGGGCAACACATCGGCCGTGCCTGTGGCGGCCCTCCTCGATAGCCTGGAGTTCCTCAGCGACGAGATGCGCGAAGAGAAAGGTGTGGAGATTCCTTTTCCGATCGACCAGGAAGGCGCCGAATACCTTTTCCTGCCGGCCGTTTCGGACTTTCTCATGGAAGCCGACACTCTGATGGGCAACGCCGCGGTGTTCCGTGCCACAGGCGATTCTTGGACGATCGGCACGGGCTATTTCGACGGCATCAACTATGGCCTCTTCTATAGCGACCATGTGATGGAGCGCGTCGTCGCGAAAGTCGTCGCCGAGGCCCGGCGCCTGAAGGTCCGGAAGCTGTTGATCGGCGAATGCGGGCACGCGTCGCGAACGGCCAAGGCGTTCTATCCCGCTTTCGGCGGGGAGGGCCGCGAGTCGCTGCTTCCGGTGGTCAGCATCGTCGAATACACCTACCAGGCGTGGGAGCGTGGCCGCCTGAAGCTGCGCCCTGGGGCCATCGAGGAGCCGGTGACGTACCACGACCCATGCAATCTCGCGCGCACCGGCTGGATCGTCGACCAGCCGCGCCAGTTGCTCAAGGCGTTTTGCCGGAACTACGTGGAGATGACATCCGGCGGCCGGAACAACATCTGCTGTGGAGGCGGAGGCGGGACCGTCTCGATCGGTGAGATACAGCCGTACCGGATGCTCGTGGGCGGACGGGCGAAAGCGGAGCAGATCCGTGCCACCGGTGCGAAGTACTGCGTGGCGCCCTGCGCCAACTGTAAGAAGCAGTTGCGCGAACTGATGGAACACTACGGAATCGATTGCCAGATTGTGGGCCTGCACGACCTGCTGTACAAGGCGATTGTCTTCGATGGAAGTGGCGAGGTGAAGTAAGTGGAAGCCTGGATCGAGTTCGGTCGCGGCCCGCTGTTCCGGCTAGCCTTCTCGCTCATGGTGCTCGGCCTGGCACGGATTTTCTTCCTGACGCTGGCTGGCCTGGCGGAGAGCTACCGGCGGAACATGGACCGGATCGTGCCCTGGGCCGAGGTCGTCAGGCAAACCGCCGCGTGGCTCGTGCCAGTCGGCCGCTTCTGGCGCCGCCGGCCGCTCTATGGCGCCATTTCCCTGGTCTTTCATGTGGGCCTGCTCATCGTCCCCTTGTTCTTGGCCGCGCACGTACTCCTGTGGAAGGGGTCGGTGGGTTTCGCCTGGCCCGCCATTCCCCAGGCGGCCGCCAACTGGCTTACGCTGCTGGCGATCGCGTCGGGCTTGGTGCTGTTCGGCGGGCGCGTGTTTCACGCGGGATCCCGGAGCCTGAGCCGGCTCCAGGATTATGTCTGGCCGCTCTTGTTGGTGACTCCGTTTGTGACGGGCTATTTATGCGCAAACGCCGCGGTCAGTCCGAAGACCTACCAGGCCATGATGTTCCTGCATGTGTACTCCGCCGACGCCATCATGCTGATGATTCCCTTCACGAAGCTCGCCCACTGCGTGCTGGTCCCGCTCTCTCAGGCGGTCACCGCGGTGGCCTGGAAATTCCCTCCTGGCGCAGGCGATCGGGTTGCCGCCACGCTGGGCTACGCCGAGCGGCCGTCGTGGATCCAGGGTGCCCGGCTTCAAGATCCGGCCCACGCCGTGAATGACGAGGTCTGCGCCAAATGAAAGCAGCCATCCTCACCGATACCACCAAATGCATCGGATGCGGCGCCTGCGAGTCCGCCTGCAAGCAGGAGAACCATCTCTTGCCCGACATCCCCCGGAGTTGGGACCGGGACGACGGGCTCTCGGCGCGCGACTGGACTTCCATCGTGGAAGGCCCCGGCCACGCGTTTGTCCGCAAGCAATGCCGCCACTGTCTGGAACCGGCGTGCGTGTCCGCGTGTCCGGTGGGCGCCCTGCACAAGACCAGCGCCGGTCCCGTCATCTATGACGCCGGCCGGTGCATGGGGTGCCGCTACTGCATGATGGCTTGTCCCTACGGCATCCCCCGCTACGATTGGGACGAGGCGGTCCCCTATTTACGGAAATGCATCTTCTGCTACGATACGCGGCTGGCCCATGGCCGGCAGCCCGCCTGCACCGAGGCCTGCCCTGCCAAGGCGACCATCTTCGGCGACCGGGACGCCCTGCTCGCCGAAGCGCACCGCCGCATTGCGGACAACCCCGGGAAGTACGTCGGAAAGGTGTGGGGTGAGCGGGAAGCCGGTGGCGCTTCCGTTCTGCTCATCTCCAACGTGGATCTCTCCTTCTTGACCGGAGGCCGCCACCTGGGCGCTGAGCCGTTGCCCGAGACCACCGCCGCCGCCATGGCTGCCGTCCCCTTCGCTTTTACCGGCGTCCTGGCCTCCATGGCGGCCCTGAGTTGGATCATCGACAGGCGCATGGCGAGGCAGAGAGACAAGTCCGATGAATAGGGTACGCAAGCTGAAACTAGCGCTTTGGATGGTCACCGGACTGGCCATGGCTGCGGCGGTCGCGCGTTTTCTGTTCGGACTCGGGGCTACTACTAATCTCTCCGATGCCACGCCCTGGGGCCTGTGGGTGGGGTTCGATCTGATCGCCGTGGCCGTGGCCGCCGGCGGCTTTGTGCTTGCCGCCACTGTCTACATCTTCAAGCTGGAACGTTTCCACAAGATCGTTCGTCTAGCGGTGCTTGCCGCCTTCCTCGGCTACGTGTCCTTTGTCGTGGTGCTGCTGTTCGAACTGGGCCTGCCCTGGAACATCTGGCACATGATCGTGTTCTGGAACCCGCACTCGCCCCTGTTCGAAGTCGGCTGGTGCGTGATGCTGTACCTGGCGGTCTTATCCCTCGAATTCTTCCCCGTACCCGCCGAGGAGTCCAGCGCGCTGGCCGGAATCCGCCGGTTTCTGATCAAGCTGCGTCTGCCGCTGGTAATTGTGGGGGTGGGTCTGTCGACCATGCACCAGTCCTCACTCGGCTCGCTGTTCCTGATCATGCCGTACCGCCTCGCTCCCCTCTGGTACTCGCCCCTCCTTCCCCTGCTGTTCCTCGTATCCGCCATCGGCGTCGGACTGCTGATGGTGATCTTCGAAAGTCACGCCGCGGCTTTTCTGTACCGCCGCCCGGCTGACACGGAAGTTTTGGCCAGTCTGGGATCGGCCGCGCGGTGGATCCTGCTGGCTTATCTCGTCCTCCGCTTCGGCGATCTCGCCCTCCGCGGCCAAACGCACTGGCTCTTCGTTCCCGGATGGCGCACGGGATTGTTCTGGTTCGAAGTGGCGACCCTCGCCGTGGCGCCGGCCGTGCTTCTGTTCCTTCCCAGAGTGAGGAACAAGTCCTCCGGGCAGTGGACGGCGGCCGGCCTCGGAGTCTTCGGTGTCGTTCTGAACCGGGTTGACGTCGGAGGCCTCGCCCACCTCAGGCCTGGTGGCATGTTCTACCTCCCGCGATGGACCGAAATTGCCATCACCGCCGGCATTGTTTCGGCCGCCACGCTGGCGTTCCTGTTCATGATCGAGCGGTTCCGGATATGGGAAGAGCGTCCCGCCGACCCCGACGCCGACCCGCTGAAACTCCCCGAGTTCAACCCCGTGGATACCACCTGGCTGGGCGTTCCGGCAATTGCGGCACGCACAACGTATTCGCTTGGATTCGTACTGGCCGCGGCCGTGGGTTTTGCTTTCCTCTCCAGCCTCCCGGCCAAAAGCCGCGGAACGGAGCCCGCACCCGTACACCAGGCGCGGGGCGGCGACAAGCTTTGGATCGACGGCAATTTGGATGGCTACGGTGTCCTCTTTGCGCACGAGGAACATGAGAAACGGGAAGGCGGCAAGGACTCTTGCGTCAAGTGTCATCACATGAACCTTCCGCGCGATCAGAACTCGGCCTGTTCGCGCTGTCACCGCGACATGTACCAGCCATCCGACGCGTTCCGGCACAACTGGCATGCTTCGCCGGATGGGGGCCGCGTGTCCTGTGTGCAGTGCCATCCCCTCGGGCAGGCACGCAGCGCCTCCACTGCCGTCCATTGCGACCGATGCCACAAGAACCTCGTCCCGTCGGGCTCCCTGATCCGCGTGAGGACCTATGCCGCCCCCGGCTATACCGAGGCCATGCACCGTCTTTGCATCGGCTGCCACGTGCAGAAGGCACGCGAGAAAAATAAACCGGAGATGAGCCGTTGCGCCTGGTGTCACAAGGAGAAACGCAATGTGTTGGATGCGTCGGGAGTTCGGCGCGAACGGGACGTTGTCGGCAGGGGCGTTGTGCTCCCAGCGCCCGTCAACTCGCGGTAGCATTTTCGAGGCGGCGTTTATGACTGTCGTTAAGCCCGGCGCTCCCGGCGGGAAGTGGCTCTGATGTCCCCCGGCATGCTCGCAGGGCTGGCCCGCCAGGCTTGTGCCGGCAGGGACTGCGAGAAGGCCATCGACCTGCTGGAGTGTGCGGCGCGCGCGCGGCCGGGCAATCTCTCGCTCCACTATTCTCTGGGCCTGTGCTATAGCGGAGCTTGCGGTTTCGGCCATCCGCTGATTTGCCCGGATCTTGCGATTCCCTACTTGCGGCGCGCACTGGCGCTTCTCGGAGAAGACGCTGGAATCGCTCGTGCGACGATCCTCGATGCCCTCGGAAACGCCCTCGTCCGCGGCCGGGACGCGCCGCGGGTCGCCGCAGCCACGACAGCCATCGAGTGCTTTCGCGAGGCCGCAGGGATCTATGCGGAATGTGCCCGCATCGATGACTCGGCGCGCACTCTTTTCAATCTCGCCAATACCTTGTGCGACCTCTCGGAGATCACTGGAGAAGACCACTGGCGCGAGGCCGTCGTTCATTACGAAGAATCTCTGCGAGTTCGCACACTTGAAAAGGACCCTGAGCGGCATGCGGCCGTGCTGGAAAACCTAGGAAGCGCATATCGCAGGCTGTCCGGCGGTGGCCCCGCCGACTATGTAAAGAAGAGCATCAGATGCTACCAGCGCGCATTAAGGATCTACGCGGCCGCTTCCCATCCGGACAAGAATGCGGCTCTCCACAACAATCTGGGCAACGCCTATTTGTCGCTGAGGGAAACGGATGAAAAAGCAACTGATCGCAACGGGCGGCGCGCCCTACATCACTTTGACCGCGCACTCCGCATCCAGTGTCGGGACAAAAGCAGCCGAGCCTACGGAATCACCCAATACAACCGCGCCCAAGCTTACTGTCGTCTGGAGCAAACATCGCCGGGCCAGAATCCAAAGCTCGCAATTCCATGTCTGCAGGAGGCCTTGGAGGCATTTCAATCCTGCGGGGAGGACCGCTACACGCAACTCGTTCGAGCGCAGTTGGAACGGATCATCCGGCAGTAACAATACATGAGATAAGGAGGTCAATGTGCGAAACAAAGTAACGGTTGTGGGCGCCGGCAACGTCGGCGCCAGTTGTGCGGTACGTCTAGCCGACAAAGGTTTGGCCGACGTTGTGATTGTCGACGTCTTGGAAGGTATACCCCAAGGCAAAGGGCTGGACATACTGGAGGCCATGCCGGTCTCTGGCTTCGATGTCAGGGTGGCCGGGTTCAACGACTTCGAGCCGACGGCACACTCCGACATTGTGGTCCTGACGGCGGGTTTCGCGCGCAAACCAGGCATGAGCCGCGACGATTTGCTGTGGGCTAATTACGGCATCGTGAACAGCACCGTGGAACAGGCCATGAAACACTCCCCGGATTGCATCCTGATCGTCGTCACCAATCCGCTGGACGCCATGTGCCACGTGGCTCATGCGGTGAGCGGATTCCCCAAAAACCGCGTGATTGGCATGGCCGGCATTCTCGATACAGCCCGTTTTCGCGCGTTTATCGCGGAAGCGCTCGACGTTTCGGCGGAGGATGTCACAGCATTCGTATTGGGTGGGCATGGAGACACAATGGTGCCCCTAGTGCGGTACAGCAGCGTGGCAGGTCTGCCCTTGACCGACTTGTTGGACGCTGGCACGATCGAACAAATCGTCGCCCGGACTCGCAACGGCGGAGCGGAGATCGTCAAGCACCTCAAAAGCGGCAGCGCCTACTATGCCCCTTCCGCGGCAGTAGCCGAAATGGTGGAAGCCATCTTGCACGATCGCAAGCGCGTCTTTCCCTGCTCTGTGTACCTCGAAGGCGAGTACGGCATCCACAACCTTTTCGCCGGTGTGCCGGTGAAGCTCGGAGCGCGTGGAGTCGAGAAGATCTTCGAAGCGAAATTGACTGAGCCCGAGTTGGCCGCGCTGCACAGGAGCGCCGCGGCCGTCCAAGAACTGGTCGCCGTAATGGCTCCGAAACTGGCGGAAGCGCGGGCATCCGTCGGGAAGGTCTGAAGATCATGGCGATAATCACCGTTTCTAGAGGGACGTTTAGCGGCGGCAAGGCGCTTGCCGAGCGTCTGAGCAAGCGGCTGGGCTATCGGTGCATCAATCGCGACATGCTGGTTCGGAAGGCCGCGACGAGCCGGGTTTCCGAACACGATCTGCGCGCGGCGCTGGAGTTGCCTCCGGCATTCCCCGGAAGATTCAATCACACCCGGTATGTCTATCTGGCTCTCATCCAGGCCGCCCTCACTGAGGAGGTCCGCTCCGGTTGCGCAGTCTACCACGGGCTTGCCGGGCACCTGTTACTTAAGGGAGCGCCCGGCCTTCTACGCTTGCGGATCATCGCGCCCATGGAGTATCGCATCCGAATGGCTCAAGAACGGTTGAATCTCATCCGCAGCGAGGCGATCACTCACATCAAAGCCGTGGATCGTGACCGCCGCAGGTGGACGCAATTCCTTTATGGCCTGAATTGGGGGGAGCCCTCTCTCTACGACTTCCTCATCAACCTGGAACACACCAGCGTGGAACAGGCCTGTCATGCCGTGGCCTCGCTGGTCGAATCCGGCGGGTTCGAACTCTCCCCGGAGGGCCATGCGGCGCTGGACGATCTCGCGCTTGCCAGCAAGGTGCGTGCGGCGTTGGCGCAGGACCCATACACCTTGAACCTGGAAGTCGAGGTGGAATCTCGCGGCGGTTCGATTCTGGTCCGGGGAGACTTTGACGAGGAAGCGGAGGCTATTCGGCGGGTAGTTGGGGCTATCGCCGGCGTCACTGGAATTGCCGTGGATGGGGTGGTTGTTCCGGCTTCGACCGACGAGGAGCTAAGATAGGTCGGACCTACAGTCTGCTTCATGGGTTCCTCAGCCGACAATGACAAATGGATCCGGCAACGGGCTGAATCCCTCACCAATGAGCCGTTTCCGGTCCGCCCCGTGGTGTGGAACGACACCACGAACTACATGTCCATGGAACGTGGGCACGTCGTCAACCTTGAGGGAGACCTCTTCCTCATCCGCTCGAATGAACACGAAGGGCGCTTCGGAATCGACGATCAACCGAAATTCTGGGTCAAGCGCGCCCTGTCGCTGGAAAGTGGGCGGACGTACATACTGAAACTGGCCTGTCAGGAAGAGTTCAAAATCCACATCGGGCCGCGTGAGATCAAGTGCTACCGGAGCGCTGAGAAGGAAGCGAAGGTCCTCGCGCTGGCGCGCGGCGACGGGCGTTTCATGCAGGGCCGCGCGGCGCGTGACTCCCGGGGAAACCTGGTGCGCATCGTCGAATTCATTTCCGGCACGGACCTGCTCAGCTACCTGCAGTCGGTCCCCTTGCGTCACGAAGAGTATTTCCACTCGCTGCTGCCAGGCATCCTGGCGAACGTGGCGAACAACCTCGCTGCCATTCAGCGGCTGCACGACGCAGGGCTCTGCCACGGGGACATTCGCAACGACCATCTCCTCATCGAGCGCGCCAGTGGCTCGTACAAATGGATCGACTTCGACCTGAATCAGGATTCAAACGACTTTGACGTCTGGAGTGCGGGCAACATCCTGCATTGCGTGGTCGCAAAGGGCTTTTTGACGTTCCACGACGCGATTCTAATCAAGCCAGAGCTTTCGGGCCGCCTCTTTTACGAAGACGCCTCGGTCTTCTTTCCCAACCGTGTGATGAACCTGCGCAAGGTCTGCGGCTACATCCCGGACAATCTGAACAACGTACTCTGCCGCTTTTCGTTCGGCGCGCCGGTGTTCTATGACAAGATTTCCCAGATCTCAGATGATCTGGCGAGTTGCGCAGCATCACTGGAGTAGCGATCTAGAGGGACCCGTTGTTGATCGATCGCCAAGCGAAGGCCGCACATACCGAACCCGACCGACGGCGAGGCCGTCTTGCGGACCAAGGAAGCAGAGTCAATTAATGGCAGGACTCAAGAAGAGGGAGGGGCTGGCTAAGCCGGAACCGGAGTCCTGCGATGAGATCCAGCGGGCTACGGACCGAGCCCTCGTGGTTCAGGCCCTGGACGGGAATTCTTCTCTGCTTCGTGAGGTGCGGGCGGCGCTCGCCCGGATTCACGACGGAAGCTACGGCCAGTGCCTCCAATGCGAGGATCACATCAGCTCCAAACGCGTGACGGCCATACCTTGGGCCTCCCAGTGCATTAAGTGCCAGGAAGAAGCGGATCGGGAGTACGCGGCGATCCCGCGTTCGAGCTTGTAGCTTGACAGCAGGGATCCATGAAGGCAGATTTTTCTATCCCCCGGCGTTAGTCTGGTCGGGTATAGTTGCATTCGCGGCTGCAGCGTACTAGGTGTCCGACTGAAATCAGGAGCACAACAGCCTGCCTGGCGTCGGGATCACCGCATCCACCGCATCACGCCCTGCGCGGGGCGCGTGGATTGAGGCAACTGACGGGCGCCCAGGGTTTGACGGAGGTCAAATGCGTGACGCTCCTGCTTTCCTGCTGTGTCAAAAACTGTGTCCGAACCGCATCTTCTGGAACCGTCTGGGTTGCCTTGTGAGCGAAGAGCAGATTCCCCAGATTGTTGTAAGTGTTAGGAATAGCCGAAAAACGATGGAGCCCTTGGAGCCGGCGTCGCTCCCTTGGGCGCAGGGGGTCGGGCGTTCAAATCGCCCCGCCCCGACCAATAGAATCAATAGTTCAGCAGACCGTCCAAGGCTCTGTCCGGGGCTCTACGCCAAAAACGGGGGCAGACCCCAATCCCTGTCCAGCGCATTTAAGTGCAGATTGCCTCGGTCACTGCTCCCCTCCTGCAACGCCCTACGTCAATTTCAAACAGCCACCACCGGGCTTTACATATTGCGTCGTGCCCTTTATACTGAGTATTTGAGTGTCTGAATACGCAATTTGTGGAAGCTATGACTCGTGACGTATATGAGGGCGTACACCAATTCAACACCAGCATGGCCCAGGCGCTCGAATCCCTGGAAACGTTGACAGCAACGGGAGTCCTCCCGAAGAGCGAAGGTCGCCGCTTCGCTGTTTTCGTTCGAGAAGTCCGGGCGGCAACGCCAGGGAAGACCACGGCGGGATCGGTGGGGCCAAAAATGTCAGCGGAGATAGGGATGCGAAAGACAGCGGGCTTGACAGCCGCAACAGATCAGCGCAGACTTGTTCTTGAATACGCAAAGACCTGTAATGTCAAAAAGGCGTCCAGCAAACGGCGGAATGCCAAAGCAGCGGATTCCAGCGCAGCACGCCGCCGTGGATCAGGAGCCGAAGAAGCGGGGCCGGAAGCCCGGAAAGCACAGCGACGAGAACTACACGCAGACCTCGATCTACCTGCCCATCGAACTCAGAAACCGGGTCCGGGCCAGACTCTACGAGAACGGGATGGAGATGAGCGGATTGGTGGAAGTGATGCTTCGAGAATGGTTGGCGAAACAGGGGTAGAATGGTCTTCTCCCCCGAGAATGAAGGCTCGATTGCCGGCGTCTGCGCCGATTTCAGCCTGTCGTGTGCGAAGATCACGGCGGCGAGGTCGTTGAAGGCTAAACCTGGAAGGGTGAGCCGCCGATATAGCGCAATGTGGGATACCAGTTCCAGTTCGACTGCGAAACGATGATGCCAAAGGTACAATGCGCCGATGCGGAAGAAGTGCCCAGTGCCACCTTCGTAGCCGCCGACCTGTTTTGCGGCGCTGGTGGACTGTCGCTAGGCCTCCAACGGGCCGGACTTCACGTCGCCTTCGCTAACGACATCAACGAGGAATATGCGAACACGTATCGATTGAACCACGACGGGACCACTTTCTTCCGGGAATCCATCGAAGACCTCAAGACAGCCGATGTTTTCAAGAAAACCGGGTTGCACAAAACAGACATCGACATCCTAATCGGCGGGCCACCATGCCAGGGCTTCTCAATCAACGCTCCGAAGCGCTCACTCGACGACGACCGGAATCACCTATTCAGGGAGTACGGACGGCTTGTGCTCGAAGGGCTACGCCCGAAAGTGATCGTGATGGAAAACGTACCCGGCATGGTGTCGTTGGACGATGGGCGGTTCATCCGAGACATCTATGCGCTTTTCCAAGGCGCTGGCTATCGGATGCGCCACATGATTCTGTGCGCCGCCCATTACGGCATCCGGCAGGAACCGAACGGCGAGAGAGCGAAGTTGACGCGCGGCACGGTGCGATAATTAGGACTGAGAACGGAGCCCGCTGTGCCGGATCGTAACACTAACGAGTCGGACCTTGGGGAGGAGACGGTTAACCCCAACGTCAACTGCCTTGCCGGAAAGCGCTGCCCGAAATGCGGCTCGTATGGGCCATTCGAGGTTGAGGTCACGATGCGAGTTCTATTATCCGACAGCGGCAGCGACGACGCTGAGGACGGCACAATCGACTATGACGATAATTCACCCGCCACGTGTTATGCCTGCCGATCCGAAAGCAAATTTGGCGACTTCAACGTTGGATAAGTGAGGTTAGACTGATTAACTGGGTATACTTCCCGAAGTCGTCACCGCCGCCTGAATTCGGGCTCGGTATTGTGAGGCTCTTTGAGGCGGTGGCCAATGCTATCGATTCGACCACAAAGGCAGACCAACCTAGCGACAGCGTCATGGAACGGCTTCGCCCAGGGTTGGAGGGGCTCGGATTCCGAGTCGAGAAAGGGAAGTGCATCGAGGACAAGATAGTCGTTCCCGTGCTTTTTGGGCGGAAAGGCAAGATACTGAAGTGCTTCAACGCCGACGCCCATGCCGCCAGCCAGGGTTGGGTTCTTGAGGTCGAAGCTGGTAGGGCGGTTGACAACAATCAATTCCTCAAGGACATATTTCAAGCGTCCATGATGCATGATGTTCTTCATCTTGCGATAGCCGTGCGCAACACATATCGCAGGTCCGATGATTTTGCCAAAGTCGAGGGTTTCCTTGAGACGCTCTATGTCAGCGGACGGCTTCAACTGCCGCTGAAAGGCATTCTGCTCATTGGCTACTGACCCCTCACTGCTCATCGCCTGTGCTTGGCGGTGAAGCAGGACTCCCGCCCATCGGTGGCCGAGGCGGATTCTTCGTTGATTGGATTTTGGCGCTCGTAGACAAGAACGGCGAACTGAAAGAGTTCGTCGCCGTTGAGGTCCAGTCCATCGACACCACCGGCAATTACCGCAAGGAGCGTGATGCCTACCTAAAGGAAAAGGACTTCGCAGGTTATAGCAATGCGGGAATCAATTGGGAGAACGTCAACAAACGTATCCTGCCGCAGCTAATCTACAAGGGGCATGTGCTTCGCCGGGAAATGCTGTGCAAGGCCGGTCTGTTCTTCGTTTGTCCGACACCCGTTTACGAAAAAATCAGTGTGCGGGTCGGTGGCAAGTTGATGAAGTGCCCGGCTCCCGCCCCTGGCACCCTAACCCTCCGCTGGTATGATGTCGGCCCTGAAGGGAGAAGCGGCCAGAAGCGCAAGCTCGTTTTTGGGGACCAACTGACAACCACGGTCGAACAACTGGCGTATGCGTTCTTGTCGCCGGGGAATCTGCCACCCGAGAACTCCTACGCAAAGGCGATCAGAGCGAAGATCAAAGCATTGGGGGTTTGAAATTGGATCGGCTGTCACCGGAACGGCGCAGCGAGAGCATGAGGCGCATCCGGTGCAAAGACACGTCGCCTGAGATGGCGGTACGGCGTCTCGTGCATGGCATGGGTTTTCGTTACAGGCTGCACGTCCAGGCCCTTCCAGGCAGACCCGATATGGTTTTCCCAAGGCTGAAGAAGATCATTCAAGTCCAGGGCTGCTTTTGGCATCAGCACCGGGGTTGCACACAGGCCCATATTCCCAAAACCCGGATTCAATATTGGCGTCCCAAGCTGAAGAAGAACCAGCGGCGGGATCGAGCTAACGAGAAGCGGTTGCGGAAAGAGGGGTGGGACGTGCTCACGATATGGGAATGCGAGGCAAAGGCGTTGGGCACTGTCGCCTCAAGGATTTCAGAATTTCTTAGCCCGCACATTGCTGATCGGTCTTCAGACGCGTCAAGATTTGATTGACCGAGAATAGGTGCCACCGCTTTCCCGGTGTGCGAGTCGGAACACCCTCGACAAAAGGGGACAAAAGGGGGCCGGGACAAAAGGGGGTCAGCCTGAACGCAGTCGACTTTCTCTCGAACGTATCAATGGAGTCTGTGCCCGCGAGAACGGAGGGAATGAATTCCGCCGTAGATAATTCCGTGGCTGTTGAAAATCCTTCGGCGTCAACAGACTTCAACCGATTTCAACGAGCTGGCGCCAATCCCCCGAATCGTAAACAGTTGAAAGTAGGTTATTCCTGTCCGGCACAGGAAACCGCCTTGGGCGCAGGGGGTCGGGCGTTCAAATCGCCCCGCCCCGACCAATAGAATCAAACCGTCTAAGAGCAGCCCTTCTTATCCCCGTTGTGGCGCGGGTTGGCGGCAAGCCGCTTCGATCGTGGCGAAGAGGGCCGAGGTACTGATCGGCTTGGTCACGTAACCGTCCATGCCGGCGTCCAGGCAGCGCATCTGGTCACCCTTCATGGCGTGCGCCGTCATGGCGATAATCGGCAGGTGCTGCCCCGTCTTGGCCTCGCGGGCGCGGAGTGCCGCGGTGGTCTCGAAGCCGTCCATTTCCGGCATCTGCACATCCATCAGGATCAGATCGAACGCCTGGGTGTCGATCTGCTCCAGCGCCTCCCTTCCATTGCCGGCCACGGTGACTTCATGACCACGACGCTCCAGCAGTTTGCGGGCAACGATCTGGTTGACGGTATTGTCCTCGACCAGCAGGATGCGCAAGCGGCGTGAGACTGTTTCCCGGCCGGCTGAGTCCGCCACCGCTGCCGGGGCTGCGCTCGGCGCCCTGGCGCCGGAGTTCGGCTGCAGCGCATTCCGCAAGGCTGCCCGCAGCTCGGCACGGCGCACCGGTTTGGTGAGATAGCTGGCGATACCTTCCTGGCGGCAGCGCGCCACTTGACCCTTTTGTCCGGAGGAGGTCAGCATCATCACCACCGACTGCGCCAGCTCCGGCGATTCCCGCATTTTGCGCACCAGCGCGAAGCCATCCATCTCCGGCATCTGGACGTCGGTCAGCACCAGGCCAAACGGCGCGCCGGCGTGCGCGGCCCTCGCCAGTTGTTCGAGCGCGGCCGGCCCATCCTCGGCCAGGCTGACCTCGATGCCCCATCCCGCCAGGGTCTCGGCCAGGATCCGCCGATTAGTGGCATTGTCATCCACCACCAGCACCGATACTCCCGCCAGTGCCTCGGCCTCCTGGGCCGGCGCTGCCACCTCCCTGGCGGCGGCCGCCGTCTGGCTGGTGAAATGGAACACACTGCCCCGGCCGGCTTCGCTTTCCACCCAGATTCGGCCGCCCATCATGGCCACCAGCCGGGCGGAAATCGTCAAACCCAGACCGGTGCCGCCGTACTTGCGCGCCATCGAGGTGTCGGCCTGGGAGAAGGCGCCGAAGATCGGCCGCTGTTTGTCGGCCGCAATGCCGATCCCGGTATCGCTGACGGAAAAGTGCAGGGTGCAGCCGCCGGTGGTCGCGCCTTCGTTCATGACGCGCAGGCACACCTCTCCCCGCTCGGTGAATTTCAGGGCGTTGCCCAGCAGGTTGGTGACAACCTGGCGCAGGCGGGTGGCATCGGCATGAACGAACGCCGGCACGTCCGGGGACACTTCGGAGGTCAGCTCGATGCCTCGCTCCGCGGCCCGCCAGGCGAACGCCTTGACCGTTTCCTCGGCCCAATCGCGCACACAGAAGTCCGTCGCATCCAGTTCCAGCCGGCCGGCTTCGATTTTCGAGAAGTCGAGAATGTCGTTGATGATGGTCAACAGGGTATCGGCCGAGCTGCGGGCGATGACCAGGCACTCGGTCTGTTCCGGGGGAAGCTCGGCGTCCAGGGCCAGATCGATCATGCCGATGACACCGTTCATGGGAGTGCGGATCTCATGGCTCATGTTGGCCAGGAACTCGCTCTTGGCCCGGCTGGCGGCCTCGGCTTTTTCCTTGAGCGTGGCCGCCTCGGCGAGCTGGCCGCGAATGACTGCGGTCTGGCGCTTGACCCGATTCCGCAATACGGCGACCCAGCCCAGCACGGCCAAAGTGAGGGCCAGTACCAGGGCGAGCACCAGCAGGGCATGGCCCGCAGTCCACCAGGACGGGCTCCGCAGCACCTCCACATCCATCGGCGACCGCAGCAGAATGCGAAACGACGCGGGCCGCAATACGCCTTCCCCCAGGTTCACCTGTTGCGCGTCCACCTGCACGGAACAGATTCCCGTAACCCGGACCTCGCTGCCTTGGCTCCATTTGGGAGGCGCCTTGCCACTCAGAGCTTTCTTCGGCAGCACGGCGGCGAACAGCGTATTTCCCGACAGGATGGCCAGCGTTGGCTCTAAGGCTGCTCGGTCCTGGCCGACCAACTGGCCGTCCAATTGGACCAGCGCGGAGTCGTGATCGCCCCGCAAGGCCTGCGCCGGCGAGACCGGTGCGGGGAGAATGGGCCGGCCGGCTCCTGCCAGCCGAAATGTGGCATCCGTGACGGTGGGCGTGAACCCGCCGCCGGCCGGGAAACCGGCCACATCGGCCACGTCGCCGATGCCGAGCGGCGTGGTTTGAGCTGTCTGGGCGCAGAGCCCCTGGGTAGCGTCCTGGATGCAGAGCGAGCGGCCGGGCCACTGCAACGTGACCCGCCCGCGTACGTGAACCCGGTGGTGGAAAGTGACGTTCGGCTCGTAGCGCAACAGGCTGTTGATGGGACGGACCGGCATTGTGAACGGATCTGGCGGGGCCGGTTCTTCGATCCGCACCTGGGCCATCGAGGGGAAGAAGAGATGCGCTCCAGCCAACTGGCGGTAAGCGTTGAAAAAGGGAGCCACCACAGCGTGAATCCTCACTCTGGAGTCGATCAAGCCGCCGTAATCGACGCCCGCTTCCTTCACCGTCGTGGCGCTTACCTTCCCGTCGCTCAGGGCGACATCGAGCGTGACATCCATCCCCGTTTTCCGCACCGAATGCACCACGCCTTCGACCTCTATCCACTGCCCATCTTCCTGCCCGGTCATCATTTGAGCGAGGTTGACACGAGGAACTTCCTCTGGAAGGCGAGCCTCTCCAATCACACGTATCTGCGCATGATCGACAATCGGCGCGAAGTCTCCGGAACCTGTTACGCCCTTGATTTCGATCAGTGTGCCGGCGCGAATCGGCAGCACGGGCTGCGCCGGAACGGCGACGAAGACGCCGCCGGTCTGGTCGAGAACAAACAACGCGCCACGCCGCGGATCAATATAAGGATCGTAGTAGGTCACTACCGCCCGCAGATCTACAGGGTAGCCGCGAGCCCCCTCCTCCGCGGTCATGTTGTGAGCCGCCCGCGCTGAAGTCAAAAGGGGCAAAGAGGCCGAGCCGGATCTCACAGGCTGGGCGCGAGCCACGGCCCCTGCAATCAGCAAGATGACGGTTGCGAGAAGGCGCCCGCCGGCTGGATGCTGGAACGGCACCCTACCGGGAGACAATCGTAGGACCATCTTTCTCCATTGCAGACTGTTCCGAGGGTTAGCACAAGATCACGCCGGATAGGGCCGATGTGCTCACTAAGGTCTTATCCTCCGCGCGCAGGGGGTTAAGGTGACTGGAACACGCGTCCTTGACCGCACGGCAGTCAAATCAAGGTATCACCGAAGATTCCAGCTTTTTGTCGGAATAGGAGGCCATCGCTCCTCGGATCTCATCAAAGAGTTCTTGAACACGTTCCAGCCGGGCCGCAATGAACTGTGCTCCCTGAGGGTCGGACACGAGCTCGAGCTCCTGACAGGCATCGGCCACCGCGTCAGCTCCCATCTGTCTGGCGCTGCCTTTAATCGTGTGGGCTTCCGCGCGGATGCCGGGGAAATTGGATTCTGCCAAGGCTCCCCGCATTTGCTCAAGTCGAGCACCCGTATCCGCGCCAAAAGCATGAATCAGCTTGACGATTAAACCATCGTCGCCGGCTGCTGCTTCCAGCAGCAATGCCGGTGGCGCCCAGTCTTGCCGGGTTGAGCACCTGCACGTTGTCGTCCGGCCGTTTGATGGTGGCGAAGGGATCATAAGCGATCCTTCTGGTTTCAGACTTACGGGTACAGGGCCTCTGTTCGCAAGTGTCCCGCCAGCGAACGCCTCCCGACAAGATTGACTTTGGTTGACGGATCGCGTATGCCCCGCGGTGCGCCGATCTGGATGTGTCTCAGCACGACAACCCCGAGAAAACGCCTGCAATCGCCTCTCCCGGGACCTTTACTGCCAAATGTCAACGCCGGCCGCCATGCCGTTTGCCAGCATTGACTTGGAGCACTATCCCGAGCGTAGGCTTAGAGAGGAGTAGTGCTGCGCCCTTCTGCGCCGTCAGAGGTGGCTCCTTCCAATGCGGGTGTCGAACGTCGGGAATCATAAATGAAGGCGTATGTTTTGCCGCTGAAGGCGTCTCTTACGCATGAGCAGATCGCGCGGCGCCTGATGTCGAAATCAGCACGGCGTCTCCATGCGGGTCTGGCCGCTCTCGCCATGCTCGCCGCCGGTTCCTGTATCGGCCACCACACTACCGCCCCGCTGGAGCGAATCGAGCAGGTCGCGGCCTTGCCGTTTCAGGTTGCCGACCACCGCATTCCAGTCCACTTGAAAGGCTGGATCACTCTCTCGGATCCTACTACCAACCTGGTGTTCTTGGAAGACGGTACCGGCGCCGCCCGTGTGAACCTTCCCTTCCTGAACATTGACCTCAGAACGGGCAACCTGGTGGAGGTGATCGGCGAAGTGAATGAAGGCGGCTCCGCGCCCACCATTGTGGCCAGCGAAGCCAGGCTGTTGCCAGGCACCCACGAACCGCGCGGGCTTCCCGTCCAAGTCGCGAACCTCACCTCGGGCCGCACCGGGTTTCGCTATATCGCGCTGGAAGGCGTTCTTCGCTCCCGCCACCAGGACCGTGCCGGGAACGCCATCATCAGGATAGGCTCGGGCGCGACCGTGTTCGAAGCCTACATCTCCGCCATTGATCTGCCCAATCTGACCGGCAAAATCGGTGCCCGCATCCGGATATGCGCCGTGGCCAATCTCAGCCGCGATGTTTACGGCCACACCGCCCGTGTCCAAGCGTGGATTCCCAGGAGCGCGGACGTCGAATTCCTGACGCCGGCTCCGCAGAGTATTGCCGTTCAGACGGTTCGCGAGGTGCAGGCATTGCCCCAAGACTCGCTGGCCGAGTGTATGCTCCACCTCCATGGCACCATCCGTTCCGGGGGAGTGCGCGAGGAATTGCGATTTGAGGACAGCAGCGGTACCCTCCGCATCCGCGAGGCCCCCACTGTAGCACTGCCAATCGGAGAGGCGATCGACGTGATCGGCTTCGCCGAACTCGACGGCGGCGAGCTCAAAATCACCGACGCCAGACTGGCGCCGGCGGGCCCGGCATCTCATCCGGCCGGTCATGACCGGATCATCGACTCTGTGGCCGAGGTTCACGTCCTCAGCCCGGAAGAGGCCGCCAGTGCCATTCCAGTTCACGTCCGGGCCACGGTCACCTACATCAACCCAACCAGCAACACGTTCTTCGTCCAGGATCGGACCGGCCCAACCTACGTGGTCGCTCCGCAGATCCGCAGACTCAAGGTGGGGGTGGGCGATCTGGTCGATCTGACCGGCGTCACCGCGCCCGGTCAATTCGCCCCCATCATTTCCGGGGCTTGGGCAGAACGGATCTCCTCATCTCCCATGCCCGCTCCGGCGCCGGTCGCCTTCGACGACTTGTTCTCCGGCAAGCTGGACAGCGCCTGGATTCAGACCGAAGGCATCGTGCAAAGCGTGGAAACCCGCCGCCCCACATTGGAAGATGCCGTATGGGTGCAGTGGGGCGATCACCGTTACCAGTTGCTCGTCCACAATCCCAACGCGCGCGCTCTGCCGCCGCCCGATAGCCGCGTCCGCGTCCAGGGTGTCTGCGGATCGCTGTTCAACGCCAGGCGGCAGATCTTCGGCGTCCAGGTGTACGTGCCCTCGCCCGAGTTCGTGCACCTGCTCGAGCCCGGTCCGGATCCGGCCGCGATGCGCCCGCGCCCGATTGACGAGCTCCTCCGTTTCTCTTTTGCCGATTCGCCGGGCCACCGCACGCGCATTCGGGGCGTCGTCACGCTCGCTAGCCCTTCCGGCCCGTCCTACGTCGAAGATAGCGGCGCCGGTGTCAAGATCGTTAACCATGCGCGCCTGGATCTCCGCCCCGGCGATGTGGTGGACGTGCTCGGCTTCGGCCACTCCGGCTCCTTCAGCCCGGAAATGCGCGACGCGCAAGTCTCACTTGTCGAGCGCGGACCGTCGCCGTCGCCGCCCTCCATCACCGTGGACGAAGCTTTGGAAGGCAACTACGATTCCAAGCTGGTGAGCATCGATGCCGCTGTGGTGGACCAGCTCAGAGGATCTAACCAGAGCGCGGTAGTACTGCAGGCGGGTGGCAAGCTGTTCAATGCCGCTCTGGACCACGTGCGGATTCCGCCGCTGGACCGAGGCAGCATCGTCCGTGTGACCGGCGTCTGCTCGGTCACCGCCGAGGGCAATCTCGCCTATCGCATCCCAAAGTCGTTCAGCCTGGTGCTGCGCAGCGCCGCGGATATCCTGGTGGTCCGACCCGCGCCCTGGTGGACTCCCGGCCGCCTGCTGGGCGTGCTCGGCTCCATGGCGGCCGTGCTGCTCGCCGTTCTCTTGTGGGTGGCCGTGCTGCGCCGCAGGGTCGGCTTACAAACCGCGGTGATCCGCAAGAAACTGCAACAGGAAGAACTGCTCAAGCGGGCTGCCGAAGAAGCTAGCCGGGCCAAGAGCGAGTTCCTGGCCAACATGAGTCATGAGATTCGTACGCCCCTCAATGGCATCCTGGGGTTCGCCGGGCTGATGGCGAAAAGCGAGCTCACCGACCTCCAGCGGGAGCAGAACGAAGCTGTCCGCGCCTCGGCCGAGAACCTGTTGGTGGTCATCAACGACATTCTGGATTTCTCCCGTGTGGAGGAGGGCCGGATCGAGCTGGAGTCGGTGCATTTCTCGCTCCGCCAGTGCGTCGAAGACGCGCTGCTGTCCGTCCAGTCGCTGGCTGCCGAAAAGCACATCGCAACCTCGATTGAGATCGCAGAAGACGTGCCGGACTGGGTCCGGGGCGACCCCCACCGGCTGCGCCAGATCCTGCTCAATCTGCTGGGCAACGCAGTGAAGTTCACGGCCGCCGGCGCCATCGCCGTGCGCGTGTGTCTGACTTCGGAACCGGACGCCACTGCGGCCGGCTCCAACGGCGCCCCGGCGCCACAGCAGATCCGGTTTGCGGTTTCCGACACCGGCGTTGGCATCCCCGCGCCGCAACAGGAACTGATCTTCCAACCTTTCCGCCAGGCCGACGGCTCCATCACCCGCCGTTTTGGGGGTACCGGCCTCGGTCTGGCCATCTCCTGCAAGCTGGTCGCCATGATGGGAGGAAGAATGTGGCTGGAGAGCACCGAGGATCGGGGCAGCACCTTCTTCTTCACCGCGGCGCTGCCGCCGGGCAAGGCTCAGGCCGGAGGCGAGAAGCCCAGCGTCGCCGGTGGCCGGGCGCCTGCGGATCAGCCGCCCCGCCAGCCCCTCTCCATCCTGGTCGCCGAAGATAACGTGGTCAATCAGCTACTCATCCGGACCCTTCTTGAGAATCGTGGCCATCGCGTGACCGTCGTCGATACCGGAAACGCCGCGTTGGCGGCCTGGTTGCGGGATCACTTCGACTGCATTCTGATGGACATCCAGATGCCGGACATGGACGGATACGAAGCCACCCGCCGGATCCGGGCCGAGGAATCGAAAAACGGAGCGCACATCCCCATCATCGCTTTGACTGCGCACGCCTTGAAGGGAGATCGCGAGAAATGCCTGCAGGCCGGGTTGGACTCATACATCTCGAAACCGATTCAAACGGTGGCGCTCGACGCTGCACTTACAAACCTCCCCGCCCGCCCGAATCTGAGCCACGTCTGAACCCTTTGGCGCGTCGACGCTCCTACCACGGGTTGGAGTGCTAGGCTTGCGAGGAACCGCTGGGAGAATAATGAGTTTACAAATATTAACGCATTAAAGCTGGCTCACCCTTTTTGGGGTATCTCTCTTGGTACCAGAGGAGTACGCCCTTGCCAATGGTAGAGATTTCAAAGCTTCCCGCCTTGGTCTAGTCTTTAGTCGTGGCCTGGATTTGGCGGGCCGGCAGACTCGTTTCAAAGGCGCGGAGAACCAGTCATGCGCATCCTGGTGGCTGAAGACAATTTGGTATTTCGGGAAGTACTGCAGTCCATGCTGACGCAATGGGGCTACGACGTGATCGTCGCGAGCAACGGCGAGGAAGCATGGCGCCTGCTGCAAGACGAAGAGGGTCCACGCCTCGCGATCCTCGATTGGCTGATGCCGGGCCTGGATGGCATCGAGGTGTGCCGCCGGGTCCGCGCCAGCAACCAACCCCGCTACACCTACATGCTGATTCTCACTGCCAAGACGGAGAGCGAAGATCTCGTCACGGCCATGGAGGCTGGCGCCGACGATTATGTCACCAAGCCGTTCAAGTCTGCCGAGCTTAGGGCCCGTCTGCGAGTAGGCCGCCGGATTCTCGAACTACAGGAGAGACTCCAGTTCAACCGCCAGCCTCTGGTCCTGCTCCCCAGCGCTCGACGCCGCCCAGATGTTGTCGCCTAAGTGAGCTTCGCTCGCCCCTATCGTTCCCGATCCCAACAGTCTCGTCTCCCGGCCGTCCGGGGACCGTCTTGCGTGCGTCGTCGGTTTCGTTCCATGATGATTCGACGAGCTCGCGCCATGACGGCTTCTTAAACGGCTCGAACGGAAGGCAGGGCGATATGCATCTCTTGTGGTTTCTCATCATTGGTATTGCTGCCGGCTGGCTTGCCGGACACGTCGTAAGAGGCGGCGGCTACGGCCTCATCGGAGATTTGGTTGTAGGCGTGATTGGAGCCTTCATAGGGGGCTGGCTCCTCGGGGGGGCGCTTAGATTGTTTGCCGGTGGCTTGATCGGGAGCCTGGTCACGGCCACCATCGGGGCCATCGTCTTGTTGTACGTGATCCGACTGATCAAGAAAGCGTAGGATCGGCCGCCGCCAACTGCCGGCCCGCCAGGATCGGTCGCCGACCCGCAGGCTGCCGCCCTCCTTGTCCGACACGCTATTTTGCGCTACCTCTAAGGCATGTCCACCACGCACGACGACGTACGCTACGCGCTGCGCTCGATGCGCAGGAATCCCGGATTCACCGCTGTCGCCGTCGCTTCCCTGGCGCTCGGCGTTGGCGTGAATACCGCCATCTTCAGCCTGGTCGATCAACTGTTGCTGTGGTCCGTTCCGTCGCATGACCCCGGCCGGCTGGTGAATATCGATGGCGGCCGGAGCGACACGTATCCCTTCTACCGCGAATATCGCGATCGCAACCAGGTCTTTTCCGGCATGCTCGCCAGCACCCACCCGTTGCCGGCCGGCATCAGGCCCCAGGGAGCGCCGGCGGTGGAAGTCGGGCATGTGTCCTATGTTAGTGGCAGTTACTTCCAGACCCTTGGGGTCGGCGCCGCCGCGGGACGGGTACTGATGGACTCGGACGACGTGAAGCCCGGCGGATCGCCGGTCGCGGTCCTCGCTTACGACTATTGGCAACGCCGTTTCGCGGGCAGTCTCGGCGTGATCGGCCGGAAGCTGGCGGTAAATGGGTATCCACTCGAAATCGCCGGCATCGCCGAAAAGGGCTTCGGCGGCATCTTCAACGGCCAGCGCACGGACGCTTTCGTTCCGATCACCATGTTCCCGCTGACCACGCCCGCGGCGGCGGCCATCTGGAACACGGCGGGCGTGCGATTGCTCAGCGCCATGGCGCGCCTGAAGCCGGGTGCCTCCATCGGGAAGGCGCAGGCGAACCTGCGGGTGCTGTGGCCACAGGCCGCCGACGCGGTGAACGACGCGTCGGTCAAGGCTGGCGGCAAGGCCAGGGACTTCACTGGAGAAGATCAGCCCACGGTGACGCCCGGCGCCCACGGTCCGTCATCCAGCGCAATCCAAGCGACGGATCCACTGGTGGTGCTGATGGCGGCCGCCGGGCTGGTGCTGCTGATTGCGTGCGCCAACATCGCCAATCTGCTGCTGGCGCGCGCCGCCGGGCGCCGCAAGGAGATCGCGGTCCGATTGGCCATGGGTGCCCGCCGGGCGCGGCTCGTCCGTCAACTCTTAACCGAGAGTCTCGTCCTGGCAGCCATTGGCGGCGCCGCCGGATTCGCGCTGGCGCGTTGGAGTGTCGCGGCCATCGCGGCGGCGCATCTCGTCAACCCCGATCTGCGTCTTCAGCCCAGCCTCACGCTGGCCGCCTTCTCGGCCGGCCTGACTCTGCTGACCAGCGTTTTATTTGGACTCGCGCCAGCCCTTCGGATCACTCGCGTGGACCTGGCACAGGCCACCAGGGAAAGCGGGTCGTCCTCTCAGGGCCGGTCGCGCGTTCGGCTCGGCAAGGTTCTCATTGCTGGGCAGGCCGCTTTGTCGCTCGCGCTGCTGGTGGGCGCGGGGCTGTTTATCCGCACCTTGCACAACCTGGAGAACGTCGACCTGGGTTTCGATCGCGAGCACGTTGTGCTCATTGATGCCGATGCCACGCACGCGGGATACAGAGGGCACCGGCTGCGCGCCTTCTACGATGAGCTATTGGAGCGGACGCGCCACCTTGCAGGAGTTCGATCCGCCGGCCTGGCCGGGATGACGCCGATGGGCGGATATGAGATGTCGCGTTCCTACTCGGCGGAAGGCTATCAGCCCCACCCGGGCGAACGCATGGTTGCGCTGTCGAATCCGGTCACCGAGGGATACCTTACCGCGATGGGAATTCCCCTGCTGCTGGGCCGCGATTTCCAGCCTCGGGATGAGCCGGCGGTTACCCCGAGGGACGATATTTTCGCGGCACTGGGACGGATGAGCGGAGGAGGCAATAGCGCGGAGGTCAACTCGTCTCCCATCTGCATCGTCAACGAATCCCTGGCCCGCCGGCTGTTTGGCGGCGCCAGCCCGGTGGGGCGCCATCTCAGCTTTGACAGCCCATACTCCGCAGAGTCGGCGGTCGAGATAGTCGGCGTCGTCAAGGACGTCCACTACTCCGGCGTCAAGACCGCCGATGACACTGGCATCATCTATATGCCCAGTTGGAGTCACGGCGCGGAAGCGCGCTACCTCGCGGTGCGCGTCGGAGGAGCGCCGGCTCCGGTGATTGCGGCGATCCGGGGTCAACTGCGCGAGATGGACCCGAACGTGCCTTTGCTGAAGAGCGACAGCATGGAAGACAAAGTGAACGCTAATCTCAAACACGAACGCATGATCGCGTACCTATGCGGCTGCTTTGGGGCGCTCGCGCTGACGCTGGCCGCGGTCGGCTTGTACGGGGTGATGGCTTACGCGGTGGCGCAGCGAACCAGGGAGGTTGGCATACGCATGGCCCTCGGGGCGGGGCGCTTCGACGTGATCGGGATGATCGTGCGTGAAGCGCTGCTCCCCGTTCTCTGCGGTATTGCGATTGGCATCGCCGGCGCGCTGGCGGCAACTCGAGTCGTGGCCGCTTTACTCTTCGGCGTCGCACCGCGCGATCCGCTCTCATTTATTCTCGCCGTGATGGCGCTGCTCGCTGTGGCGGTGCTGGCCGCGGCAGTTCCCGCGCGGCGCGCCAGCCGCGTTGAGCCCGCGATCGCCCTCAGATATGAATGACGCCGCCGCGCGACAGGAGCGCGGCTCCCCGAAATGGCGCCGCAGGCTGCCCCGGGAAGGCGATCGAAGCCAGGCCGACTCTCGCCGCCGCAGCGGCCTGGGAATTCAACCTCTGCATTTCCGGTGCGAAAAACGGGGCGAATTCGCCCCACATTTTTTGAACTAAGTTATTCAAAACAGTACAACCCGATGTCGAAAAGTGGGGCGAATCCGCCCCATTTTCAAGTCATTTCCGGGATCGCGCGACCAAACCGAGCCGCCCTTGCGGGCCGACGCTGGCAAGTCGTGGACTCGCGTCATCATTTCCTGTTCTTACTGTGGCACGACCTGCGAGCGGAAGCGGTGAATGGAGCGGAAGGCGGCAGGCGTAAGCGTTTGGATCGACGAGGGTTTGCGCGGAAGGAAAATATTCCGTGGAGATGTGAACGAGGCCCGGAACGTACGCGAGGAGTGTCGAGAGGATCCCGGCACCGCAGAGTCCAGCGCGGCCGCCTTCCGCTACAGTCCGCCAAATCGCGTGCGCACGGCGTAGAGAGATGAGGGAGTGAGAATGAAGAGAGTGCGGCGATCCTTCCCACCGAAGACCAGGTCAACTGGACGCTCAGGTACCGGGATTGTATCGATCAGTTTCCCCAAGGAGTTATACACGAATACCTGTCCGGCGGCGAGATAGACGTTCCCTGCCCGGTCCTGCGCGAGACATTCTCCACCCTGCTCGGCAAACAGCCGGAGGCCGGAAAGCGTGCCGTCCGTATTCACGACGCCGCTGTAAGTCCTCTGCTCCGATTCGTCGGTTACGTAAAACGGTTTCCCCGGGATGGCGTTCACCAGGCCGAAAACCTGCAGCAGATAGCCGAACTTATATCCAAAATATGGCGGTCCCTGAACGAAAGCCTCGTCGCTCGGGATGAAAACCGTGCCGTCCGGAGATACATACTGATACCGCATGCGCGTGGTCACGACCTTGAAGAAGAGATCCGCCAGGGTCACATACTCGTAAGTCTTCGTCGAAAGCGTATTGGTGAAGTCGCCGTTCACCCAGTAGCTCACCGGCAGGATTGCCACCGCTGCCGGACGTTCCGTGGAATGCTGTGGCGCCAGAACCGTGAGCCGATCTTCCGGCGCCTCCGGGCGGAAGGAATAAACAGTCAGGCCTTTCCCTCCGGAAGACACGACAATCAGATCGCCCGCCTTGTCGAAGGCCAGGTTCACCGGATCGAGTGGATTGTCGCGGATCACCGCGAGGTCCTTCTTTTCCGGCGACCACCGGTAGATACGCTGCTGGTGCGCGTCAACGAAATACAGTTGGCCGGCCGCGTCCACGGCCGCGCCCGAGATATTGTAGAAACCGCCCCACAGCTTCTCCACCGCGGCCCCCGGTTCAAGCACCGGCGACGACCCGTGAGGATTCGCGGCAGCCGGGTGGCCGGGCACATCCAACCAGGCGAATTCCCGGTCCCGCACCTGGGTGCCCCGCGTCTGATCGACAATGCAGTTTTCGAAAGAGACTTTGCCCGACCTGGTGTGCTGCCGGCAGCCGGATTCGTCGCATTTGGTCATCGCGCTGTTGTGATCCACATGGACATTGCGGAACCGTATGTCGTTCGAATCATACAGGTGAACCGCATACCGAACCGGGTGATAACTTCTCACCACGCGGTAGCCGTGATAATTTGCGAAAGTTATGTTCTTCGAGTGATCGATCTCGAGCGAAATCGCCGATGCGCTTTCCTCCCGCTCTCCCTCCGTCTGCAACGCGTATATCTCCCAATTGGCCGCGTGGTCCAACTTCACTTCCGTGCGAACATGATGTTCGGCGGATAACTCGTAAATATGACCCGGCGTGCTTGTATCGGAGATATAAAGACCCGTCTGCGCGAACGTGTCCGGCGTCCAGATATCCGCGAAGGTCCCGCCACCGCCGTGCGTGATCCACAGGCTGGGAAACTGCGCATCCCAGCGGCGGTGCGGGTCCGGGTCCGAGAACAAATTAGGCGCATACGGACTCTCCCGCTGGCCGGCGGGACCAATCGTTCCATGCCCTCCCAGAAAGCGCACGTCGTCCATCAAGGAATCCTTGCCGGCCATCCACAGCGCGCCCACGGCACGGCTGTCGATACCCCCGGCGGAAAGACCAATGCCGGTCACGATGTCGTCTCCGCCGCGCGGAGCCTCCAGCAGCGGCTTTGGCGCGCCCGGTCCCTGGAACCCCGGTGTCGAATCGAGAATATCGATCTGTGTCTGGTTCGGATGCAGCCCAATCAACACGCTGTCGGGACGCAGCCTGAGAGTGTCGCTGACAATGTAGTGGCCGGTAGGAATATAGATGGCGCGGTGCTCCGCGATCGCCTTCTGAATCAGCGCGGTCTCATCGGTCGCGCCGTCGCCTTTCGCTCCCAGCGCCCGCAGATTGACCCATTCCGTGATCGGCGGCAAACCGCGGATTGCGTTCGGCATCGCTGGCGGCAGGGTCTTCAGCGCTGCCGCATCATAACTCGTCTTGATCTCGCCGGCCGCGCCTTCCGCGGCGAGAGTCAGTCCGTGGGAAAGGACTTTCACCTCGTATATCTCTCCGGCTCCGGCAAGCTGCCGGCCGCTCTCTCGGAATCGCGCAAACACGGGCACCCGGTGGCAGACGATGTTCTCCAGATTGATCTCCGTCATCCGGCAATTCTCGTTGCTGATCACAACCGCAGGGCCGCTGATGTTCTCGAAACGCGCGTCCTTCACCCAAAGCTCATCGGAATAACCCCGGTCGATCGCGACCGCCGTCGGCACGTTGCGGAACTCATCGTGCACCAGCGTCAGTCCCGCCTCATTCTCCCGGATCGCCGCCTCCCGCTGGCCGTCGAAGCTCGAATCGATCACCGTAAATTGCCAGGCCGCCGACGGCTTGCGCGTGAGGATGCCATAACGGCCGGCGTGGAAATGCAGGTCTTCCGCCTCGTTGCCCGCATCCTGAACGCCGGCAAGACCGGAGCCGATCTGGAAATCCATGTGAGCCAGATAACCATGCTGCGCAACGTGAAAGCGGATTCCGACCGCCGCCGCATTGTCGCTGCCGATCTCGAAATCGATATTGCTCATCGCGGAATAGAAGGTACTCGAGTTCGCATCGACGATCGTCCGAGTCGGCGGTACCGTTCCCGGCGGCGGCTCCGGCACGCCGTAGTCCCGCCCTGGGGGCGTCGCGCCGGGAAGTCTCCGCCCGACGAAGAAGAACATGCAGCCGATTCCCTGCTGGAAGCCCGGGGTCCCGTTCGCCAGCACGAATACCGGACGCTTCTCGCCGTAACCGATCAGGCGCACGCCCGGCGGAACATAGATGGTTCGAGTAACGCGATAGCGTCCCTCCGGAATAAAGAGGATGCCCTCGCCCGTTGTCTTTTGAACCATGTCAACCGCGGC
This sequence comes from Bryobacteraceae bacterium, assembly GCA_049587755.1. GTDB lineage: Bacteria > Acidobacteriota > Terriglobia > Bryobacterales > Bryobacteraceae > Bog-375. The sequence continues at coordinate 46,918 of JBAVEN010000010.1, read as the reverse complement.
CTGGATCGCCGCACTATCGTCGGCATTGCCGTCGCCGCGAACCGGAAACTGATCTGGCGTCAGGTAAACGGCCTTCGGATCGTCCAGCCGCGCAAGGTAAAACGATGCTCCACGGGAAGGCAGAGCGCTTCCCAGCAAAACAATCCCGAGCACCATGAGTTCCCGCATCGCTCGCCCCCCAACCTTGTGATTTGTCGCAGCCTCATTCTATCTCGCCGATCACGGCGCGCGGGCTTGTGGGCAATGTACAGCGTCGAGGCATTCACGCCAGCGCGGTTTTGTACAGTGCCACGAGTTTGCTCCAGGCACGCTCGGCATCCGGCTTGCTGTAGATTGGCACGCCGTTCCGCAGCGGCATGTCCGGCACACACCAGCCATGCTGAGCTCCTGGGTATACTTCAATCTCTGCGGGAACCTTCGCCGCTGCAAACGCTTCTCTGAGCTTGTCTTTTGCGTCCGGCTGACGCTCGTCGTCGTTCGCTGCGATGGCGAAATACATACGAGCCCTGATCTTCGGTGCCAGCCGATGCGGACTATCGGGATTGTCGGTTACCAAACCCCCGCCATGGAACGAAGCGCCGGCGCCCACGCGATCGGGTACCGCGGCCGCGGTCTTCACCACCAGCGGTCCGCCCATGCAGTAACCCTGGGTGCCGATCTTCCTCGACTTATCGATCTGTTTTTGAGCGTCCAGGAAGGCAATGTAAGCCACCGCGTCCTTCTCAGCCGCGCCCGGCGCGTTCAGCGGCGCGCGCAGTTGCTGCAACTTCGCCATGTCGGCTTGATTCTGGAAGCTGAAGGGGGCGTCGAATACCGGAGCCTTGACCGACCGATAGAAGGGGTTCGGCACCAGTACTGCGTATCCTTCCGCGGCAATCCTCCTGCCGATGTCGCGCATCGCAGGGCGCAGGCCCATCGCGTCCGCCCAGACCAATACGCCGGCATGGGAACCGGTGGTCGGATGGAAGAAGGCGGCGTCGCAGGTGCCGTCAGCCGTCCCGATCTCGACGTCGGCCTCAACAACCGGCAACCGCGCAGAATCACTTGGAGAAGCGCTCTCGCCGTTGTCCCTGTGACCTTCCGTACCGTACGCCATTAGCTATCTCCTCAATCACAGTCTATCTCCTCAAACGAAATATGCGGAGCGCTGCGGATAGACACCCTCGAAGAAACAGCCTATACTTGGGCCGTCACGAGGTAACGGATATGTCAGTCTTAAACACGCGATGCTGCTTGCTTTTGGCGGCAGTCGCGGCCATTACCGGATGCGGCAAGCAAGAGCGGACTGAAGCGCTTCAATTTGCCAAGGTACTGACACAAGAAAAGGCCACCTTTGCCAGCGCGAACAAGGCCGAAAACGACTTCATAAGCAGCGCTCGCGCCTGGTGCGGCGGCATCACGGCAAACGGAGCGGGCCGCGGCGTCGAATTGGATCAAAACGCCACCGTAGCGACAGAGCTGGCGAAGTCCGCCGTTGCGATCAGCTCTCAACTGAGTCAGGTGCGTCAGGCGATTGATAGCCAGCCTCTCAAAGAGGACTATCCAGTGGAGATCCGCGACGGGCTGATTACTCAACTGACCAAACGGCAGCGGCTGCTGCAGAATATGCGCGCGCTGTTAGAGCAGTCCGCACCTCAGTTTCTGGAGTTCAGACACGCCAAAACCTACGTGGGAGACACCTACCCGGACGGAGTTGGAAAGCTGGACACACTGCTCCACTCCTACAGGGCACCGGAAGACGCACTCGGCACCGCGCTCGCGGCCCTGCGCGAGAAGTACGGTCTTAAAGAAAGCGAGCTATGAAGAGGACCTCGTAAGAAACTCCAACGCCGTAGCTGGACCTCATGACGGATTCCTCGCGAGACACGGTCGCCAGCGGCGCGGCCGAGCTACCGGCCGGCTGCATGCACGTTTAAGATAATCCGCCGGTAGGATGTCAGCCGCGGCGAGCCGTCGTCGGTGACGGCAAGAATGATATGCGCCGTGCCGATCCCCGTGCAAAGCGCGGGCATAGGCAGCCACAGGGGGCGGCAGGCCGCAGTTGGCGTGACGACGGCCCTGGGCGTATCGGCGCCGGCGATGATGACAGCGGCAAGATTCGCGCCGGTGCTGCCTGCCTCAGCGTAGTGAAACCACTTGTAATGCAAGCTCTGACCATCCGGATCGTGGCTTCGGCTTGCGTCGAGCACCACGGGTTTGCCGGCTTCCGCTTCCATCACGATGGGAGCAGTCCCCGGCTGACCATTCACTTCCACCACCGGGCTGTGATTGGCATGACGGTAGTCGGTGACGGTCCAATCCATGCGGGCCACAAAATCGTTTTGAAATGCCTCGCGCCACCGCCAGATGGTCGCCTGGTCGGACGTGTACTCTTGGCCATCCAAGCCGCGAACTGTGTCCTGCGACGTCACGCGCGAGAAGAGGTCGCCGCCTTCGGTCCAGATCGGGTGAGACTCGCCGTGAGGCTGCCGGTATACGTAACGTCCGCCCCAGCCGCCCCAGTCCGGCCTGCGGTAGGCATTGAGTCCGTTGTCGATTAAGCCCAGAAAAGAGGGCGTGTCGCCTTCCATAATGAATTTGAACCGCGGATAAACCTTGCCCAGCGGTCCCTTGCTCCGGATGTTCGCGTCCAGCCACTCATTGGTAACCGTACGGAAGTCCGCGCCCGCACAGTTGCGATAGTAGGCGTCACCGCTGATCCCGGTCCAGGTTGCGTAATAGTATTCATCTCCCGACTGGGTTGAGGGCTGAACAATGTACAACAAGTCGGGGAACTCGCGCCGAATCCACGCTCCGGCGTCGTCCTGATCCGAGATGGAATACACCCGCAGCCTGTCGACAAACTTCTGCACCGCGTTGACAGGGCGGGTTGCGCGCACATCGAGGAGCGCTTGCGCCAGAGTGTTGGCGCCGCCCCAGATGCAGATCCACAAGGGGCGGCTGTCGTCACGGTCGGTGGCCCGGATGATCGCCTGCGCTCCTTCGGAGGTCTGGCCGGCGCCGGTAGCTGCCATGCCGTATCGGCGCTGCCCGGTGAACACGCGGCCGTCGAGATCCTTCGCAGCCGGCCAGCCGCTTGCGTGGAAAAGTAGATTGGGGCGGACCTCTCCATATGCTCGAATCAAAGCGCGCATGGTTTCGGGGTGCACTGCTGTCTTCTGCCAGGTCGACGTAGCCGCGATCAGCGCTTCAATATCGAGCTCATTCGAGTACAGCAGCAGACGAACCAGCGACATCTGGTCGTCGGGTTCATTACCGATGTCGCTGATAACGATAACGCGCGGGTTTCCCGTGAAATCGTCGACGTGCCCCGGAGGGAGTGCCGCCCGGGAAACGCCAAGCGCCAATCCGATTCCCACCAGCAACCAAACAAGCGGCCGCAGTCTCTGCGAATCCGGCGCAGCAGCTTGACAATTCTGGTCACGATTCATCGACTTGTTGCTCCGTATTTGCAGAACTATCGAGGCGGCGGTGCACAGTCCGCCTGCGTGCCTTCATCCGCCTACATCATCTTGGCACATCAATTCGGCCAAATCCGCGGCGGGCTATGTTTTTGGTATCATGAACGAATTGCGTATGCGGAGGTGGACGAGGATGAAGCCAGGACGACTGCACTCTCTTTCGATGCTCGTGCTTGCCCTCTGCGCGTGCAGCCTGCCGGCGATGGCGGGCGAGTTGTTCACCGACTTGGGGCCGCCGGGCAGCGTCTACGGCAGCGGGGGATGGACGCTGGGCGGCTCGGCAGCTCCCGGCCTCGGCGGCAGCAGCTACACTGCGGCGAACCTGTTTACCGTTGCCGGCAGCGGCAGCCTTGCAGTCACCGAGATCGATCTCGCTGTGGGCAACGTAGGCGATACGCTCGACACCTTCTACGCCAGCATCTGGACGGACAGCTCCGGCCTTCCGGGAACCGAGGTGACCGGCGCTTACTGGAGCCTGTTGACGACTTCGTCCAGCACCTCCTGCTGCAGCCTGGTTTCCGAGACCGGCATCACGGGGGTCCACCTCATCGGCGGTCAACAGTACTTCATGATTCTTGGCCCCTTGAGCCTCTCCGACGGCAGTTGGAACGTGTGGCTGCCCAACACCGTAGGTGTTACCGGCCTGGATCTTTATTCCAACGACGGAGGTTCCCCCTGGAGTAGCAACGGCGGCAGTGCAACGCTTGGCGCTTTTGACATCATCAGCGGCGCCACCAGCAGTGTCCCGGAACCCCGCACTCTGCTTCTGTTGGGAGCCGGACTAGTCGGAATGCTCTGTGCGCGTCGCAGCATTGCAAACGGCTGACCGTGGCAGCCCCGCTACCGTCCGCGACGCACCATGACCGGTTCGGAGGCCGGCGGGGGCGGTAGTGGCTCGGGCGGCGGTTTGCGCGGCGCGCGGCGATCCAGCCGGTTGGCAATGAATTCCTCGCGCGCTTTCTGCTGGCGCGACGGCTTGGCTTCCACGGTGGCCCAGTCCTCGGGAGTGATTTCCTGCACCGCCGGCAGATACTTCTGGAAATAGGCCCGCAATCGATCCTGCACCGGCTTGAGCGGCGAAGCATAGAGCAGAAACATCACCTGGTCCGGCGCGGCGCCGGAAACCAACTGGTACACCTGCGATGGCTTGCGGATGCGCGCTGAACGCAGCGCCGCCGCCAACTTCTTCGAGCGCGCCTCCAGTTGCAGCCAGTGGTTGGTGTCCGCCTTGGACATTTCAAGGTGCTTGGCCAGCGCCAGTTTCTCGCGTGGGCTCAGCTTCTCGGTCAGCGCGAAGAGGAATGGCCCCAAGCGGGCGGCGCGGGTCTGGCTTTCGTCGGGCAGCATGCGGGCTATCTTCTCGAACTTTGTCAGCGCAGCCCGGTGCGAGTGGCCGCCCGCCAACGCAGGCGAGAATAGGGACAACAGGCTGGCCTGGGCGAGCGCCTCGACGATCTCGGCGGCATTGTCCTCCACGCCGATCAGCTTCAATTCCGCCCCCAACGCGCGCGGCGGGATCGTCTTCTCCACTTCGGCTTCGCGGGCGTTGGCAACCTGCGTCGCGGTCCGCTCCTCCACCGTAAAGCTCAGCCGCATGCTCAGGCGAACCAGCCGCAGCAGGCGCGTGGGGTCGTCGTAAAAGCCATAAGGGCTGACGGCACGCAGCTCGTGGCGCTCAATGTCCGCCAGCCCGTTCAGCGGATCCAGCAGCAGGCCTCGCGAGGTCTTGTTGAGCGATAACGCCACCGCGTTGCAGGTAAAATCCCGGCCCCGCAAGTCCTCCTGAATGGTGGCTGGCGTCACCTGCGGCTTGCCGCCCGCGCGCGGGTATTTCTCCTGCCGGGCCATGGCGATTTGGGCGGTAGCACCGCTGGGGAACTCGAGCTCGGCGCCCTTCCGGTTCTCATCCGCCGCCACGATGGTGGCGCCGGCGCGGCCGGCCACCGTCTTGGCAAGTTTCAGGGCTGCGCCCTCCACCACGAAATCGAGATCGCGAATCCGGAACCCCCCCAGCATGTCGCGCATCGCGCCGCCGGTGAGAAACAGGTTGACGTTGGCCTGTCCCGCGGCAGCCATTACCTCGCCCAGAACCTGGTTCTGATCCGGACTGAGGTGGCTTTCCAAGATGTAGATGTAGTCGCTCATCGAATTGCGCTCTCGAACTTACCAACCAGGCCCGCGCCGGATACGCATCGTGATCCTCAGGCACGGGGATGATGCTTTTGAACCGTTTCCCGCAATCTCGACCGCATCACGTGGGTATAAATCTGGGTGGTCGAAATATCGGCGTGGCCCAGCATGACCTGAACACTGCGCAGGTCCGCTCCACCATCAAGCAGGTGGGTGGCGAAACTGTGACGCAGAACATGCGGCGTCAGCCCGCGGAAGATCTGAACTTTGCGCCCGTAACCAGCCAGCAGTTTCCAAAACGCCTGCCGCGTGAGGCAGCCGCCGCGCGCCGTCACAAACAGGTACCGGCTGGCGCGGCCCTTCAGCAAGGCCCCACGTCCGTCCGCCAGGTAACGCTCCACGGCGCCAATCGCTTCCCGGCCCACCGGTACCAGGCGCTGCTTGTTTCCTTTGCCGGTGACGCGCACGTAACCCATGCGGGCATCGAGATCGCCCACCCCCACGCGGCACAATTCGGAAACCCTGAGGCCGGAAGCATATAGCAATTCGATCATGGCGCGGTCGCGCAGGCCGGTGGGCCGAGCCGTATTGGGCGCCTGGATGAGCTTCTCTATCTCCTCAAGATTGAGGAACTTAGGAATCGTCTGCCATTGCCGGGGCGGCCGCAGTTCCTGCGCCGGGTCCCAGTCGATAACGCCCTCCTGCAACAAGAACCGGAAAAAGCAGCGAAGCGTGGCCAAGTGCCTGGCAACCGAACGGTTACTTAACCGGCCCCGGTATAAACTGTCAATATAGAGACGCAGCGATTCCGATCCCGGGAGTTCTGAGTGGCCGCCGATAGATCCGATAAACCGCTCCAGGTCAGCACCATAGGCGCTGATCGAGTTGGCCGACAGGCCTTTTTCCACCCGGCAATAGTTGAGAAACGCGCGCCCGTGGCCCTTCAGACCGGCCGCTTCCTCCGCAAGCGCTTCTGCCATTGTGCCAATGATACAATAAGCGCCGAAATGATTGAAACATAGTTGAAAAAAAAGGGCGACCCTTGGCAACTTCCACCACCAAAAAGGCCGTGATCCGGCGATTCCAGCGGGAAAGTCTCGCTGGGTACGTTAATCCTCTTTCTTATCTTCAAGCTGGAGGAGTTGAGCTGCTCTCTGCCGACGGACAGGTCGTCAACGTGCCCTACGCCGAAATCAAGAGCATCTCGTTCGTGCGCGATTTCGATGCCGCAGCGGAGGTGGAGCGCCCTGTTTTCCTCAACCGCCCGAAGATGGAGGGCCTCTGGATGCGGTTCACCTTCCACGACGGCGAAGTCATGGAAGGCGTGATGCCGAACAACCTGCTGCCGATGGAACCATACGGATTCAGCGTGATTCCACCTCACCCCTATAGCGCGCAGCAGCGCGTGTTTCTGCCGCGCCAGGCGTTGCGCGCGGTCGAAGTGCTGGGAGTGGTGGGCAGCCCGCTCAAACGGCGCAAGCAGAAAGCCGCGCCCGACGCCCAGATTGGCCTGTTCGGCGAATAGTGCGGCGGCGCACTCGCCCGCCGCCAGGCTTGCACGCAGCGCCGCAAGGGTGGTACAGATCAATTGCGGTATACTCGAATTTCATACGCGCAACTCTAGTTTGTGGAGGTTCCATGAAGATCCGCACGATGGCGGTTGCCCTGGCCGGCCTGATACTGGCTGCACACCCATCCTTCGCCCAGATGACCGTGATGGAGGGAATTGTGAAGGGCGCGGACGGCAACCCGATTAAAGGGGCCGTGATCCAAATCGAACGCCTCGATATCAAGACTAAGCACCCCTACACCGTCAAGACCGACAAAAACGGCCATTACATTTACACCGGGCTGCCCATGGGCACATTCGACGTTTCGGTTGAAGTGGACGGCAAGGAGATGGACAAGGTCAACAACGTAAAGACCACGGTAAGCGCAAACAAGATCGTGAATTTCGACCTGAAGGCCGCTGCTGCGCGGGCGGCCGCGCTAACGCAAGCCGGGCAAACCGGCAGCCTCTCCAAAGACGAGGAACGCAGCATGACCCCCGAGCAAAGAAAGCAGCTCGAGGAGTACATCAGCAAGCAGAAAGAAAGCATCAAGAAGAACGCCGAGCTCAACCAGGCGTATACCGCGGGCAAGACCGCCATGGAGAACAAGCAGTACGAAGCGGCCGTCGAGAGCTTCAATAAGGCGAGCGAAATCGATCCCCGGCAGGGCGCCGTGTGGGCCAGCTTGGCTCAGGCTTACGAACAATTTGCCAAGACCAAGACGGGTCCCGACTCTGACGCCAACATGCAGAAGTCAGCCGACGCCTGGACCAAAGCGATCGCCCTGAACCCGAACGATGCCGGCCTCCACAATAATTACGCGCTGACGCTGGCGGCAGCCAAGAAGTTCCCCGAAGCGCAGGCAGAACTCGAAAAAGCCGCCACGATGAACCCGGCCGGCGCCGGCCAGTATTATTACAACCTGGGGGCGCTCGAGGTCAACTCCGGCCAGAACGATGCGGCCAGCGAAGCCTTCAAGAAGGCCATCACGATCACGCCGCCCTATGCCGAGGCTTTCTATCAATATGGCCTCACCCTGGTGGCTAAAGCGTCGTATGACCAGGCCGGGAAGATACTGCCGGTTCCGGGAACCGCGGAAGCTTTCAAAAAATACCTGGAGTTGACACCGAACGGTCCGCACGCGGAAGAAGCCAAGGCGATGCTGGAGACGCTCGGCTCCACAATCCAAACGCAGTATAAGAACCCCGAGTCCGGCAAGAAGAAGAAGTAGCCGCATTCACAACCCGGGGCAGTAGCTGCGCGCTTCTGCCCCGATCCCATGATTCGAGCATTCTTCGTCGAATTCCTTTTCCCCCTGCTGCTGATCCTCGTCGTCCGGTCTTTACTCGGCAATTTCCTCTCCCGGTTCCGCAACCAGTCTGCGGCCCGTACGCGGGGCGCGCCAGCGGTCCAGGCCGGCGGCGAATTGAAGAAGGATCCCGTTTGCGGCACGTACGTCTCAACCGCAGCCAGTGTCAGCCGCACGGTTGATGGCCAAGTCATACACTTCTGCTCGAAGGCATGCAGCGACCGGTACCGGAAAACCTGATAAACACTGCATAATACCCCTTGCGTCCGACATGCTGTTTGATATATCGTACGATATATCATGAGAAAGGAATCCTGGATGTCCGGCAGTTGGCCCTGGGGCGGCTTCGCCTTCGGGCCATCGCGGTTCTTCGAAACCGGGCGCCGCTCGCGGTTCTTCGAAACCGGCGAAATCCGGCTCGCGATCCTCTCGCTGTTGAGCGAAGGGCCCAAGCACGGCTACCAACTGATGAAGGAAATGGCGGAACGTTCCGGCGGCGTCTACCGCGCCAGCGCCGGCAGCGTTTACCCCACGCTGCAACAACTGGAGGACGAGGGCCTCATCGAGTGCACGCAGGAGGGCGGCCGCCGCGTCTACCGTCTTACCGAGGCCGGCCGCGCGGAGCTGGCCCGCGACCCGGATGCGGTGCGCCGCATTTGGGAGCGAGCCGAGCACTATGAAAACTGGGGAGAGTGCATGGCCAACGTGGGGCCGGATGGGCTGACGCTGCTTGCACCGCTCTCGGCCCTGGCCCGGGCCAGTTTTCTGGCCGTCGTCCGCGCCGGAAGCCGGCCCGAGGGAGTCGAATGGGTGCGCCAGATCCTGGACCGTGCCCGCCATGAGGTCGATCAAATCTATCCCAGCAAGAAGAAAGAGATGTAATCCATGGGAATCGGGATTCGCCTCGAGCATCTTTGCAAAGTTTATGATTCGCCGCCGCCCTCGGTAGCCGGCGCCCGCGGTTTTTCCTTCGGTCCCGCCCGTTCCGGCGGGCGGAAGGAGAAGAAAAAGAAGATCGAAATCCTAGCTCTCGATGACGTCTCGCTGGAGATTCCCGCCGGCGAAATCTTCGGCCTACTGGGACCCAACGGTGCAGGCAAATCCACCACCATCGGCATCCTGACCACGCGCACCCAGCCCACCAGCGGCCGCGCTTTCGTCGGCGACTTCGACGTCTGGAAGCAGCAGGTCAAGGCCAAGCGAGTGATTGGCGTGGTGCCGCAGCGCCCCAACCTGGATTTTGCGCTGACTACCCGCGAGGTGCTGCTGTTCCACGGTGCCTACTTCGGCCAGAGCGCCCGCGAGCGGTCGCGGCGCGCCGATGAACAACTGGAGAAGTTCAAGCTCACCGACCGCGCCAACCAAATGGTCCGCGAATTATCGGGCGGCCTGATGCAGCGGCTTTCCATCGCGCGCGCCACGATGCACGACCCGGAGGTGCTGTTTCTCGACGAGCCTTCGGCCGGCCTCGATCCGCAGACGCGCCTGATGCTATGGGAAATCATCCGCGGCTACGGCGCCCAGGGCAAAACCATCGTGCTGACCACGCACTACATGGATGAAGCCGATACGCTGTGCCAGCGCCTGGCGATCATCGACCACGGCAAGATCATCGCGCAGGGGACGCCGCGCGAGCTGAAATCGTCGATCCCCGGCGGCTATCTGCTGCGCCTGCGTTTCGACCGGGCGCCGGAAGAACTGCTCAGCCAGCTTCGCGAGCTGCCCGGCGTCACCGAGGTGCACGCCACCGATACATCCGCGGCCGACGTTTACGCCGACCGCGGCGGCCCGCTGATCGCGTTGGTGGTCAACGCGGCGCAATCGGCCGGCGTCGAAATGCGCGACGTTCACATTCAGGAACCAAGCCTTGAGAACCTGTTCTTGCATCACACCGGAAGGAGCCTGCGCGAGTGAACTGGAAGACCTTCTATGCCTTGCTATCGCGCGACGGCCACGTCGCTCGCCGCAGTCTGGCCATGGTGCTGGTGCAGAACCTGCTCCAGCCGCTGCTGTTCACCTTCATCTTCGGACGCGTGCTCACCTCCGGCGGCCTCATGCAGGCCGGGTTCAAGAGCGTGCTGCTGCCGGGCATCATCGCCATCAGCATGGTGATTGCCGGCGTGCAGGCGGTGGCGATGCCGCTGATCACGGAATTTCAATTCAGCCGCGAAATCGAAGACCGGCTGCTGGCGCCGATCGAAAACGGCTGGCTGGCGGTGGAGAAAATCATCGCCGGCATGATCCAGGCGCTGATGGCCGGCCTGGTGGTGATCCCGGCCGCGTGGCTGACGATGGGTTCAGGCGCCAACCTCAGCTTCGCGCATCCGTTTGCGTTCGTCACCTTCTGCCTGCTGGTGGCGTTGCTGGCCGCCGCCGGCGGCCTGGCGCTGGGTTGCAGCGTAGGCGCCACACAGATCGGGCTGATGTTCAGCATCATCCTGACGCCGATGTTGATGTTCGGCTGCGTCTACTATCCGTGGGCGTTTCTGCGCGCTTTCCACGGCTTGCAATACGCGGTGCTGCTCAACCCGGTGGTCTACGCGAGCGAAGGTTTGCGCGGAACCCTGGCGCCGCAAGTACCGCATATCGCCCGGCCGATCACCGCCGCCGTACTGGCGCTTGCCGATGTAGGACTGGTAGCGCTCGGCATCCGGAAATTCAGGAAGAAGGCGGTAAGCTGAGGGCAAGCACTACTCGCTCGCGGTGGAGGCGCGGCCGTGCCGCGCGTGTCAGACTACTCGCAAGCCAATACCGGTTCCGACATTTTGACTTTCTGCCGTTTCCCGGCGGTCACTGTTGTAATTAAATACCACACGGATTGATACCCATTCGCGGTGCCCATGACTACGACTGCGTAAGTGCCCGCCTTGAGCTTAGGCAGATCAAACGAACCGTTTTCGTCAGTATCAACTGTCCGTATGCCCGAGCCGCTTTTTACGGCTTCGTGTATAGACATAGACGCGATAAGGCACGCCCCTTGGGCATCGGTGTTGTTCTTGATATCCTCAAGTCGTTTCGCCAATGCCGCCTCCACATCCTGCTGAAGGATGACCTGGTCGTCGCCCGTGGCCACAGACACATGGGCCATGCGTGCTGGTTTGATGTCACCGCCCTTTGCAACCGCGAAGACCCGGCCTGACAGGGTTCCGGTGGAAGGCTGCGCCTGGCAGGAAACAATGGCTATCGAGAAAAGTACTGCCGACCGCGCAGCGTGCCGTCTCATAACGAGATTATAAGACCACCGCAAGCGCCGAAGTAGTTATCTTGGGGCGCTAACCGTCCTTTCTTATTAGTTTGTAACTGTGTGGCGCTGTAGTTCTGCGCGTGCCACTCGGGTGTGGACACTACGTTCCAACCTCGGGTGCGAGTCCAGCTCCGGAGGAGCGAAGATAGTAGCCTACGGAGTAAGCCATGGCGACAAGACGGTAGTGACATGGCCCCGAAACGGGGCATAAGAAGTTCCAGCAACGTTCTTTCGCCCTGTTCCGGGGCCGGGCGGACGTCGTGTTTCCGCACGGCTGCTGCCGTGGGCTACTGTCTTGCGCCCTCCGGGCTGAAGGCGCCACTTTGCGTACCTGCACGCCCGGATACCGCACATATGCCTGGAATCCGAATCCTTCTCATTTGCCTGTCCCGCACGACGCGACCGTGCAGTCTTTGCGCGAGCGCCGGAGGGTATCCTGGTTAGGAAGTGAAGACGTTTTTCCACCTAGACATGGACGCGTTTTTCGTGTCCGTGGAGGAGCTGTTCGATCCGGCGCTAAAGGGGAGGCCGGTGGTGGTAGGCGGACGGCCCAACGAGCGCGGGGTGGTTTCGGCGGCGTCCTACGCGGCGCGGCGATTCGGCGTACATTCGGCCATGCCGCTGCGCACAGCGCACAAGCTGTGCCCGCAAGCCATTTTCGTCGACGGCCACCCGGAGCGCTACCGTGAGTACTCGCAAAAGGTCTACGATGTGCTGTGCGGGTTCACGCCGCTGGTGGAGATGGCCTCGATCGACGAAGCCTACCTCGACGTCACCGGCACCCAGCGGCTCTACGGGCCGCCGCTGCGGGCGGCGCACCTGCTGCACGAGCGCGTGCACGCTGCCACCAGCCTGAATTGCTCGATCGGCGTTGCGGCCTCCCGGCTGGTGGCCAAGATCTGCTCCGACCAGGCCAAGCCCAACGGTGTGCTGTGGGTGGTGCCGGGCCGCGAAGCCGCGTTCCTGGCGCCGCTCGACGTGCGGCGCATCCCGGGCGTGGGCAAGGTGAGCGAGCAAAACTTGCATTCACTGGGGATTCGCAAGGTGGGCGACCTGGCGAAGCTCGACGAAGCCTTCCTCGAACAGCGTTTCGGGAAGTGGGGCCTGGCGCTGGCCGGTAAAGCGCAGGGTCTGGACGCGGGCGGCTGGTTCGATACCGAGATTGGCGCCGAGGAGGGGCCCAAATCGATCAGCCACGAGCACACCTTTAACGAAGACACCGCGGACGTGGCGCAGCTCGAGGCTACGCTCGCCAAGTTGAGCGAGATGGTGGGCCGCCGCCTGCGCGAGCATGGCTTGAGCGCGCGCACCATTCAGCTCAAGCTGCGCTACACCGATTTTTCGACCATCACCCGCGCCCAAACGGTGGCGCGCCCGACGGCGCTCGATACCGAACTGTTCGAAGAGATCCGCACGCTGTTCCACCGCAACTGGAAGAAGGGGGCCACGGTGCGACTGTTGGGCGTTCACGTCTCGGGGTGGGCGGAAGAGCAAGCGCAAATGGACCTGCTCGACGACCGTCGCCACGAGCGCTGGCAGCGCGCTCTGGCCGCCGCCGACCACATGCGCGACCGGTTCGGCGAATCGGCCGTCTCGCTCGCCGCCAGCCTGCGCGGCAAATTCCGCGAGCGCGCCCACGAAAACCCGGCGGGGTTGCCGGGAAAGAAGAAGTAGGCGAGGAGCATGAAGGCCTGGCTGACGCACCTTCCGCGACGTGCGTCTGCTCACTCACGTTTGAGGTTGATGGTGCCGCGGCAGTTATCGCTCTGGCAGCAGCAGCGGACGTGCTTGACGGTGTCCGAGAAGCCGTAGTCCACCGTGAGTTCCTCGCCGCGGTGGATCGGGCGAATGCTGATGTAAAGAATGTGGCCCTTGAAGACGCAGGCGCGGAGGTTCGGATCGCAACTGTGGTTGACGATCTCGGCGCCGGAGCCGCCTACCGCGCCGTCGATGGCCCAGTAATCGTCGAGCGCGAACAGGTAGGTGACCGGCCCGTGGCCGCGCCGTTTCGTCTCGCGGCGGCTGATGCGCTCACCCGTGTATTCGAGCACCTTGCGGCGGGCCGGAATGGGCTCGAGCGCGTAAACGCCGCGATGGTGGATCTTCGACTCGCGAATCTCCAGCCGGAAACAGGCGTGCCGCGGCTCAATGGACGGAGACTGGATGACGCGCGTCGCCATAAACGGTTCTTCGCAGTATAACCGAGGCCCGTCGTGCGAGCCTTGACGCGACGGGCCGCGCGCGATTCGGCGCGCTACACTGTTGTCTGGGAGCACGCGAGCGTGGCTACGATTGCATCCACCGCATCCGAAGACGCGAGCAACCAGCGATTCGAAGGCCTCGCGGCAGAGCAGCTCATCCGCGCCTTCCGGCTGATGCACACCGCCCGCCGGCTGGACGACCGGGAGGTGGCGCTGAAGCGCCAGAACCGGATATTTTTCCAGATCAGCGGCGCCGGACACGAGGCGCTCGAGGTAGCGGCGGGCATGGCGTTGCGCGCCGGCGAAGATTGGATCTACCCTTACTACCGCGACCGCGCGCTGTGCCTGACGCTGGGAGTGACGCCGTACGAGATGCTGCAACAGGCGGCCGGCGCCGCCGCGGACCCGGCCTCGGGCGGGCGCCAAATGCCGTCGCACTGGGGACATCCGCGGTGGAACATCGTCAGCGCGTCTTCACCGACCGGCACGCAGTTTCTGCAAGCGGTGGGTTGCGCGGAAGCGGGGCGCCAGCGCGGCAGCGAAGGCGAAATCACGCTGGTCTCTGGCGGCGACGGCGCAACCAGCGAAGGCGAATTCTGGGAGGCGCTGAATGCGGCCTGCCTGGGCAGCCTGCCGGTCCTGTTTCTGGTGGAAGACAACGGCTACGCCATTTCGGTGCCGATTGAGGCGCAGACCGCGGGCGGCAGCATCTCGCGTCTCACCGAGGGCTTTCCCGGGCTGTTCCGCGCGGAAGTGGACGGCACGGATTTCCTGGCCTCTTATCGCGCGATGAAAGCCGCGGTGGAATGGTGCCGGCAGGGGAAGGGGCCGGCGCTGGTGCACGGACACGTCATCCGGCCGTACTCGCATTCGCTTTCCGACGACGAGCGCGCCTACAAGACCGCCGCCGAGCGCGCCGCCGAAGCGGAGCGCGATCCCGTCCTGCGCTTCCCGAAATTCCTGATCGACGAGGGCGTCATCGACCGCTACATGTTGCAGCGCATCACGCACGAGATCGACGAGGAGGTTCACGAGGCCACGCACCAGGCGCTGCTCGACGAAGCGCCGGCGGCGGATACGGCATTGACGCATCTCTATTCGGGCAGCGTCGATCCTACCGCGGACGACTTCAGCGCGAAGCCGCATTTCAGCGGGCCCCCCATGACCATGGTGGATTTGCTGAACGCCACGCTGCGCGAGGAAATGCGGCGCAACCCCGCAGTGGTGATCTTCGGCGAAGATGTGGCCGATTGCAGCCGCGAAACGGCGCTGAAAGAGGTGAAGGGCAAGGGCGGCGTCTTCAAAGTCACGGCCGGTTTGCAACGCGAATTCGGCTCGCGGCGGGTGTTCAACAGCCCGCTGGCGGAAGCCGGCATCGTGGGCCGCGCCATCGGCATGGCCACGCGCGGGTTGAAGCCGGTGGCCGAAATCCAGTTTTTCGACTACATCTGGCCGGCGATGATGCAGCTTCGTAATGAGCTGGCCTCGCTGCGCTGGCGCTCCTACAACGGGTTCGCCTGCCCGGCGGTGATCCGCGTCGCCATTGGCGGTTACCTGAACGGCGGCGCCATATACCACAGCCAGTGCGGCGAGGTGGAGTTCACGCATATTCCGGGGCTGCGGGTGGTGATGCCCTCGTGCGCGGTGGACGCGTGCGGCTTGCTGCGCACGGCGCTGCGCGCCGACGACCCGGTGCTGTTCCTGGAGCACAAGCGGCTCTACCGCGAGCCATACAACCGCTCGCCGCACCCGGGCGCAGATTTCACCATCCCCTTCGGCCGCGCGCGCCTGGTGAAGCCGGGGCGGAGCCTCACGGTGGTGACCTATGGCGCGCTGGTGCAGAAGGCGCTGCTGGCGGCGGCGCAGATCGAGCGGCGCGCGCCCTCCGCCAGCATCGAAATCCTCGATCTGCGGACGCTGGCGCCTTACGATTGGCCGGCGATTCGAACCTCGGTGGAGAAGACCAGCCGGGTGATGGTGGCGCATGAAGACTGCCTGTCGTGGGGTTATGGCGCGGAGCTGGCGGCGCGCATCGCCGGCGAGCTTTTCGACCGGCTGGACGCGCCGGTCGGCCGCGTGGGCGCGCTGGATACCTGGGTGGGCTATCATCCACAACTGGAAGCCGCCACTCTGCCGCAAACCGAAACCCTGGTAGCGGAGATGGAGCGGCTGCTGAGTTACTAAGAAGGCGTCAGGAAATAACCGGTTCAATCGCCGGCAACCGCTGCCTTACGGCCGCGGCTCTGAAACGCTCGGAGCCGCGACCGTGCGGCAGCGCGTGTTCAGCTTTTGCAGAGCTGATGAGAATGTAAGGCGCGCCGGCATCGGTCGTCCTCCTAACATGGCTATAAGTCTTGGAGCATTTATGAAGCAAAACAGAGTCGGGAAGAAGGCCGCCCTGGTTCTGGCCGCTCTTTTCGCGCTGGCGCCGGTGGTGTTCGGCCAAACGCCGGCCAGCCCGCCTGCGGATGCGAAACCGGCAGCGGCGACCGCGGTGGCCGCAAAACCGCCGGCCGGCGGATGGGCATTCGAAGTGGCGACCATAAAACCGGCCCAGATGCCCACCCCGGCGGACGTGATGAACGGCAAGATGCATGTGGGCATGAAGACGGACGCGGCGCGCGTGGACATCGGCTTCATGTCTTTGACCGACCTGATCGGGATCGCTTACGACGTGAAGCCGTACCAGATTTCGGGGCCAGACTGGATGGGCGGCATGGGCGAGAGATTCGACATTTTGGCCAAGATGCCGGAGGGAGCAACCAAAGAGCAGGTGCCGGCGATGCTGCAGGCGCTGCTGGCGGACAGGTTCAAGCTAGCGATTCACCGCGAGAGCAAAGAGCGCCCGGTGTATGAGCTGGTGGTGGGCAAGGGCGGGCCGAGGATGAAAGAATCGCCGGCCGATGCGCCGGCGCCGCCGGCTGCGGCCGCGAAATCCGATGCGGCTCCCGGCGCCGCCGGCGCGGACGCCGTGCCGGCCAAGGACGCGGAGCCCCAGATCAAATTCCATAGAGACAGCGACGGCTCGGGAACGGCCACGGTGCATACACCGGAAGGCAACACCAAGATGAGCTATGGGCCAAACGGCATGCACCTGGAGATGGAGAAGATTACGATGGCTAAGTTGGCCGAAGCGCTGTCGCGATTCGTGGACCGCCCGGTAGTGGATAAGACGGAACTCAAAGGCAATTACCAGGTGGCGCTGGACCTCACGATGGCGGATCTCATGAGCGCGGCCCGGAGCGCCGGCATGGCGATGCCGGGAGCGGCGCCGGTGAGCGGGGACGCGGGCAAACTGCCCTCCGACGCGGCATCGGATCCGTCGGGCTCCATCTTCAAGAGCGTGGCGCAGCTCGGCCTCAAGCTGGAGCCGCGCAAAGCGCCGGTGGACCGAATCGTGGTCGATCACATCGAGAAGACGCCGACGGAGAATTAACGGGCTGGCTCTCCGCTTCCTCACGGCCGCGGCTCCGGGCGTTCGGCGGATTATAATTGCCCTATGTCTGAAACTTCTTTGCCGCGTCGAAGCTTTCTGCGGGGCGTGACCGCGGCGACGGCGTTATCGTACTCGCGCGTTTATGGCGCCAACGAACGCATACAGCTCGGCCTGATCGGCTGCGGCGAACGCGGCCGCTACGACATGGGCAATTTCCTCACGACCGGCACGGTGGAAGTGACGGCGCTGTGCGATATCTGGGGCGCGCAGATCGACAAAGCCAAACAGGACGCGCCCAACGCGCGGGCGTTCAGCGACCACCGCGCGTTGCTCGACAGCAAAGACATCGATGTGGCGCTGATCGGCACGCCGGACCACTGGCACGTGCCGATCGCCATCGACGCGCTCCAGGCAGGCAAGGACGTGTACGTGGAAAAGCCGCTGAGCCTGACCATCGAGGAAGGGCCGGCGGCGGTGAAGGCGGCGCGGATTAACAACCGCATCTGCCAGGTAGGCATGCAGCAGCGCTCCGGCAAGCATTATATTGAGGCCAAGCGCGAATACATCGACAGCGGCAAGATCGGCAAAGTCACGCTGGCGCGCACCTGGTGGTACGGCAACGGCTACCATCTGCGCAAAGCGCCCGACTACCTCAGGACGAAGCCGCAGGATCTGGATTGGGCGCGCTACCTGGGACGCCTCAAGTGGCGCGACTGGGACCCGCAGCAATATTGGAACTGGCGCGCGTACCTGGATTTCGGCGGCGGGCAGGTGACGGACTTGTTCACGCACTGGATCGACGTCGTGCACATGTTCCTTGGCTCCGACGTGCCGAAATCGGCGGTGGCGGCGGGCGGCGTGTATCACTACAAAGACGGGCGGACGGCGCCGGACACGATCAACGTGCTGCTGGAATACCCGGCCGAGTTCACGGCCACCTTCGAGGCCACGCTGGTGCCGGGAATCTTCGGCGCGGCGGTGGAATTCGCCGGCACCGAAGGGCGGTTGTTCATCGACCGGCAACACTACGAGTTTCGCGCGGCGGGCCGTGGCGTGACGCCGGTGGTAGTGGACGCGGCCGGCAGCATCGACATGGACCACGTGGAGAACTTCCTGGAATGCGTGAAGTCGCGCAAGCTGCCGAACGGCGATGTGCTGGCCGGGCACCGGTCGGCACAGGCTTCGCACCTGGGCAACATCGCCTACATGCAAAAACGCCGCATCGATTTCGATCCGGCGCGGGAAGCGATCCAGCCGTTCTAGTGCGAACCGCAGCTACCGAGACGGGCAACGTGCTCCTGGCCGCCGCACCGCGGCGAGCTATCGCGGCGGATCCTGATTCTGCACGTGCGCTACGGTGTGGAGGGTGATATCGACCTTGTCGTCCACGCGGAGGAAAAACGTGCTGGGGTTCTTCATTCCCCATTGTTGGTACGGGACGGTGAAGTGGGCGGTGATGGTGTATTGATTGCCGGAAACGCGGACCTCGACCGGCGCGGTCAGTTGATGCTCGGCGCCGTGGATGGCGAAAATCCCGTGCACCTGCATCTGGCTGATCCCCTGCAGCAGCAGCTTGCCCTCCACGCGGTCGGGGCGAAACACGATATCGGGGAAGCGCTGGCTCTCCAGGATCTCCTTGTGCATTTTGCGGTCGCGCGTGCCGTTGCCGCTGGCGCCGCTGCGCGCGTCCACCAACACCTCACCGGAGGCCGCACCGGAAGCAGGTTCAAAATGAATGGCGCCGCGCTTCAATTGGAAGGTGCCGCGCACGGTGTGCAGTATGTCGGCCAAGGTAAATTCCACCTTGGATTGCGCGGGGTCCATTTCGAGCGAAAGATTCTGCGCGGCGAGCGGCGAAAGCAGCGCCAGGGCACAGGCCGGCAGAAACAGGAAAGAACGAAAGTGTCGGATCATGACGTCAGCATTTGCCACCCGAGGGCGAGCCCGTTGGCGGCGGAATCGAAGAAGGAAAGTTCGCCCACGTGCAGGGCCAGCATACGGGAAAGCAGGCGGGGACGAGCGGCAAAGGCGCGCAATACGCGGTTGCGCAGGCGGCCATGCCGGTCGAGCAGGAGCATCAAATGCGCCATTAATTCGGGGCGCCTGCCCATCCGGCGGTGCGCGGCCTGGTAAAGCGCGAGATCGCCAACAGCGAGCGTTCCGGCGAGCGCCTCCGCTTGCTGAAACAGCAGGCATAGACCTTCGCCGGTGATGGCATCGACCGATCCCGAGGCATCGCCGACGAGCGCCACGTTGCCGCGCCAGACGCGCCGCAGGCGGCGCGTGGCGGAAACTCCGCTGCGTTCGCTCGAAGTGACGCCGGCGGCGGCTAGGCGGCGCGCCAGTTCCGGAAAACGCGGCAGGACCTGGTCGAGCCGCTGGCGGTGATCGCGCGAGATCAGGGCCACGCAGATCTCGGCGTCGCCGACCGGAGTCAGATAGAGCTGGCACCCTTCGCCCCAGTGAATCTCCATGAAGTCGCTCCAAGGGGCGATGTGGTAGTGGCGACGGAAGCCGTAGCGGCGGCTATGGTGGGCGCAAGCGTCAAGACCGGCCCAGCGCCGCACCACCGAATTGACGCCATCGGCGCCGACGATCCAGCGCGCGCGAGCGAGTTGACCGCTTACGCGAACGCCTCCGCCCTCCAGGCCGGCCACGTTGGCGCCCCACATGATGCGCACGCCGGTTTGGAGCGCCAGCTCCACCATCATCCCGTGGAGCGCGGTGCGGCGGATTCCGAATCCCGCTCCCTCGGGGAAGGGGGCCTCCACCGCCAGGGTGCGCTCACAAAAGCGGATTCCGCGAAAAGGACGCGCGCCACCGTCTTCGAGCGAGATGCCAAGAGCGCGCGCGGCGGCAACACCGTCCGGCATGATGCCCTCGCCGCAAGCTTTGTCGATGGGAGGCTGGGAACGATCGGCCACCGTGACCTCGAGGCCGCGGCGGCGCGCGGCAATGGCCGCAGCCAGCCCTGCCGGACCGCCGCCGATGACGAAAACATCGGCACATCGAGAGGGATGGGGTGTCATAACGATGCCGCCGGCATGTTGAGCGACGTTGACATATCAAGACGCGAAAGGAACGCGGCCGGCTATTTACCGGATCGCGTTTGCCATGCCTCCGGCGACGGCGGCTGGTTGCAGCCGCGCCAACTCCTGAGTGTAGAGAGGATTGTGCGGGTACTCGCGCACCAGCCCTTCGAGCAGCATCCGCGCGCGCCATGTGTTGTGGTCGCGCAGCGCCGCCACCGCCAGCAGCAGCTTGGCGAAGGGCGCCAAGTAGTGACCCTTTTCGGCAGCCAGCGTCAGTTTTTCGATGCCCAGTGCCTTGTCGGTCTCGCCGCCGGCCAAGCGCAGCAGCCAGCGCAAGGGCAGGGGCTTCACGCTTAGCATGTAGTTTTCCACGCCAACGGCGATCCAGGCGTCGTACATCCCCGGGTGCGCGGCCAGCAGCCGCTCTGCCAGGACGCGGCTCGTTTTCATTTCCTGGAACGACGCGGCATAGCGTTTGTCGATCAGCGCCAGGTAATCGGAACGCAGTCCGTTGGCCAGGATGGTGGCGAGCTGGCAATCGGGATCTTGCGGCGCGCTCGCCGCCAGGCGTCGAGCGGTATTGAGGGCGGCATCGAGCTTGAGTTTCACGGCCGGATCGGGCGCGAGCTTGTGATCGGTCATGAAGTGCTGCTCATGAGTGAAGAACTCCGACTGCAAAATGTGCAAGCGGTCGAACTCGCCGAATAGATATGCAGCAGCGTCGGAGGCCGGACCCATAGGATCGCTGGGGTGGGTGTTCTGCCAGCCCTGAAATGTGCGATGGGCGTCGGCGAACTGGAGGTCGTACATCTGCCGGTAGCCCAACTCGAGAGGCGTTTCGGCGCTGACAGCGGCGGCCAACGCGCACAGGCTACAGGCGAGAATCAAAACGCGGCGCGGCATGGCGTCAAAGGTTTCGCGCGTAGGGGACTAGAGGCGCAGCGGCACGCCTGTCGCCCCGGAATCGATGGGCTCTCCAATTCACCGCCAGCGGCGAAACGTTCACGCTGCACATCCGATGTTGGAAATCCTCTCCAGACAGCTTAACACTTATTGCGACGCGGCCCAGGGGAAAGGCGTTTCGTCCGCCGGGACTTTTGCGGGTATTAACATTATCCTTTGAGATCCTGAAACGCCGCTTCAATCTCCTGTTTCGCTTCCGCGGTGGGCGGAGTCAGAGGCAGACGCGGTGGGCCACCGTAATAGCCGTTCAGATCCATCGCGTACTTCAATCCGGGAACCCCGTAGCGCGTGGTTACCAACGCGGACGGCCGTCCGATGCGATTCTGCCAGTCGAGGCCGGCAGCCTCCTCGCGCGTGCGGAACGCTTCCCAGATGGCGATCACCGAATACGGCGCAGCGTTGGCGTAAGCCAGGATGGCGCCGCAGGCACCCATCAGCAGCGAGGGCCACAGGGTGGGCGCTGAGCCTACCAGCACCTGGAAACCATGCTTGACTTCGCGGATCATCTGCATCACCTTTTCAAGACTGCCGGAGCTCTCCTTAATGGCGATGATGTTGGGATGCTCGGAAAGCGCGGCGACGGCGTCGGCGGGGATATCCACGCCGGTGGCCTGCGGCCAGTTGTAGATGATGAGCGGAATCTTCGTGCGGTCGGCGACGGCGCGGAAGAACAGCATCTGCGCATCGCCGCGATTGATCAGGTTCTTATAATAGTGCGGCGTGCGCACCATGGCGGCCTTGTAACCCATCTCGGCGGCGCAGTTAGTGAGCGAAACTGTCTCGCGCACGCTTTCCATACCGGTGCCGGCGATGAGCAGTTTTTCCGGGGCAGCGTGCTGAGCCACCAACTCCCATACGACATACTTCTCCGCTTCGGTCAACATCACGCTTTCGCCGGTAGAACCCATCACGACGTAACCGGAAAGCGCGGTGCGGTTCCACTTTTCGACGTTGTGCTGGAGCTTGGCGTTGTAGATGTTACCCTCGTGATCGAACGGGGTCGTAATCGGTGGGAAAATACCTTGTAGTTTCATGATAGGTTGAGGCCGCAAAAAGCGGTGCCTAACATTCCACGATAACAATGTTCTCGCTCGAAATCGATTCGACTGCGGACGGCCGCGACCTGCTGATCGCGGAGTTGTGGGAGCTCGGCTCGGCGGGAATTGTGGAGCTGAGCGAGACGCGCGTGCGGGCATTCTTCGAAGCCGGCGCTGACCTTGCGGGACTGCTGGCGCGTTACCCGGGCGCGGCCATGCGCGAAGAGGAGAATCGCGATTGGGTGCAGGCGGCGCGCGATCTCTTGCAGCCGATGGAAGTGGGACGCCGCTTTTTTCTGGTGCCCGAATGGCGCGATGATCGGGCGCCGGCCGGCCGTTTCCGCATCACGGTGAACCCCGGCCTGGCATTTGGCACCGGCGTGCACGAAACCACGCGGCTGTGCCTGGAAGCGCTGGAAGATTTTGTCAAACCGGGAATCGACGTGCTGGATGTGGGCACTGGCTCCGGCATCCTGGCCGAAGCCGCGCGGCTGCTGGGCGCATCGCGCGTGTTCGCCTGCGATACCGACCCGGAGGCCGTACGCATCGCCGGCCAAGGATTCATCGGCTCGGCAGGCGCGGTGCGATCCGCAGCGGTGGATCTGGTGGTAGCCAATATCAGCCCGGAAGCGATCATCGCGCTAGCGCCCGAGTTTGCCAGAGTCCTGCGCCCCGGCGGGACGCTAATCGCCAGCGGCTTCAACGTGGGAGAGGTGGAAGCGGTGAAGGCGGCGGTGGGGAGGGTTCGCGACGTGCGGCAGAAGGGCGAGTGGGCGGCTGTGGTGGGGTAGGAAGCGCAGTTGATGGACTGACGACGGCCAGGCAGGGTCGCAGGCGCGGTTCAGTAGTAATGGCGGAAATCGGCCGCTGTCAAACGGGTGGATTTGTCACTCGTCGCGAACAAGTCGGCCCTCATCGCAGCGACCGCCTCCGCGAAGGCCCGACTGCCCTGTTCATCCCTCCTCGCTGCAATCGTCTTTTTTTGCTCCTCAGTCATGTGACTTTCTGCTGGATCGATCTTCTGCGTTTCAAGGAGCGACCGGAGGCGATTGACTACCGCGTCTGGCGCATACAGCCAAGCGAGCCGATACTGCTCCAGAAGCGGCGCCGTCCCAGTGTTCGCCCCGCTCTTATAGAAAGTCACCAGCGTGCGGAGTAAGTCGCGGTATAGGGCTTCCTTCCGGATGAACTCATTTTGTGTTCGTTGTGCAGCCTGCGATCGGCGCCATGTGTACACAGACCAGAGCCAGGCTCCCGAGGCCCCGAAGATGCCTATAAGGAACTTCCAATCCATAGGGCAATGATACTCCCGTGCGGCTTCATATACTCGACTCGCATCGGCACACAGATAGTGCTGGTGAGCCTCGCACTGGCGGTACCCTTTCGGGCATGAAGATCCTATGAATGCTTTGAGCTGCTTTCGTCTTCATGCGCTGGGCGATGCATCGGCCTTGAATAGTATGCACAAATGATCCATACTGATGCATATGCGAACCACGCTGATCATTGACGAGAACTTGATCGAGCGCGCGCGAGAACTGACGGGCATCAGTGAAAAGACGGCACTGGTGCGGGCAGGACTGGAGGCGCTGATTGCGCGAGAAGCCGGTAAGCGATTGGCCGCACTCGGCGGCTCGAATCCGAAGATGGTGCGTATCCCGAGGCGGCGGTCTGCCTGATGGTGCTCGCCGATACCTCCGTTTGGATTCAGCACTTCCGGCGTGGAGAGCCAAGCCTGGCGAGGCGGCTTGCCGAGGGGCTTGTTCTCATGCATCCCTTTGTGCTGGGCGAACTGGCGTGCGGAAACTTGAAGCGCCGCGCCGAGATCCTGTCCGATTTACAGGAGCTGCCATCGGCCAAACCGGCCTCTACGGCGGAGGCGCTGCGACTGATCGAAGACCGGCGGCTGTGGGGGCGCGGACTGGGCTGGGTTGACGTGCATCTGCTCGCCTCGGCACTGCTTTCGGATTGCCGGTTTTGGACGCTTGATAAGAGGCTTAGCACCGCAGCGGCAAAACTGGGCGTGGCTTCGTGATCTGCGGGTCGCCAGATGGCACTTCCGCCCCTTTCGGGCTAGGAGGGGAAGGTCCCAATTCCGCACGGTTTACGCCGTGGGCATCTCTCCGCCGCCCTCCGAGGTCGCGGGCGCCGACGCTGGCGCGTCTGTCGTTTCTGCGGCGGCGCCGGGCCTTCGCTCACGCCAGGCTTCGATGCGGAAGCCTTCGAATTGATGTCCGATCAGCATCTTCAACAGGATCGGTCCTATTACGAGAACGCCGGCAAAAACGGCAATCCATTGGGCCAACTGGATGCCGAACAGAGACAGGAGCATGTTCAGCAGCATGGAGAGGAGTGACGCCAGCAACCCTGCGACGACCTGCCGCCACCAAAGGAACCACCACACCTGGGAGCGCCCACGAATGCGTAGCCTTTGCGTGTTCCCACCAGTCGCCAGCTCTACCACCACTAGCGAAAAGCCGCGATATGGCCGGGAGCAAATTCGCGGCACGAAAAGAAAAAGGGTAGCTGCTCCAAGGACGACCGATAGCACCAGCGCAAGCAGTCCGGACATCCGCAGAGAGATCATCATGAAGACAAACATGAAGGCTGCGGCTACAGCTTGTGCAGGCCAGTAGACGCGCCAATAAGCCCGGAGACCCTCCCAATAGCAGAGATCAATCGGCAGTTCCTCGTGCGGGGCACTTGATACGTTATACCCACAAGGGCAAGTCGTGGCGCCGAATAACATGGGCGACGAGCACCGAGGACAATTCATGACTTTCAGTAGTAACAGAGCTGAAAGAGGGTGACAACCCCGCGCGACTGCCGCGGGCGAGAATAGAAGGTATGGCTAACCTCATGCCAGCGGTGTTCTTCGGGCATGGCAATCCGATGAACGCGCTGAGCCGCAATCGCTACACGGAGGCGTGGGCGGAACTGGGGCGCACGATCCCGAGGCCGAAGGCGATCCTCTCGATTTCGGCGCATTGGTTCGTGCCGCAGACGGGCGTCACGGTTTCCACGGCGCCGAAGACGATTCACGATTTCGGAGGCTTTCCGCGCGAGCTTTACGGCGTCCAGTATCCGGCTCCGGGCGACCCGGAACTGGCGCAACGCGTGAGGAAACTACTGGCGCCAACGCCCGTGGCGCTCGATGAGAGCTGGGGGCTCGACCACGGTACATGGGCCGTGCTCCGGCATGTTTATCCGGAAGCGGACATCCCGGTGGTGCAGCTCAGCATCGACGAAACCAAGCCGGCGCGCTTTCACTACGAGATCGGAGAGCGGCTGGCGCCGCTGCGCGAAGAGGGCGTGCTGATTGCCGGGAGCGGGAACCTGGTACATAATCTGCACGCATATGCATGGGGGCGGCACGATGTGAAGCCGTACGATTGGGCCGTCCGCTTCGAACAAGAGGCGCGGCACAAGATTCTCGCCGGCGACAACAGGGCGCTGGTGCAATACGAGATGCTGGGCCGCGAAGCGCTGCTTTCGATACCGACGCCGGATCATTACCTGCCTCTCTTGTATGTGCTGGCAACGCGGCAGCCGGGGGACACGGCGGCTTTCCCTGTGGATGGAGTGGATGGCGGATCGGTATCGATGCTGGCAGTGAAACTCGGGTACGCGGAATCGCCGGGGTGAAGCCGCTAAACCGGCACGCTTAAGGCCGGCGGGCGGTTGAATGCGGGGTGGGCGGGTTCTACAATGAAGAAGCCAGCCAGTGTGCGCCCGTAGCTCAGTTGGATAGAGCGTTTGCCTCCGGAGCAAAAGGTCGGTGGTTCGAATCCACTCGGGCGTACCACCCAAGCTTCTCAGAATCAATGATTTGCCTTCCGCTATCAATCTCATCCTGCCCCAAAAAAAGTGAAAACGTATCAAAACCGTATCAAAACCCGTCAGGCGCACTTCTCCGTATCAGAACTCGTGGTAGAGCCTGATTCGCTGGCTCGGCGGTTTAGCTTGGCCAGAGCTTCGCGCTTCATCTGGAGCTTCATCTGCGAGTACTTCTTGAATACCTGCGCGTCAGTCTGCCGCAGCATCTGCGTCACCCACTCGTCGGCCACGCCGCCCGCACTCAGCCGCGTGGCGTAAGTGGAGCGAAGATCGTAGAGCCGGAAGTACGGAACCCCAGCTTTCCGAAGCGTGGTTCCCCAAGTTTTCTTGAACTCGGTCTGGTGCCCGGTCCGGTTGCCGTCGCTTGGAAACAGCCACGGGCCCGGTCCGGCCAGTTCCATTTGGCGGCGGAACGCTTCGACGGCAATGTCGGTCAACGGAACCTCCGCCACCCCGGTTGGGGTCTTGGAGTCGTCGATGAACACCACCTCGTTGGCGAGGTCCACCTGATCCTTCTTCATCGATGCCAGCTCCTTATACACTCGGAGGCCAGTCTCGGTGATGATCTGAATCACGTTTCGCAGGTACGCTGGGGCGTGGTTCTCGATCCTGGTCTGCTCCGACCACGTCATGTAGTGCGGCCGGAACAGGCCTTTGACTCTCACTGGGAACTCCACCGCAGCGCACGGATTTACCGGGCAGAGCTTCTTCTTGACCGCCACACTGAAGACCCTGCGCAGAACCCGGAACTCCTGGTGCGCCGTTGTCGGCTTGATGATTCCGAGTTCCACCACGCCCCCCTTTCGGTGGACGCGGCGCCCCTGCTTGAGACGATTGCGCAAGTGTGCCTCGATCAATGATGCATTGATCTCGACCAGCCTCATCGTTCCGAACATGGGTCGCAAAGTTCTCAGGGCAGCCTGGTTAGCCACGTGTGTTGCCTTCGCCCGAATCGGCGGCTTGGAGTAGTTCTCCAGGAAAAACTCCGTCCATTCGTTGAAGGTGAGCTGTTCGCCTCTGCGAACGACATCGAGTGTGTTGTTGTCTCTGGCTTGAAGGCGCTCGCGCATTTGCCGCTGCGCTTCATTCCAGTCCGTCGTGTTGGTCGATTCCAGGCGGCGGCGACCGGTTTTGTCCCGGTAGCGCATCCACCAGATCGTGCTGTCCGGTCGTTGGTAAACGACACCATCATGCTTTCTAGGTCTCGCCATTCTCCATCTCCTGTTTAAACTGCGCGCGGAACGGAACGAGATCCGACTTCAAAAAACGGATGTTGCGTCCCATCACGCGGAGATGAGGAATCTGCTTTCGCTCAACCCAAAGATACACCGTTTGCGGGCTGACGCCAAGGAAAACCGCGGCATCGCGCACACGGATGGGTGGTTCGTCACCAATGGTGGCGGGTAGCGACTTGAATGTTGCATCCATGAAATCCTCATTAGGCCGCGAGTAGTTCTTAACCGCTAAACAAACGGCAGATACGGCTCAGGGCATCCTGTTGCTGCCAGACCAGACTGCATAGCCGCACGCGCCGCCAGAGTCCAGTCAACCGATGCCTGGTCCGATTTCTGCCAGTCTCTGCCATACACTTCTCTCAATCGATCAGGTCCTTGTTAATCGAAAACGGGTCGTACTCGAACGTCGTTTGCTTCTTTTTCTCCCGCTGCTCCCGCAGATTGCGGAATGGATCGTGTGGCGGCGGAGTCGGCGGACCGGGCTCGCAGTTCGCGACTGACGACGGCGGTTGTTGGGAAGTCGCGGGTGTTCGTTGCCGGCGGCGCCGAATTCTGGAAATGTAGACGCGGAATTGCGCGTATGACATCTCCAGTCCGTCAAGGCGCGCAGCCTCCCAGACCTCCTTGAGCTTCATTCCTGCGGCCAAGCCGGCTTCGATTTCGGCCCAGGCCCAAATCACCTGCCCGATCTTGGTGGCAGGCTGGGTCGAGGGGAGGGAATGCAAGTGAATCATGTCCGATCTTGATTTCCTACCGCGCGGCTGTGGAGCGCTGCCTATCGACATTACCTGAAATTGCCCTCTCACTTATATAGGTAATGGCGAGGGCTGGCCGGGACATAAATTTGCATTTGGCCGCAAAGTGCATTTTCTGGCGAGGTGCAACCGTCTGCAAACAGTTTGTGAACAGTCTGCAACTCCATTCACCTGGCGCGAGGGCGTGCAGCAGTTTGTGAACGAAGTGCAACAGATTGTGATAGTGACCATCAGCGACAACGGCTCCCAGACAACCAAAAAACCGGTAGTGGAACATAAAGGAAGTGTCGAACGGCTCGGTGTTTTCTTCATGGCAAGCGTCGCACGATCAGCCGCTTCCGCCGTGGGACAAAATCCGTCACGAGTTCGACAAATGTTCGACGCTCGGAATTCAGTGAGAAATCATCCCAATTCCCGACCCTCCGCGAAGATTTCTTGTCCCGGAGTGCCTCTCCCATTGCCTTACTAATTGAGGGGGAAATTCATGCGGCAACACGCGGGCGCGGCCCGAACCGCCAGAATCGCAGTCCGGCTGAGCAGCGAAGAGCAATATCAGATCGAGGCAGCGGCGAAGACGAGGGGCTACGCAAACCCCAGTGCGTTCATCCGTGCAGCGATCCGAAACGAATTGAAGGGGCGAACGGAGTTGACCGGCACCGAGGAGCGGATTGCAGGAGGCTTCGATGGTGTCTCGCGGGACATTTTTCGAGTGGACCGGGGACAGCAGGCTCTCTTCGCCCTGGTCGACGCTTTTGCCAAGGCGGTCCTGACCTGCGTGCCGGAACCGCCGCCCGACGCCAGGCCACAGGCCACCGCCCGCGCCAGAGAGCGTTACGAGCGGCTCATGAAGGCTGCCGGGCAGGCGATGTCAGGCGATGCGCGCACCGCCATGGAGGATCTGGTAAACCATGGCGCGAACTGACGGGGAGCGCCGAATCCGGCTCAGGCCACCAAAGCCTCGCGTTCTGCGGAACGAACGAGCCGCGTGGTCGAGCGGCTTCCGGCTTCTCATGCACTAC
Source organism: Bryobacteraceae bacterium (assembly GCA_049587755.1). Classification (GTDB taxonomy): domain Bacteria; phylum Acidobacteriota; class Terriglobia; order Bryobacterales; family Bryobacteraceae; genus Bog-375. The sequence continues at coordinate 17,709 of JBAVEN010000010.1, read as the reverse complement.
GCCCGCATGAGTCGCAAGACCGGCAACCGCAGCACAGCCGGGAAAGGAAAAGGCGCTTGCTCGTATCATCAGCGCTGCGCCGTCCGAGTGACCTATCTGAATAACAAGACGCGAGGACAGTGGCAGGCGCATGGGCGCTATCTTGCACGCGAGAGCGCCACCTTCGAAAGCGACGTGAAGGCAGTGGGATTCGATCGAGAGAATGACGGAATCGACGTTGCCCGGCAACTCGAAAGCTGGCAGGGCGCAGGAGACGAACGAATATTTAAACTCATTGTCTCGCCGGAGTTCGGTGATCGGGTAGACCTGTCTCGTCTGACGCGCGGTCTGATCGAACGGATGGAGGAGGATCTTGGAACCAAACTGGAATGGGTTGCGGTGGAGCACCACAACACGGAGCACCCGCATGTTCACGCCGTGGTCCGCGGCGTCAGGAGTGACAGTCAGTCACTGCGTCTGAGCCGGGACTATGTCCAGCAAGGGATTCGGAGCATCGCCCAAGACTTATGCACGCGTCAGCTCGGGTATCGGACCCAGCGCGATGCGGCGGAGGCTGAACGGCGTGAAATCACTGAAGAACGGTTTACTTCACTTGATCGCAGGCTGCTGAGAGACGCGCAGGAAATCAGCTCGGACCTTGGGCCGTCACACTTCGCCGTCACGCGGAATCCAATTCAGGCTGGTTCGACCGAGATGGCGCGCCTTCGTGCGGGACACGAGGTCTCGCGTCTCGCCGTGCTTTGCCGCATGGGTTTGGCGGAGTCTATGGGACCAAACCGATGGCGTGTGCGCCGGGATTTCGACCAAATACTGCGGGCCATGCAGAGAACCAGCGACCGGCAAAGGACGCTCGCGGCACACGGAGCGCTGGTATCAGACGAGCGCCTGCCGATGGAGGTGCTCGACTTGAGACACGTCACGTCCGTTGAGGGCCGCGTGCTGGTTCACGGCGAGGAAGAGCAATCCGGGCGCAGCTACCTGATGCTGGAAGGAACGGACGCGAAAGTATATTTCATCAACTACAGCCGAGAGATGGAGGAGGCTCGCAGCCACGGCGAACCACGAACCAACTCCTTGGTGCGGCTGCGGAAGCAGTTCCTGAATGGGGCACTGACGCTCGATGTCAACGACCTGGGCGACGCGGAGAAGCTCTTGACCAATCCTCGGCACCTCGCCGAGAAGGCGCGTGATCTTCTCAAGCGGGGGATCATGCCGACCGAGGCCGGCTGGGGAGGTTGGCTGGGGAAATATCAGGCCGCTTTGTGCAAAACCACTCGTGAGATCGAAGAGGGAAAGGAATGGAATCTGGTTCGCTCGCAGCAGCGGAAACGGGATCGCTCGGTGGGACGATGACCAGAGTGAGTTCTGCGATTGCTTGGCCAACACCGGCGCGTTTCAACCCGTGCTCGCCAAGCACTCCAAACACTTCTCGCTGCAAAATGCGCTTTCAATCGGCGTGGATCAGATGCAGCGGAACTTTGAGCCGATGCGGCGGCAAGTGGACGAGTGGCGCGCCAGGCAGATCTCGACCGTAGCAGCAAAACTGATCATCTACCAGGCGTTCGTGGAGTCGGATCTAGACGCCCCGAAGCACTTGGCACGGCAGGTCCACGATCTCTACTTCCGGCCGGTCCACCCCGAGTTCGAACCGCGCACATTGTGGAGCCTGTCGAACGCTTTCACTTCGGCCTTCAAGGAACTCGATCCGATACCCCAGTTCAAGGCTACGGCGAAGCTCGCAGGCTTCCTGCAATCCGTACAGACATAGGCTCTGCTTGGACCGCCACGTCCGCGAGCAACTCCCACGTGTCCCCGAAGTTCACCGGCGTTAATCCGGATACCTGGCGTCACTCGAAATAGGTGATCGTGCGCCGCTCAAGACTCGACAAGGTAAAGTCCTGGTCCGCGTAGCCACGGCCTTCAACAATCTTCAACACCCAGTTGCCGCGCGCGTCGTAGTCATAGCGGAAGCGAGCCTCTGATCGGCTGACGCTTTCCCGGGTCGGGGTATCGGCGAGCCTGCCCTCGTCGTCGATGCCATATTCCCGCGCCTCGTGCTCGTGGACCTCCCGAATCTGATCCCCATGGTCGTTGTAGCTCGTCGTTTTGCTGTCGCCGCCAAGCGGCCCGATGCGCGAACGCGTTTCGGCTCTGCGACCTTGTCCGTCGTACCGATGAGTTCGCTGGATGGGTTTCCCGCCCGCACCAAACAATGCACGCACGGTCTCCAGTTGCGTCTGGTTCAGCGATGCCAGCATCTCTGGGGGTAGCGCCTCCTCGCCATTCGTCTGCACCTCTTCGACCATGTGCCCAGCTTCGTCGTAATGGAACTCAACGCGGCTCAGCAGACGGCCCGCCGTGTTACGGAAAAATACATCGGTCGGTTGATCGCGTTCGTTGTAGCGGGTTTCCAAGGTGGCGGCTCCCGGCGCTGAGTATGCGCTATCGGTGCCCTCGACTCCCCACGCGTAGTGAGTGTCCGGACGCTGGGCCGCCACGTCAACGTGGAGCGTCTTTTTCTTGCCTCCGGTTTCCGAGTAGGCGTAACTCTCGACGATCCGATCTCCGCCACCCTGAGACCGGGCCAACACCCGTATCAATCGGCCCGGAGTGTCGTACTCATAGATTTGGATGTCCACTAGCCCACGACCGTCCTCGCTCCGCGCGGCCGTTAGTCGCCCTGCATCGTTGTACTCATAGGTCGTCGTCCACTCGGAGCCATCGGGATTGTGGTGCGAGCGTCGGACTAGAGCCCCGTCCGCACGGAACTCCAGCACAGTGGTGTCGCCGCGCTCCTCGGTGTCGCACGCATCCGCACCGCACTGGCGTGAATACCAGGTACGTTGTAGCCGACAGGAATGCACGGTCCCCCACAGTCCCCACCGTTCGCGTTCCGTCATACTCATCAGTGTTGCCGAAAGGAGCGCACCTGTCTACGTGTCCCGGATACACTCTGGGGCGTAATGGGGCAGACTACCGTTTCGGCCCATGAGGCCGATCGATGGTAGTATGGGCTGTTCCCGCCAGCAATTGCAGGCAGCGTCTCATCTGCCTATACCACGCTCGGACTCTGGGGAGCTTTGCCACTTGCCGATAAGCCTGTTTTTCCTGCGATCTCGGCTGTTGACGCCCAGCCGCGTCCCGCCGGCACTTCAACCGAGCTTTCAATCTTCCCTTGAGTTCACTGTATGGTTACTGTGACGGCGTTCGCCTGCTGTCCATCCGCGGTCACAATGATGTTCACGCTGCCTTGCCCTGCCAGCGCCGGAGGCAGCGGGCCTATGTTCACCTGGTCCTCTCCGGCGTAACCCGGCGCGGCCCCAGCGTAGAGCATCGGCACGCTCAGGCCGCCCACCGTCACGGTGACGTTCTTGGCGTTTCGGATACCCGTGCCGTACATCTCCAGATAGATCTGTTCCGTGGACGGCCCAAGACTGATTGGCAACGGAACCACGGCTCCGCCCACCAACTGCCACACCGGCTGTAAAGGTTGCTGCGCGCCGGAAATCACCGGCAGAACCCAGGCCGCCACCAGCCCCGAGCCATTTAACTCGAAGATCCCCGGCGAAACGCTGCCGATCTGGATAACTGCGGACTGAATAGTCCCATTCTGATTCTGGATCGTCACCGTCGCTGTTCCCGCGGCCGTGCCTGCCGGAATCTCGAAGTTGATCTGCGATGGCGAGACGAAGTACAGGGGAGCCGGGCGCGCGACGCCGTCTGAGTCAGTGACCGTCACCGTGTTGCCATCGAGCGATGTCGGCACCGGTACGGTCGCCGCCACATCTGTTCCGGTGGCTAAATCCGTACCATATACCGACATGATGGATTCCGCCGCGAACGGTTCGACTTGTCCAGCCGGGGCCAAAGTGATTGTCAGTCCGCCGATCTTAGCGACAAAGCCGTGGTAGCAGCAGCCGCTGTTGCTGGCGGTGGTCTGGAATGCGCCGGGAGTCGTGATCAGGCCGGGGCCGGCGTTATTGCCGGCTAGATAGATGTTGCCGACGGAGTCGACTGCCAACCCGGCTGGATTCCCGGTGGCGAGCCCACCGGAACCGATGTACGTGGAGAACAGCAGGTTAGATCCCGTGGGGTCAAGCTTGGCGACGAGCACCTGCAAGTCTCCACCGTTTCCGGCAGTCTGAACGGGTTTCACCAATGGGAAACCCGGGTTGGGTTGCCCTATGATGTAGACGTTCCCGCTCCCATCCAACTGGATGGGGCCGGTAAAGAAAAACGCGTCGCTCGAATCGCCTTTGCTGTCTCCGACAAAGGTGGACCAGAGGATGGCGCTGCCGGTAGGGTTCAGCTTGGTCACGTGGGCCGCCGAGCAGTTCTGCCCATTCGGACCGCAGACTGTCGAATAAGCGCCGGCCGTCACGGGAAAATCCGGAGAATTGGTATATCCGACGATATAGGCATTGCTGGAGCTATCGATGGTGATGCCGCTGACGTAGTCGCCTGTATTCCCAGTTTTCCCGCCAAGGTAGGTGGCGTAAGCCAGCGATGCCCCACCGGCGGAAGTGACCGGATTGAACTTCGCGACGAAGCCGCGCCAGATTTGCAGAGCGTTTGCCGGGTTGCCCAAAGGTGCACCGGTAGGCTGAACCACGCCGGCGGTCGTGGGCAGGGTGCTAGCCTCGGTCTCGCCGACCAGGTAGAAATAGCCGTTGGCATCCACCGCGACCCCGGTGCCATACGTCGGGCCGCCGCAGCCGATGGCGCACTGGAAATTCGTGTCGCCCAAGAGAGTGGAATAGAGCAGGTTGGCGCCGGCGGGATCGAACGCCGCGACGAAAGCATATTGGGGGCCGCCTCCGCCAGGTTGGGTTCCACCGATTACCGCGCCGCCGGTGGTGGGAAAGCCGGGGTAGGTATAATCTGTGGGGGTGTTGAAGAAGTAGAATTCGTCCTCGTTTCCGGCAATGTAGGCGCGGCCGGCGCCATCCACGGCGATGGCGGTTGCGTACGCATACGAGCCGTAGCCGCCAAGAAATGTCGAGTAGACAATGCCCGTTCCGGTGGAATTCAGCTTGGTCACAAATGCGGACGTGTCAGAGGAGTTGCAATTCGAGATTAGCACCCCTGTGTTGGTGATATATGGGGAGCAGACCGTCTGGTACGCTCCGGCGGTTACCGGGAAATTGGGCGAGTTTGTCTGACCGGTCACGTAGGCATTGCCACTGGAGTCCACCGCGATAGCGTAAATGTAGTCATAGCCGTTGCCGCCCAAATAGGTGGAATAAACCAGCGAACTGCCATCGGGACTGAATTTGGTTACAAACGCCGAAGGCCAGTCCCCGGGAGGTACGACGGGGCCGCCTGCCGGCCCCTTCACCGGAGGCGCGCCTTGATAAGGGTTCTTCGTCGGGAAATCGATCGAGTACGTATCGCCCGCCACATACACGCTACCCGCGCTGTCCACCGCGAGGCCCTGCGACGTACCCACCGCACTTATACCGGGTCCGAGTGTCCACCCGATGTGATCGGTGAGGCTCCCGGCAAGATAGCTGGCATAGCTGAGCACCGGGTCGAGGATCAGCGCCCTGGAATGGTCGTAGCTGCCGAGCCGGAAGCGTACCTGGTTCCCGGTTACGTCGAACGAGCCTTCGACACTGGTCTTCCTGCCTCCATCCATCTGGTACAGCACCGGTTTCTTGAAGCTGGCCGGGCCGTTGGGCGCACTCAGAGCCAAATTGCCCTCCGCGTCGACGCTGGCGCGGGCGCCGTCGATGCGCCAGGCGATGCGGCTGGGGTCGGCTCCGGGAGCGATGACGAAATCGTACTCCAACTGGCGCTGATTCCCGTAAAAGACCAGATCCACGCCGGGGTAGATCTGGGGATACTCGACCTTGCCATAGGTCGGGATGCCGGAGCGCCAGTTCTTGGGATCGTTGCCGATGAAGTAGCTCACCACGCCGGGCTGCGGGGACAATCCCACCGCATTGGCCTTGGGATTTGCCCCGATCAGGCTCATGCGCAGGGTGTCCAAGGACGCGGCTTCCGGTTTTTGCCGCGTCGCCGCGGCCGATGCCGGCTTTTGCCGCTCCAGGTTCAGGACGACCTTGCCCGGAATGAGGAAGAGCGCGTAGCCAGAACCACGCGAGAAAAACTGAACCGTGGAGGCCGACTGCCCCTGGTTCGGCTCGAAGCTCAATGGCACGTTCATGAGCTTGGCTTGGGGGCGGTTCGCGGACAGTGGGAGAGAGCGCGGGTTTTCAGCCGGAAGAATGGGCGCTCCGGGATCGGCCTGCCGGGAAGCCGCCGGCACCGCCGACGGCTGGTCATGTCGCGGGCCCGCGGAGGCGCGCGGCCAGCCAAAACCAAAGGAGATCAAAATTATCGTGAGCGCAGTTACTGTCCGCAGCGCACGCGCCCGGTGAGCAACCGAAGACCGTTGGCTTGTCATACTCGTTGTACTTTTCTGCCCTCTCCGAATGGCGCAGGAGTCCATTAGCCAGGATTACCATCTTGGCTTCCTGGTCATCATCAAGCATACATCTAACCATATAATCGGAGCCGTTTCTCTCAGTTTTTTCCACAAGCGGGCCGGCTCTGGCTCCTCCGGGAGCGTAAGAACTTGGCGATTACCTCGTCACTGGCGCGAAATCCCCTTCTCACTCCTGACCGACTGCTCCTGGAATTCGCGGCCATCGCTTGCCGCTTGACGCGTTCCCAGTCGCTGGAGCACCAAACGTCGGAAACATTGTCTTAGGCGCGTTAGCTCCTGTGCTGGCCATGGCTCACGGTTTTTCAACGACTTGGCGCTCTACGGTCAGCTCGCGGTACTTCCCCGCAAGCGTACGCGGACAACGAAGGCCGCGTGCGCGGTCACCACATCGGCGCCGGACGCGCGTACCCGCAAGTACCATGATGCCCAGCACGCTCGCGGCGATCTGGCAAGGCGCGCGAACGCGCTACCGCGCCGCTACTGGGCCACGGCGTCGCGACCGGGGGCCCGAACGCTGGCTTGTGGGTATCTATTTCCGTGGACGAGTCTATCCGGTAGTTGGACGGCTGATATCAACAGGAATCCGGCGCTGATGGGTGCGGCTGTCCGAGGCGCCGATTTCGCGGCAAGGCGGATCGCCGGAACCGCGCGTTCATTGGTACCTGTTGCCGAAGAGAATTGAGGGCGGCCTGACGACTTCACTTCTATCCAGGATGCGGCCCTGTCGTGCAAACACAGACCGAATCGATTCGATCCGATTTGAATCGTCCTGCGAAAGCGAAAACGTGACTCGCATCGTCGACTCCGGAATGCACGCCGAAAGCACTCCATATGTGCCAACGACTTGCCCGCCGGCCGCGCAACAGGATCGCAGACAGGTGGGCTCAAGAAGGTCGGCTTGTTTGGAATCGGCGCTCATAGCTTCGCTCCTTACTCCGGCACCACCCCACCGCGGCACCTTCATTGATATTCCGCTGCATGAGAAGCGCTGTAATCGCTTCTCCCATCTTTCGCGGGACTTGCCCCGTTCACTGGCTGACGACTAGGCCGTCGCGCAGCACGATGCGCCGGTCGGCGCTGTTGGCCAGCGATTCCTCGTGGGTGACCAGCACCAGGGTGGCGCCCTGCTCGCGATTTTGAGCCAGCAAGAGTTCCAACACCGCGCGCCCGGTGGCCGTGTCCAGGTTGCCAGTGGGTTCGTCGCCCAGCAGGATGGGCGGGCGCAGCGCAAAAGCGCGAGCCAGCGCAACGCGCTGCTGCTCGCCGCCGGAAAGCTGCACGGGGTAGTGATCGTGGCGTCCCCGCACCCCGACGCGGTCGAGCAGCTCGCGGGCGCGCGCCAGTCCGCCGCCATCCTGGCCCGCCAGTTCCATGGGTAGCAGAACGTTCTCCTCGGCGGTGAGCGTGGGGATCAGGTGGTACGACTGAAAAACGAAGCCGATCTTGCGGCCGCGCAGCGTCGCCATCTCATCTTCGGAGAGCCGGGTAATGTCCTGGCCGTCGAGCAGAACCTGTCCGCTGGTGGGCGAGTCGAGGCCCGCAATCAGTCCCAGCAGCGTGCTCTTCCCGCTCCCCGAAGGACCCATGATGGCGGCAAACTGGCCGGTCGGGATTTCCGTGTCGATGCCTTTGAGGATATCGACACGATGGGAGCCGGTGTCGATGGACTTGGTGAGCGCGCGGACCTGAATCAAGCTTGTATTATGGCACTTCGCCCGGAGCGGAGGCTCACTCGTTGCGCAAAATGGCGAAGGGCTTCTGGCGAACGGTGCGCATGATCGACGCCCATCCGGCCGCAACCGCGGTCGCCACGCCCAGCGCCGTCGCACCCATTAGCACCCTCACGTCCCACGCCGGCACCAGCTTGCGAAAAATCACCGACAACAGCAGGCTCGCGAACAGGCTGCCCATCACGCCGCCGCTCGAACCCGCCAGTGCGCCCAAAAAGGCGAACTCGGCCAGCATTCCGTTCCGCACTTGAGAGGGCCGGCCGCCCAGGGTTTTGAGGATGGCGATTTCGCGAGTTCTGGTCTTTTCTTCGGCCAACACCATGAGGATCAGGATGCCGGTTCCGACGGTCAGAATCAGCAGGGTGATCTCGCGCAGACTCCAGATGGCATCGGACGCCACCGATTCGATCGCTGCCGCCAGTTCCCGCCGGCTGATTACCGCAATGCCGGGAAAGCTGGCGGAAATCGCGCGCCTCACTGCATCCGCGCGCGCGTTTCTTATCGAGATGCCAGCCCCATAGGAAACGCTCAGCCCAGCAAATGCTGTGCACGGAAAGACCAGCCCGCCACGTTGTTCCTCGATGGCGTCCATGCGGCGCAGACCCACGATGCGCGCCGGAAGGGCTCTGCCACTCGAGCGGAACTCGAGCGTCTGGCCTACTTTCACGCCAAGCATGGCGGCCGAAGACTCCGACATCACGGCCTCCGGCGCGGCCGCACCCGATTGCCACCAGCGCCCCACTGAAAGTGGCGCGGAAGGCGCGGCGGCGGAACAGGTGGCCGCCCAACGCTCCGGAGCGGAGGCGGAAGCCGGCACGCCGGCAACCTTCGACAGCCGCAGGACGACCAGCGGAAGGAGATCGACCGGTTGTTTCACGTCGGGATTGCGGCTCAGCAGATCGATCAGCGGTCCTTTTTGATCGGGGCCGAAGCCAAATACAAATAGATCGGCGCCGGGCAGAGGGAGCGATTGCTCGATAGCACGAATTACCGCCGCCGGGGCGAGCCAGGAGGCCGTGACTCCCATGATGCCGACTGCCAGCGCCAGAAATCGGGTTTCGCCATGAAGACCCGGCCGGCCGAGATTCATCAGGCCTTGGATCTTCCAATGTCTGGCGGCGCGGCGCAGCAGCCGCACCAACCCGCAACCCGCGCCCAGCAGAATCAGCGCGCCGGCGGCCTTGCCAAACAGGTACGCGGCACCGGCCTTCCACGAGTGGACCATCCATCCGGCCAGCACCACCAGCCCTAGCAGTGACAGCAGCCCAATTCGCCAGCGTCCCGTCGGCCGCTGAACATGCCGGCGGAGCAACAGCAGCGGCGGCGCGGCGCGCACCGCAGCCAAGGGCATCGCGGTAGCCATCAGGGAGGCGAGCATACCCAGGCCCACGGCAACGCCAGCTTGCGACCAACGCCACGGCAGCGCCACGGGAACGAGCGACTGGCCTCTCGAAAGCAAAAGAAAAATCCGCTCCAGGGGAATCGCCAGAACCGCGCCGATGGCACAGCCTGCCAGCGACAGACCGCCGATCTCCAGCAGATAGACGACCAGGATCTGGCTCCATCGGCCGCCAAGCACCTTCATGACCGCAACCGTGTCCAGCCGCTGCTCGATGTGCAGATAGATCACCATGGCAACTCCCAACGAGCCGAGCACCAGAGCGTTCCAGGCGGCCATGTCCAAATAGGTGACGGCGGCGTTCAACGCAGCCGCGGCCCGCGGGTCGCTGCGGTCGCGATAATCCACTACCTGAGCGTCCGGAAACATCTGTTGCAATTGCGCCTTCAGGCCAGCGGTGGCCCGGCCGGCGCCAATCCGAAAAAGCAATCGCCAGGAGATCGAGTTCCCCTGGCGGGCGATTTGGGACCGGTCGAATGCCTCGCCGGAAAGCATCGCACGAGGGTAAGCGTTTGGCGCGGCCGCGAAACGGTCGGGTTCGCCGGCGATCAGCGCAGCGACGCGGAAATCCACTCCGTCGATCAGTATCCGGTTGCCGGGCACTACCGACAGGCGTTCGGCGAGCGTGCGGGATATGACGGCTGTGTCCGGCTGGAGCGCCTCGCCGAGCGGCAGGACCGGGTCCAACTCCACCCTGCCGTACCAGGGGTAGCGGCGCGGATCCACGCTTTTGATGGAAATCGCCACCGGATCGGCCGCTTGATCCGAGGAGGCCATCGTGTAGGTCTCGAACGACTCGGTCTCTTCGATGCCGTGGCGAGCCAGCTCATCCAACTCGCCGCGCTGCTCTTCGGAAGGGGGCTGGCGCAGTGTGACGGCGACATCGGCGGCGATCCACTGGCGCATGTCGCCATTGAGGCGGCGCGAAAACGCGTCGCCTACCGAACGGGCTGCGCTCATGGCCCCGACTCCCACCGCCAGCGTAGTCAGGGCTACCACAAAGTGACGCCGGCCGCTCCACAAGTCGCGCCAGGCGATTTTCCAGGCGATTCGCCAGAATCGAAGACGTATCATTTCGCGCGGGACCGGGACGCCATGAGATAGAAGCTTATCACGCACGCTGATTTCGACGTGGCGCACGCACTCATGCGTGCCGTGTCGAGACTCTTCTCGACACCTCTTCCGGCATCGGAAGCCCTGCGTCGGCACGAGTACCGACGCGGCACGCAGGAGTGCGTGCGCCACGTCGGATTCGGTTTGACAGTACTGAACGGGCTAACGGACGATTGAACATTCGCCAATAAACCGCTACTGTAGATCCAAGAGGGTGCGATGAAACTGCTGCGCTGGGTTCTGGCTGTGGGCTGCTCGGTTGCTGCGATTCACGCTCAATCCTGCCCGGCATTGAATTTTCTGCAGGGGGCGTCGGTTACAACGTACGACTCCAGCTATATTGGCGGTCTTTACCGCCAACCGGACGGATCGTTCACCAGGTATCGCTATGAGGTTCAATATCCGTTCAACCTGATCGATTCAGCCGCCAACTACCAAACGGCTTTTCTGTGCTCTGGGGCCGGAGCGCGCACGTTCAAGGCCCCCGCGGGTTGGGTTCCGCTAGCCGCTCAGCCGGGGGAAACGTCGCAGACGGGGGTCTTCTCCGATTTCGTTGGTGACGGCAATGTGGCCGGGTTGGCTGTCGTTCCCGCCGGCTTCGAGGGACTTGCCGTCGATAGTCTGGCAATAACGCTTTTCACGCCGGGCGGCGGCCACAAGCCGATCGCCTATTACCCGGTGCCGCCGAACCCGGCGGGTCTCCTGGTAGCGGACCTCAATAACGATGGCAAGCAAGATGTGGTGGTCCTCAGCGGCGGCACCAGCACCGCCCCCGCCGCCGTCGCCGTCTTCCTCGGCAAAGGAGACGGAACAGTCACACCGGGAGCGACCTACGCCACCACAGGCTACGGCCCATATGCGGCGGTGGCATTCGATTTCAATGGCGACAACAAGCTGGATCTCGCCGTCCTCACCGAAGGCAATATCGCGATTTTCCTGGGACACGGGGACGGGACGTTCGCGGCTCCCGTCAATTACCCCGTCTCGCAACTGGATATGACCCTGGCACTAGGGGATTTCAACGGCGATGGACACGCGGACCTGGTTGCCGCCGGCAACCAGAATTTCTCGATGCTGCTGGGCAATGGCGACGGCACCTTCCGCACCGCCGTCAGTCTGCCCCAGCACCTCAGCGCCTACTCCATGGCCGCCGGCGACTTCAATAACGATGGCAAACTGGATCTCGCCGTCAGTGACGCACAGAGTGGCACTGTATCGATCCTACTGGGGGATGGAAAAGGCGGGTTTGCGAGCGAATATGACTATATAGCAGGGTACCTGCCCGGCAATATCCTCGCCACGGACCTGGACGGCGATGGCAATCTCGACGTGGTCCTCGGCTCGGGCCATCCCGACGTGCTGGCGGCGAACCCTTATTCCGACAGCATCACGGTATTTTTCGGCCGCGGAGACGGCACGCTCATCGGGCCGCCGGCGTACTCGGTGTACGCCGGAATCCAGGCCTCCTATCCCACCTCCATGGCGTTGGCCGATTTCAATGGCGACGGCAAGCCCGACCTGGCCGTGGCGGCCGGCGATGTCTGGATTATGCTGTCGCAGGGCGGCGGCAGCTTCAAGACTCCGGTTGCAATCGCCATCCCATCCGCAAAAGCCGTTTCGGTGGCCGCGGGCGATTTCAACGGAGACGGCAAGCAGGATCTGGTGATTGGGGACAGCTACGGAAGCGGCGTCTACGTGCTGTTGGGGAATGGCGACGGCACTTTCCAGCCCCCCGTGCAGTACCCCATGGGCGGTTCGATCACCTCGGTCGCGGTGGCCGATTTTAATGGCGATGGCAAACTGGACATCGCGGCCTGCGGGATGGGGGCTGCCGGCGTCCTGCTGGGGAACGGAGATGGCACCTTCCAGTCCGCCACGAGTCTCACCGGATTCGGCAGCTGGCCCTATTGGCTGACGGTGGGCGACTTCAACAAGGACGGCAAACCCGATTTGGCGATCGCCAATCAGGGGACGCCCGGCGTTGGTACCGATATCGGCGGCGTGCTGGTCTATCTCGGCAAGGGGGACGGCACTTTCCAGAGCCCGGTGAGCTACCCCGGCGGAAGATATCCCAATTTTATCGTCGCCGCGGACGTCAATGGAGATAAGGTTCCGGACTTGATGGTGACCGCTACTAATCCGAACTTCACAACCAACTTCGAATTTGATATAGGGGTCCTGTTGGGCAAGGGCGACGGGACGTTCGGCGCAACTTCGCTGTTGCTTACCGACACTGCCCCGGCCTACATCTCCGTGGCGGACATCAATGGCGATGGCAAGCAGGATCTGGCGATCGCTCACCACGGAGGCAGCACCTACGTCAGCTTCATGTTCGGCAACGGTGACGGTACCTTCCAGCCGGAAGTGGACTTCATGGCCACTTCCAATCCCAGCGCCGTGCTGGCGACGGACCTGAACGGCGACGGGAAGCCGGACCTGGTTGTCGGCCTCGACGCGACGATCAACTACGTTTCCGTCTTCCTGAACATCTCCGGACAGCTCAACAACCTGAACGGCGCGAGTTTTGTGCAGGGTCCACTGGCGCCCAATTCGTTCGTCAGCGCCTTTGGCACCAGCCTGGCTACGGTGACGCAGTCCAGCGGGTCGCCATATCCTACCAACGTCGAGGGCACGACGGTCACGGTGACAGATGCTTTGGGCGTGGCGCGATTGGCACCGCTGTCCTATGTCTCGCCCACGCAAGTGAACTACATCGTTCCGGGCTCGACGGCCCTGGGTCAGGCAACCGTCACGGTTGCGAGTGGCGGGACCACGTCCAGCGCGGCGGCCGTTATTGCGGCCATCGATCCGGGGCTGTTTCTGTTCGGGGGAACCGATCTCGTCGCCGCGTATGTGCAGCGGGGAAATGCGGACGGCTCGCAGACCGTGGAGAACATTTACACGCTCAACGCGAGCGGCGGAATCGTGCCGGCTCCCATCGATCTCAGTCCGGCCAACAGCCAGGTGTACCTGGTGTTGTATGGGACCGGCCTGCGCGGTCACAGTGCCGCATCGAATAGCGTCACCATTACCGCCGGGGGCATCAGCCTGCCGGCCCCAGCATACGCGGGCGCGCAGCCGCAGTATGCCGGGCTCGACCAGATCGATGTGCTGCTGCCGCAAAGCCTGGCGGGGAAAGGTGACGTGGTGATTCAGGTCACCGTGGACGGCCAGGCCGCCAACCCCGGTCACGTTACGATTCAGTAGGGATGCGCGCTGTCGCGGTCTTCTTTCTGGCGGCGGTCCTGCTATCGGCGCAGCCACCGGCGATCCGTACCGGCGGCGTGGTCAACGCCGCCAGCCGCACGCCGTCCATTCTGCCCGGCGGCGCCATCGCTCGCAGCGCGCTCTTCGATATCGAAGGAATCCGGCTCGGGAGCAGCGCGCAGACAACTTCGGTGACGCTATCCGCGCGGGGCTCCTCGCTCCGTGTCCCGTTGTGCGCGGTCTCGCCACAGCGCATCGAAGCGCGGCTGCCGGTGGGCGCACCACTGGGCGATGTCTGGCTGACCGTGACAGTCAATGGCGTGCCGAGTCCGCCTTACGCCCTGGTGGTGGCGCGCGCCGGTTTCGGAATCTTCAGCCGCAGCCAGCAGGGCTGGGGTCCGGGCCGCGTGGAGAACCAGGCCGCCGATGGTTCCCGTTCCGCCAACGGGGTGCGCAATTCCGCGCAGCCTGGTCAGCCGCTGGTTCTCTCGGGAACCGGCCTCGGTCCATCGCGCCCCGAAGTCTGGGTGGGCTTCCACCGCGCGACGGTGGTCGCGGTGCGGCGCGGCGCGGCGGATAGAGCTGATGAGATTGTGTTTCGACTTCCGCCGGACAGCCCGGCCGGCTGTTACGTTCCGCTTCAAGTTCGCCAGCCGGACGCTGCCCCGAGCAATACGGTCACGATTTCGGTCCACGCCGGCGGCGGAGCCTGCGAACCGCCGCCCATCCTCCCCATGGCGGCATGGGAAGGCCGTAACAGCGGCCTGGTGGTGATTTCGCGAACCGTGAAAGCGCCCGACTCAACCATCACCGACGAAGGCATGGCGGTTTTTGTCGCGCGTGCGGATCAGGGCCCGACGTTGCATCCGATCCTTTTGATTCCGCCGCTCGGGACGTGCACTGCCTACACCGGTGCGATGGCCTCCGGGCCGCAGCCATCGCCATCGGCCGCGGATGCGCTGATGTCATCCCCGCATGCCGCCGGGCGCGATGCCGGCCCGCGCCTCAGCGTAACGCGCGGCAATCGGAAACTGCCGATTTCGCCGGTGCACGGCGCGCCCGGTGTGTACAAGCGCATGCTGGGCGAGCAACGCGGGGAACGGCCCGGGCGCGGCGGGCCGCTGTTTCTGGAGCGGGGCACCCTGGTGGTGGCCGGACCGGGCGGCGCCGACATCGGCCCGTTCGTAGTCCCGCTGCCGGCGCCGGAACCTTTCATATGGGAAAACCGCGACAACATCGGCACGGTGGATCGGCGGCTCGGGGTGACGCTGCGCTGGCGGCCGCCATCGCAAGAAGGCGTGGTGCTGATCGGCTTGATGAGTATCGACTCGTCGGCGGCCGCCTGGGGTGCATGCTACTGCGCCGCGGCGGGCGCTGCAGGAAGCTTCGCCATCCCGCCGGCGATGCTAGCCAACCTGCCGGCCAGCCAGCCCGCACCCACCGTGCCTCCACCGTCGATGTGGGTCTCGTACGTGCCCTTCCACAATCAGCAACCGCTGCACGCCCGCGGCCTCGACAACGGCCTCGCGATCAGTGTGTTCCTGCAAGCGCTGGAAGTCCAGGTCCGTTGACTGAAACTCCCACACAGAAGAGGCTCTGCTAGCAGCTATTAATAGCGATTATCGATCCAATCAGTTCCTATTCCGCCGCTGTGCCTGAAAGTTGCCGTCCTCCGGGGCGTTTCTGCCTGACTGAGGATCGCGAAAACTGCGTGTCCAGACATTGCCCGCGATCCCCCCCAGTGTTTGCGAGCCCACCGTCGGAAACATTGTCTCAGGTGTGTTTACCCCGGCGCTGGTCAAATGTCGGCCGATTCGCATCCAAGATCACCAGCCATGGTGCCATGGTCAGTACGGCTGCCTTCCTGGGGCTATGCGAAGTGCTAGTCTCGTCGCCCTCGGATGGGGCTGCCGTAATAACTGCACGGACAGGGGTTCATGGCGGCAACCGGCATGGGATTCGAAGGGAGGTCGATGACCGTGAGGGCCGCCCTGTTGCCAAATGGCTCTGGGCAGACTCTAAGAGATCGGCCCTCCGTTGGGCATGGGACAAGCAGCCCTGAGGGACGTGCCCTATCCCTTCAGAAAGCATGCATGGGAGAATAAACCAATGATCGAGATCGGGCAATCCCATGCGAGGTGGGACAAGAATCCGATGGGAGAGGACACGGTGGCTGCGGGCAGGTGAATCCGGAAGACCCATTTGGGAACTCATGACAGTGTCGGCAATCTTTGAACCTCGTCTCGACATCCTGCCCGCATGCCAACGGCGGCTGTGGCCCGAACTGGACGCTGTGCCGTCAGCCTTCGTGCTCTACGGCGGCACTGGCTTGGCGCTCCAACTCGGCCACCGGGTTTCGGAGGACTTTGATTTTTTTTCGTCCTCCGGTTTTGAGCCGGCCAGATTGCGATTGCGGCTCCCGTTCTTCAAGGATTTGGATCCGGACGACCAGGACGCCTGGGTCCACTACAAGCGCGACAACCTGGAGGCCTTCGTAAACCGCGACGGAGTGGTTAAGGTTGCCTTCTTTGGCGGACTTGATTACTCTACGACGGATTGAGGACCCGAGGCGGGCGGCTGGATCTCGTGTTTGGGTGGCATCGCTGATAGACCTGGCCGGCATGAAGATGCGGGTGATTCAGGTTCGGGGGAGTTGGAAGGATTACGTGGACATTCACACGCTGGTGTCTCATGGGGTGGACGTGCCCACCGGATTGGCGGCGGCCCAAGCGATCGACCCGAGCTTCGATCCGATCACGAGCGTTCGCGCCTTGCTGTTTTATGGCGATGGAACACTGAATCGCGTCCCCGCCGCTATGCAGCGGGATCTGACCCGGTGGGCACAGGCAGTTGACCTTAGCGGGTTGCCTGAATTGCGTCCGCGGCGCGGTTTGACTCCAGGAGGGCTGGAGCGATGAGCCTTACAACTCCCTATCCAGCCGACTTGCTGCAGGTGGCGCGGAAGGTGGTTTGGTATGAAAAGCCGGAGGAAACCCTGACCGATCTGACCACGTTTCTGACACACTTGATGGTTTACGGCTCCTCGGCGGATGTTTCAGTGGCCGAGCGCTACGTGCCACAAGAAGAATTTCGAAGCGTACTTGAGCATGCTCCGGCTGGAGTGTTTACGCGGGATGTTTGGAAGAAGTGGCATGAACGGTTTGGGATGTCAGTACCACCTTTGCCTCGTCGACGGTTTCCAGATGGTTCGTTAGGTCCGGAGGCGGGACGTTTCTTTGGTCGGTAGTTCTACGATGTGGCGGAACTCCAAGACCGGATGATGTTGCTGACCGCCTGAACGATCTGGTTACAGACTGACGCAGAGAGCTGTCACGCATCAGACCGTATCAAAACCGTATCAAAACCTCGAAATCTGAGCCCGTTGGGGTTGTCAGCTGAGCGAAAGCAGACTCCCCAGATTGTTGAAAAACCAAGGAATAGGATAGGACTGAAGGAAGCGTTGGAGGCCATCTGTGTGCCTCCGGAGCAAAAGGTCGGTGGTTCGAATCCACTCGGGCGTACCACATTCCAAAGAACTTACCGTTCCACCGCAAACAGCGAGTACACAACAGGTACACAATTGGTTGGAAGAATTCTGCGCGAACGGAGTTTGGGGCTCTACGCCAAAAACGGGGGCAGACCCCAATCCCAAACCTTTCTAAGAACATAACACCTTCACCCGGAGTCTATAGTTTTCGAAGTTGCGGAAGCCATACGCTTGACGGTTGATGAGTTCCATCTTGTTGTGGAAGCCCTCGGTGATGCCGTTGTTGCGGGTGAAGCGC
Organism: Bryobacteraceae bacterium; assembly: GCA_049587755.1. Classification (GTDB taxonomy): domain Bacteria; phylum Acidobacteriota; class Terriglobia; order Bryobacterales; family Bryobacteraceae; genus Bog-375. Next base: position 24 of record JBAVEN010000010.1, on the reverse strand, counting down.
CACATGGCGACGATCTCCTGCTCC
>JBAVEN010000009.1:0-4681 GCA_049587755.1 Bryobacteraceae bacterium | reverse complement strand
TTGTCGAATCGCTTGACGCCCGGTTGCCCCTCCAGCCGCCGGCGCATCAGGTCCGGGTTCTTGCGCCGCAATACGGCGAAGCTCACCCCGGCGATTAGCAGCAACGAGCCGACGAAAAGCCAGCCGCGCCACCAATCCAGGCGGCCCGCGAAAGCAAATGGCAGCAGGAAAGTGAGCGCGCGGAAGATGGCCTGGAGTGCCAGCTTCCAACCTGGGGTCTGTGCCGACATTGAACAACCTGCCTTCCCATCCATAATTCCTATCACATCGCACGCTCCGCAACCGATGGCTCTGGCCGGGAGGCGGCGCATCTCAAATGGGCTTGGACGTGACGATCCAAGAAAACGCGCCAGCCTAAACATCGTGGTAAAGTGAGGCCACCACGATTGCTTCCATGCTGAGCAAGATGATCCCGGCGGTTACGAGCCTTCTGTTTCTCGCAGTCGGGTCCGGCAACCTCGCTGCGGAGACACTCGGTGATGCGCTACGGACCGCAGATGTGCCCACGCAGCAGTTCACCGCGGCGGAGTTGGGCAGAAACATCACGAGCTATGCGATCGGCGGCGACGACGCGTACCTCCTTGCCTATTACACCGACGACGGGTCGGGTACGCTGCAGCCTCCGCTTCACGTGATCCGCTACGACCGTGCCAAGGATGACTTGCGCCGCGCCGACCTGGGAGAAGCCCATGCGCTTTTCCAGGGTGCGATACCGATGGATTGCCTCGGATCAGCCGATGGTATACGCGAATATCGCGGCGTCATCTATATCAACACGCACGTCAACCCCTCGGCCGGCTGCGTCATCGTCCTGAATTCGGAGCTATCGCTCAAAGCAGCACTCTCGGGCTGGCTGATAGGGCTCCTGGGATCGGACTACGCGATACTGCGCGGCAGTGAAGTTCATTTCATGTCCGTCCATCCCATGCACATTGAGGTTTATGACTTGAAGAGGAATCGTCTGGCGGAAGTGTATCCCTATTCGGGCGATCCGCAGCGACGCGAGTTTTCACGCTCGATCGAGCCGCTGATCTCCAGGAAGTGGTGCATGGAATACTACGCGCAATGCGATCCTGAGATCTTCGACACCAATCTAAAAGGCAACGTAGCGGTGAACGAGGCCTCGCGTGTGTTCGGTTTCGAGGCACAATTCGACGCGGCCGGTTTTGGCGAGACGGTAGAGCAGCAGGTCCCCCTTCGAGTCGTTGTCTACGTTTTTCGGGAGCGCGCTGGCACGTGGGAGCACCGGCAATTCGAGCCGGGCCAATTCCAGAGGCTGTTCGGAGGCATGAGCATCGAGGAGCTGGTCAGCAAGAAGCCAGACGTTGCCTTTGCACAGGCCACGGGGAGATAGGGGCGCTCTGCGCCGCCTACTTCGCCTGGAATTCCGTCCACGGCCTGGCGTCCATGTCGCGGAGGATGTGGAGAAAAGGGGGGTAGACGCATTTTCTGAGCAGGGATGTCTATCTTTGTGTAGGGACGCCGAAGCAATGCGAATAGCCGTCGTCGTCGGTAAGGAAAAACTCGGTCTGCCCGTAGTCTCGATTATCGAGTTCTGAGACATCGTACCCAAGGCTCTTCAATCGCTCTCTGGTTTTGTGTATATCCATCGGCGCCCAGTAGAGTCGAATGCCCTCGTAGTCTTTCGGCTTGACCGGAGTCCCCGCGCGTTGGTTCAGCATAAAACATAAGTCGCCTTTCCGAAGCATGCAGAAGATCAGCTTGTCGTCTTTGCGCATTTCTGAACTCATCGAGAATCCGAGACCATCAACCCACAAACGCAGACTCTTCTCCAGGTTTGCGCTCGGAATGATCGGGATGCATGATTCAACAGGCACAACAGCCTCCTTTCGCCAAAATCAAACGGTCGCTCAATTCATTAAAGCAATTCATGCGCGAAACCCGCGCTGAGCGTTCGTGAAGCGCGATTATTTTGGGACTCCAGCGCCACATTCCCGCGCCCACACCCCGTCGCGACATCCCCCCTCGGAGCCACGCGCCCAGGGGGGAGATTCGGGGACGGGCTACGAAATTCCCGGTCGCACCTTGTCACCAATGCCGCCTAAGGCCCGCCAGGCTCGTCAGTGAACTGCCGCGGCCACGGTCGTCTCCGACAGTATCCAGAGATCGGGATCGAGTTGTACGGCCGACGGTTTCGCCGGAAGCTTCAGGGCAAAATCCTTTTGCTCGCCGTAGGCATAGATCACGCTGCGCGCTATCTTGCCGTTCTCAAACTGCATGACAACGGGCAGCGGCATGAACCATTTCTCGCCGGCATTCTCCTGGTGCAACGTGCCGCGCAAAATCACCCCGCCACCAGGCTGATTCTCCAACTGGTATTCCATACGGTAGCTGGGAAAATATGCTTCATACACCCATTGCCGGAAGAACCAGTTCAGATCGGCCAACCGGCACTGGCGGCCGATCGGCGAACGAGCGAAGTAACTGGACGCCACTTCCCGAAAACCGTCGGTCGTGGCGTTCTGGCCCTTATTGCGCTCGACAAATTCGGTCAGCATCTGAAAGAATGGCCGATCGTCGCCGGTTTGAGGATCGCTCAGCAGAAAATGCAGCATGCGTAACACCAGCGCGCCCTTCTCGTAAATCAGCGCTTGGTAGGCGTTGCGCGTCTCGCTGCTGGCGAGCCTGTGTCCGAGAATGATCGGCCCAATCTCCGCGATTCTCCCCTTGTGAACGCTGACGTCCCCCACCGGCGGCGTTCCGAGCACGCGCCGCATGCGCTTGATGAGATCCTTCCCCGCGTCCGCGTTCATGCGTGCAGCCGTGTACAGCGCGCCGGAGTACTCGGCGAAGCCCTCGCTCAGCCATTGGTCGCGGTAGGACCGCCATCCCACCATGTCGCCCCACCATTGGTGCGATGCTTCGTGCGCCACAACCCAATGCTGCACTGCCTCATCAACACCCTGCGCAAGCAGAAGCAAAGTCGGACACCCCTGTTCGAAGGCTCGCGGCTGGTATACGCCGCGCAATACCGTGTATGGGTAGGGGCCGAATAACTGGTTGAAGTAGTCGATGGAATTTGCCAGGTCGTTCAGTATGAATCTCGGGTCGGTTGTATCGATAGTAGCCAAAGGAAATGGCACGATGTGTTGCAGTGAGTAGTACTCCAGTGCGACTCCGTTCGGACCCTGCTGCTCGGAATACCGGAGCTCGCCGCCGGCAAATGTCACCATGGCGATCGGCGTTTCTTGCGCATAGTGCGTGATCTTCTCCCGCTTTCCATTGGATTCCGACCGAATGCCAGGCCCGGCCACCAAGTCATACGGTTTGCTGTGAAACCTCAGTCGATAGGTCGCCCGCGCCAAGTCGCTGCACCGTGGATACCAGGAAGTATTAACCAGCGGATAGTAATTCGTCGGGTCCCACCGCTGGTGCTCGACATCGGCGCCCGTGAGCAGAAAATCGCCGGCAGCAACGGTTGCGAGGGTGAACCTCTGTCCCCTCGCCATTGGGCGCGAGAGGAAGACGGTGAAGCCGCTTTCCCAATCCTCTTGAGCAAACGGGATCTCGGCGCCGTCCGCTTGCACGCTGCTCACGCGCATGGCGCGTTTCAAGCGCTGGTGCCTGGCTTCACCCAGCCCCTCGTTGAGCCGAAACGGAACCGCCTGAACACCGTCGGCTAGACATTCGATTTCCATCCTTGCCTGCAGCGCCAGCTTCTTTTTCACACCCTCGCGAACGTCAATATCCATGTCATAGTGCCGCACGGCCACCAGATCGTAGGAATCGCTATTCCGGAATTGCCCGCGTGAATAGTCTTCCAGCGCGTGAAAAGCCATCCAGATATCGTTTCCAGGCGGCGCCTCCACCACGCCATAACCCGCCAACTCCCCATGATGCGCGAAGATCAGCCCTGACTCGCCGGCGTTCACCCCAAACACCGCGCTCGGCACGCGCCCTTGTGGGTCCAGCACGAATGTGAAGCGGCCGAGGCGCCCCTTATCGAAGGTGGCACAGAAAAAGCCCGGCTTCTCCGCGTTTAGCACCGATGAAGCCACGCGTGCGGCGATATTGGCCCCAGTCTCCTTGAGCAACCGTGAGGCTGACTTCTCCGCCAGGCGTCGCGCCTCTGGGTGCGCTGCCTCCTGCGATGCCCGGCCGCCCAGCTCGGAATCCGTGTCGTCGCTAAACCGCAGCACAGCTCTCTGGAAGTCGGACTCCACGCGATCGGCCTTCAGCAACCGGCGCACATTTTCGAGCTCGAACTCAACCGGTGGAGCTTCGGCCGAGAAAGTTCCCTTGCCAAGAAAAACAGCGCCACGGACACGGCCCAGAACGGGCGTTTCGAGATAGAAGACCCCGTTAAAGGTCATCTTCACGCGATCTCGCTGAAGGGTGAGGTTGTCAGCCCGCGCTATAGCGCCGGACAATTCGAATCTGCCGAGCGACCGGTAGGCATCGATTCCGGTTTGGCCGCGCAAAGGGGCCAGAAATGGGATGGCAAGCAGGAGGGGAATGCCGCAGCGGTGATATCGCGACATTCAGCTATTATACTCGCCAATCTATCTACCTATGCCAACGAATTGAGGCATGGGTGCACGACATAAAAGTGGATCCCTTTCCAGCGTCAGGCGCGCCTTTAAGCTCCGGAGGAGCGAAAGACAATAGCCCACGGCGCAAGCCGTCGGGATCAGTCGGCGGTGAGGACAAGCCCCGGAAC
>JBAVEN010000008.1:0-35683 GCA_049587755.1 Bryobacteraceae bacterium | reverse complement strand
GCTGGAGAAAACGGCTTTGGGGGAGCGGAACGGCGAATCGCCTGGTGCTCTCAAACGCGGTGTTCAGTGCCGTGCATGACGGCGGTGGGCAAGGCTGGGAATCAGGTCACTTGGAACCATTTCTTTTGGGGAGGCGCTAAATCCGGCGCCTCCCTCCAATCCCTCCCGTGATGCCGGACATTCGTGCGTGCACTTGCCGGAATGGCAAATTCCGCTTGCCTGCACTACTGCAGGGGCGCGTGCGATGCTCGCTGCTGCTCCGCCGCGCCGCCCTGCCACAGTAGTGGATTGTCCGCGCCGCGGTCGCGGCGGGCAAAAATCTCCGCCAGAATCTCCGGCACTTCGAAGACGGCCGAGTTGCGAACCGCTGCTGCGCGCGCGCGGTATTGGGCAAGCCGGTCCGGCCGCAGCAGTTCGCGCACGGCATCCGCCACTTTGGAGAAACTGCCTACCACCAAGCCCGCACCCTGTTCCAAAATCCATTCCGCGTTGTAGCGCTCGTGGGCCAACGTCCAAGCGTTCGATTCCACCACCACGGGCAGCCGCATGGCCAGTGCTTCGCTAATGCTGCCGGGGCCGGGCTTGCCGATGAAATAGTCACCCAGCGACATGAAGTACGGCACCTCTCTGGTGAAGCCTTCGATGTGCAGCGGCATGCGCGGCGCAAGCGCCCGCAGCATGCGCGCAGCCGTGTGGTGTTTGCCGCAAAGCAGGATCAACTGCGTCTTCAGAGAGGAGCGATTCAAAGCCTTCGCGATCCTCACCATCTCCATCGAGCCCTCGCCGCCGAACATCACGATGCCGGTGGGCCGGCCTGGATCGAGGCCCAGGCGGGTGAGCTCTCGCGCGCGATCGACCGTGGGCGGCTGATGGAAGCGCGGATTGAGGATCATGCCCGAGACCTGGAAGATGTGGGAAGGCGCAAGACCCAGCGCGCGCGCCTGGTCCACAGCGCGCCGCGAGCCGCAGATCACGTACTGTTCCTGCCGCTCGATCCAGAAATGGGGCGGGTAGTCGGCGATGTCGGTGAGGACCGTCACCAGCGGCGTTCCCGGCCACGCCCGGTCGAGCGCCTGTTTGAACGCGCGGTTGTAATGCGGGATCAGCGAAACCACCATGTCCGGCCGTGAGGCCGCCCAATGCCGCTCCAGAACGCGCACCTCCGCGCTATGGAACAGGCGGATGGCGGCGTGCATCACCGGCACCAGTTGCGCGGTGCCTAGCGTCCATCCGCGCCGCAACATGATGTTATAGACGTCCTGGAAATCGATGCCCGTGGACTTCCGAATCACGTCGATCGAGTGGAACAGGTTCTGCACCGAGTGCGTGCGGATGTCCCACGGCCGGCGCTGCTGCGCTATCACCTCGGCCAGCGCGGTGGCGGCCGCGCGGTGTCCGCCGCCGGCATCGATGTAAATGAATTCGATGGCGCGCTTCATCACTTTGACCCGCCTTCCGCGCGCAACGCCACAAAGGGCGCAGCTTGTTTGCCGACCGCCGCGGCGGGACGCGGCTGAGCGCCCGCGGCCAGGCAGCCGGAACTCGCGGCGATCCGCGAAGAGCGCATCGCCACCACGGCGGGTCGAAACGCCGCTAGCACCGGCCTGCCAATCCAGCACGCCGGCGGCTGCAAGTCGAAAATCCAGGCCAGCGTGGCGCCGGTGTCGTAGGTGAACACCGCCGCGTCGATTTTTCCGGGCGCCACGCCGGGACCGGCCAGAATCCACGGAATCTGGATTTCGGCCAGCGAATTCTTGCCGTGGTTATGCCCCTTGCCGCCGTGATCAGACGTCACCAGCACGAAGGTGGAATCGAGCGCGCCGGCATCGCGCAGCATATCGAGAATGGCGCCGATCTGCCGGTCGGCTACTTCCACCGCCCGGTAGTATTCGCGGCTCGACCAGCCGGACTGGTGCCCGGCGTGATCCACGTTATCCAGGTGGATGAAGAGCAGCTCCGGGCGGTAGTTTTTCCAGTACTCCATCGCCGCCCGTGTGGTCCGCTCCGGCCCGCGCTGGTGCTCCATCACATCCGGCACGCCGCGCTCCACCAGTTTGGCGAAGCCGGGCCAGTCATGAAATATGGCGATGCGGGCCGCCGGCCGCTGCGCACGCAAAGCGCCGAAAATGTTCGGAAAACCGCCGGACGCGTCGCGGCACGCGGGCGCGATCTCCTGCATCCGCTTCAAATAGCCGTTGGAGGTGATGCCGTGCTCCTCCGGCCCGGCCGCGGTGATCATTGACATCCAGTTGGGGCTGCTCAGCGTGGGCATGACGCCACGCGCCTCCAGGCTCCACGCCCCGCGCGCCATCAACCCGCGCAGCGCGGGCCCGCCCCCCGTAACCACACCATCGATGCTGAGCCCGTCCACGCCGATGACGATGACGTGCGGCTCCGGCGTATCCTCAGCCTGCCGCGCCGGCGCGGCCGCGCAGCCCAACACCAGAACAGCGATTGCGATTCGTCGCATGGACTCTCCCCTTTCCTTCAAGTACCATGGCGGCCGATTCGGTTCGGTTACAATCCCAAGAAGGTTGCGTTGCCGCGCTTGCAACCCGAATCATGCCGCAAGCTGGAGCAAGCTCTGGCGGCCTGCAGAGTTGCGCGCGAAAGGCGGTTCGCGCCGCTGCTGTCACCCGATCTTGATTGCTCTGAAACCAGCGCGTCAGATGGAAAAGAAGCCCGCGGAATCGCGCGGGTGCGGCGGCGCGGTGGACGGGTTGTATCATAAGCTCTTATGGATCCGCGCCGGATGTGCCCGCATTGCCGGGCCTTCATTACCGTGAAAGACAAAGTCTGCCCGTACTGCAATGAGCGGGTGGGCCCGCGCGCAATAGACCGGCGCAGCCCGGCGGACATGCTGGGCGGGCTGATCCCCCACGCGCGATTCAACACCGTCGTCATTCTGCTGGCCAACTTCGGGCTCTACCTGGTGAGCACGCTGTACAGCATGCGGGCCGGCGGCGGGGGCGGTTTTTCGAGCATCGACCCCCGCACGCTGCTTGCCTTCGGCGCCAAGTTTGGTCCCGCCATTGCCGCCGGCCAGTGGTGGCGGCTGGTAACGGCGGGCTTTCTGCATGGCGGGATGCTGCACATCCTGATGAATTCCTGGGTGCTGTTCGACCTCGCGCCGCAGGTGGAGGAAATCTTCGGCGCCAGCCGCATGTGGGTCATCTATTTTGTTTCCTCGGTGTGCGGCTTCTATCTCAGCGACCTGTGGAATCCGCGGGCGCCTTCGGTAGGCGCATCGGCGGCGCTGTGCGGTTTGATTGGCGCCATGATCGCGCTGGGCGTGAGGCACCGCAGCGCAATGGGAGACGCCATTCGCAGCACGTACGTGCGCTGGGCGATCTACATTCTGATTTTCAGCCTGCTGCCCGGCATCGACATGGCGGCCCACATCGGCGGCGGCATCGCGGGCTTCGCCGTGGCTTACGCGGCGGGCACGCCTCGCTACCAAGGAGCCCCGGTGGAGAGGCTGTGGCAGGCGGGCGCGTGGATTTGCCTGGGCCTGACGGCGCTGAGTTTCGTGCTCTGGTATGCCTGGTTCAGCCAGGCGGTGTAGGCTGGTGCGCTACCAGCCGATTTGGGATAATCGATGCGGCTGGGAACCAACGCGTGTCGGAGGCCGACTGCGGATCTGCAACGGGAAACGCGGCGGCAGAGAGAAGAACATGAAGCACTGGCGAGCGAGTTGCCTGCTGCTGGCTGCCATCCTGCCAGCAGGCGCAGCCGGAGCGGACCGCGCTCCGGTGCTGGTTGAGCTGTTCACTACCGAAGGCTCTGCAAGTTGCCCGCCGGCAGACCGGCTGCTGGAAACCCTGGATCCGACGGCGGTCGTGCTGGGCGAGCACGTGACCGATTCGGACAATAAGGCATGGCGCGACCGTTTTTCATCGCCGGAGTTTACCAAGCGTCACCAGGCGTACGCGGAGCGCTTCCGCCTGGACAGCGCGTATACTCCGGAGATGGTGGTTAATGGCGCGGTGGAGTTCAACGGCGGCGACGCGCGACGCGCCGCCGAGGAAATAGCCAAGGCTGCGGAACGCGCCAAAGCCGTGCCTCGCCTCTCGTGGGCGGAGGGCGGCGTGCAGGTGCAGCTCGACGGGGCCCATCCGGGCGACCGCGTTTTTCTGGCGCTGGCGGACGCGAGCGCGTCGTCCACGGTGACCGGCGGAGAAAACAAGGGGCGCCAGTTGCATCACGTCGCAGTGTGCCGCGAAATCCGCCGAGTCGGCAAGGTGCCGCCCGGGGGCGCTTATTACGAGGTCCTCACTCTACCGCCGCAGGCGCGGCGGCAGCGCGTGATCCTGTGGACGCAGGCTGGAGACACGGGGGTGGTGGCGGGCGCGGCGATGCTCCCGCCGGCTGAAAACGAACCGCCGGCGGCGCCGCCGGCCGGCCGGCAATAAAGCGGCGTTTCACCGTTTCCTGGCGCCCAGGCTATGCAGGCCCGTTACGGCCTCCGCGCGATAATCGGCATATTTGGGATAATCGAGACAGTGAGCTGCGCGCGCCCGTGGGGAGCCGTTGCCCAATTGCACTGGAAGACGCAGCGGCCGGGAGGGTTGAATGAATCACTGGGGATCGAGTTGTCTGCTATTGCTGGCCGCCATTCTGCCGGCCGCCGCAGCCGAAGCCGAGCGGGCTCCGGTGCTGGTCGAACTGTTCACTTCCGAGGGCTGCTCGAGTTGTCCGCCGGCGGACCTGCTGCTGGAAAAACTGGATCCGAGGGTGGTTGTGCTGAGCGAACACGTCACCTATTGGGACTCGAAGAAATGGCGCGACCGCTTTTCATCGGAAGAGGTGACCAGCCGCCAGCAAGCGTACGCCGAGCGCTTCCACTTGGACAGCACGTATACTCCGGAAATGGTGGTTAACGGCGCGGTGGAGTTCAACGGCAGCGATGCGCGACGCGCCGCCGATGAAATCGCCAAAGCCGCGGATGTCGTTAAAGCCGTCCCGCGCCTTTCCTGGGCGGACCGCGGCGTGCAGATCGGCATCGACGGCGCGCACCCGGGCGACCGGGTTTTTCTGGCGCTGGCCGACGCGAGCGATGCCTCCTCGATTACGGGCGGGGAGAACAAGGGTCGCCAACTGCGCTATGTCGCGGTCTGCCGCCAGATCCGCCGAGCCGGCAAGGTGCCGGCCGGGGGAGCTTATTCCGCGCTGATCGACTTGCCGGCCAAAGCACGGCAGCAGCGGGTGATCGTATGGACGCAATCCGGGGATGCGGGAGTGGTGGCGAGCGCGGCCATGCTTCTTCCGGCCGATAATGAGACGGCGGCAGCGGCCACCCGGCAGTAGAGCGGCGTTTCCTGAGTTCCCAGCGAGCCGACCGGCGTTGGATGAGTTGCGCCCATTCACCGGCGTTAATAGGTGACTGTTTCCCAAGGGATTACTTGTGGCCGGCAGGCGTGGCGGGGGATAATCGAGTACAGGATGAGATTGCGCACAATCGCGCTGGCGGCGGCACTGGCATGCGGCTTCACGGCCGCCGGCGAAGCCAAGAAGACCGTGATCCGCCCGGCCGCAAAATCAGTCAAGCTGAGGAAGCCCTCGAAGATCAAAGCCAAGAAGCGGAAGCATCAGAAGCATTACAAGCATTACAAGCAGGCCAAGATCAAACACCACTAATTCCCCGCCCCGAGTGGACCAGGCCAGTCTGGCGCGGGCCAGGCGGCATCTCCCATTGGGCGGACTCATCGGCCGCTCCATCGGCCGCATCCGCCTACCCCGCAAACCATCTCGATCGCAATCAGCGCCGGCGGCCGATTCTATCAGCCACCCAAGGTCCCGGAACTTATAATGGGTAGGACGGTGGGGAAATTCTTCGTTCAAAACTTCGGATGCCGGGCGACACAAGCGGACGGCGCAGCCCTGGAATCATCGCTGGTGGCGCGCGGGCTTTCGCAGGCTGGCGAGCGCTCGGCGGCCGATCTGGTGGTGCTGAACACCTGCACGGTGACCGTTTCCGCCGATGAAGACGTGCGCCAGACCATCCGCCGCGTGCATCGCGAGAACCCGGCGGCGCGGATTCTCGTTACCGGATGCTACGCGCAACGGGCGCCTCAGGAGTTGGCTGCGATGCCCGGCGTGGAATGGGTGGTAGGCAACAGCCACAAACACGCCATCCCGGAGCTGATCGCGCTGACGCCGGCCGGCGTGCAGTACCATGGCAACGTGCATGTGGCCGACATCCATGTCGGCGACATCTTCGCACACCAGGCGTTTCTTTCGGCGCTGGTCGAGGAAGCGGGCGGCGACCGGACGCGGCCCAATTTGAAAATTCAGGACGGGTGCAACAACCGGTGCTCGTTCTGCATCATCCCGTTCGTGCGCGGCCGCAGCCGCGGCATGCCGGCGGACGAAGTGGTGGCTCAGGTGCGGCGGCTGGCGTCGCGATATCGCGAAGTGGTGTTGACCGGCATCAACCTGGGCCGCTGGGGCCGCGAGCCGGGAAACACGCTGCGGCTGGCGGGCCTGGTGCGACGGCTGCTGGATGAGACCGAGATCGAACGGCTGCGGCTGAGCTCGGTCGAGCCGATGGATTTCTCCGACGAGCTGCTGGAACTGATGGCTGCGAGCGGCCGCATCGCGCCGCACGTTCACGCGCCGCTGCAAACCGGCTCGGACAGGATACTGCGCCTCATGCATCGCAAGTACCGGCCGCGGCACTACGCGGACCGCATCGTAAAAGCGCGCCGCCTGATGCCCAACGCCGCCATTGGCGCCGACGTGATGGTTGGATTCCCCGGCGAAACGGACGCGGATTTCGAAGAGAGCCGCCAGTTCATCGAGCAACTGCCATTCACTTACTTACATGTCTTCACTTACTCGGAGCGGCCCGGCACGCCGGCGGCGGAGCTTCCGCTGGCGGTCCCCATGGCGGTGCGCAAGGAACGCAACCGCGTGTTAAGGGAACTGGCTGCGCGCAAGAACCGCGAATTCCGCAAAGGCATGATAGGCCGCACGCTTTCCGCGGTGACGCTGCATGAGCCGGGTGCAGCGCTCACGGGGAACTATCTCAAGGTGCAACTGGCTTCTCTGCGCGAAGTCAACCGGATGGTCGATTTGCAGATTGGCGGCCTGACGAAGGATGGATTGCTCGAACGGAGCCCGTATAGCGAAACGCCGGGCGCCTCTCAAGAAGAGCCGAAAGGGCGCTCGGCTCAGCAGGCCTGATAGCCTGCGCCCCGCTCACATCTCCCGTCGCCCTTCCATGGCTTTCGAGATCGTCACTTCGTCGGCGAACTCCAGGTCGCTGCCGACGGGGATGCCCATGCCGATGCGAGTCACTTTGACGCCGAGCGGTTTCAGCAGGCGCGCCAAATAAACGGCGGTCGCCTCGCCTTCCACGGTGGGGTTGGTGGCCACGATTACTTCCTGTATCTCGCCTTCGCCGATGCGTTCCACCAGGTTCTTGAGCTTGAGCGATTCCGGGCCTATGCCGCGCAGCGGCGACAATGCGCCGTGCAGCACGTGGTAGCGGCCTTCGAACTGGCGCGTGGTTTCAATGGCGACGATGTTGTGCGGCTCCTCCACCACGCAGACGACGTGGGGATCGCGATTGGAATCGGCGCAATAGGTGCACAGGTCGCTATCGCTGATGTTGTTGCAAATGCGGCAAAGGCCGAGCTTGTCCTTGACGTCGAGGAGAGCCTGGGCGAGATGTTCGGCATCTTCGCGGCCGGCGCGCAGCACGTGGAAAGCCAGCCGCTGTGCCGATTTTTGCCCGATGCCGGGCAGGCGCTTGAATTCGGTGATGAGGCGGGCCAGCGGTTCGGCGAAATCGGGCATCGTCAGAACATACCGGGAGGCAGGCCGAGGCCGCCGAGCATGCCGCCCATCTTCTGCTTGATTTCGTCCTCGACCTTTTTGAGGGCCTCGCTGTGCGCGGCCAGCACCATGTCTTGGAGCATTTCCACGTCGCCGGCGACCTCAGGGTCGATCTTGACGCTGAGCAGGTTCTTCTGCCCGTCCATGGTCACCGAAATCATGCCGCCACCGGCGGAGGCTTCCACTTTGATCTGCGCGATTTCCTGTTGCAGGCGCTCCTGCATTTTCTGCGCCTGCTGCATCATCTGCTGCATGTTGCCGGGTATTTTCACTTGGGCTGCTCCTTCAAGTTGCGGACGCGGCGAACTTCGCCGCCAAAGACCTCGCGAAAGCGCTGCACCTCCTGATTGGCCAGCGCACGGCCGGCAGCATCATCCGCGGGTTCGGCCGCCGGCGCGGCCTGCCGCGGAGCCGCTTCCGGCGACTCATCCCCAGACAGCTTCAGGTTGAGCGGACGTGCGAAAACTTCGCACAGCGCTTCGGCGAAGCTGCGGTCCTTCAAATACAGGTGGTAGGACTGGGGCGCCTGGATCTGGATATCGCCGCCGCTGAGGGTGATGCGCGAATTCTCTACGGCATCGGCCAAGTGCGTCAGGCCGCGTTCGGTCAGCCAGGCGTGCAGGCGGTCGCGCGGGTCGCCAGGTACGAGCGGCGCCGGCGCCAGCGCGTTGGCGCCTGAGTTTTGCGGCTCGGGTGGACGCGCCGCCTTCTTGGCCCGATCGGTTTCAAACGGCGATGGCCCAGTGCGCGCTGGCGCAGCAGGGGTGCGCGGCGCGCCGGTTCGCTCAGCCGCCGGTGCCGGACGCGCTTCACTTCCGCCCAACTCGGCCAGCGCCTGTTCGATGGGCAGGAGGCGGCCGGCGTGCACCAGCCGCACCAGGCCGATTTCCAGATGGAAGCGCGGTTGCAGCGAGAACTGCAGCTCGCGAAATAATTCGAGCGAAAGGTGCAGGTATCGCGTCAGGTCCTCTTCGGAAAAGCGCGCTGCAATCTGCGCCAGCCGGTCGCGCTCGGCGGCACTGGCGGCGATCAAGCGCGTTTCGGAGCCCGCGATGCGCGCCACAAGGAGGTTGCGGAAATAGCGCGCCAGCTCGCGGCTGAAATGCTGCAGGTTGTGGCCATTGCGCTCCAGCACGTCCACAATCTCGAGCATCCGGCGCGGATCGCTGCCGGCCAGCGCAGCAGTGATTTGTTCCAGCGACTCGATCGAGAACGCGCCCAGCAGCGCGCGCACCGCGGCAGCGTCGAGCTTCTGCCCGCAGCAGGCGATTGCCTGGTCGAGCGCGGAAAGCGAATCGCGCACGCTGCCTTCGCCCGCCTGCGCCAGCACAGCGAGCGCTTCCGGCCCGGCCTCGATGCCTTCCTGGCCGCAGATCCAGGCCATGCGCGCAATCAGATCCTCGAAATCCACCGAGCGAAAACTGAAGTGCTGGCAGCGGGACGCGATGGTGGCCGGAATCTTGTGCGCCTCGGTGGTGCAGAGCACGAACACCACCCACTCCGGCGGCTCTTCGATGGTTTTAAGCAGCGCGTTGAAGGCTTCGCTGGTGATCTGGTGCGCTTCGTCGATGATGAAGACCTTGTAGCGGTCGCGCGCCGGCCGGTAGCGGACATTTTCGCGCAGCTCGCGCATTTCGTTGATGCCGCGATTGGAGGCGGCGTCAATTTCGATCACGTCCACGGTGCCGCCGGCGGTGATTTCCAGACAGCTCGCGCACACGCCGCAGGGCTTGGCCGTGGGGCCATCCACGCAGTTCAGACAGCGGGCCAGAATGCGCGCCACCGTAGTCTTTCCAGTGCCGCGCTGGCCGGAGAAGATGTACCCATGGCCGATGCGGTTCTGGGCGATGGCATTTTCGAGCGTGGTCTTGACGTGCTCCTGGTTGACCACGTCCTGAAACGTCTGGGGCCGGTATTTTCGCGCGATGACCTGGTACATGGGGTGGGCGATCCGGCCACAGCCCGGATCCGGCTGCCAGGCCCCGGGTGATCCGCGGCACACGAACTACACCGCTACCGTTGCTTCCTTCCGGACCTGGCGGGGTTTGCAGCCGCCCGTTGCACGGAGCCCGAGACCTGACAAGTAATTATCGTAGCATGGGCTCGAAAGCGGAGCGTTCGATTGGCGCGCGGGACATCGGGGTCGTGACGCCGCTGGTTCGCCAGGGAACAGCGAGCCTCTTATGCGTACCTTGTGCGCCTGACGTTCTAAAGCGAGACTGGAGTGAGCCCCGCCTGGGGCGACAGAGCGTAGCCCAACGCGTCAGCGTTGGGAATGGGCATCGAGCGCGGAGCCCCGGAACGGGGCGGAAGAGAACCGGCAATCGGCAGATGAACCGCGGTCGCTCTTACGCCCCGTTCCGGGGCTGAGGGATTTCGCTTCCTGGTCCCAGCGCTCACGCGCTGGGCCACTTTCTATCGCCCTGGCGGGCTGCACGTCATGCGTCCCGCCGCCCGCTCGTTTCCAACCGCCGCCCTCAGATGGTCTCTTCTTGCGCCGTGAGCGGGCCGCCGGCATCGCCGGTGTTGCGCGTACCGGCGGGTTCGATAAGCAGGATATGAGTCTCTTCATCGGCGCGGGGGCAGTGCTCGATGCCTTTGGGCACGACGAACAGTTCGCCGGGTTCCAGCACTACGTCTTCGGCGCCGCGAAGCTGAATGCGCAACCGGCCCTTGAGAACAAGAAAGAAGTCGTCGGTGTCGTCGTGCTTGTGCCAGACGAATTCGCCCTTCGTCTTGACGACCGCAATCTTGTAGTCGTTCATGCGGGCCACTATCTTGGGTGAAAACAGAGCTTCGAAAGCACGCAGCTTGGCTTCGAGGTTTACTTTCTGCATACGCGTTCGCCCTCTTATTCTAAGTTGCAATCTGACCGGGTGCGCAATCACCCCGTGGCGCGAAGCTTGTCCAGAAAGTGAAACAGCGACGCTCCCACGACGGCGTTCAGCGCGCCGAACAGAAGCCAGCTCTGGTAATCGAAGGCGGGCTGCTGGGCGAGCAGCATCCGCTGCATCACCCAATACATGGTCTGGTGGAAGAAATAAAAGACGAACGACAGAAACAGCCGGATGAAGGTGTTGTCCACGTTGAAGTGCACGCCCACCGAAGCGGCGAAATATCCCACCAGGGTTTTGCAGATGCCGAACATGCCGAGCGGGTTCTTGGAGAGCGAGTCTTGCGCCAGGCCGATCAGTGCTCCGGTGAGGAGGCCGCCGACCTGGTTCCGCTGCGTCAGGGAAAGATACACTACCACCAGCAGTGGCATCTCCAGAAAATTGAGAATTGGGAAAAATAGCGGAACGTAAACCTGAAACAGAATGGCCAGCAGTGGGATGACAATGAAGACCCAGGCGCGGAAGCGGGAAACCGGGCCTTCGCTCTGGCTGAGCAGCATGCGCCCGGAGGAATACCCCATTATTTTTGTTTGCCCCCAGTCGGCTCGCCATTGGCCTGATTGGAATGGCGGGTGGATTCGGTGGTCCTGGTGGTGGCGCCGGTTGCCGGCTTCGGACCCGCGGCGGCAGGCGCGGCGGCGGGCGGCACGGGGTTCCGCGGCAAGGTTGTGGGGATCCCGGTGAAGTCGGGCGGCCCGGACTGCAGCGAGCCGAATTTGTGGCCCTGTGCTTCGCCGGCTGCCTGATATTCCTGCCGCAGCTTGTCGGCGTCGGTAATCGGCGGCGGGGCGGCCGCAGTGGCCGGCGCGGCGGGTTTGGCTTCATCCGGAGGCGGAGGCGCGATATACACCGGCTGGTCTGCGACAGGAGCAGGCGGGATGTCCTGATGCACGCCCTGGGTAATAATCAGCACGTCCTCGAGGACGTGCTCCAGGCCCGCCACGTCGAGCAGGATCTCCTTGAACGGCTGCGAGTCGCGCACGGACCGCACCACGCCGACCGGAAAGCCGCGCGGGAAAATGCGGTCGTCTCCCGAAGTGTAAAACCATTCGCCCACCTGCACCTTCTCTTGTATGGGCACGTAGTCGATCTTCACCAGCGGCGTTCCCTGTCCTTTCAAGGTGCCGCGCACAGTGCCGTCCTGGGAAACCACGCCCGCGGCGAAATCGGCGTCGGTGGCGAGCAGGATCTCCGACGCCGTCGGGTAAGCGGCGAGCACTTTGCCCACAATGCCGTCCGGCGTCACTACGGCCATGCCGCGCTCGACGCCGCGGGTGCTGCCGACGTCGACGTAAGCCACCTTGGCATTCGAGCCGGCGCCGGTGCCGATCACGGTCGCGGCCAAGGTCTTGGAAGGGACGTGCGCCTGAAACACGCCGAGCGCTTTGGCGCGCTCCGCCGTGTTCAGCTCGTTCTTGAGGAAAATGTTATCCAGCTTGAGGCGCCCCACCTGGTCGCGCAGGCGGCGGTTTTCGGCGTCTTCGTCGTGCAGCAGGATGTAGTTGCGGATGAACCCGACGCTGCCGCCGCGCAGCAGTTCCACTACGCGCGCGAAGGGAGTGACGGCGGTGACCGTCCACACGCGGATGATGCGCACGTCCTGATCGTTTTTCACCTGCACCGCCAGCAGCAGGAACTGCGCGAAGATCACCAGCAGGAGGATGGTAAGGTTGCGGTAGCGGTTGACGAACGACTCCATACGCGGGGCCGCCCCCTTTTAGTCTATCGAAATCTTGCGCAGCAGCCGGAAATCGCTGAGCATGCGTCCCGTGCCCAGTACAACCGACGCCAGCGGATCGTCGGCAATCGAAACCGGAAGTCCGGTTTCCTCGCGGATCCGCTTGTCCAGGTTCTTGAGCAAGGCGCCTCCCCCGGTGAGCACGATGCCGCGGTCGCTGATATCGGCGCTGAGCTCGGGCGGGGTCCGTTCGAGGGCTACGCGAATGGCGTTGACGATGGTAGCCACGCATTCGGAAAGCGCCTCGCGAATCTCGGTGTCGTTCACGGTGATGGTACGCGGCACGCCCTCGATCAGGTTGCGCCCCTTGATTTCCATGGTCAGGGGTTTGTCCAGCGGGAAGGCGGAGCCAACCTCGATCTTGATGGTTTCCGCCGTGCGTTCGCCAATCAGCAGGTTGTATTTGCGCTTGAGATACTGCATGACGGCATCGTCCATTTCGTTGCCAGCCACGCGCACCGAGCGCGAGTAGACGATGCCCGAAAGCGAGATCACGGCCACGTCGGTAGTGCCGCCGCCGATATCCACCACCATGTTGCCGGAAGGCTCGGTAATGGGCAGTCCGGCGCCGATGGCCGCCACCATGGCCTGCTCCACCAGGTGCACCTCGCTGGCCTTGGCGCGGTAGGCCGAGTCCATCACCGCGCGTTTTTCCACTTGGGTGATTTCGCTCGGGACCCCGATCACGATGCGGGGATGCACCAGCATCTTACGGCCATGCGCTTTCTGAATGAAGTAATTCAGCATGCGCTCGGTGACTTTGAAATCGGCGATGACGCCGTCCTTCATCGGCTTGATGGCCACGATGTTCCCCGGCGTCCGGCCCAGCATCTCTTTGGCTTCCTTGCCGACCGCTTCCACTTCGCCGGTGGACTTATTGATGGCTACAATGGATGGCTCATTGACTACGATGCCTTTGCCATGGGCGTAAACCAGGGTGTTCGCCGTGCCCAGATCGATGGCGAGATCCGAAGAAAACAAGCTGAAAAGAGAACGTAAGTTCATTAATTAGGTTGATTCGCGTCAGGCAGGACGAACCATGGACGCCGGAGCGAAGTCCTTTAGAATAATACCACGATTGGACAATGCGGCAGGTTATTTTCGCGCCGCCGCAGCCGGTGGGCGTCCGCAATGGCCGCACTGGGGCGGACATGCCCGCCTGCGATCGATTCCGGCCGGGCAATGTGGGGACGTGGCATGCCTCTCCCGCGCGTCCGCGCGACAGATCATGAGGGCAATTGCGACGTGGCGTACTTAGCCGGCCGGGACCCTGCGCTTACTGCGACAGCACGAACAGGAAGCCGTCTTTTACGCCGCCGCCGTATGCGCCTTGCACCGCGTTGCTGGTGGTGGTGAGGACGCCTCCGGTGAAACCGGCAACATACAGGGTCCCGTCCGGCGCCACCGCTAGTGTCTGCCCGCTATTGATGCTGCTGCCGCCGAAGTAAGTGACATAGCCGAATCCACCTGTGCCCGCCACGTGCGGTATCACCTTGGCCGCGACGATGTCGATGCCGCCGGGCCAGACTGGTTCGGGCGCGTTCGGCGTGACCGGAAGATCTTTCGACAGCGTGTAGCCGGTGACGTAGACGTTATTCTGGGCATCGGAGCCGACGGCATAACCCACCTCGGTATCGGAACCGCCCAAGTAAGTCGAATATTGCAGGAAGTTGGGGCCGAACGGATTCACCACGGCGACGAAAATATCGCCGTTCCCTCCATAGGCGGGCTGCGCGGCATCCTGGGTCACCGGAAAGTCGCTCGACAGCGTGTAGCCGGTTAACAGAAGGTTGCCGTTCGCATCCACCGCCATGCCGCGCACCTCCTCGCTGTCCGAGCCGCCCAGATACGTGGAGTAGACCAGCGATTCGGTTCCGTACTGCGTGGGGTCGATCACGGCCACGACCAGATCATAACCGCCCGCCAGGTTCCCTTGATACGAGTATCCGGCCATGGGAAACTCGGTCGACTCCGTGGAAGCGGCCATATAAACTAAGCCGTTCGCCGCCACCGCGACGCCGCGCCCGTCATCATCCAACTCGCCGCCCAGAAGCGTGGAATAGAGGGGGGTAGCGGTGCCGGTGTTGATCTCGGTGAGAAAGGTGTCCTGCCCTCCCCAGAGCCCGGTCTGGTAGGCGCTGCCGGTTACCGGAAAATCGCCGGCGAGCGTGGTGCCGACCACGTAGATATTGCCGGCCTGATCCAAATCGATGGCATTGCCGTAGCTGTTACCCTCAGTGCCACCGAGGTATGTCGAGTAGAGCAGCGAGACCTCGCCGTACAACGCGGGATTCAGTTCCAGCACGAACGTCTCCGTCAGAGTCACGGCCGGGGCTGTGATGGAAGTGGGTGCGACCGTGGGAAAGGTAGACACGATGGAATTGCCGACCATGGGGAAGTCGGACGAAGTGGTTGTCCCGGTCAGGTACACGTCGCCCTGCGCATCGAGCACCATCGCCAGCGGTACATCGACTCCGGATCCGCCGATGTAACTGAAATAGATCGGCTGGTATCCGCCGGCGGCGCTGGTATCGAGAATAGCCACGAAGATATTCGTCGTTCCCACGCTGACGTTCGAGTAGGCGCCGTTAATGTAAGGCATGTCGCTGTTGTTGGTGTATCCGGCGACATACAACCAGCCATTCGCCGTAAGCCTGACGGCGTTGATCTGGTCATCGGCGGACCCGCCCATGTAAGTCGAGTAAATCAGCAACGGGTCGATCACCAGCGGGCGGCTCCGGTCATAGCGGCCCACGCGGAACCCGGCCATGTCGCGCGAAAGCAGGACGTAGCGTCCCCCGACGCTGGCGCCGCCTTGCCTCACCACGGGTCGCTTCTCGACGACCGTGGCGCTTCCCACCCGCACTTCCAGGTCGCCGGCCGGCGTAATGCGGAGACCGTCCGCGCCGCGGAATCGCATGCGGATGGAATTGGCGTCGGCGCCCGGTGCCAGCACGAAGTCATACTCCAGCCGGCCCTGGTTTCCGTAATACATCGCGTCGATGCCCGGGTACACTTGCTGATAACGCACCCGCGCATAACTGGTGACGCCGGTATGCCAGTTGGCGCGGCTGCCGATGAAATAATCCGTGCGCGCCGCGATCGGTTCCAGCGGCTGGATGCGCGGCGAGGCCGCGCCCTCGAGCACCATGTCTACGCGCCCGGCTCCGGGCATGCGCAGCGAGGGTCCGCGATCGGTGAGCGCCACTTTCACGGCGCCGCCGCGCGCCAGGTAGCGGACATCCCGATTCCACTGCCCCTGGTTGGCCTCAAACCGCAGGGGAAGGCCTTCCAGCGCCGCCCGGCCCGCCGCAAGCGATGGCACCGGCGGCGCGGCAAACAGGCAGCCAACCGCCAGCGCGAGAAGCGATAGCAAACCTAGGGATCGATGCATGAAACCTCTATTAGACCATGCGAGGGCGGCGCTCGGAACTGGGCTTTCGTTTCACAGGCGGCGCTCGGGCGCTACAGTAAGGGCATGCGTCATCTTTTTTGTATTGGTTTGCTCGCGCTGGCCGGAGCATGGGCGGCTGACATGCCTGTCGTCCAGCCGAAGGAACTGGCCGGGCGACTCGCGGCTCAGCGCGGCTCCATCGTGATTTTTCAGGTCGGTCCGAACCTGCTGTACCGCCTCAACCACATCCCCGGCGCAATCTATGCCGGTCCGGCGAACAGACCCGAGGGGCTGGAGCTCCTCAAGGCCGAGGCGGCGAAGCTGCCGCGCGACCGCGAGATCGTTCTCTACTGCGGCTGCTGCCCGTGGAATCACTGCCCCACCATCCGCCCCGCAATGGAGTTGATGCGGCAGATGGGCTTCACCCACGCAAGGGCGCTCTATCTGCCGGACAACTTCAAGACGGATTGGATCGACCAGGGGTATCCCGTAGAATAGGGCGCAACCGCCCGCAGGTGATTTTTCGTCATCCGCGCTGGCTACACTCCGCATCGCGCGCCGACACCCGCTTTGCGCGGCCAAGTGCCTGTTAATACAATGGTGGTGTACTATTAGGGTTTGCCCATGAAGGCGCTTCTCGAAACCTTGCGGTCCGAAGATCACGACTGGGAGCTGGCGCAAGCCATCGACCCGGCACGGCTGCCGGAGCACATCGCCATCATCATGGACGGCAACGGGCGGTGGGCCGAAAGGCGGCGGCTGCCCCGGGTGGCGGGCCACAAGGCCGGCATCGGCCCGGTGCGCTCGACGGTGGAAACCTGCGCGCGCCTGGGCGTGAAGGCGCTGACGCTGTATGCCTTCTCGGTGGAGAACTGGAAGCGTCCGCGGCACGAAGTGGAAACTCTGTGGCGCCTTCTGCGCTACTACCTGCGGCACGAGCTGCCCGAATTGCAGAAGAACGATATTCGCCTGCAGGCTATCGGGCGCTTGGATGCGCTGCCGCCGCTGGTGCGCGCCGAGCTGGACGCTGCGGTGGAAGCCACCGCCAACAACCGCGGCCTGCTCGTAAACTTGGCCATTAACTACGGAGGGCGCGCCGAAATCGTGGACGCCGTCAACGCCGTGCTGGAGATGGCGCGCCTGGAAGGTTCGCTGGACGCCCTCCGGATGGACGAAGACCTGATCGCCACCAACCTCTACACTGCCTCGTGCTCCGATCCGGACTTGCTGATCCGTACCTCGGGCGAAATGCGAATCAGTAATTTTCTGTTGTGGCAGATTGCCTACGCGGAGCTGTACGTCACCGAGACGCTATGGCCGGATTTCACGCGCACGGACCTGCTGGAAGCGGTGGTGGCGTACCAGAAGCGCGAGCGCCGCTATGGCGGCCTCCGCGCCGGCGCCGCCGATACGCCGGCAGAGCAGACCTTGATTCCCGCGCTCGGCTCGTCATGAAGCGGGTTCTGACCGCTGTCCTGCTCGTCCCCTTCGTCGTGTACACGGTGCTGTGGGCCAATCAGTGGGTGTTCCTGGCGGTGGTCGCACTGTCGGCGGTGCTCAGCTACCGCGAGTACGATTCGATCGCGGCGGCTTACGGCTTCGGCGCGCCAGGACCGCTTGGCTACGGCGGGGGTTTGCTCCTGCTGCTGGTTCCTGTTCACGCCTGGCTGGTTGTGACCGCGTTTGCGCTGCTGGCCCTGGCGCTGGCGCTGCGCTCGGCCGACCTGGCACACGCGCTGCCGCGCACCTCCCTGCTTCTGCTGGGAGTGATTTACATTTTCGGTTGCTGGCGGTGCGCCGTGGTGCTGCACAGCCGCGGCGCGCACTGGCTGATGTACGCGCTGCTGGTAAGCTGGACCGGCGATATCGGCGCGTATTACATAGGCAAGGCGTTCGGCAGGCATCGCCTCGCCGATCGCGTCAGCCCCAAGAAATCCTGGGAAGGCGCGGCTGCTTCGGTAGCCACTTCCATCCTGCTGGCCGGCGCTTACCTGGTGCATTTCGTCGCCGGCATAAGCATCGCCAGCGCCGTTCTGCTGACCGCACTGGGCAACATCGCGGGCCAGCTCGGCGACCTCGCCGAGTCCGCCATGAAACGCGGCGCGGGAGTGAAAGACTCGGGCGGCCTGTTGCCCGGCCACGGCGGTTTTCTCGACCGCGTGGATAGCGCGTTATTTGTGATGCCGGTGATCGCCGGCTGGCTGGTGATCGCCGGAGGGTAGGGCGTGGCGGGATGGTCTTCCCCACCCGCTACAATGAAATTCTGTGCCTCTAACTTGCTACCTGGACGCGTTTTCGGGAATCTCCGGCGACATGCTTGTGGGCGCGCTGGTGGATGCCGGCGCCGATCCGGAAGCCATCTCCACTGCCATTCGCTCGCTCGACGCGGGCGCCGTCGCGTCGTTCGAGAAGGTGAAGCGCAACGGCCTGGCCGCCACCCAGTACCGCGTGGCGGTGCAGGAAACACGCGTTCACCGTCACCTGGCCCACATCGTCAAGATGATCGAAAAGGCCGAGCTGCCGCACCGCGCGAAACAGAATGCCATCGCCGTGTTCCGGCGGCTGGGCGAAGCGGAAGCGGAAGTTCACCAGGTGCCGATCGAGAAGATTCACTTCCATGAAGTGGGCGCCTCGGATTCCATCGCCGATATCGTGGGCGCGTGCCTGGCCCTCGAGCTGCTCGACGTGGATACCGTCCTCTCGTCGCCGCTCAACGTGGGCAGCGGCATGGTGGAAACCGAGCACGGCCTGTTGCCGGTTCCGGCGCCGGCGACCGCGCGGTTGCTCGAGGGCGTGCCCATTTACGCGCGCGGCCCCGAAGTGGAGCTAACAACGCCCACCGGCGCGGCTGTCGCGGTGACGCTGGCCAAGCGCTTCGGCGTGCTGCCGGCAATGAGAGTGCTGCACACCGGCTACGGCGCGGGCGGCCGCGATTTCGCCAGCCACGCGAACGTGCTGCGGGTGATTCTGGGTGAGCCAACCGGCGCCGCTGAGGCGCTTACGGTTTGCGTGCTCGAAGCCAATATCGACGATCTCAATCCGCAAGTGCTGTCCTACGCCGCCGACCGGCTGTGGGATTTCGGCGCGCTCGATGTCTCGCTGGAGCCGATTGTCATGAAGAAGGGCCGCCCCGGTCACCTGCTGCGCGTGATCGCCAAACCGGAACACCGCGAGGCCCTCGCCCAATTGATCTTTTCCGAGACTTCGACCATCGGCCTGCGTTTCTATACCGCCGAGCGGCGGGTGCAGGCGCGCACCTTGCAGGAAGTCGAAACACAGTACGGCAAAGTGCGCGTGAAGGTCACCAGCGAAGGCTATTTTGCGCCCGAGTACGAAGATTGCCGCAAGCTGGCGCTCGCCTCCGGCGTGGCCCTCAAGCACATCATCGCAGAAGCGAATTCCGCCTATCTGAACCAGCAAAAATGAAATACTATCTCACCACACCGATCTATTACGTCAACGCCGCGCCGCACATTGGCCACGCTTACACCACCATCGTGGCCGACCTCCTCAAGCGCTTCAAACGGATGCAGGGGTTCGACGCCGTGCTGACCACCGGCAGCGACGAGCACGGCGTGAACGTGGAGCGCGCCGCGGAGCGCGCCGGCAAATCGCCGAAAGAGTTTTGCGATGTGATCGCGGCCGAGTTCGCCCGCCAATGGCAATTGCTCGGCCTCCAGATCGACTATTTTCAGCGCACCACCGATCCGCAACATGCGCGCGTGGTCAACGACCTGTTCAAGCGCTGCCGCGACAATGGTTACATCTATAAAGGCTCCTACACCGGCCAATACTGCATCTTCGATAACCTCTATGTGAACGACGCCAAGCCCGGCGACCCGTGCCCGGATTGCGGCCGGCCCACCGAAACAATCACCGAAGAGAATTTTTTCTTCAAGCTGTCGGCGTTCCAGGATCGCCTGCTCAACCTATATGACTCGCAGCCGGATTTCATTCAGCCCGAGACGCGCCGCAACGAGGTGATCTCGTTTGTCCGCGGCGGCTTGACCGACCTTTCGATCACGCGGACCAACATCAAGTGGGGCATCCCTGTGGAAGGCGAAGCGCCACACGTGTTCTATGTGTGGTTCGATGCGCTCACTGCATACATGAGCGCGGTCCACGGCAAAACAACGCCCGATGGCGGATCGTTGTGGCCTGCCGATCTGCACCTGATCGGCAAGGAGATCGTGCGCTTCCACGCAGTGTTCTGGCCGGCGTTCCTGATGGCGGCCGGACTTCCATTGCCCGATCGCATTTTCGCGCACGGCTGGCTGCTGTTTGAGAACGACAAGATGTCGAAGTCGCGCGGCAACATCGTGCGCTCCGAGCCGATCCGCCAGGTGATGGGCGCCGACGCGCTGCGCTACTTCCTGCTGCGCGAAGTCGTTTTCGGGCAGGATGGCAGCTTTAGCTACGATGCGTTGATCGGCCGCTACAATTCCGATCTCGCCAACGGCCTGGGGAATCTCGCCAGCCGCACGCTGACGATGATTCACCAGTATAGGAACGGCGTGATTCCTAGTGGTGTAACCCGAGCCATAAATAAAACTGCGGAGGGCAGCATTCAAGAGACTCGGGACGCTTTTGAGAGGTTCGATTTCTCCAGGGGTTTGGAAGCGGTCTGGTTTCTGATCTCCGTGGTGGATAAGTTGATCGTGCTGAACGCACCGTGGAAGCTGGCTCGCCAGCAGGATCAGGAATCGCAGGCGGATCTTTCTGACGTGCTCTATACCGCCGCTGAAGCTTTGCGCATTATCACGGCGTTGGTTTCTCCGGTCCTGCCTGAGTCCTCGCGAAAGATCTGGGCGCAACTCGGAATGAAGGAACCCATCGACAGCGTCCGCTTCGAAACGCTCGTCTGGGGCGGCCTCAAGCCCGGCCAGCAGATCGGCGAGGTCTCGCCTGTCTTCCCGCGCATCGAGGCCAAGCCGGCCATCGAGCAAATGCGCGCGCTCGAAGAGAAAGTCACCGCCGAGCAAGCGGTGATGATGGGCAAAGCGGCGCCTGCGCCCGCTGCCGTGGCCGAACCGGCGGGAACCGCGAAGATCAATATCGACGATTTCGGCAAGGTGGATCTGCGCGTGGGCCTGGTCCTTTCCGCCGAGCGCGTCAAGGGCGCCGACAAGCTGATGCACATGAAAGTCGATATCGGGGAAGCCGAGCCGCGCACCATCGTGGCCGGCATCGCCGAGGCTTACACGCCAGCCGAGTTGGTGAACCGCAAGGTGGTGATCGTCGCCAATCTGCAGCCGCGAAAGCTGCGCGGCATCGAATCGAACGGGATGATCGTGGCCGCATCGGTGGAAGGCGGCAAGCCGGTGCTGGCGGGCTTCTACGAAGAGATCCCGGTGGGAGCGCGCCTCAAGTGAGGCTGATCGATTCGCACACTCACCTGGACGACGCCCAATTCAACGAAGACCGCGCGGCGGTGATCGAGCGCGCTCGCGCCGCGGGTGTGGAGCGTATGCTCGCCATCGGCACCGGCAGCGGTCCGCCCGACCTGGAAGCCGCGCTACGGCTGGCTCTCGAGTACCCGTTCCTCCTGGCCACGGTTGGTGTTCATCCGCACGATGCCGCCAAAGCCACCGAGGCAACTTTTGAGCGTCTGCGCGCGCTGGCCGCGCATCCAAAAGTTGTGGGCATCGGCGAAATCGGTCTCGACTATCATTACGATTTTTCGCCGCGCGACGTGCAGCGCGCAGTGTTTTCGCGGCAGTTGGCGATTGCCACTGAAGCCTCGCTGCCGGTTATCATTCACACGCGCGAAGCCTGGGACGACACACTGCAAATTCTCCGCCGCGAGTGGCGCGGCGAAGGCATTCTTCATTGTTTCACCGGCGACGCCACCCAGGCGCGGCAGGCGCTGGATGCCGGTTTCCATCTGGCGTTTGGCGGCGTGCTGACCTTTCCGAAAGCGGAACCGGTGCGCGAAGCCGCGCGCATCACACCCGCCGGCCGCCTGCTGATCGAAACCGACTGCCCTTACCTGGCGCCCGTGCCGCACCGCGGCAAGCGCAACGAGCCGGCGTTTGTGGCGGAAACGGCGCGCCGGCTGGCCGAGGTCCGAGGCCAGGCGGTCGAGGAGATCGCCGCACTGACCGCCGACAATTTCGAGCGGCTGTGTTTGCGGGGCGGGGCTCCAAACGGTTAAACTGGGGAACCTAGATGAGTTTAGGCAAGCTGGGGCAAGCCCAGGCAGCGCGAGGGATTTTCGACTTGGTCCGGAATGATCTGGACCAGGTGGAGAAGAAGATTTCCGCCGAGTCTGTGGCTTCCGTGGATGCGGTCACCGCCGTCGGCCGCTATCTGCAATCGGCCGGCGGTAAGCGGCTGCGCCCGGCGCTGCTGCTGATGTCGGCCAAGCTGGTGGGCCACGGCAACGCCGGACCGAGCGCCATCCAGATGGGTGCGGTGGTGGAGCTGCTCCATGCTGCCACCCTGGTGCATGACGACGTCATCGACGCCGCCGAAACCCGCCGCGGCCGCCCCTCGAGCAACGTCAAGTGGGGCAACCACACCTGCGTGCTGGCCGGCGACTGGCTGTACATGCAGGCCTTCCAGATCGCGCTGCGGGAACGCAATTTTCTGATTCTCGATTTGCTGATCGGCCTCACGCAAATGATGGTCGAGGGCGAACTGCTGCAGCTCGAACGCATCGGCCGCATCGATATCACCGAAGCCGACTGCATGGAGCTGGTGGACCGCAAGACCGCCCGCCTGTTCTCAGTGTGCGCCCGGCTGGGCGCGGTCTCGGCGCACAGCGATGCGCAGACCCAGGAAAAGCTGGGCGAATTCGCCTGGAACCTGGGAATGGCGTTCCAGTTGATCGACGACGTGCTGGATTTCACCGCCCGCGAGAATGTGCTGGGCAAGCCCGTGGGCGGCGATTTGCGCGAAGGCAAAGTCACGCTGCCGCTGGTTTACGCGCTCGACCGCGCCACACCCGCTGAGCGCCGGCTGGTGGAAACGGTGCTGGAACAACGAAACTACCAGCGCGTCCCCTTTGCGCAAATCCTCGCGCTGGTGGAGCGGTACGACGGCATCGATCGCGTTCGCGAGCGCGCCCAGGCATTCACCGAGAGGGCGCGGCAGGTGATGAGCGAGTTTCCCGAATCCGCATACCAGCGGGCGATGATGGCGGTAACCGACTTGGTGACGGAGCGCGACCATTAGTTCGAGCCGCGGATAAACGTATGAACACAGATACACCTCTTGTTTTCGATCTGTATTACTAAACTCTAATTTCCTCGCAGCCCGCAATGAATTACCAGTTCGTTGAAGACCGCGTTGTGGGGCAGGTTGATGGCCTGCGCACCGACTGTCAATCGGTGCAGCCGGGCAATGCCCGGCCCTGGAGCTTCCACGCTGTAACTGCTGCAGTAGCGCCGGCGGTCTTGCCGCCGGTTCTTTGCCTGTCGCGTCACCAGCGCGGCCATGATTCTTCTCTCCCATGTCCTTCTTCGCAATCATCTTTCTGATCCTCGGCTCTTCCCAGTTGTATTGGGCCTGGCGGGGAGTGCGGCTGGCGCGGCGTACCATCTCCTCGCCCGCCCTCCGCCGCCTGGCGTGCGCAGCCGTCCCCATTCTTCTGCTGGCGATGTTCGCGTACGTCGTGCGCGACTTCGCGCGGCGGCCGGATCCGGTGCACATGACCCTGCGCGATGCCTTCCTGACCGCGCCCTGCGCCTGGTGGATTGCCAGCTCGCTGGTCGGATTCCTGCTGGCAATTCCGCTCGTGATCCTGGCCGGCCTGCGCGCGGCGGTCCGCCTGTTGCGCCGGCGCGACGAACTTCAATCGCCCGCCCGCCGCGACTTTCTCGCGCGGACCACCGGTGTGGTCACCGCCGTTCCCTTCCTGGGCGGCGCGTACGGCCTGTTCCACGGGCGCTTGAACCTGGAAACGGTCGAGCGGCCCATCCACCTCGCCAACCTGCCGCCGGCATTCCACGGCTTTCGCATCGCCCAGCTTTCCGATATCCACATCGGGCCGTTCATGCCCGAAGAGCAGATTCGCAAGTTCGTCGCCATCGCCAACGCGCAAAAGGCGGATCTGATCGTGCTCACCGGCGACTACGTCACTTTCGACGCCGGCACGCAGTACGCGGTGGTGGCGGCGCTAGCCGGCCTCCGCGCGCCCTTCGGCGTCTGTGGCTGCCTGGGCAACCATGACGCGTGGGCGGGCGTGGAAGACTCGATCACTGCCTTGTTCGCCGCCACCCAGGTCCGCATCCTGCGCGGCGCGAGCGTGCCCATCACCCTGGGCGCCGACTGGTTCAACCTGATCGGCGTCGACTTCCAGAGCCGCCATCGTTTTGGTCCTTCCGCGGCGGTGAAGCACCTGCTGGCTGACATCGAAGGCCAAATCGTCCGCGGCCAGGTGAACGTCCTGCTCAGCCACAACCCGGACACGTTCCCCCGCGCGGCCGCGCTGGGCATCGATCTCAGCATGGCCGGGCACACTCACGGGGGGCAGGCGGCTCTGGAATTCATCAGCCCCGAGATCGCCCCCTCCCGCCTGGTGACGCCTTACGTAGCCGGCCTCTTTCAAAAGCCGGGCGGGCAATTGTACGTCAATCGAGGCATCGGGACCATCGGCGTACCCATCCGCATCGGCGCACCCCCGGAAATCACCGTCTACAGGCTGGAGCGCGCGTGAAGCGTGCCGTGAGCACCGGCTCCTTCGGGTAGGTCTGCGATACCTGCACCAAACGCTCCCTGACGGGGCGCCCCCTGGGCCCGGCTCCGGCGCATTTCAGAGCCGCGACCGTCAGGGAGCGGTTGCCGGCGCTGCTATCTGCTGACCGTTTCCTACAACCGCACGATTTTCGGCGAGGCGTACCCCTTGAGCGCGTTGCGCGTATCCACGATCAGCGGCGCGCGCTCGACCAGGGCCCGGTAATCGAACCCGGCGTGGTCGGTGATGATGACCACGCAATCGGCGTCCGCGGCAGCGGATTCGGGTTGGGCCTCAAGCTGCAATCCGTCCAGTCGCAGGTGGGGAACGTACGGGTCGCTGTAACTAAGAATTCCGCCGCGGCGTTCCAGCAGCAGCAACACGTCGAGCGCCGGCGATTCGCGCATGTCGTCGATGTTGCGCTTGTAGGCCACGCCCATCACGTGGATGCGCGATCCCTTGACCGGCTTGCCGGCATCGTTGAGCGCATTCTGTACTTTGTCCGTCACGAAGTGCGGCATCTGGCCATTGATGTATCCGGCCAGTTCGATGAAACGAGCCTCAATGCCCGCCTGCTTGGTCTTCCAGGAAAGATAGAACGGGTCGATGGGGATGCAGTGGCCGCCCAAACCGGGACCCGGATAGAACGGCATGAAGCCGAAAGGCTTGGTGGCCGCGGCGTCGATTACTTCCCACACGTTGATGCCAATGCGGTCGCACATCAGCGCGATTTCATTCACCAAGCCGATGTTGATCATGCGGAAAGTGTTCTCGAGCAGTTTCACCATCTCCGCCACCTGCGTGGAACTCACCGGCACCACCTTTTCCAGGGCCTGCGTATAAAACAGGCGGCCCATTTCGGTGCAGGCGGGGGTGCAGCCGCCCACCACTTTGGGAATGTTGACGGTTTGGAATTTAGGGTTGCCGGGGTCTACGCGCTCGGGCGAAAAGCATAGAAAAAAGTCGCGGCCCACTTCGAGGCCCGATTTCGACAGGATCGGCAGCACCACCTCTTCCGTCGTGCCGGGATAGGTGGTGGATTCCAGAATCACCAGCGAGCCGGCGTGAAAGTGGTGGGAGATCTCCTGGCACGCGCTGACGATGAAGCTCATGTCCGGGTCCTTGGTTTTCCGCAGCGGCGTCGGCACGCAGATGTTGATGGTGTCGAGCTCCAGCACGGCCGAGAAATCGGTGGTCGCGCGTAGCTTGCCGGATTCCACCAGCGGCTTGAGCGTGGCGCTGGGAATATCGCCCACGTAGGAATCGCCGGCGTTGACCCTTCCGGTCTTTTCCTGGCTGATGTCGATTCCCGTTACCGAAAAGCCGGCTTTGGCGAACTCCACCGCCAGCGGCAGTCCGACGTATCCGAGCCCCACGATTCCCACGCGGGCGCGCTTCTCGAGGATCTTGAGTTGCAGAATTTGAGCCGTTGCGTGCGCGGCAAGCAGAGCTTCAGGCATGGCACTGCCATTTTCTCACAACCAAAAGAAAAAACCCTCCGCCACCAGCACCGCCGGGCCGGTGAGGAAGACGCTCGCTTCGATGCGGATGTCGAGCGGCCCCGCCGGCGTCAGCACGCGCAGCGGTGATTGGGCCATGCCGCGCGCCACGGCGGCCACCGCCGCGCCTGTGGAACCGGTGCCGGAGCTCATCGTTTCGCCCGCCCCGCGCTCCCAGAAGCGAACGTCGATCGAGTGCGCATCCACCGGTTTGACGAACGACACGTTGGTGCGGTTGGGAAAGTGCGGATGGCGCTCGATTTCCTCTCCCATGGCGCGCCAATTGAAATCGAAATCGGCCACCGGAACGGCGCATTGCGGGTTGCCGGCGTCAATCAACGTAACGTCGCGCGGGCCGCTCGCCAGCGGCAGGGCGAAGCGTTCCGCCAGGATCTCCGAGCGGCCCATGTCCATTTCGAACAGGAATTCCCGGCCGTTGCGCTCGAGCAGCCGCAGCGTCTTGACGCCCGCGCCGGTGCGAATGCGGACCACGCCGGTAGCGTGGCCGTGATGAATCAGGAAGGCGGCGGCGCAGCGTGTGCCGTTGCCCGACATCTCGGGGGCGCTGCCGTCCGAGTTATATAGCTCAATCGCGCCTTCCGCTTGCCCTTCCTGCGGCGGATCGATCAGCATCCAGCCATCGGCGCCGATGCCGGTGTGCCGGTCGCAGATGGCGCGCGCCAGGGCCGGATAGCCGCCGCCGGGCGCATCGCGACGCCAGGTGAGCAGGAAGTCGTTCCGCGCGCCGTGCGCCTTGGTGAACGGGATTGTCATCTTTAGACCGAATTAGAACCGGTGTACCGGCTGTGCAGCTATCAGACCCGGAGGGTCCATCGCGCGTCCCGGATCACCGTCTTGACCCGCGACCGTAGGGAGCGGAATAAGCCGCGGGCCAGCGGAACGCGTATCAGACTCTTCTTCTTTTGTCCGTGCTCCATCGGTTCATCTGGGGCCCTGATTCTTTCCCTACGGCAGCGGCTCGACCTCGACGGCAGTGCCGTAGGCCAGCACCTCGGTGACACCCTGCATGATCTCGGTGGCATCGTAGCGCACGGCGATCACGGCATTGGCGCCCAACTGGGCGGCGTGGTCCAGCATGATGTCGAATGCATGGCCGCGCGTCTGCTCGCACAGATTGCTGAACAGCGTAATGTTGCCGCCCACCAAGGTTTGCAGGCTGGCGCCGATGGTGCCGAAAATGGAGCGCGAGCGCACGATGATTCCGCGTACCACTCCGAAGTTCCGCGTGATGCGGAAGCCCGGCAGTTCAAAAGCCGTCGTTACTCGTTCACGAGGGACCATGAATGCCTCCTGTGCGCCGGTAAATTTCGATGGCTGGCGCACCTTTCACAAGAATCGTTTTTTCGAGCCGGTAGGGGGTGCCATGGCGCGAGGCGGTTTGCATCGAGTTATCGACGTCGTCTCCGGCTATCGCCACGGCCCACTCCTGCCACCAGTACAAGTCGGGGCGTTTCACCGCGGCCAGCCAGGGCAGGCCGTTATCGCCGGTGAAGGTCTCGCGCAGCGGGATTCCGGCCTCGCGATAAATTCCCGTAATATCCCCGAACGTTGTGATAATACCCGATCCACGGACATAATGCGAGGACAGGTATTGGGCTGCCTGGTGCGTCCACTCGCGGCGCGCCTCCGAGTTGACCACTGACTCCTGCCACGTCACCCAGTTCTTCGGCTGCGGCCGCAGCAGCCACGGCGCGGCGCACCCCAGCACCAGTAGCGCCACGCACCACGCGCGCAGCCCGCGCGGTGCCGCCGCCGCCAGCGCGCCCACGGCAAACGCCAGCAGCGGTACCGCCGCCAGGCCGTAGCGCGAGTTGTAGTAAGAGTATGGCCACAGCGTGGGAATGAAGATGGGCGTGCGCGAGCTGTGCATGCTCAAAACGTAAAACGCGCCCGGCAGCGCCAGCAGCAGCAGCGGCCACAAGGCGCGCTTGGCAAGCGCCGCCACCACACCGGCCAACCCGGCCACCGCCAGCACAGGCCCGGCGCAAAGCTGCGCCGCCTGCCGGAAGTAGTACAGCGCCGCCCACCAATCGCCCTTGCCTGGATACGGCGCGTCCCCCTGTATCGCCCATGCCGAGCCTGGGCCGCGCAAAAAATACAATGGATTCCCTTGCAGCCACCAGTTGTGTCCCAGCCAATAAAGCGGGCCGAGACTGGCCAGCGCGCCGAAAACGACGCCCGCGCTGAACCGCCGCCGCGCGAAATAGAAAGCGACGAAGGGAATCAGAAACCACGCCTCGTAGCGGCTGAGCGCAGCCACCGACGCTGCCACGGCCGCTCCCAGCACCGCGCCCCAGCCAGCCTTATCGCGATAGCAGACCGTGCAGTAGAGCAGCGCCATCCAGGCGGCCCAAAAGGCCGGCTCCGCCATGGGAATCGACCCCAGGTAGAGCATGTTCGGATTCAATGCGAACGCCGCCGCGGCAGCCAAGGCCGGCGCCTCGTCGCCAAACACGCGGCGCACCGCCAGGAACAGGAACACGCCCGCCACCACGAAACAGGCTCCCGATGGAATCGCGCCGGCCAGTCCGTCGCGCCACATCGCGTCGTCGATCACCAGCGGCAGCATCAAAACGTGCGGCGCCGGCAGCCACGGCGTGCCCAGTTGGTCGTATCCAGGCGTTTGCGAATCCAGGATGCGGCGCGCGATGTTCAGGTGCGCCTCGGCATCGCCATAGTAGAGCAGCCAGCCGTGGAAGTAGAAAAATGCAATGGCAACGGCGCTCGCCAGCACCAGCAGCCCTGTGGCCGCCAGCGCGCCCTTCCATGTGCCCGATTTCAGAACTGGGTGCAGGTCTGGAACTCCCGGAAGCGGGCATCGACCTCTTCCCGCGTCAGAGAGCGGAAGCGATCCACGCCGAACCTCTCGCAGCAATAGCTGCCCATCACCGAACCGTAGATCACGGCGCGGCGCAGTTCGGCGAAGTCCACGTCTTTGGCCGCGATACCCTGGCCCGCCAGATAGCCGATGAACCCGCCCGCGAAGCTGTCGCCCGCCCCGGTCGGATCGAATACTTCATCCAGCAAATAGCCGGGCGCGATAAAGCGGTCGTTCCCATGGAACAGCACGGCGCCGTATTCACCGCGCTTGATCACCAGCGTGCGCGGGCCCATCGCCAGGATGGCCGCCGCCGCGCGGCGCAGGTTCCGCCAGCCAGAAAGCATTTGCGCTTCGCTGTCGTTGATCAGCAGAAAGTCCCACTGCGCGATCGTCTTCAGCAGCTCCTCGCGAAAGTCGTGAATCCAATAATTCATCGTGTCGCCGCCCGCCAGCTTGAGCTGCGGCATTTGCGAGAGCACCCCGCGCTGCAAGGCGGGCTGGATGTTGCCCAGCAGCAGGTACGGCTCGGCGCGATACGATTCCGGCAGCTTGGGATCGAAATCGGCGAAGACGTTGAGGTCGGTGCGCAGGGTGGTGCGATCGTTCATATCGGACGAATACGCGCCTTCCCAGAAAAACGTTTTGCCGCCGGCGACGCGTTCCAGGCCGGCCAGATCGACGTTGCGGGAGGCCAGCAACTCGGTATCCGGCGCTGCGAAATCGTCGCCCACCACCGCCACCAGCTTCACCGGTGTGAAGTAAGCCGCTGTGAGCGCAATGTAGGTGGCCGCTCCGCCCAGCATCCGGTCCACCTTCCCGTGCGGCGTTTCCACGCCGTCGTATGCAACCGAACCAACCACGACGAGTGACATATTCAGAGAGAATTGTAACAGCCGGGCGGGCGGACGGTTGAACCGTGCTAAAATCAAGCTTCCCCACCAAGCTGTCTGTGTTAACGGGCAAATTAAGAAACGCAAAATCATGATGCAGAAGCAGGAACCGAACCGAGTCCTGGCCGCTGTCAGCGATCTCTTTTTCTCGGTGAAACTCACCGACGCGGCCAAACGCGCGGGCCTTGCGCTGGAATTCGTCAAGGAGCCCAAGGAGCTGCTGGAGAAAGCGGCGTCGGACCGCAAGCCATCGCTGATCGTGTTCGACCTGAACTTCGAGGCGCTGCAGCCGCTAAAGCTGATTGGCAAACTGAAGGGGAAGGCGGAAACCAGGGGCATCAGCCTGATCGGCTACCTGTCGCACGTGCAGGCCGAGCTCAAGCAGCAGGCGCACGAGGCCGGGTGCGATATGGTGCTGGCGCGGTCGGCGTTCTCCCAGAATCTGCCGGTGATTTTCAAACGGCATTCCGGCATCGTCTAGCGCCATGTCTCACAAGTTCGCAACACAACTCTGGAGCTTTGTTTCAGGGCACGGCTTCAGCCGTGCCAGCGTAGCACCCACCAAACATGGCCTTTAGGCCCTGTTATAGGGCGACGGCTTTATCGAGTCTCGTCAACGAACTTCAGAGACGGGACACTAGCGGCGTTCGAACCGAGGCCTGCGCTGCGCGCCTTCATCCGCCAATCTCCGGCCGGCGGCGCAGCCCTATTCGTCCTTGGCGAGGCTCGCCTGCGCCCGCAGGTTCGCCACCCCGGCCGTGTACCGGCTGTCGGTCACCAGGAATGCCACCGCGTCCTCCAGCCACTCATGCCAAACCCCGTCGGGGTCGTGCGAGGCCACCGTTAGCGTGTATTCCTGAGGGCACAAATCGCAGCGGAACTGAAACCTCACCGCCAGCTTGCCGCCCGCCCGCACCGGCCCCAGCCGCAGCCGCTCCATCTCCGTGTTGGTGCCGTAAACGTTGAACCCGCTGCGCGTGCGGATCAGCATCCCCACCACCGGCTGGGCTACCATCGCCTGGTACTTCACCGTCACCTTCACCGCCACCGGCTCGCCGGCCCGCCACACCATGGTCGGTTTTCCGTCGTCGCCGGTCAGTTCCACGCCCACAATCTCGGCCCGCCCGTCGCCGCGGAAAAATCGCGGGCTGATGGGCGCGCTCATTGTCTCGCCCCAGGCGCGCACTCGTTGCGAGATGTGCCGGCGGTAAGCGCAGAGGATTTCTTCCGGGTCGCCGCGCCCCGCCAGTTTGCCCTCCTGCAGCCACCACACTTCGTCCGCCAGCCGCCGCAGCAGCTCCTCCTCGTGCGAGATCAACAGGATCGTGGAACCCGCCTGCCGCAAGCGGTCGATCGCCATCGCCGCGCGCTCCCGCACCAGCAGGTCCTGCAGCGCAAACGTGTGGTCGATCGCCAGCACCGGCGCCGGCGCCAGGTTCAGCGGGCTGTCCGGCCCCAAAAACCGCGCCCCGCCGGGGCTGTCGACCTCGCCTGTTATGGGTTGTTCCACCCCGCCGGCCAGGCGCGCCAGCACGCTCTTCCCGGCTCCGTTCTCTCCCACTACTCCAATGACCGCCCCATCCGGCGCCGCCGCGTCGAATTCCACCAGCGGCGCGCTGGACACACGTCGAAAGACCAAGGCCATAAACGTTAGAATAGCAACTGCCACATGGATACTCCCAACTTGCTCGATTCCATGCGCGCCGATTGGAATCGGCGCGCCGCCGAGGACGCCAATTATTACGTGGCCTTCGGCCGCCACCAGCAGTCCGACGAGGAGTTCTTCTCCACCGGCGCTGGCACCGTTCAGCTCCTGCTGGCTGAGTTGAAGCGCTTCACCGGCCGCGAGGCAGCGCTCGAAATCGGCTGCGGCCCCGGCCGCCTGATGCGTCCGCTCAGCCGCCATTTCAAGGAGATTCACGGCGTCGATATCTCCGACGAGATGATCCGCCTGGCGCGCGAGCGCCTCGCCCACACGGCCAATGCCTTTCTCCAGCAATGCTCCGGCTCGGACCTGAGCATGTTTCCGGATGGCAAGTTCGATTTCGTCTACTCCTACGCCGTCTTCCAACACATCCCCAGCCTCGACCTCGTCTTCGCCTACCTGCGCGAAGCCTTCCGCGTGCTCAAGCCCGGCGGTATCCTGCGTTGCCAGTTGAACGGAATGCCGGCCCACGCGCACCAATACGATACCTGGAGCGGCGTGCGCATCACGCCCGCGGAAATCACCGCGTTCGTCGAACCGAGCGGTTTTCACCTCCTCGCGCTGGAACAGATCTGGACCCAGTACATGTGGATCACCCTGCGCAAGCCCGGCCCTGAGAGCGAGGCGCCGGCCGCCCACACTGCCCGCCTGCACAACATTTCCAACGCGCTCACCGGGGAAGCCGTCACCCCCGCGTCCGGCGCCATGGCCGCGCTCGCCTTGTGGATAGAGCGCCTGCCCGCCTCCTGCCACCTGCTTAACACCGCCGTCACCGCCGATGGCCGCCCCTGCCGCCTCACGTGCATCAGCCCGCCCGCCGCCGATGGCGTTTCCCAGGTCAACGCCGTGCTCCCCGAAAACCTGCGCACCGGTCTGGTACTGGTGGAAGCCGTCCACGCCGGCGCCCCGCTCTGCTCCCCCGGCTGGGTGCGCATCGTGCCCGCCGGCCCGGCCGTCCCCCGCGTCACCGCCGTCAGCGACGGCATCAACCTGATGTCCGGCAACCGCATCGTCACCGGCACGGTGAAAGTGACCATGGAAGAGGTTCCCCGCGGTGCCGCCTTCCGCGCCGCCGTGGACAAGATCCCCACCCCCGCCGCCGACGCCTTCTGCACCGATCCCGTCGCCCAGCGTTGGAATTTCGATTTTCACCTCCCTGAAAATCTCGCGCCCGGCCCGCACAAGCTGTCGATCGTCTTGGGCCGCCGCGCTTTTCCACCGGTGCCGATCGAGGTGGCTTGATTGCGCCGCTCCCTCGCCGTGGCCGGCGTCGCCCTCGCCGTCGCCGCCGTGTTCTTAGGTCCGCTGCGGCGGCGCCCGGTCCGTCAATTGCCCGCCGGCGTGGTTGAGCTTCACTCCGAAATTGCTGTCGATGCCGGCTGCGAGCTGCGCGGCGCACCCACCGGCACCGTGCTCCATCTCGCCGCCGATTTCGCCGGCCGCGCCGCCATCGTCGTCCGCGGCGATAACGTCGTCCTGCGCGCTTTCTCGATCGATGGCAACCGCGCCGCC
Source organism: Bryobacteraceae bacterium (assembly GCA_049587755.1). Lineage (GTDB taxonomy): Bacteria > Acidobacteriota > Terriglobia > Bryobacterales > Bryobacteraceae > Bog-375. The sequence goes on along the minus strand of JBAVEN010000008.1, from coordinate 2,693 downwards.
CTCGAAATCCGCGCCGGCCTGCCGCCCTCCAACACCCCATTCGCCAAGTTCACCCGCGACAACGGCATCCTGGCCGAGGGCGTCACCGGCCTCACCATCGATCGCCTTCTTTTCCGCAATATCGCCGGCTTCGCCGTGCTGGTCAGCCGCGCCCACTCGGTCGATATCCGCCGTCTCACCATCGCCGATAGCGGCTCGCGGAATGCCCTCGGCCGCAACAACACAACCGGCGGCATTCTCCTCGAAGAAGGCACCACCGATTTCCGCGTCACCAACTGCGACCTGTCCGGCATCCGCGGCAACGGCATCTGGACGCATTCTCTCTACACATCGCCGCGCAATGCCCGCGGCGTCATCGCCCTCAATCGCTTCCGCCAGATCGGCCGCGACGCCATTCAGGCCGGCCACGTCACTGCCATTTCGGTGACCGCGAACTCGGGCAGCCGCATCGGTTTTCCGGTCGAGGAAGTGGATATTGAAAACGGCGCCGTCCCCGTCGCCCTCGATACCGCCGGCAACGTCGACGCATCCTCCTATGACGGCAACCGCTTCCGGATCATCGACGGCAAGTGCATCGACCTCGACGGCTTTCACGATGGCGAAGTCCGCGCCAATCAGTGCATCAATCCCGCCGGGTTCGCGTCCTACCCCTTCGGCCACTATGGCATTGTCATGAACGACTCCAACCCCGACACTCGCTCCCGCAACATCCGCCTGGTCGACAACCTGGTTGACGGCACGCTGTTCGGCGGCATCTTCGTCATCGGCTCCGGCCACACCATCGCCCGCAATCGCCTGCTCTCGCTCGACGCTTCTCACTGCAATGAAAACACCGCCCACTTCGGCTGCTATGACGTAGCCACCGATCCCGAAATCCTCGAAGCCGGCATCTATCTCGGCCGCAGTCCGCTGCACGCGGCTCCTGCGCGCCATAATCTTATCGTGGACAACCGCATCGCCGGCTTCAAAATGCGCTCCCGCTGCATCCTCGCCGCCCCCGGCGTCGACCCGCGCTCCAACACGATCTTTGGCAACCTCTGCCGCGATCAATAGCCGGTTCGCCATCCGCGCCGTCAGGCACAGCCGCTTGATGATCCCGGAATGGCGGCTAGGCTATACTGAATAGGACCAGGGGGTCCAAAATGGGCTCCACCCGCTTGGGTTGAGGCCCAAATTGCCAGGGAGGATTTCGCCGTGAAGCGTTGGATTGTGCGACTGTGCCTTGCCTTATTGATCGTTCTGATTGGCGGCGGAGCGATACTCGCCCTGAGCCCCACGGCACGGACGAAGACATTCTTCTCTTTCTACCGGGCCTGGCATTCGCACTGGCCTTTTATGAAAGGCAAGCAGCTTCCCGACCATCTCTCCCGGTTCTTCACTCCATTCGTTCCCATTTGGGTCCACGTCGAACCCGGCGTCACCATGCGGCTCGATCCGTACGACTACGTGACCCAGGCGATTCTCGTGCAGCGCACCTGGGAACCATCAACCACGCAGGAACTGCTGCGCCACGTTCCGGCCGGCGGGACGTTCGTGGATGTGGGCGCGCACGTTGGGTGGTACACGCTGAAAGCTGCCCAGGTGGTGGGTCCCAAGGGGCATGTCATCGCCGTGGAGCCGAATCGCGAGACCCTGGTCAAGCTCCGCGACAATATCCGCGCCAGCGGTGTTAGCGCGGTGGTCGTGGTCGCGCCGGTAGCTTGTTCGGATTCCGAATCCACGTTGACGCTTTACGCCACCTCGCGAGCGAATACCGGTGAAAGTTCCCTCTCCGCTGCCAACGCCTCTCAGGACACCACCATCGCAGCCTCTTATCCGGTGCGCACCCGGCGGCTGGACGACATCGTGAAAGAGGCTGGCGCCGGGCGGGTGGACGCAATCAAAATAGACGTGGAGGGCGCCGAGGTCCTGGTGCTGAAGGGTGCGGCCCAAACCCTCGACCGCGACAAGCCCATCGTCGCCGTGGAACTCATCGACCGGCAACTGAAAGCCATGGGCTCTAGCGCAGCCGAACTGACCGCTTTCATGCGCTCTCACGGGTACACGCCCGCGGGAATGCACGAAGAGAATATGATCTTCATGCCGGCTGCCGCCCAATGAGCACGCGCTTGTGCGGCCCCAGGGGCCGCGGAGGAACGCGGATTGGAAGGAGTTGGTTTATCGGCGTTAATCGTCGGCTGAAAATAGTTTCCCCGGACTTCTTCAGCATCCCCCTAAACTAAGCCTACAACCCCGCAACCCGGGATCTGACTTCCTCAGCAGCCGAAACCGCCGGGAGTGTGCCGCCATGCGGTCACGGGCGTTCGCATGTTTTTTGTCTCCCATGTTACCAGTCGCTTACCGGGTATTTCGCAACCGGCCCGCGCCCCGCTCCGGTTACAGTCAAATCGGATAGAGGCTGCGCGGCCCACTCCGCGCAGCCGCAACAGCTTTCTCCCCGGCCGGGGAACGTTGCACTCAGGTGGTACTGAACTTCCGGCGCCCCTCAAGGGCATGCGGGGTCCCCTACGGGCAGGACTCCCGACGGAAGATCTTGGATTCTGGAATCCATAACCGCCGGCGGTAAACGGATAGCTATTATTGCCGCCCGCCGGATAGCAGAGAGTAAGGAACGAATCGACCTGATATTGTCCGCCATCCAGCGGGCTCACATCAACGTAGTTTCTACTCAAACCATTGGGTGGCCGCACGCA
>JBAVEN010000007.1:0-7865 GCA_049587755.1 Bryobacteraceae bacterium | reverse complement strand
AGGGTGCCGCTGATGAACCCGCGGACGCTGTGGGCCTGCCAGGAGGTGGCTTGCATGATCTCGGTGAGGGTGGCACCCTTGGCCCGCTGCAGCAATGCCAGGATGGCGGCGGTCTTGCTGCCCGGGCGAACGCCCTCAGGCTTCGGCTTCGCGGCTTTCTTGGGCGCTTTGGCGGCCTTACGGGCCGGGGTCGTCTGCTTGGGCTTAGCGTCGCCTTCACCGGCGTTGTTCCGAAATTCGTCAACGCGAGCGCGGGCGCGAAGACGTCGCTCCCCAGCGGGCCTGCCTGTCCGACCGGCACTCCCGCAAATACCGTGTTTCCCGAACCCACCGCCCCCGCATCGGTGAAGTTCAGAGCAGTGTAGATCGGGCTGGCCGCTTTACCGGATAGCGCAAAACCGTACACGCACAGCGCTCCCACCCCACCAGTGCTGGTCACCGAGATCCCGGCCGCGCCCTTGCTGTCAAGGGTCTGCTGATTCCAGCCGGCATTGATCGACGCCAACTGTTCGCCGCCCGCAACGCATGCCCCGCTCAGCACCACCGCGCCCGGTGCGAGCCGCACCGCGCTCTGGGCCGCCCCGCCGCGTTCATAGAAACAACTCTCGGTCACCGTCTGCCAACTCGTGCTGGTGCTCCGCAGCGCCAGCACCGGAAATCCGAGCACTGCCGGGGCCACCGCGCGAAACACCCCGGAATCGCTGGGCTGCGCCATCGGGAACTCCTCTTCCAAGTATACCGGCGCGCCCCGCGCGGTTCCCGCTATAGACACCTGCGCCAGCACCGCCATGTTCATCTGAGCCTCTGCATCGGTCTCGACCTTCACCGAGCCTAAAAACACTCCCGAATTGGCCGCCTGCAGCAGATCCGACACCTTGACCATGAGCTGCGCATGGCCATCCAGTGCGTACGTCTGCTGGGTAATCTGTGCTCCTGTTTGGTCCAGCAGAACCACATCCACAGTGGTTGCCCGCGCCATGGCGCTGACGATCGCCACGGTTGTGGATAGTTGTCCATTCTCGATGAACAGAGGGGCTATCAGCGGCATCTCCGCCATGGAGGCATTCATCGCGGTGTGCTTGCCGCTGCCAGCGCCTGGCTTCCCCGGGGTCGCCGCAGCGGAAACGGAGAGATCCGCGACCCGTCGCGAACCATTCCGCGTGCCGCCTGGATTTCGGGTGTGGGGGTCTGCGCCTTTTATGTGGGCGGAACACTGGCGGTGTTGGCCCTGATGTCTTCGGGCCGGGTGGATATCATCTCGGGCGTGATGCAAGCGGCCCAGGCAGCGGGGACACGCTTGAGGTGGCCTGGCTTCCCCCCGCTGATCGCGTTTTTCATTCTGGCCGCTTCCGCCGGCGCGTTCGGCTCCTGGCTGAGCGGCTGCGCCCGACTTCCGTTTGTCATTGGGATCGATCGATACCTGCCGCCGGCATTTGCGCGCCTGCATCCGCGGTGGGGCACGCCCCACGTCGCGCTTCTATCGGAAGCCGCCTTCAGCAGCGTAGCCATCCTGATGTTGACGGCGGGAGAGAGCCTACGCGGCGGCTATCAGCTACTGGTCGACCTCACGACTGTCACGACCCTATTCCCTTTCGTGTACATCTTCGCCGCCGGCTGGAAGTGCGGCTGGCGCGTGAGCGCGGGGTGCGGGCTGGGCGTCACGGCGCTGGCGCTGGTGGTGGCCTTCATCCCGCCGGAGGGTGCATCCTGGTTCTACGAGGTAAAGATGATCGGAGGATGCGCGGCGATGGTAGTGGCGGCACGAATGAATTTTCAATACGCCTTGCGGCGACGCAAATGAGCCAAGGTTTTAGCCAGAGACGCCGAGACGCAGAATAACAACGGCAGCAGACGCATGGAGCTTGCCCTGCCGTGCGGCCACATGCGGCCCAACGGTCGGGCGTATCGCCCGCATAGGTGGCACTAAGAAGCCAGGTCAAAGGGTTCCTCGGCGACATGGCATAGGCCGTTCCTGGCGCCTGCCCACTCAGGTTCGTGGGGAGCGATATCGCGCCTTATCGGTAGCCTTGCCGCGGCTGTCACGGCGCGCCGGCACGGCTCGCGGAATCAGCGCGTGCGAAACCCGGATCGGAGTGATCTCCCAGAAGCCGACTTCCTGGGCATTGGGACGCAAACTTCTATGGAATGGGCGTTCCCGCTCGTGCGGACTACTCCAGGATGCTTCGTCACTCGTTCCCGATGCCGTACGACGAGCCGCACAACGTCGTACGAAGAAGGAAGGCGGCTGGGTGTATACTGACCGAAGCCTGTGATGCCGAAGTGGCAGTCCCGGCCGGGGGGTACATGAAACGATTGATCTGGTTGTTCTTCTGCCTTGTATGCTGCGTATGCGGTGCAGCAGGGCAAACGTCGCAACCACGCGTTGCTCCAACGAAACCATCCACTGGCACTAAGAATGCGCAGCCGAAATTCAAAGCGATTTGGGAGCCGGTGAATTACAAAGAGGATGTGAGTCTATTCAGTGTCTATTTTGTCAGCAAAGAGGAAGGCTGGGTATCGGGCGCTGCCGAGACTATCCTGCACACCAAGGACGGGGGCAATAGCTGGACTGCAGAGCTTGGCGGCGACCCCCACGCGCAGGGTGCGGAGCTCAAGCGTCTGTTCTTTGCCGACACCACCCACGGCTGGGCCCAGGCGTGGAACACTCTGTTTCGCACCACTGATGGCGAGACTTGGCAGCAGGTCAGCGGGGACATTCGAGGAGACGTGTTTTTCGTTTCCGACTTGAAAGGATTCCGTGTTTACGGGGGGAAGATCTTCGCGACAAACGATGGCGGCATGAGCTGGAAGCAGACCTTCGTGTGCCACGCAAAAATGGAAGTTCAGGGATTAACACAGGAAAAGGGCTGTGATCTTTGGACTCTTCATTTTCCGACTGCAAACGTGGGGTATGCCATGGGCGAGAACCGAATCACCGCAAAGACGGAAGATGGTGGAGCCGCCTGGAATGTTCTCGTGGGTCCCGAGGAACCGGGTGATCAACGCGTCTGGGATGCGTTCTTCCTCGATGCGAACACCGGCTACGAAATCCGCTCCGGGTTGTACCGAACCGCCGACGGAGGCCAGACATGGCAAGGTGTGATTGCCCACCTTGCGCAGGGTTATCCCAAAGTCAAGTTTGCCGGCCGCGAAGTGGGTTGGTCCTGCCTGGGTGGAACCTGGGCATACACGGTTGATGGGGGAAAGCACTGGACTTCGCGCGAAGTTCGCTTCCCTGCACCGGTAGTCTCCTTCAGCCTGCCAACTCCCGACAGGGGTTATGTGGTGGGCGATCACGGCATGATCTACCGCTATCGCGTCGTACCGTTCGATTACACCTCGAAAGGCATGCTCGATTCGCCCATGATGCCCGGAGCTTCCGCAGCCCAAGGTTCGGGAAATTAAATAGATAGCCGCCTTTGCACGACAGCTGGTCCCGAAAACGGGGTTCGAGTACCTGACCGGCCGGGCCCCCTTGCGGAACACAAGCAGACTTCGAGGGCATCGACTTCTGTGGAGCGCGTCTGATAGCAGTTTGCCTTCGAGACGTCGCATTCCCGTGCCGGGCGCGGAGCGCTCCAGCCGGCTCAGGCCCAGTGCTACTATTGTTGCCGATGGCACGCCTTTCGCGCCTTACATGTCTTTTTGTGGCGTTTGCGTGCGTGACAGTCGGGCTCGTCTGTCACGCGCAGGACCGCTCCGGGCTTGCGGAGATCCTCAGCTTCGAAGCGCCGAGTTCGAGCTTGGCGCCGGCCGGTTGGAACGCGTATCCTGCCGGCAGCGTTTTTCTCGACGACAAGATCGTGCATGGCGGACACTGGTCGGCTCGCGTCGAACGGCAGCCCGACACTGCCAACGCGTTCTCCACGATCACGAAAAGCCTCCCGATGGATTTCAAGGGCACAGCCGTCGAGCTGCGCGGTTTCGTCCGCACAGAGGGCGTAAGCGATTTCGTGGGTCTGTGGATCCGCGAGGACGGTGAGTCCGGCACAATGGCGTTTGACAACATGCAGCGGAGGCAGATCAAGGGAACCACCGACTGGACCGAGTACTCCGTTTCCGTGCAGGTACAGCCGGACGCCCGAAAGCTTTTCTTCGGTTTCCTTCTGGCTGGAACGGGCAAGGCCTGGGTGGACGACATGCGCCTGCTCGTGGACGACAAACCCATTTGGGACGCTCCCAAGGCTGTGCGGGACACAACCGTTCTCGAGACCGATCATGAATTCGACGCCGGTTCCAAGATAGCACTGACGGAGCTTTCGACTGTTCAGGTTGAGAACCTGGCCACACTCGGCAAAGTCTGGGGCTTTCTCAAGTATCATCACCTGCAGGTCACCTCCGGCCAGCGCCATTGGGATTACGATTTGTTTCGGATACTGCCGGCGGTTCTCGCCGCGCCCGACCATGCCGCGGCCAACGCCACGCTTGCCAAGTGGGTCACGGCGATGGGCAAGATCGGCGAATGTCAGCCCTGTGCGAGCTTGAACGCAACCGAACTGAATCTCCGGCCGGATATAGCGTGGATTAACTCCGAGGAGCAACTCGGCGGCGATCTTAGCCGGTTGTTACAGGCGACTTATCGTAACCGCCCGGCCAACGGCAAACAGTTCTACGTTTCGTTAGTGCCGGGGATCGGTAATCCAGCGTTCCCGCATGAGTTGGGTTACGGGGCGGTGAAACTGCCCGATCCCGGTCTCCAGTTGCTCGCGCTTTTCCGCTTCTGGAACATCATCGAGTACTGGTCTCCTAATCGCGACGTTATGGGTGAGAACTGGGACCATGTGCTGGTGGAATTCATCTTGAGAGTCGCACTGGCCAAGACCACCGAGGACTACGAGCGTGAGTTGATGACGCTAATTGCTAAAGTTCACGACTGCCACGCGAACCTGTGGAGCGCGCTCCAGGTGCGGCCGCCCACGGGCTCCTGTCAGCTTCCCGTCACGGTGCGTTTCATCGAGGACCGCGCGGTCGTCACCGGGTACGCCGACGCGGCCGCCGGGCCGGCCACCGGCTTGCTGGCTGGCGATGCCATCGAAACGCTGGACGGTGTTCCGGTGCCTCAGCTCATGCAGAAATGGAAGCCCTATTACGCAGATTCGAACGAAGCCACCGTGCTGCGCGACATGGGGTCCGCGCTTACCCGCGGCGAGTGTGGCGATTCGAAGCTGAGCGTGCGCCGCGACAATCGGACGCTGGCGCTTACCGCCAAACGCCTGCCGGAAAGGGCCAACTCGGGCCACGGCATCGCCACACACGACCTGCCGGGCGACACGTTCCGCCGCCTCTCCGACGACGTCGCGTACCTGAAGCTCTCGTCCGTCAAAGTGGCCGACGCGGCCCACTATGTCGATGGCGCCGCCGGCACAAAAGGCCTCATCATCGACATCCGCAACTACCCGTCCGAGTTCATGGTCTTCGCGCTCGGGTCGCTTCTGATGGACAAGGAAACGCCATTTGTGCGCTTCACCAGCGGCGACCTGTCGAACCCGGGCGCTTTCCACTTCGGGGCGCCTCTCTCGATCGCCCCCGGCAAGCCGCACTACAGTGGCAAGATCGTGATTCTGGTGGACGAGGCCACGCAAAGCAGCGCCGAGTACACGAGCATGGCGTTTCGCGCCGTCCCGAACGCAATCGTCATCGGCAGCACTACGGCTGGGGCCGATGGAAACGTATCGCAAATCGCTCTTCCCGGCGGGCAGAGCACAATGATCAGCGGCCTTGGCGTCTTCTATCCCGACAAGCGGCCCACGCAGCGCGTGGGGATTGTCCCCGACCTCGTGGTAAGGCCGACGATTGAGGGCATTCGCGCCGGCCGCGATGAAGTCCTCGAAGTCGCGATTCGCCAGATTCTCGGGCCGGGCGCCCCTGCCGCCGTTATCGAGAAGCTGGCCAAAGGCGGCAAGGAGTAACGTCTCGCGCGACAGCTCCCTGCCTCGGCGCCGGCCTCCCAAGGGACCACAACCGGACTTGGGTCCCCGGAAATCGTGAACCGGGTCCGGCTGGACGGGGGCTTCACGCTCCACCCGAGCCGTGCCGCTGTTCCGCAAGGCGGTAACCGTTGCCGACCTCGCCACGCCGAACAACAACTGGCGCCGTGCGCAGACTCGCATAGATTTGGCGTTCGCGCTGGCGCGGAGCGGCCAATTCGATGAGGCCGAGACGCTGGGAGAGGAAGCCGTTGCACTCGGGCGGCCCATGCGGACGCCAATGCCGGCGCTGGTTCAGGAACTGGAACAAATCCGCCGCATGAAGCAGGCCGCGGCCACCGCTAGCGCAAGGCAAGGCGATCAATAGAGGTTGTGCCAATGCCGTCGGTTTGCGGCGGCTGGCTTCGCTTTCGCAGCTTCCGCCCTTTTCAGTGCCCACCGCTTCTTCGTGGCGCGATGATCGCTTTCCTGCCAGCCGCCGAGAGTTTTCGTTTGGCCTTTGGAGCCGCCTTCGGCGCTGAATGTTGAGCCGCCTTCTTGGACGCAGCCCATCTCTTTCGCTGTGCTTCGGCAATCGCCTTCCTGCCAGCGGCGCTCATCTTCCGGCGTTTCCGTTTTGGCGGTTCCGGCGTGGCAGTCTCAACAGGGCCACCGGATAGCATCTGACGAAGCTCTCCTATCTGAGCGGCGAGTTTGGTTTTCTGGGCCTCGAAGCCTTCAATGGCTGCGGCGATGTGAGAACCTCTCGGGGGCTGCGCCACTCAATGACCATGGAGTCAACCCGACGCCGTGGGGGCTGAAGCTCCGCACCACAAGGCGTGCAGAGCTCAGCCAAATGAGGACCCTCCGGGTTTACGCCGGGAAGAGATTCGTCATCCACGCAGTCCAGGCGGACTGGTCGCGCGCCACGACGGCCGCTGCGGTGTCGCCGTAGAGATAGAAGCTCACTGTGACGAATGCTTTCTCGCCGGCGGGGCAAGCGGTGGCAAACACCGCACCCGGAGCGGGCAGATCGACGCGTAACAGCGTGTGTGGATTCCCGCCCGCGTTGACTGACTCCACGATGCCGCTCAATGGAGGGGCACCGTCGCCCGCATCGCGCCGCTCGCCCGGCGCCGCCCCAGCGAGATTCAGGGCACCCGCGAGCTTCTCCCATGCACCCGAGGCCGCCGGCATCGCTAAGAGTTGGATTTGCGAACTCGGCTGGCCGGCGAAGTGTTCCAGATACAGCCGCAGAATGCGGAAGAACGAGGGCCAGCCGGATTCCACACCGGTCAGTTGATCGTCCCAATCATCGGTTTCGGCGAAGAGGCTGTGCACCACGCGCACCATGCATGTGCCACCGCCGCGGGCCTCCACAGTCCATTCGGTGGCAATTGTGGGCGCGTTCGGCCCCCAGGACCCTTCCGCCGCGAAGCGATGCGGAGCGTCCCATTCGGTGATCTTGGAGTCGGAGTCCATGCCGCCGCCGAAGTGGTGCGTGACGGTGCCGCCGACGCGGCCATCGACCTCGGCGGGCACAAACCATGCGGCCTGGCCCGGACCGGTGGCGATTGCTTGCCACACCTGTTCCGGGGTACCTGGAACTTCCACTTCCACCTGGACGGAACGGCGTCCGTTGGCTTCTTTCTTCACGCTCATACTGCGGTCTCCTTGTTTTTTTGGGGCAACGGGTGCGCCACCAGAACGAGGCGGTGCGTGCGTCCGCCCAGGGCGGAAGCGTCATGATAACGAGCCGCGAGCTGAGTGATCGCGGCGGTGAGTTCGCTGCTGAATTGCGCGCGCTCGGCGGCCGAGCGGAAGCGGATCTCGGTGTCGATCGAGAGCGTGGCGAGGCGCTTGCCGGTTTCGCGCGCGCGGGTGGCGAGTTCGCTGACTTCACGGACGACACGGGCCGCCAGCGCGATCAGATAGCCCGCCGACAGGCGGTCGCGGCTG
>JBAVEN010000006.1:0-14660 GCA_049587755.1 Bryobacteraceae bacterium | reverse complement strand
CGGCGCCCGTGAACGGCATGCGGGGTCCCCCTTGGGCTGGACTCCCGACGGAAGACGTTGGATTCTGGAATCCATAACCGCCGGCGGTAAACGGATAGCTATGATTGCCGCCCGCCGGATAACAGAGAGTAAGGAACGAATCGACCTGATATTGTCCGCCATATAGCGGGCTCACATCAACGTAGTTACTACTCAAACCATCGGGTGGCCGCACGCACGGCGATAAGTCCGAAGCCCGGCCACCCGCAACGCATCCATCGTTTCATCCACTCCTCAAGCCCGTAGTGTTCCCGTACCCTCGCGTTCATCGCGCGAGCGCCCTATATCGGGCCCGCGCCGCTTCCGCCCAGCAGGTTGCGAAGGATGTCGCCGTACACAATGCCGCGGCCATTCATTCCGAGGTAGACCCGGCCAAACACGCGCGAATCAGCAGCGATCGCCGAAGGCCCTCCGTATTGATGTGCGTCGTCATTAACCCGCACCCAGGTCGATCCGTTGTCGTCGGACCGATAGACGGCGACTGTGTTCGATGGCTGGGCTGCGCCATAGAGGAAGATCGATTGCACTCCCGTGCGTGCCCGGGCATTGGCCGCTCCGACGGCCACGAGGTTCGCCTGCAAGACGCTGGACACGGCGGTCCAGGTGACGCCGCCGTCGGTGGAATGATAAAGACCGTAGTTGCTCAGCGGCAGCCACAGGTCGCCGGCGCGCGCGAAATTCACTACCGGGACGCGCCCCGTCGCGACCGGAAGCGTGGTTCGGTTTACCTTCGTGAAAACCGTTCCGCCGCTGGTGGTTGTGCTGTAGAAGTTGACGCCGTCGAAGGCATAGAACAACTTCGGCGTCACCTTATCCGCCACCGCCGTCAGCAGGCTGGGAAGGCCGGCGGTTCCGCTCCAGTCATTGCCATTGTCAGTGGAATACTGCGGCAGGTTGGAACCGCTGGTTGTCCACATCATCATGGTCCCGCTTGCATCCGCCGCAATCGTCCCCGTGCCATTGCTGGCGCCGGCCGCGCACCCGCCGAACGGCTGCCACGTGGTGCCGCCGTCGGTCGAGTACCCGCCATAGTTGCACGGACTGGTCGAAGCGGTGTGGGGCGAGCCGACACGGGCTATGAACTGAGGGTTTTGCCCGGCCCAGTCCATGCCGCTGGTACTGGTGGTGACCGGGTTGGTGTACATACCGCCGGCTGGCGAAATGGCGAAATTGTCGTGCCGGAAACCGCCAATGTCGCCGACCCCGCTCAACAGGTGAGCGCCTTCGGTGGGACTGATCAACGCGTTCACCGCTGTCTCTTCAATCCCCAGCGCCTGCACGTACCACGTCGGAGCCTGCCCCGAGTCGGCAACAGAGACGTTGTTGGTGGCGTAGAGGGTAGCGCCGGTCGCGAACATCAGGTGATTCGGGTTTACCGGGTCGATCAAAAGCGAGGACATCCACCAGCCGAAATCCGCCGTAGGCAGCGGCGACGAAAGAGGATTCGTGTCGCCGAAAGTCAGCCATGGTGAAATCGGCATGAATACCGGGGGATTGAAATAGAAGTTGCCGTAAGGCGGCCCATCGACGCCATTGGCGGAGGTGACGGCGCCGAGATCGATCCACGTGTTGCCGCCATCATGTGTGATATAAACCGTATCCACCGGGTACCAGCGGTCCAGCGTGGCGACGGCGACCGTGCCCGCACGGCTCGGGTCCTGGCTGATGCCGCAAAATCCACCGCGCTGCGCCGGCTCTCCGAACGATTCGAGCGGCGGCGTGACGTTGCTCCACGTCCCGGCTGAGGGATTGAACTTCTCCACCAGGCCGTAATTCATGTTATTGGGTCCGGGATAGTCGCCGTAAGTGACATATAGATTGCCGTCCGGATTTAGAACCGCGCGCATCGGCGCCGGAAGGTGTGTCCCGCCGGTCACGCTGTAGGGCCATGCTAGCGGCTGCCCCGGCAGCGCATTCCAGGTTGCGCCATCGTCGGTGCTCTTATAGATCGATGACGTCGTATAGACGCCGGCATAGATCGTGCCCGAGTTCGCCGGATCGAACAGCACCCAGTGCACACCGAAGCCGTCGGGGGAACTCAGCACGGGAAAACTCGTCACATGGGCCCAGGTTTGGGCATAATTCTCGCTCTTCCACAGCCCTTGCGTGCGTGTGCCCATAAAGAGCTCGCTGGGGTTGAACGGATTTACCGCCAGGCGCTCGCCCGCGTCACGCCCGTCGTTATTGGCGCCCATGGGAAATGACACCGTGTTCGTGGTGAAGGTGGCGCCCTGATCGGTGGACACCAGGATCGCCGATTCCCCGGTCGTGTACATGCCGGCCGCGATGTAGAGACGGCTGGGATCGGTGGGATCGAGCGCGACGCTTTCGGGGCCTTGCAAGTTGTAATCGCTCGGCGCGCGGAAATCGGTGAGCGGAATCCATTGCTGAGTCGCCGAATTCCAGCGGTACACGCTGCCGATGTCGGTGCGCGCATAAATCAGGCCGGATTGAGTAGGATGCGCGATTAAGCCCGGGATGTAACCGCCCGCCACGATGCGGACCGGCGCCCACTGATAAGGAGCGAGGATGGGAGCCGATTGCGCCGAGCTTTCGGGACCGTACAAGCAAATCCAAAGTGCGACCGGAAACAGGGAAACCGCACCGAGCAGCAGACCTTGACGGGTAACCATGAAGTTTTCCTCGGGTTGGAGTGCACCTTCCAGGACCGCCAGCCGACCCCAGTGGCTCCGGCCCTGACGATAGTGATTTTATCACCGGTGCTCTATGCTGATACCAGGACAAGCGCATGGCTTATCGTCTGCAACCCGGCGAAGCGGTGCCCGAAGGGCTGCGGCGCATTGCGCGTGAAGAGTTCTCTTCCGCCGCCGGCGGTCTGCGCCAGGCCACTGCTCGCACGCGCGACGACGCCATCCACGAGGCGCGCAAATCCGTCAAGAAGGTCAGGGCCATCCTGCGCCTGATGCGGGGCGAGTTGGGCCGCACTTACACCATCGAAAACCGGCGGCTGCGCGAGGTGGCGTGCCAGCTCTCGGTGTACCGCGACGCCACCGTGATGATCGAGACTCTCGACCAGCTTCGCGACCATAACAAAGAAGATCGGGCCAGACCAGCGTTGGCCGCGATACGGCGCGGCCTGCTCGAAAACAAGCGCCGCCGGCAGCGGGGAGATCGCATGATCAGCGCGATGCGCCGGGCGGCGGACGCGCTGCTGGCGGCCTCGGCGCGCGTCGACCGGTGGCGGCTGGTGATGGATGGGCCGGTGGCATTGGCGCCGGGCATGGAAACGGCCTACCGCCGCGGCCGCTCAGCTTTGGCGGACGCCCGCCGCCACTCGCAGCCCGAGCACTGCCACGAGTGGCGCAAGCGGGTGAAGGATCGCTGGTATCATCTTCGCCTGTTGGAAGACCGCTGGAATGCCGCCGCGCGCGCCCGCGAGAAAGACCTTAAGCTGCTCGAAACGTGGCTGGGCGAGCATCATAACCTGGAAGTGCTCTCCACGCGCCTGGCGTCGAAAGCGGTTCGTCAACGGACGCCGGACGCGGCAAAACTTTGCCGCGGCCTCATCGGCGAGATGCAGCGCGAGCTGCGGCACAAGGCCCTGGCGCTCGGCCAGCGGCTCTACCGCGAACCGCCCGAGGTATTCCGGAAGCGTTTCTTGGAGCTGTGGCGGCAGCCTCGGCGCAGCGGTGGAGCAGGTCACACTGCCGCGTAACCGGAGCCTTCAGCGTCCGCCGAGTGCGCGCTGGCCGGCTTCGAGCACGCGTAGAATCCGGTCCACATCGTAGACCGCGCCACCCCAGGTGCCGCCGCTCGCATCCTGCAATGCGGCCCAGAGGCGCGTGTCATCGGGTAGCGCCGGATCGGGCGCGAGGCCGGGCCATGGCGTGCGTTCCTCGAGGATGCGCGATCCGTCTTCCACGCCGCCCTCGCCGACCAGGTTGACTTCACCCTCCAGGCGGTTGCGGTCGATGACGATTTCGATGGTGTCGCCCGGGCGCACCTTGCCCAGCGGGCCGCCGGCCAGTGCTTCGGGCGAGACGTGGCCGATGCAGGCGCCGGTGGAGACGCCGCTGAAACGCGCATCCGTAACCACGGCCACATGTTTGCCGAAATCCAGATACTTGAGCGCGGAGGTTAATTGGTAAGTTTCCTCCATGCCTGCGCCCATTGGGCCGCGGCCCATGAGGACGACGATATCGCCAGCCTTCACGCCGCCGCTCTTGATGGCGGCGATGGCGGCGGGTTCAGAGGTAAAAACGCGCGCCGGGCCGCGCTTGCGGTAGACGCCATCGGCATCGAGCACGGAGGGGTCGATGGCGGTGCTCTTGATCACCGCGCCTTCCGGCGCCAGGTTGCCGTAGGGGAAGCAAACGGTGGAAGCGAGGCCGCGGCGCGCGGCTGAATCCGGATCCATGATGACGTCGGCGGGATCGATGCCATCGCGATCCTGGAGCGACTGGCGGAGGCGCGCGCGGCGCTCGGAACCCTCCCACCAATCGAGCATGCGGCCGAGCGTCTCGCCGCTCGCGGTAAGCGCGCGCATATCCAGCAGCCCGGCGCGGCGCAGGTGCAGCATGACCTCAGGGACCCCGCCCGCCAGGAAGACCTGGACGGTGGCGAAGTTGCGCGGACCGTTGGGCAGTGCATCCACCAGGCGCGGCACGCGGCGGTTAATGTCGGCCCAATCGGCGGCGGTGGGACGGCCGAGGCCAGCCGCGTGGGCAATGGCGGTCAGGTGGAGGATGAGATTGGTCGAGCCGCCGAATGCCGCGTGCGTCACCATGGCGTTGCGCAAGGCGGCTTCGGTAACGATGTCGCGCATCGGGATGCCGCGCGCTTCGAGTTCCAGCGCGGCGCGGGCCGAGCGGCGCGCCATGTCGAGCCAGATGGCGTGCCCGGAGGGTGCCAGGGCGCTGTGCGTGAGCGACATGCCGAGCGCTTCGCCCACCACTTGCGAAGTCGCGGCCGTGCCCAAAAACTGGCATCCGCCGCCGGGCGATGCGCAGGCACTGCATCCGGCGCGGGCGGCTTCTTCGAGCGTAATCTGGCCGTAGGCGAAGCGCGCGCCGATACTCTGCACGCGGGCCGCATCTTCGCCTTCGGCGGCCAGCAGGGCGACGCCTCCGGGCACCAGCACCGCGGGCAGATCGCGCGTGCCGGCGAGCGCCATCATCATGGCCGGCAAGCCCTTGTCGCAGGTGGCGAAGCCGATCACGGCGCGGCGGGTAGGCAGGGAGCGGACGAGGCGGCGGAAGACGATGGCGGCATCGTTGCGGTAGGGCAGGGAATCGAACATGCCGGTGGTGCCTTGCGTACGGCCGTCGCAGGGGTCGGTGCAATAGCCGGCGAACGGCACCGCGCCCGCCGCCTTCAGCTCTTCGGCCGCGGCTTGCATCAGCAGGCCCACTTCCCAATGGCCGGTGTGATAGCCCAGTGCGATGGGGGTGCCGTCGGCGGCGCGAATGCCGCCGTGGGTGGAAAGCAGCAGCACCTCGGTTCCGCCGAGCCGGGCCGGGTCCCATCCCATGCCAGCGTCCTGCGTCCAACCGAACAGGTCGCCGGAGGCGCGCTGGCGCAGCATTTCGGCGGTGAGAGGCAGAGCGCCGGCCGGGCCGGGGACGCGCGTGCGGATGTCGTAATTCTCCGGGCCGGAGCCGGCGATTTCTTCGAAGCGGAAGCGAGGCGTCACAGCCTCAGGATAACGGGTCCGCACAAGCGAGGCGGGACAGACCACCGCCTTGCGTGGTCTGTCATTATCGGCCGCAGTTTGACAGACGACAAAAACCGATCGTCTGTCCTACCGCCTATCCAGCGCCGGTTGCCAGGCCCGCCTCCGGCGGCACGGCGGGACTGATGGTGAGCAGATCGGTGCGCACCTTCTCCCATTCCCGGAGCACGAATCCGTGGCCCTCGAAGAACGCGTGAATGCGCGCGCTCTCCCAGCCCACGATCTCCTCCAGGATCGGCACCAGCACGCTGATCGCGTTATCGCTCAAAATGGTGCGGCGCGCGATCTGGGTCAGGTACTTGTTCTCCGATGCGGCGATAGTGAGTCCATCCAGCCGGCTGACGTGCAACATCACGTGGACGTCGGAAATACCGTCGCCCACGTAGACCACGCGGTCCCGCCCGATGTTCAGCGTCTCGCGCAAGCGGTCGAGCACGGCCACTTTCCCGTAGCCGGCCGGCACGCTTTCGATGGATTGAATCTCACCCGTCTCCGCGTCGTAGCGGAAGCGCGTGCCGTGAATGTGGTCCGGCGGAATGATGCCGTCGAGGGCGGACTGGATGACTTCTTCCGGCGCGGCCGAAACCACGTAAAAGGCAAAGCGGTGGCCTTCGATGTCTTGCAGCAATTCAAACAAGAGACGGATGTTTTGTTTCAGACGGATGCGTTTGCCGACTTCCACCAGGTGCTCGCGCCGCACCCGGCGGTACTCCGGATCGTGAAGCAGCAGGTAGGCCAGCTCGCCGCCCTGCTGCACCAGATGGATATTCGACAGCCCTTGGATTCTTTCGCGGAACCCCGTTACGCCAATTAGTTCGCTGAGCGCTATGCCGGAATCGTTGAAACTCAGGGTCTGGTCGAAATCGCTCAGCAGAAGATACTCTTTGGTACGCGGGTCAGTTCCCATGTTGATTAGATGCGCCGCGGGTACAAGGGTTCCGTCGATTCTTTCTGCGGGGACCGCAAACAAAATTGCAAGCAGTTGATTTTGCTGGTCTACATCCCCAGCGCGTAGGCGATGGTTTTTCCCCATTCTCCCAGCGCAATCTTGCGGCCTTCGCGGTTTCGCCACCAGGAAGCCGCGTGAAAGTAGCGGTCTGGCGCGGCCACCACATGCATCTCCAGGCGGCAGCCCAGGGCGCGCTCGGCGGCGCGGAAGGTGCGCGCGGCGCGCGCGGAGTGATACTCGCTGGTAACCAGAATCAGGCTGCGCACGCGGCGCTGGCGCAGCTCGCGCAGCAGCATGAAGCTCTCCTCGCCAGTGGACATCGCCTCATTGCGCAAGGCTACGAACCAATCCGCGGGGTAGCCCTGGCGGACGATATATGGAATGGCGAGATCCGATTCGTTGGTTCCGTATGCCGCCGGCGCGCCGCTGATCAGCACCACCGGAGCATAGCCGGCGCGAACCAGGCGGGCGGCTGTTTCGAGGCGCATCCCCCACCCGTCGCCGCCCAGCACCACCACCGCATCGGCTTTCGCCGGCCCGTCGTCTTCGACCAGGGCGCGGCCCAGCGCGCCGAGCCACACGCTGCGCGTGAAGTAAGCCGCCAGCGCCAACAGCAGCAAGGCCACGCCGAGCCGAAGCACAACGGTCCGGCGGCGGGCCATGGGCTACTTTTCGTCCGCGGAATTCTTCTGGTCCAGATTGCCGACCGTCTTGAGGCGTTGGTAGAGGCGTTCGACCTCGGCTTCGTCCTCGGGCCGCAGAATGCGATAACGCGGCGGCAGCGCCTGCTTGGTTTCAGCCACCGGCGCCAGCACCTCGCCCCAATACTGCCGGTAGGGAACGCCATCGATCAGCGCATCGCGTGACGCGCGGCGCAATTGGCGCAGCAGGGCGTTGCAGGCATCCAGTTCGCCCGGGTACAGCAACATCTGGCGCGAATCGTCGAACAAAGTGATGCGCACCACCAGCGGCGAAATCCATCCGGTGCGGTCGAGCCGGCGAATGTCCACCCAGGGAATCACCTTGCGGCCGATCGAAAGATAGCCCTCATGGACTTCAATGGGCGGACGAAAGGCGAGGATCAGAAGAAGACTCGCGGTGAGAACGAACAGCATGGCAGGCAGGAAGGCCAGGACGATGCCGGGCCAGAAGCCGGGGTCCCAAGCCAGCGCCCGCCACATGGAGAACGCCGACAGTGCAAGCGCGGCAATCGCGAACCAAAGGTAATGGCGCGCTGGCAGGTAGCGAGTCATCAGCGAAACCCCGTTCTTCTTTTAGACTACTCCCGGGGATTGGACGCGTCAATGCGCGCGCACCATTCCGACCCCGCGCCAGGTGTAATCGATGCCGCTCCAGATTGTAAACGCGGCCGATGTCCAAACCAGCGTCACCGCTGGAATCCACAGATTCGAATGGCCCAACATGCCGGCCGTGAGTGCCGTGATGGCGGTCACAATCTGCACAAAGGTGGAGGCTTTCCCCCAAACGCTAGGCGGGAATTTGCGGCGCCGGGTGAAGCGAACGAGAATCGCCGCCGCTAACAAAAGGTAGACGTCGCGCCCCAGGACGATCGCCACGAACCACCACGGGACCATGCCCGCGCCGGCCATGGCCAGAAACATGGCGTTCAACAGGCACTTGTCTGCGATCGGGTCCATGTAAGCGCCCAACGGAGTTTCCAGGCCGAAACGGCGGGCGGCGGCGCCGTCGAGCACGTCGGTCGCGGCGGCGAGCATAAACAAGGCCAGCGCCAGCCCATGCCGGCCGGACCACATCGCAGCCACGATGGGCGCCGCCAGCAGCAGGCGCAGCGCAGTCAGACAATTGGCAGCGTTCAGCCAGCGCGGCATCACTCAAGTGTAGCGCCGGGGCTTTACAGGGAAAGAAAAACGCGGGACGGCGAAGCTCTGCCCCCGGCTCGGCAAACCAATGCCTTACTTAGTTTCCAGCTTTCGGGATCGTCTCGAGATCGCGCACTGCTCCCGCCCCGGCCGAGGGGTTGCAGCGGTAGATCTTCGGTGCCACCTGGAATCGCCGCTCGTAGACGCTTGCGATGCGTTTGGCGAATCCGTCCACCGAGTCCGGGCGCAGCATGGTGACGGTGCAGCCGCCGAAACCGCCGCCAGTCATGCGCGCGCCGTATACGCCATCGGTGAGCAGCGCCTGGTCCACCAGGAAATCGAGCTCCACGCAGCTCACTTCGTAGTCATATTGCAGGCTGCGGTGCGAGGCCACCAGCAGCTTTCCCATGGCATCGAGATCGCCGCGCGCGCTGGCCGCGACGAATTGCTCCACCCGCTCGTCTTCGCTCACCACGTGGCGTGCCCGCCGCGCCACCAGCGGCGGCAGCAGGTGGGCCAACGATTCGAACTGGTCCTGGGATGCGACGTCGCGCAGGCTGGTGGCGGAAGGGAACTTCTGCCGGATGCCAGCGACCGCCGCGGCGCACTCGGCCACGCGGTCCTTGTAAGCCGACCCCGCGAGCGCGTGCTTGACCATGGTGTTGACGGCCACGAATGCGACACCGGCCGGCAGCTTTACCAACCGGTGCTCGAGGCTGCGGCAATCGATCTCGACCGCCGAGTTTTCACGCCCGAAGACCGATATGTACTGATCCATGATGCCGCAAGGCATGCCGACAAATTCGCGCTCGGCGCGCTGGCAGAGTTTGGCCAGCTCGAGCGGCGCGACCTCGCGGCCGCGCAGGAAAGCCAGCGCCGAGGAGACTTCGAGCGCCGCCGAAGAGCTGAGCCCCGAACCTTCCGGCACCGTGCTGCGGATCAGAATGTTGGCGGGCTCGATGGCGAAGCCGAGGCGCGCCACCTCGCGGGCCACGCCGATGGGGTAATCGGTCCATTCATGGGATGGCGCCAGCCCGGCCAGCCCTACCGGGTCGAATTCGCGCGTCTCGCCGCGCTGTTCCGAGTGCAGACGAAGCTTGCCATCGGCGGCCGGCGCGGTGGCGACGAAGGTGGCCAGGCCGAGCGCCACCGGCAGCACGAATCCGAAATTGTAATCGGTGTGCTCGCCGATCAGGTTGACGCGCCCCGGCGCACGAAACACGAGCAGCCCATCAGTCGAGCCATACAGCCGGCGAAAGGCTTCGATCATCGGCTCTTGCCAGCGGCCAGGCGGGCCATCACCAGCAGAAACACGCCGAAAACCAGCATGGCGATGCCGCTATACAGGTTGACGTTGAAGTCCGTCAGCGGCGCGCGCGCATCCGGCGCAAACAGGCCCATCCCGACGAGGATGACGCCCAGCAGAGTGAAGAACCAGCCCGAAGGCGTTCGTAAGTCCATATTAGGCAAACCAGACGTTCAGAATAATGACTACAACCAAAACGAAAACCGCCAGCACGGCGGGACGCTGATACCACTTGGCGCCCTCGTCGTGGCGTATCTTCGTCAATCCATATACCAGCCCTTCCAACTCGCTTTCCCGGCGCGGCCGTGTGAACGCGGTTACCAGAATGGTCACCAGGAAGCAAGTGGTAAAGGCGACGATGGCGATCCAGAAATTCTGCGCCATCGTGGAGGGGAAGGTATGCACCACACCGAGCACGCCGCCCTTGCCCTCGGCTATCGTAAAGCACCAGATCAGCACCGCGCCGAAGGTTCCGGTAACCAGCCCGGTGAATGCGCCGTGGGCCGTGGTGCGCTTCCAGAACATGCCCAGCAGGAAGGTGGCGAACAGCGGAGCGTTGACCACGCCGAAGACGAACTGCAGGATGTCCATGATGTTGTTGTAATACCCGGCCAGGTACGCGGCGCCGATGGAAAGCGCCACGCCCACGATGGTGGTCATTTTGCCAACCGTCAGGTAATGACTGTCGGGCGCGCCCTTGCGGATGTAGCTCTGGTAAATATCGTACGTAAAAACCGTGTTGAAGGCGGTGACGTTGCCGGCCATCCCGGACATGAACGATGCCATCAGGCCCGTCAGGCCGACGCCCAGTATGCCGGCGGGATAAAACTTCGCCATCAGCGTGGTGAGCACCTGGTCGTAATCCGGGACATGGACGCCGCCCACGCCGAGCTTCATCGGCAGATTGTAGAGATGCGCGCCGCCGGCACCGGCCATTTGCGCCAGCGCCACGGCGGCGATGCCGGGCAGAATGACGATGAAGGGCAGGAACATTTTCGGAATCGCGCCGATCAGCGGCGTTCGCCTCGCCGCCGACATCGAATCGGCCGCCATGGCGCGCTGCACCACCAGGAAGTTCGTACACCAGTAGCCGAAAGACAGGACGAAACCGAGCCCCGCCACCACGCCGAAGACTTCCACTCCCATCGGGTTCTGGCTGGTGCTGCCGAGGTACTTCCAGGAGTGCGTCATCGCCGGATCTTTGCTCAGCCGCAACACGATGCCCTGCCATCCGCCGGCCTTGGCGCAGGACAAGATGGCCAGCGGCGCGAAGCCGGCCACGATCAGGAAGAATTGCAGCACCTCGTTGTAAATAGCGCTGGTCAGCCCGCCGAGATAGGTGTATGCGAGCACGATCACCGCCGTGGCCAGCACCGACACCGTGAAATTCCAGCCCAGCACCAGGTGCAGCAGCAGCCCCAGGGCATACATGGAAATGCCGGAGGAGAAGATGGTCATCACGGCGAACATAAAGGCGTTGAAGCCGCGCGTCTTCTCATCGAATCGCATCTTCAGAAATTCCGGCACCGACCGCGCCTTGCTGCCGTAGTAGAACGGCATCATGAACAGGCCCATGAAGACCATGGCCGGAATGGCGCCGATCCAATAAAAGTGCGCGGTCATGATGCCATACTTGGCGCCCGAGGCCGCCATGCCGATCAACTCCTGGGCGCCCAGGTTGGCGGCAATGAAAGCCAGGCTCGTAATCCAGACCGGGACGGCGCGGCCCGAGGTGAGAAAATCGCCGCTGGTGGAGACTTTCTTGCGGAGCATCCATCCGATGCCCAGCACCATGGCAAAGTAGGTGGCCAGGATGGCGTAATCAACCGGAGCGAGCTTCAAGGCTTTTTTCTCCGAAAGTCAGATTTTGAGAATCTAGAGTCTATCACATGGCGGATTGAGGAGCCCGCCGAGCATGTGTGCGGCTTGGGCCGCTATGCTATACTCGAAGAGTTTCCCGTTCGCAAGGACCCTCGGAAATTCTATGCCTAAGCTCAAGACACATAAAGGTGCGGCCAAACGATTCAAGAAAACCGGGACGGGGCAAGTGATGCGCAATCACGCCTTTGGCCGGCACATTCTGACCTCAAAACCGCACAAGCGCAAGAAGAAGCTGCATCAGAGCGTGCTGGCCGATCCGACCAACCAGCCTTCTCTGAAGCGCATGCTCCCCTATTGAACGGGTGAGCGGTTTGCGCGGACGGTGCGCGTGGCACGTGCCCGTTCCGCCAATTCCATTTCAAAAGGAGAATGAAACGTGCCCAGAGTCAAACGTGGTACCCACCGCCGGGCTGCCCGGAAGAAGACGCTCAAACAGGCGTCGGGTTATTTCCTCACTAAGAGCAAGCTGAACCGCGCCGCGCAAGAGGCGGTCGAGCGCGGCCTGAAGTTCGCTTATGTCGGGCGCAAGAACAAGAAGCGCGATTTCCGCGCGCTGTGGATCGTGCGCATCAACGCCGCCTGCCGCGAGGCAGGCATTTCGTACAGCAGGTTTTTGAACGGGCTGAAGGCCGCCCGCCTGGATCTGAACCGCAAGGTGCTGGCCGAGGTGGCGGTGCACGACGACGCAGCCTTCCAACAACTGGTTTCCGTGGCCAAGTCCGCGCTCGAAGTCAAGGATTCCGCTCGCGCGGCGTTGGAAAAGAAATGACGCCTACCCAGCAGCCGGATCCGCTGGCCAGCCTGGAGGAGCGCATTCAACAGGCGGTTCAACTGGTGGGCCGGCTGCGCCAGGAAAAAGACGCGGCGCTGGCCCAGGCTGCCGAGGCCCGGGTGGAAACCGGGCGGCTGGCGGACGAGCTGGCGGCGCTGCAGGCCGAACGCAAACAGGTGCGGGTCCGCATTGAAAAGTTGCTCGAACAGATCGACCAGTTGAGCAACGCATAGCGGATTCCGCCGGCGGAGCGAAGTATGGAAAGCCCTCCTCCCGAGAAACAGACGGTGCGAGTCACCATTCTCAATCGGCAGTATACGCTGCGCGCCGCGGGCGATCCCAGGGATATCGAACGGATGGCGGCGCAGTTGGACGATCTGATGCTGGCCCTGGCCGCCAAGGCGCCGAACGCGGATTCCACGCACATCGCGGTGCTGGCTTGCCTGCACCTGGCCGACAGGCTGACCGCTCTCGAGCGGGAGATTGAGGTGCAGCGCCAGCGCATCGACCAGGGGTCGGAAAAATGCCGCGGCATGATCGAAGAGTTGATTGCTACCGCGGAAGCGGGCGTATGATGCGGCGCATGCTGCTGGGCCTGATGGCTGCGCTGGCGCTGGCGGCCGGGCCGTCGCTCGAAAACGAAATCGCCCAATGGCGCCGTGCACGCGCTGCCGCGCTTCAGGCCGAAGGCGGCTGGCTCACCGTGGCCGGCCTCTTCTGGCTGCATGACGGCGCCAACTCTTTCGGCAACGACCCCGCCAGCGAGATCGTGCTCCCCGATGGACCGGCACGCGCCGGCTCCTTTGAGCTGCGCGCCGGCGCTGTGACGGTGAGCATGGAGGGCGATAAAGCGCGGCGCGAACTGCAGCCCGACTCCTCCGACGCCGTCAAAGTCGGCCGCCTCAGCCTGTTTCTCATCCGGCGCGGAGACCGGCTCGGCATCCGCCTCAAAGACCCCGAGAATCCGGCGCGCAAACAGTTTCACGGGCTGGACTATTTCCCCGTCAGCGGGGCGTACCGGGTGACCGCGCGCTGGGTGGCTTCGCCGCGCCAGATTCCCATCCTTAATGTCCTGGGCCAGACCCAGCCTTCGCAGTGTCCCGGCTACGCCGAGTTTCGCATTGGCGCGAAGGACCTCCGCCTCTACCCGATCCTCGAAGCGCCGGACGCCCAGGAGCTGTTTTACATTTTTCGCGATCAGACCAGCGGTCACGAAACCTACGGCGGAGGCCGCTTCCTGTACTCGGCCCTGCCCAAGGACGGCCGCGTGGTGCTCGATTTCAACAAGGCCGTCAATCCGCCTTGCGCGTTCACTCCTTACGCCACTTGCCCGCTGCCGCCGCCGGATAACCGGCTGCCGGTGCGGATTGAGGCCGGCGAAATGAAGTATCATTAAAATCGATTCAGACCGCGGCCTCCGCAATAACTCGAACGTCGCGGCCGTGTTGATCACAACAGGAGGATAAGTGAAAAACGCAAAACTACCCATCATTCTTGCCGCAGCGGCTGCTCTCGCCGTTTCCGTCGCGGCGCTCGCGGATACGCCGGGACGCCATCCGCGCTATCTGCACGCGCGGACCGATCTGCGCACGGCGCAGTTTCTACTGCGTGTCCAGGACGAACCCAACGTGATGCGGCACGTGCGCCAGGTCGATCGGGAAATCGACCAGGCGGTGGCCGAGATCGACCGCGCGGCGGTGATCGATCGCAAGTATATCGAAGACCATCCGCCGATTGATCGCGGCCTGGACCGGCGCGGCAGATTTCGCAAGGCCATGGCTTTGCTGGTGGGCGCCCGTGCCGATATCGGCCGCGAGGAAGACAACCCACGCGCCATCGGCTGGCGTAACGCTGCATACCGCCATATCGACGCTGCGATGGACCAACTCCGCCGCGCAGCTCGCGACCTGCACATGGACCACCTGGAAGGATTCTAGTGCCCGGCGGTCTGACCGGAGAACGTAGCGCACGCACTCGTACCGGCGCCTGGAGTTTCCACACTTCCGCGAGAAAGCCGTAGCGCCGGCGGTCTTGCCGCCGGTTCCTTTGCAGCGTGGGGCAGGTTGATAACCACATCTGTCCAAGATATCCGTGGGGGCCGATTCGACCGCTGTGAGCGTTGGGGATAACTGTACCGCTGCGGTTTTCGCCTGATGAGGTTGGAGGGCGAAACCGGCCAG
>JBAVEN010000005.1:0-90713 GCA_049587755.1 Bryobacteraceae bacterium | reverse complement strand
GCATGAAAACGAGCGGCGAAACGAGCGAGGAGCGGCATGAAGACGGACCTGGAACAAACCGGGCGACGACACAACTGTCACCACCGAGCTCGAACGATCGCTGCGGAGCCGTTTTTCCGCAGCCTCTAAAGCCCGCTTCTTACTGCGACTCTCCGGCACGGCTCAAGCCGTGCCCTGATACAAAGCTAAATCATATCCCCGGCCGCCATCTCAGAAACGCTTCTTGAAAAGAATGTCCATGCCGACGAGGCCGTTTTCGTCTCGTTCCACCACCACGGACCACTTCTTGGCGAAGGCCCATTCTACACTCACTACCTGCGGGTTGCTGGTGGTGACGTCGGTGATGTAGGTGAAGGTAATATCGGGCGTGACCTGCTGCTCCAGGGTCAGGCGCGCCTGCGGGTTGAATTCGGTGCCGGGCAGGGTGGGATCGATGCGCAGCCGGCTGACGCCGAAGAAGCGCTGCAAGCGGCCGGTGACGGGGCTCGAAATGGCCTGGCCCAACAGCGCCGAGGCGGCGGATTGCTGCCAGGCGGGCGCGGCGGTGTTCTCGCTGGAGGAAAGCGACGCTTCGTTGGTGGGGGTGCGGCCGGTGGCCAGCAACGCCACGATTTCGCTGAATTGCAATGGCGGGTCCGAGCTGGGAGTCAGGTTCAGTTTGTTGAGCGGCCCGGAGACGGTCAGCGTGACCTGGATGCCACGGACCTTGGTCCCCAGATCGACATTCAGCACTGGCTCGACATTGACCGGATTGAAGAATGAGATCGATCCCTGCGAAATGCTGTACCGCGTGCCGAAGAAGAGCACCTGGCCGTGCGTGATATTGACGCGGCCCAGCACGGCCGGACTGGCGTAGGTGCCGCGGAGGCGAAGATTGGCTTCCACCTGGACGTCCTGCGCGAGGGCGCTCTGCACCTGGACATCCGGCGCGGTGGTGACCTGGATATCGTAGGTAAGGCCACCCAACAGGCCGGTGCGCGCCGCGGGCGTGCGTACCGGCTCGGAGGACTGCGCCAGCAGCGAGCTGAAATCCGACTGCGCACTGAAGCCAGTACGCAGCACGGTAATGGTGCCGGAAAGAATGCTGCTGGCGGTGGTTCCGGTGAAGCGCAGATCGGCGTTGGCCAAGGTGCTGACGCCCTCCGGATAACGCACGCGTACCTGGAGGGCGCGGGCGTGGAGGCGGAACACGGTGGGCCCCTCGCCGCCATAGACGGCAACACCGCTGAGCTCGATTTTGCCGCCACCGGTCTCGCCAGCGAAGCTCTGGATGGAGGCGCGGTCGCCGTTGAACAGGAGGACGCCGTTGGCAGCGGAGATGCCATTGGAAACGTCACTGATGTTGAAGCCAGCGCCGGCGAATTCCACGCGGCCGGCGACTTGCGGCGCGGCCAGCGTCCCGCGCACGGCGGCATCCACTTTCACCACGCCGGAGGCGGTAAGGTCGCGGTTCAGCTCGTGGACCAAAGCCAGGCCGACGCGGCCCTCCACGCGGACATCGAGCGGGTTCTTGCGCTCCAGCGACACTCGGCCGGTGACCTTGAAATCCGTATCGGGCCCTGTCAGCCGCGCGGTTTCCACGGTGACGACCGGGCCGGCCCAGGTAACGACCATATCGCCGGAGTTGCGAAGGGTGAAGGCGCCGGGTGTGAGGCCAGTAGAGGCGGCCGGCGCGATTTCGAGACGCGCGATGCGCAACTCAGCCGTCATCTCCCGGGGGTTAAGCGCAGGGCCGTCGAGTCGGAGCGAGGCTTCCGCAGCGCCGGCGAGACCGTTGAGCGATCCGGCGGGCGCGAGCCAGGCGCGCAGTTGCTCCAGGTCCACCTTAGTGAAGCGAATGGTGGCGCTGCCGGGGTAATCCCCCGTCAGGCGCCACTGGCCGTCGCCGACAATCGAGGAATCGGCGAAGTTCGATTCCAAATGAGCCCGCAGCGCGCCGCCTTCGGTCTCGGCGGTCAGACGGGAGTCTCCCAGTTTGCCACCCCCCAACTGCAACTTTTTCCCGGAAACTTCGGCGTGCAGATCGTGGATGCGGAACCCCGGCCGGCCGTTTTCCGGAAGAACAAGATCGACGGCGCCTCGCGCTTGCACCTGGAGGGAGCCCTTGACGCCGGGGCGCGCGGCTGTGAGGAGGTGGACCTGATCGAGCGGCATGGCGTTCGTCGAGAGCTCAAATCGTAACGCGCCGGTATTGAAGTGGCCGGGAGAATGGGCGAAGCTGGCGGCGACCAGGATTTGCTTGGCGCCCGCTTGGATCTCACCGCCGGAAATGTTGAGCGTGCCGCCGCGATAGCGTGCGCGGCCGGCGATGCGATCGTAGGGCTCTCCTTCTATCTCGCCTTGAGTTCCATCGAGCTCGGCCTGCACAATCGGATCGGCGATGACGCCGGTGATGACGATCGAGGCGTTGAGCGTCCCGGTGGCCGATTCCCGCGAGCCGCCGGCCATCGCGACCAGCTCACCGAGCGGCGCTTGATGCATCGTGGCGCTGCCGAAGATGTCGCTTCGGCCGGCTGCTTCCCAATCGTGCAGCGCCACCGCCAGCGAGAACTGGACGCGCATGCCCGCGCGGGTGAGGGCAGCGCGATCGAGCCGGAGGTTGTCCGGCGAGGCCGTAACCGCGGTGTCGAACGCGTCGAACGTGCGGTCCTCGAAGGTGAAGGCTGCTACGAGCAAGCGACCTTGGATCTGCGGATGGTCCAGGTTGCCGCTGACTCTTCCGTCGAACACCGCGGCACCGCCATCGAGCTTCAAGGGAAGCGCGGCGGCGCGCTCGCCCAATGCCGGCAGCAGGTCGCCCAGGTCGCGCGTTTCCAGATGGACGGTGAGCTCGCGGCCGACGGCGCCGGAGAAGGCAACGCGCGAGTGCGGCAATCGAAGGCGTGAATGGCCGAGATCGAGGACGCGGCTGCGAGCATTGTAATCGGCGGCGATCTCGCCATCGACCGGCGGGCTGGCCGGAGCCGGCGCGATCTGAAGCTCGGTGTGTAAATGCAACTCCTCCGGGTTGGTGAACGAGCCTTCCACTCGTAAGGAGCCGGCGGCCGTGCCATCCCACGGCAGCGCTGCGGGGCTGTAGAGGCCCACCACGCGCCGCGCATCGAAACCGGCGATGGCGCCGCTGACCGTGTAGCGATCGAAGGAGCGCAGCCCGATGGCGCCGGTGAAGTTGCCGCCCAAGGTTTCGACCGAAACCTGGCGCAATTCCAGATCGCGGCCGCGGAGCACGGCGGCGGCCACGGTAACCTCGGCAGGAACCGAATCGCTACCCAGCGTCACCAGGCCGGAAAGCCGCATCGGCCGCACCATGACAGTACGCAAATCGGAAGTGAGCGGGCCGGAGACGGCGAAATTGCGCAGCCTCACGGTGGCATCGTGATATTCCAGGCCGGCGCCCTCCAGATGGCCGGCAACCGAAACGTCTGCGCCGCCGCGCCAGACGGCGCCGCCCTTCACCTCCGCCGTACCGCGATCTAGCAGACGGGTTTCGAAAATGCGTTCGGCATCGCCGTTATCGACGCGGGCTTGAAACTCGAAGGAGGCGCGCGGGGCGGCCAGGTTGTCGATTTGGCCGGAAAGACTCAAGCGCGATTTGCCGGTGGCGAAAGTGGCGGCGGCGATGGCGATGCGGTTCGGCTCAAGGGCGAATGAGGCGCCTACGGCGAGGGCGGTTCGAGCCACGCCGGGAGCGCTGACATCGAGAGGCGCGATATTGATATTGCCCAGGTAGCGCGGGCCGGCGGCGTCATAAACCAGCACCGCCTGAAGGTTGCGGCCCTGCGCCGCGAACGGCAGGCTGGCGTGCGATTCCACTTGAAGTTCGCCACTCTCCACGCGGAAACGGCCGATGGCGAGCTTGAAAATCGTCGCCACGGTGTTGCCGCGGCGGCCTTGTGTTTTCGGTTGCGGCAGGTTGGTGCGGCCGCCGGCATCGACGATGAGGGCAATCCGCGGCGCTTCCACGTCGAGCGAACGGATATCGATGTCGCGCTTCCACAGGGAAACGACTTTCAGACCCACGGAGATGGAGGCGGCACGAAATAGCGGCGGTTTGCCGGCGGGTTCGGTGCCATGGAGGACAAAAGAATCGGCCTCGGCCCGCATGGCGCGCCAGTCAAATCGAAACGCGCCCACTTCGGCGCGCCCGCCGGTTGCGGTCTCGATGGAGCTTACCAGCCAGGCGCGCACCTTGCCGTGAAACCATTCGCTGCGCAGCACGAACACGCCGGCCAGCGCCAAAAGCAGGACCACGGCCGCCGCGCAAACTCCCATCCAGCGGAGGCGGTGTTTCATTGGAGCGCCTCCGGGTGATAGACGATGGGCGTTTGGCGTCGCGCTTCGCGCAGCCAGTTGTCCATCTCGCGGTCCTCGCGCTGGCCCGCCAAAATGTCTTCGATCCGGCCGCGATAATCGTCGAGGGAGATCTCTTTCCCGGGCTCCGCTGCGCGCAACTGGGGCGCCAGAACCGTGTCGAAATAGTGCTGGATTTCTTCGCCGGTAATTTGCACCGCGGGCCGGAAACGAACGTCGATGAACTGGAGCAAAGTGCGCTGCCACAGCAGCGCGTCTCTCACGTCCTGGTCGTTAATGCCGTATTGGGCCAGCGCGCGGCGGTAATCGGCGTCGGCGGGGTAGTAGCGGTGACGAAAAGCGGCCAGTGCGGGCTCGATTTCCGCGGGCAGCGGGGTTGGGTAGCGGCTGGTCTCGAGCTCGCGGCGTACCAGGGTCTGCTCCACCAGGCGCTCGGCCGCAGCGCGCTTGCTCGCGGCGCTAAAATCCGGCTGCTGCCCGTTCAGGAACGCAGGCACGCGAATCGCGCGATCGATGTCGACCGTGGTGATGACACGGTTGCCCACCGAAACGGCGATGCGGTCGATAATGGTTGCCGAAGCAAGCGTGGCGGCCAGCACCGGAATAGCCAGGCAGATGGGCGCAGCAGCTCGCAACTTGACCTTCCTCTTCAAAACGTTTGACCTATGGAAAAGAAGAACTGAAAATGGCTCACGCTTTGCTGGGTGCACAGGTTGACCGGGTTTTGGCAAGGGTAGACACCGGCGTTCACCAGATCCTGCTCGGTCCCCTTGAAGCCGAAAAACCGCGGCGGATTGATGCTGTAGGCCAAGTCCACGCGGAAGGGGCCGATGGGGGTGCGGTAGCGGATGCCGAAGCCGGCCGCGTGCACCATGTAATCGAAGTCCTTGAGGCCATTCTGATTCACGCGGAAGGAAAAATCGCTGGCGCCGGTAAACGTGTTCCCGAAGTCGTGAAACAGCACGCCGCCGATATTTTCGCCGATCAGCGGAAACCGCAGTTCGGTCTCGTTGAAGAACAGGGCGTTGCCACCGATGGGGAAGCCGGTTTCCGGATCGCGGGGTCCGGACTGATCCTCGGGGAAGGCGCGATCGGACGATGCCCCGCCGCCGAAGAAGCGCTCCGGCAGCGGGACGGCATCCTCCCCCGTGCCGCCGTAGTGGAATGCGGCGATGTTGCCAATCTCTGTGCTGCGCGCCAGCACCACCTTGCTACCCAACTGGTAGTAGGTGGAATTGCGGGCCAGCACGCGCACGAAGTCGCGTTGCGAACCGAAAATGTGCTCGGCGAAATCCACGTTGAGCGAATTGTAAACGCCCTTGTGCGGGTCCAGGGGATCGTCGCGGCGGTCCTGGATGAGGTTGCCGGAAAGCAGGCCGAGCCGGACCGGTTGCGAGAGCAGCGGAATGAGCTCGGGCGAAATCTTCAGCGTGGCCTGGTTCACGTCCACCGCGCGGTAAGCGTAGCGGTAGAGCAGAGTGATCGACTTATTAACTCGCTGCTTCAACTGGGTGGAGATCTGCTCGCTCTTATAAGAAAAAGTCCGGACGTCCTTGGAATCCTCGTAGCTGCCGGTGAAGGTGAGTACTAAGTTCTCGTTGCCACGGAAATGAGGCCACTCATAATTGAGAAGCGCCTCCTGCTCGAGCGTGGAGAAGCGCGTACGCAGGCTGATGCTGTGTGCGATGCCCCACAGATTGGAGCGCGTCACGCCGAAGGAGACGCGCGGCGCAAATCCGGTTTGCCCGGCCGGCGCATCCAGGCAATAATTGCAGCCGCCGATGCGCGCGAATTCGGCGCCCACACCTATCGACACCGAATAGCGCCGCGCTTCGTCGAGATCGTAAAGCACGTACTTCTGATCCGTCTCTCCATCCGGATTCTGAATCGCCATGTCGACGCGCGAGAAGATGCCAAGGTCGTAAAGGCGGCGCTGCGTATCGCTCATCGCGATGGACGATAGCGGATCACCAGGGTTAAGCTGCAGATTACGGTACACGAGGCCGGGACGGGTATGCGCCAGGCCGCCCGGATTGAAGAGTACCTGGCGCACGAACTCGCGGCCGCCCTCGTGGATGGTGTAGCGCACATCCACGCGATTCGGCCCGGCGGGCCTGGAGCTCCAGGCAAAGGTGGCGTTGGGGAAGCCGTTCTGGTAATACTGCGCCAGGATGGCGTCGCGGTCCACGGCCACATTGAACTCGCTGAACGGCTGGTTCGCGACCGAGCTGAGCAGGGGAAGGATCTTGGCTTTGTCGAGCTGTTCGATGCCGTCCACGGTGACGCTGTTGACGAAGGTTTGTGCGCCCTCGTCGATAAAGATCCACACCGCTTGCTCGCCGCTGTGGCCCTGATAGTGGTCGTCCAGCCGGTCGGTCACCTTCACATCGCGGAACCCGTTGGACTGGTACAGGCTGACAATCGAATCCTCATCGCGCCGCAGCAGGTCGGCGCTGTAACGCCCGTGCGGAAACTGCAGCCAGGAGGCGGTGTGCAGGAACATGCGTTCCCGTATGTCGTTGGTCGTAAAGTAGCGGTTGCCTTGGATGCCGATGAAGACCAGCTTGTGCCGCGCGCCGAGGTTGATGAGGTAGTCGATGGTGGCCTGGTCGTTGGTGACACGCTGCTGCTTGAATTCGACCTCGGCCTCGAAGTAGCCTTCGGATTGAAAGTAGTCTTCCAGGTTGCGAGCGCCTTCGGCGAGAAGGTCGGCATCGACTGAGCGCTCCTGGAAAATCGGTACAAAGCGCTGCAGGCTGCGCTCCGAAATCTTGGCGCCGATGGCCTGGAGGCGGATGCGCGGGCCCGGGTCGATGGCTAGCGCCGGAGCAGCGCGATTGGTGGCGGCGTCGTATTTCACGTCTTCCAGCGTGACCCTGGCTTCCAGGCGGTGGTCCTTGGCGTAGAGCGCGCGCACGCCCTCCATCGCCTCGCGCAGACGGGTCTGCGTCATCGGTTTCCAGGTGTGAATGAGCCAGCGCCGGAATTCGGTGGCGCGCAGGATGGAAGCGCGGTCGAGCTCGGGATTGCCCTCGATTGTGGGCGCGGCGAAACCGGCCCGCGGGCCGCTGTCGATTTCGAAGCGGATGTGAACCTGCTGGTAGGTGTCGTCCCAATCGAGAACCGGCTGCACATTGCTGCGGAACAGGCCGTTCGATTCCAACAGCTTCTTCTGGCCGGCTTCCGCAGCGGCCAGGCTGGCATCCGTGTAGGGTTGGCCCAGATCGAGCTGGGTTGCGTTTTCGAGCTGCGCTGAGTTGGGCGGGCTGGAGACCTTGCCCGTTACCACCACGTGACCGATGAACCAAGTGTTCTTCGTGAGGAAGCGCACCACCACGCCATCCTGGTACGGCTCGGCATCCACCTGAATGTCGGCATACCGGCCTGTGGCGAAGAGGCGTTCGATGCTGGCCTGGACGTCGGCCAGGCGCAACGGCTGGTTACGTCTCAGCGCCAGGATCTGGTTGATTTCAGCCAGGTCGAGTGGTTGTCGGCTTGGCTCAAACTGGATGGCGGCGATCCGCTTGCCCTCCCAAGATGCGTCCTGACCAAGCAGCAGAACCATTGGCGAGGCTAGGGATAGCACAACGATGCGAAAGACGCTGGCGAACGGACGGCGCACCAGAAACATAATAGCGTAGCGAGTTAGAGCAGGTTTGTTACCATCGAAATGATGAATGCGGCCGAGCGCCAGCGCTACTCGCGGCAGATTCTGTTTGCGGGCATCGGCGAGGCGGGCCAGGAGTCGCTGCTGCGCGCCCACGCGGTGGTGGCCGGTTGCGGCGCCCTGGGCAGTTTTCACGCGGCGGCGCTGGCGCGGGCGGGCGTTGGCCGGCTCACCATCATCGACCGCGATTACGTCGAGCCTGCCAATCTCCATCGCCAGTGGCTGTTTGAAGAATCGGATGCGGCCGAAGCTTTGCCCAAGGCGGCTGCCGCTGCACGCAGGCTGGAGCGCATCAATTCCTCAGTTGCGGTGCGCGGCGTGGTAGCGGATCTGACGGCAGAAAATGCCGCCGATCTGCTGGGCGGCGCCGGGGTGATCCTCGATGGCACCGACAACTTCGAAACACGCTACCTGATCAATGATTTTGCGGTGAGCCGGGGCATTCCGTGGATTTATGGCGCCGCGGTAGGCAGTTACGGAATCGCCATGCCCGTGATTCCCGGCCACACCGCGTGCCTGCGCTGCGTCTATCCCGAACCGCCCGCCGGACCGCAGCCGACCTGCGAGACCGCCGGCGTGCTGAACACGATTATCTCCGCCGTGGCGTCGCTGCAAGTGGCCGATGCGCTGAAAATCCTCAGCGGGCACGCCGGCCTTGTCCGAGCGCGCATCACCACCATCGATGTTTGGGAAGGCGGAATCCGCCAGATCGACGGACCGGCGCGCGATGCCGATTGCCCCACCTGCGCGCGGCGCGAGTTTCCTTATCTCGAGGAATCGGCGCGCCCTCCGGTGCGCATGTGCGGGCGAGACGCCGTGCAAGTCCGGGAGCGCGAAGGCCCGATCGACCTGGAAGAGTTGCGCGCGCGCCTGGAGCCGCTCGGCGAAGTGCGCTCCAGCGAGTTCGCGGTGCGATTCCTGGCGCCGCCTTACGAACTGACGATCTTCCCCGATGGCCGCGCCATCATCAAAGGCACCAGCGACCCCGGCGTCGCGCGAAGTTTGTACGCGCGGTACGTGGGATAGCCGGGGCGCGGGCCGCCCGCGCCAGGATGCAAAACGGGAGTCTGGGCCACCATACAATGAGAGGTTATGATTTCCGCGCTTCCGATTGCCGGCGGCTCCGTGGCTTGTGGCGCGGCCGCGATGGCGTGGGCGGTGCGCGGGCGGGCCTCGGCCGTGTTCGGTCCCTCGGTGTGGCGCGGGCCGCGCGGGCGGCGGTCGGTGGCGTTGACCTTCGATGACGGCCCTAGCGAGGGCACGCCGCGCATTTTGGAAATTCTGGCGGCCCACGGCGCACCGGCCACCTTCTTCCCGTGCGGCGCCAATGTGGCGCGGCTGCCCGCTGCCGCGCGCGCGGTGGCGGAAGCCGGGCACGAGATCGGCAACCATGGCTACAACCACCCGCTGTGCTGCTTCCGCTCGGCGCGATTCATCGAGACCGACATGGCGCGTGCGCAACAGGTTATCCTGGAGCACACCGGGGTGCGGCCCGTTTGGTATCGTGCGCCCTATGGCGTCCGCTGGTTCGGCATGCGGCGCGCGCAGCGGCGGCTTGGCCTGAATGGCGTCATGTGGACTGTAATCGGCTATGATTGGAATCTGGTGGCTGGGGCCGTCGTGGAACGGATGGCGGGACGCGTATCCAACGGCTCGATCCTGTGCCTGCACGATGGCCGGGAGCTTCGCCCGCGGCCTGACATCGGTACCACGATCGAGGCCGTGCGCCGCCTGGTTCCCCTGTTGCAGGAGCGGGGTTACAAATTGGAAACGGTAAGCCAACTTCTATGTCCGACGACTTGATAGAACGGGTTCGCAAATCGATCGCTACCTCCAAACGGATTCCCTTGGAGACGGTCACCATTGACAGCGATTTTCAGCAACTGGGGATCGATTCCATGGACGCGGTGGAGATTCTGTTCGCGCTCGAGAACGAATTCGATATCAACATTCCCGACGACGAGGTGCGCAGCGTGCGAGGCGTGCGCGACATGTGTGTTGGGGTGGAGAAGCTGCTGGCGGCCAAAGCGGCGGCGGCGGAAACGCAGGCCGGCCAGTAAGGATGCGCCGCGTTGCTATCACCGGGCTGGGCGCCATCTGCGCGCTCGGCCGGAATACCGCCGAAGTCGCCGAGTCGCTGCGCCACGGCCGCTCGGGGATCGCCCCGATTGAATCCACCGATACATCGCAACTGCGTTTTCGCAACGGCGCCGAGGTGCGCGGCTACAGCCACCAGGGCTATTTCGACGACCGGCGCGCCGACTTCATCGACCGCTTCGCGCAGTTCGCCGTAATCGCCGCCCGCGAAGCCGTGACCTGTGCGGGCATCCAATGGACGCCGGAGTTGCGCGAGACCGCTGCCATCATTACCGGCTCCTGCGTGGGCGGGCAGAGCACGGAGGACGTCGGTTTCCAGGACGTCTACAAGATGGGCCTGAATCGCGTGCACCCGCTGACCATTCCCAAGACCATGGCCAACGCGGGGGCCAGCCATATCTCGATGGAGTTTGGCATTACCGGCCCCAGCTACACCATCTCTACCGCGTGCTCCTCCGCCGGCCACGCCATCGGCCAGGCTTTCTGGATGGTGCGCAGCGGTATGACCGACCTGGCGTTGGCCGGTGGCAGCGAAGCGCCCTTCAGTTTCGGCATTCTCAAAGCATGGGAGGCGATGCGGGTGGTGTCGCCCGAAACCTGCCGGCCGTTTTCCAAGGACCGGCGCGGCATGGTGCTGGGCGAAGGCGCGGCCATGCTGGTGCTGGAACCGCTCGAAGCCGCGCTCGCGCGCGGGGCAATCGTTCACGCGGAAATCGTCGGCTTCGGCATGTCGTCTGACGCCTGCCACATCACGCAGCCTTCGGCGGAAGGCGCGGCCAAGGCCATGCGCGCGGCCTTGCGCGACGCGGATTTGGCGCCGGAGGCGATCGGCTACGTCAATGCCCACGGTACCGGCACGCTGGCCAACGACGCTACCGAAACCGCGGCGCTGCGGGCAGTGTTCGGCGCGCACACCGGCAAGCTGCCGGTCAGCTCCACCAAGTCGATGCACGGCCATGCGCTCGGCGCGGCCGCGGCCCTGGAATGCCTGGCCACCGTGCTGGCGCTGCGCGACGGTGTGCTGCCGCCCACCGCCAACTACAATCTGCCCGATCCGGAATGCGACCTGGACGTGATCCCCAACCAGGCGCGCCAGGCGCAGGTGGAGTGGGCGATATCGAATTCCTTCGCCTTTGGCGGCCTTAACGCCGTGCTCGCACTGCGCCACGCGTAAGCCCGTTGCGCGGCCACTCGGCAGCCTCAAAGCCGCCCGGCGGTATCCGGATGCATCGTTCCAGCCGAAAGCCTGGCGTTCCCATTATGCTAAGATCGCTTGGGGCCGCCTGGGCGTTCCAAGGCTCCTGGCATCTCCGCGGTTCCGTGCGCGAGGTTGTGCCAAGGGCCGGAAGTACCGCTAACTGACTGCTGCCTCACTAAGCCTCTTCGTGCTGGACCACAAACCGCGGGAGACGACGATGTTCGAACGGCTGAGCGGCCGCGTCAAGGGCGGACTCTTCGAGCGGTTTCAGGCGGTCTCTCGCGCGGTTTTCGGGACTTCGAGGAATCAAGAACGCAAGCCGCCAGCGACGACGGGAACGTTCATTCCAAGCGAAGCGGAATGGATCAGAAGCCATTATTACGACGTTCCGCGGCAAACCGTCGAGTTTTGCGGGGATCTTTCGGGCAAGTGCATGCTGAATTTGGGCTGCGGAGAGATGTTGACCGACTTCGGCCTGCTGGCCCAGGGTGTGGCGCAAATTGTAGGACTGGATCTCCATCGAAGAGCGCCGGATCATCTGGAAGCGGCCGCCGAGAAACTGCGCAAGCACGGCATTGTGCCTCCCGGCGACTACAAAACGCGAATCGTGTACCGCTGCTACGAAGGCACCCGGTTTCCATTCGACGATGGCCAATTCGAATTCGTCTTCTCGTGGTCCGCATTCGAGCATGTGCGCGACGTTCCGGCGGTTCTTTCCGAACTTCACCGCGTTCTCAGCGGCGGCGGCCGCGCTTTTATCCAGGTCTACCCCTGGTATCGGAATCACCTGGGAAGCCATCTCTGCGATTTCATCGCGGAGCCGTATTTTCATTTGACGCGGCAATCGGACTGGGTCCGCGGGCACGTGGAACGCTACGCGTCGGAACATCCGGAACAGGGCGGCCTGGTTCTCAACCACATGTTGCCGGCATATCTTTCGCTCAATGGGTATTCGGCGGACCGATTTTACCGTGATGTTCTGGCCGCCGGTTTCCGCGTGGCGAAGGCGAGGCTTCTCACCAACGACCTCGATATCTCTGCGGCTCCGCCGAACGTCGAATTTTCGGATTTGATGATTCTCGGCACCATGATGCTGCTGAAAAAAACGGACCGTCCTTCCACGCTATAATCGCGCGTTTGCGATCGTTGCCCTGTCTCCAGCACATTTTTAATTCGGAGATATAGGTGTTATTTTGAAGTTATGGAAGCATTCATCGACCAGGTGATTGCCAGCCGCAACGGCCGCCCCGGTGCGCTGCTCGCCATCCTGGAAGCCGTCCAGAACCGCCATCCCCAAAA
This sequence comes from Bryobacteraceae bacterium, assembly GCA_049587755.1. Taxonomy (GTDB): domain Bacteria; phylum Acidobacteriota; class Terriglobia; order Bryobacterales; family Bryobacteraceae; genus Bog-375. The sequence continues at coordinate 78,141 of JBAVEN010000005.1, read as the reverse complement.
GTATCTGCCGGAAGCGAGCCTGCGCTACATCGCGACGGCGATGAAGATTCCGCCGGCGCGGATCTATAGCGTGGCGACGTTCTATGCGCTGTTCAACCTGCAGCCGCAAGGGGAGCACACCATCTGCATCTGTCGCGGGACGGCATGCCACACGCGGGGTTCGCGCAGCCTGCTGGAAAGCGTCCGGCTGGATCTGGGGATCGGCGCCGGTGAGGACGATTCGCCCACCTCGACGGACGGGAAATTCACGATTCGCACGGTGGCATGCTTCGGGCAGTGCGCCCTGGCGCCGGTGGTGGAACTGGACCATCGCATTTGCGGCCATGTGAACGAGCGGACGCTGGCGCGCGAGGTGGCGGCCATTGCCGAGGGTCATGACCGATGACGCGGATTCTGGATATCAACGCATTTAGCGAGGTTCGCGAGCAGGGCTTGGCGAAACTGATGCCCTCCCGCCCCCGCATTGCGGTCGGAATGGGCACCTGCGGGCGCGGCAACGGCGCCGAGGGCCTGTACCACGCCTTCGCCGAGCAGATCGACCGCACGGGCGCGGACGTGTCGCTGGCAAGCGTAGGCTGCCTCGGACCTTGCTCGGAGGAGCCGCTGGTGACCGTGCGCCTGCCGGGACGGCCGCTGGTTGTCCTGCGCCGTGTACAGTCGAGCGATGTGACGCGCATCTTGCACGACGTGGCGACCGGCAACGTAACCCCGGACCTGGTGTACTGCAAGATCGAGGAATGGGACCACATCACTGCGCACATCAAATATGGAACCGGCTGGCCGGAGCTGCGCAATTGGGATGAGGTTCCTTTCTTCCGAGGGCAGAAGAAGATCGTCACGCGGAATTGCGGCTTCATCGATCCGGACGATCTCGAAGAGTTCATGGCCGTCGGCGGCTACCAGGCGTTATATAAGGTTCTGATCGAGGGGCACCCGGAGGCGGTGATCGAGCAGATCAAGGCGTCGAAACTCCGCGGGCGGGGCGGCGCGGGATATCTCACCGGAAACAAGTGGGAGTTCCTGGCGAAGACCAAGGTCAGCCAGAAATACATCGTCTGCAACGCGGACGAAGGCGACCCCGGCGCCTATATGAACCGCAACGAAATCGAGAGCGACCCGCACGCGCTGCTCGAGGGTATGATCATCGGCGCTTACGTGATGGGCGCCCCCGAAGGTATCGTGTACGTGCGTGCCGAATATCCGCTGGCGGTTCACCGGCTGGAGCGCGCCATCGAGCAGGCGCGGGAGTACGGCATGTTGGGCGAGAACATCCTGGGCCGCGGGTTTCAGTTCGATATCTCGCTGGTGGAAGGCGCGGGGGCCTTTGTGTGCGGCGAGGAGACGGCCCTGATTGCGTCGCTCGAAGGCATGGCCGGACGGCCGCGTCCGCGTCCACCGTTTCCGGCGCAGAAGGGGTTGTGGGGCAAGCCAACCAACATCAACAACGTGGAGACGTGGTACAACATCGCGCCCATCGTCACCAAAGGCGCCGCCTGGTTCACCGAAACCGGCAGCACGAAAAGCGCCGGGACCAAAGTTTTTTCGCTGGTGGGTAAGGTCACCAACTCGGGACTGGTGGAATTGCCGCTGGGGACGCCGCTCAAGACGCTGGTGTACGACATCGGCGAGGGCGGCATCAGTGGCAAGGCGATCAAGGCCGTGCAGACCGGCGGGCCTTCGGGCGGTTGCATCCCGCAAGAAATGTTCGACACCACGGTGGACTACGAGAGCCTGGCGCAAATTGGCTCCATCATGGGCTCGGGCGGCATGGTGGTGATGGATGAAGACAACTGCATGGTGGACGTGGCGCGGTTCTTCATCGAGTTCACCCATTCCGAATCCTGCGGAAAGTGCGTGCCCTGCCGGGTGGGCCTGGACAAAGCGCTGAAGATTCTGAACTCGTTCACCCAGGGGGTGGCCACTCACGAGCATTTCGAGGTGCTGGAAGACCTGGGCCGGATGATTCGCGACTGCTCTTTGTGCGGGCTGGGCCAATCGGCGCCGAACCCGGTGCTGACCGCGCTGCGCCATTTCCGCCATGAATTCGAAGACCACATCGTGGCGCGGCGCTGCCGGGCGGGCGTCTGCGAAGAGCTGGTGCTTTCGCCTTGCGAAAACAGTTGCCCGCTGCATATGAATATCCCGCGCTTCCTGGAACTTTACAAGGAAGGCAAGCTGGATGAAGCGTACGAATCGGTGGTGATCGACAATCCGCTGCCCGCGTCCACCGGGCGCGTATGCCAGCATCCGTGCGACAACCGGTGCCGCCGCCAGACGCTGGATGAAGCGGTGAACATGCGCGATGTGCACCGGCTGATTGCCGACACGGTATTCGCGTCGGATCGGTACGAAGAACTGAATGCGCGGGTGGTGGCGCGGCGATTCCCGCCTAGCGGCCGCAAGATCGCGGTGGCCGGAGCGGGGCCGGCCGGTCTTACCGCCGCATACTATCTGGCGATGCTGGGTCACGAAGTCAGCGTGTACGAAAGTAAAGCGGAGGCCGGCGGCATGCTGCGGTACGTGCTGCCCGAGTACCGGCTGCCGAAAGAAGTGTTGCGAAAGGAGATCCAGCTCATCGAACGGATGGGGGTCAAGTTCGTGTTCGATACGCGGGTCGGCTTCGACCTGCCGCTCAGCGACCTCGACGACCGGTTCGACGCGGTTTTCCTGTCTTTCGGAACGTGGAAGGAAGGGTGGGTGTACCTGCCGGGCACCGAATTGAAGGGTGTGTGGCCGGCGCTGCCCTTCCTGGAAGCGGTGGCACGCCAGGAAGAAATCGCGGTGGGCCGTAAAGTGGCGGTGATTGGCGGCGGGAACGCGGCCATCGATTCGGCGCGCACGGCCCTGCGGATGGGGGCGGAGGCGCTGATCCTGTATCGCCGTGAGCGGAAAGACATGCCTGCTATTGAAGAGGAGACCCTGGCAGCCGAAGAAGAGGGCGCCAAGATCCTGTTCCTGGTGGCTCCCCACCGCATCATCGGGACGCCCGACGGGCGGGTGAAGGCGGTGGAAGTGGTGAAGACGAAGCTGGGCGAGTACGATTCCTCCGGCCGCCGCAAGCCGGTTCCGACCGACGAGATCCAACGTTACGAGTGCGACAGCGTAATCCTGGCGGTCGGGGAATCCGTGGACCTGGACCTGTTGCACGCCTCCGGCCTGAAAATCAGCGAGCAGAAAACCATCGACGTGGACCGCTACTCGATGGAAACCAGCCGGCCGCGATTCTTCGCCGGCGGCGACGTGGTGAGCGGCGCTTCGAACCTGTCGAACGCGATGGGTTACGGAAAGAAAGCGGCGCGGAACATCGACGAGCGGCTGATGGGCGTGCGCCGGTGGGCGCGGCTGTTTCCGGACTTCGAATACGCACAAGAAGCTCCCCTGCAGCCGAGCGAGAGCCGCCGCCACCATCCCAGCCAACTCCCCGCCCACACCCGGGTGAAGAGCGTCGAGGAGGTGGTTACGGGACTGACGCTGGAAGAGGCTGCCGAGGAAGCGTGCCGCTGCCTGCGCTGCGACGTGAAAGGGGCGAGCGGGAGATAAAGATGGCGCAAAAGAAAATCTCGATCCGGATTGACGGCGAGCTGGTGAGCGCCACCGAGGGAATGACGATCCTCGAAGCGGCGAGCGGGGCGGGGAAGGAGATTCCGAGGCTGTGTTACATGGCCGGGCTCACCGCGGTGGGAGCCTGCCGTTTGTGCGTGGTGGAGGTGGCGGGCGTTGGGCGCCTGCTGCCGGCCTGCACCACGCCGGCGCAGGACGGCATGTCGGTGACCACCACCTCGCCGCAGCTCACGCGATACCGCCGCATGGTGATCGAGCTGCTGCTGGTGGAGCGCAACCACGTTTGCGCGGTGTGCGTCTCGAACGGGCATTGCGAGCTGCAATCGCTGGCCAAATCGCTCGGCGTGAGCAGCGTTCGTTATCCGTACAATTATCCGCGGCTGCCCGTGGACCTCTCGCACAACCGTTTCGTGCTGGATCACAACCGGTGCGTGCTGTGCACCCGGTGCGTGCGCGTCTGCGCGGAAGTGGAAGGAGCGCACGTTTGGGCAGTGGCCAACCGCGGGATTCGGTCGCGGATCACGAGTGAGCTGAACCAGCCGTGGGGATCGGCGGCGAGTTGCACCAATTGCGGCAAATGCGTGCAGGCATGCCCGACGGGCGCGTTGATCGAGAAAGGGTTCGCGGTGGAAGAGATGGCGAAGCGCCACGAAAACATCAGCGCGTTGGCGCTGCTGAAAGGAGCCCGCCCATGAACCGGCTGAAGCTGGCAACGGTGTGGCTGGACGGCTGCTCGGGCTGTCACATGTCGCTGCTCGATATCGACGCGGCCATTATTGACGTGGCGGGCAAGGCGGATCTGGTGTATGGCCCGCTGGTGGATGCGCAGGAATTTCCCGAGGGCGTGGACGTCACCCTGGTGGAAGGAGCGGTGAGCAGCCAGGAAGATTTAAAGAAGCTGCAGAAAATCCGCAGCCGGACGCGCACCCTGGTAGCGCTGGGTGACTGCGCGGTGACCAGCAACGTTTCCGCGATGCGGAACGGCCTGCCGGTGCAGAAGCTGCTGCAATCGATTTATGTAGAGGGCGTGCAGGAGGCGAAGGGCGTGCCGGTGGATGGAGTGCCGGCGCTGCTGCCTCAGGCGCGGCCAGTGCGCGAATTCGTCAAAGTGGATTTGCATGTACCCGGATGCCCTCCCGCGGCCAAGGCCATCCTCAGCGTTCTCGGCGACCTGCTGGCGGGCCGAAAGCCCGACCTCAGTTCCAAGGTGAAGTTCGGGTAGGAGGCTCCCGCATGAAACGCATCACGATCGATCCGGTAACCCGCATTGAAGGGCATGCGAAGATTACCATCCATCTGGGAGACGACGGCAAGGTGACGCGCACCCAGTTCCACGTGACGCAGATCCGCGGGTTCGAAAAGTTCACCGAGGGCCGCCCGTTCTACGAAATGCCGGGGATCACCTCGCGGGTCTGCGGCATCTGTCCCATCAGCCATCTGCTGGCGTCTTCCAAGGCGTGCGACGCTATTCTTGCCGTGCGGATTCCCAAGACCGCCGCACTGCTGCGGGAACTGGTCCACTATGCGCAATTCGTGCAGTCCCACGCGCTGAGCTTCTTTCACCTCTCGTCGCCGGATCTGCTGCTCGGTTTCGATTCGGACATGGCGCATCGCAACGTGATCGGTGTCATCGAAAAGCACCCGGAGCTGGCGCGCGATGGCATCGAGCTGCGAAAGTTCGGGCAGCACGCGATCGAGATACTGTGCAAAGAGCGGGTGCATCCGTCGTGGATCGTTCCGGGTGGAATGAAAGAACCGCTTGGCGCCGCCGGGCGGAACGAGATACTGGCCGGGCTGCCGCAGGCCAAGGACATTGCGCGGCGGGCGCTCGGGCTTTTCAAAAGCGTGCTAGACCGGTTCGACGAAGAGATCCGCAACTTCGGCACGGCGCCGATGATGAGCGCGGGGCTGGTGGACAGGGCCGGCGCGATCGCACTCTACGATGGCGGGTTGCGGTTCCGCGACGCCGAGGGTGCGGTGGTCGAAGATCAGGTCCCGGCCGAAGAATACGCGTCGTACATCGCGGAAGCGTCCCAAAAAGACTCATACATGAAGGCGCCTTTCTTCCGGCCGCGTGGATTTCCGGCGGGTATATATCGCGTGGGTCCGCTGGCGCGATTGAGCGTCGCGGACCGGTGCGGCACGCCGGAAGCCGATAAGGAGCTGACCGAGTTCCGCGAGCGCTTCGGGCGGACGCCGCGCAGTTCATTCCTCTACCACTATGCGCGCCTGATTGAGGCGCTTTATGCGTTGGAGCGGATGGAAGTGCTGTTGCACGATCCGCGCATTCTGGACACCCACGTGCGCGCTCGGGCGGGCGTGAACGCGCTCGAAGGAATCGGCATGATCGAGGCGCCGCGGGGAACGCTGATTCATCACTACAAGGTGAACGAGGACGGCGGAATCGTCTGGGCCAACCTGATTGTGGCGACGGGACACAACGCGCTGGCGATCGCAGGCAGCGTGGAAGAAACGGCCAAGCACTTTGTCGATGGCGGGAAGCTGCAGGAAGGCATGCTGAACCGCGTGTCGGCGGTGGTGCGGGCTTATGACCCGTGTCTGAGCTGCTCCACGCACGCCGGCGGCGCGACGCCGGTAGCCGTTGAATTGCGCGGACCGGACGGAGCGCTGCTCGATGAGGCGCGCACGTAAATACGTGGGGCAGGTTGCAACCTGCCAACGCCCGCTTGCGGGCGAGTGTCTTTTGATGACTGATCACGCCATCCGCTCCGATGCGCCTCCAGAGCCGCGACCGTCAGGCGGCGATTGCCGGCGCCTGCCACACGCGAAAGACACATCGAGACGAATCTCAACGCAGCACCGAAGACTGCGCGCGCCACGGCGGCAGCCGCTGATTGTCGGGTACGGCAATTGCCTGCGCGGAGACGACGCCGTGGGGCCGCGGCTGGCGACCATCTTGGGTGGAATAGCCGTGCCGCAGTTGGTGCCCGAGTTGGCCGAGCGCCTGGCGGCCGAGGAAAGGGTGGTGTTCATCGACGCGCGCGCCGACCTGGCGCCCGGCGACGTGCAAATTGTGCCCGTGGACGGCGAGAGCGCATCGACCCACTGGTGCTCGCCTGGCTGGCTGCTGCGGTTGGCGCTGGAGGTATATGGCAAGGCGCCCGAGGCGGTGCTAATCGGCATCGGCGCCGAATCCTTCGAGCTCGGCGCTTCGCTTTCTGCCGCCGCGCAGCAAGGACTGGAGAAGGCGCTGGCGCAGATTCGGGCGATGGGGTGAAGCGGTTGGTGCGCCGTTGTGGAGCGGATGGAGAACTGGTGAATCCCTAACCTCACCAGCCGCCGGCGTCGTTCCAGTTCCTGTTCTTGAAGATTCCGCGCATCATCCAGAACAGGCCGCCCAGCCTGGCTTGCTGTTCCTGAGTGAGCACCTTGCTGATCTTGGCGAGCGACCGCAGCTCAATCGCGGTCATCTGCGTGTCCAGGACGGCGTAGGCGTCGATCGTCTCGCCGATTTCATCCTGGCTCTTGCCTGCCTGAACCGATTGGGCGATTTCCAATTGGGCGGCGGCCAACTGGTCGCGAACGGGAGCGGCCGCCTTCTGGCCGTAATCGAGGAGATCTTTCACCTGCTTCCGTTGTTCGGAGTCCAGCGACAGCATGGCGGTGATCCGGTCCATCCGCGTCCCAGATGGCTGCTCCCGCCGCGGGCTCATATCGCCGCCACCGGTTCCGCCACCGCCCCGGCCGCCCCACTGCGCCGAGGCCAGCGACGCGGCCAGGACTCCCGCCGATAAAAGCCGCAAGAACAGAGGCGCGCTTCGCGTAAGATTCGTTGAGCTCATCTCCGGCCGCCTTGGCCGCCTCCCCATTGACCGCCCATCTGCCCCTGCTCCAACAACTGCGCCATCAATCCGAAATTCTGCACGGCTCTGGATTGTTGATTGGGCTTGAGCAGGGCGCAGATCTTGGCGAACGCATTGGCTTCCACGGCTTTGGTCTGGGCGGAAAGAGAGGTGTAGGTCTTGGTAAGTTGATCGATGGCATCGTCGGGTTGCCCGCCAATCAGAGCCGCAGCCAGGTTCCTCCGCGCTTCGAGCAGCTTCTGTTGGGCCGGCGCCATTGCTTCGCGTGCGGCATCCAGAATCGTTTCGGCCTCGGCCCGCTGTTGTTTGTTGAGCTTCAGTCTGTCCGCGAACTGGTCGAGCTGGTTCTGCCTTTGCGCCAGCATGCCGCCGCTGGGGTCCTCGCTCCGGTGCCCCCATCCGCCGCCCTGCGCGAAAGCCATTGCAGCAGACAGCGTTCCGATGATGAGGATTCTCGACAACAATGGAATCTCCCGTCCGGACGTCCCGGTCCGGATGAATCGATTTAATCACGTTTCAAGCGGCACCGGAAGGCTGCGAGGCGGCGTGGTATCCGGCAACGCCCGATGGGAGCGGTCCGGCAACACATAACTGAAAGAGACGATCGCCAAGGGCGTTGACTGGGACTGCAACCGGGCGTCAAAATAGAAACTCCAGGTATCGTCCAGCGGTCATGAGCGCTGCCGGAGTTGACCATCATCGCGCCAACCGCTGGCTGATTGCGGTCGCCGTGATGTCCAGCGCCGTAATGGAGGTGCTGGACACCTCGGTTGTCAATGTCAGTCTGCCGCACATTGCAGGGAATCTCTCTGCCACCGTCGATGAAGCGACGTGGGTCCTGACCTCGTACCTGGTGGCCAACGCGGTAATTCTGCCGATCACCGGCTGGCTGGCCAACCTGATCGGGCGGAAGCGGCTGCTGCTGATCGTAGTCACCGGGTTTACCGCCTCGAGCGTGCTCTGCGGGCTGGCTCCGAATCTCACGGCGTTGATTTGCTTCCGCGTCCTCCAGGGGACGACGGGCGGCGGTTTGCAGCCGCTTTCTCAAGCGGTGCTCCTCGAAGAGTTTCCCGGTGACGAACGTGGCAAGGCTATGGGGTTTTGGGGGCTGGGCATCGTGGCTGCGCCGATTCTGGGACCGACCCTCGGTGGCTGGCTCACCGATACGTACTCCTGGCGCTGGGTTTTTTACATTAACCTACCGATCGGACTCGCCAGCCTCATCATGATCTCGCTGTTCCTCTACGATCCTCCCTATCTCCACCGCGGTGGCATGCGCGTGGATCTGTGGGGCCTGGGGATGCTGGCGGTCGGCATGGGCGCTTTGCAGATCATGCTGGATAAGGGCCAGGAGGCGGATTGGTTCGGTTCCCGTTTCATCATTGCCCTGGCGGTGACTGCGGCCGCCGGCCTGACTGCATTCGTCCTGCGGCAGCTTTCGATCGATGATCCGATCGTGCGCCTTCGCCTGCTCAAGCACCGGAATTTCGCAGCCGGCATCGCGCTGGTGTTCGTCCTCGGATTCGTTTTGTATGGCACGTTGGTGTTGCTGCCGCTGTTCATGCAGACGCTGCTCGGGTGGACGGCTGTAACGGCAGGGTTCTGGACCAGCCCGCGCGGGATAGGCACCGCAATCTGCATGCCGCTGGTCGGTAGCCTGCTGGGCCGGGGATGGGACGGTCGCCGGATGCTGGTCTTCGGATTTGCGGTTGCCAGCCTGGCGTTTTTCGGATATTCGGGGATGGATCTGCAATCGGGCACCTGGGACATCTTCTGGTATCAGATCAATCAGGGCGTGGGCATGGCATTCATCTTCGTTCCCCTCACCGTGCTCACCATGGCTCCCATAACTCAGCGGGATACCGGATATGCCACCAGCCTCTACAGTGTGACTCGCAATATCGGCTCCAGCGTGGGGATTTCGTTCGTCACCACCTGGGTGGCCCGGCGTTCGCAGTTCCATCAGTCGGTTCTGGTCGCGCACGTCACGCCTTACAGCCTGCCGGCGCAGCAGAGCTTCGCGCAGGGCCGGGCCATGCTCTTTCATCACGGTTCGGACTGGGTCACGGCTGGGCGCCAGAGCGCAGGCCTGCTGTATGGCAACGTTCAGCAGCAGGCGGCGTTGCTGAGCTTTGTCGAAGCGTTCCGCATCATGGGGTTCCTGTTCCTGGTCATCATCCCGCTGATCTTCTTGATGCGGCGGGTAAAACGGAACGCGCCCCTAAAGCAGGGGTCGTGAGGGTCTCGCGGTTTTCGCAACCAGGAAAGCTCGCGCAGCGCCACCGCGCCAACAACCGCTGCGGGTCCCGTCGCGTACAATGTGAGATATACATGAAACGCACTCTGTTAGCCGCTGCTTTGCTTCCCTGCCTGGCAATTGCCGCGTCCTTCGACTCGGGTAAGGCCCTGGGCGGGACGAATTCGCCCATCATTCTCGAAGTGTTCAGCAGTTTTGACTGCCCGCACTGCAGGGAGTTGCATGACGATCTCCTGCCGCTGTTGGTGCGCGACTACGTGTCGAGCGGCAAAGTGTGCGTCGTGAATCGGGAGTTTCCGCTGGCCGGTCCGGGCCACCCGTACGCGCGCGAGGCCGCCCTTTACGCGACCGCGGCGGCGCGCATCGGTAAGTATTCGACGGTTGCGGATGCGTTGTGGAAGAACCAGGCGACCTGGGTGTACACCGGCCAGGTATGGGAGACTGTGGCTACCGTGCTGACGGCGGCAGAGCAGAAAAAGGTGCAGGCGCTCTCCAAAGACCCGGGCGTAGAGGCCGAGGTGCGCCGCGACATCGATGACGCCACCAGAGACGGCGTCAACGCCACGCCGACGATATTCATTACCGCCAACGGCAGGCGCTTTATGCTGCCCAGCGGCGTGCCTAACTACGACTTACTGTCAAGCGTGCTGAATCATTACCTTGGCCACTAAGCCGGCTTTCCGCGCGGCTCATGCTTAGAGTAAGATTATGAGACTTGGCGCTGTGACTCTGCTGTTGCTGTTGCCGGCGATGGCGGCGTTGCTCGACATCGACCCCAACAAGACGGCCGGCAACCCGGCAGCGCCGGTGACCGTTCAGGTCTTCAGCGATTTCGAGTGCCCGGCCTGCAAAGCGTTTCACGAGCGCACCCTGCCGCAATTGCGGCGGGACTTCGTGGCTACCGGCAAGGTTTTCCTGGTGTACCGCGAGTTCCCTCTTCCCCAGCATGCGTACTCGCGCCTGGCCGCCAGCTACGCCGTTGCAGCGGCGCGTTTCAGCTCGTATCGGCCGGTGGCCGACGTGTTATTCCGCGATCAGTACGCCTGGTCGGTTACCGGCAAGGTATGGGATACGGTGGCCAGCGTGCTGACTCCCGCACAGCAGAAAAAGGTGAAGGCGGCCGCAGATGGCCCATCCGTATTGGCCGAGATTCTGCGCGATTTGAACGACGGTCACGCCGTTCCCGTGACTTCGACTCCCACGCTGGTGGTGTCGCGCGGTGCCAGGAGCTATCCTGTTTCGGGTACGCTCAATTACGCGATTCTCAAAAGCTTGATCAATGACCTCTCCAAGTAAATTCCTGCGCGCCGTCACGCTCGTGCTGCGGTTCGCCCTAGGCGCCGTGTTTGTCTATGCCGCCTGGACCAAGCTGCGCACGCCATGGGAACTGTTCGCCATGTCGATCGATTCCTACAGGGTGCTGCCGCTGAAATCGGCGGAGTTGGTGGCGCGTACGCTGCCCTGGTTCGAGTTGATAGTGGGTCTGCTGCTGATTGCCGGCTTCTGGCTGCGCAGCGCGGCGGTGGCAGCCACCGGACTACTGGCGGTTTTCTTCGGGCTGATGGTGCGGGCGTACGCCACCGGGATGGAGATCAATTGCGGCTGCTTCGGGCCGGGCGAAATCATTTCCTGGAAGACGTTGCTGCGCGATGGTTCGCTGCTGGCCGGCGCGCTCGCGTTGACGGCTCTCAGTTTCATCCGCCGGCGGAAGGCGGGGCCAGCCGCCGTTGTGCCGGTCGGCGCACAAGAACCGTCACGCGGTTAGTGCCTCGACCGTGTGATGTCGCGCTTTCTTGGCTGAACCACTCCCTCACGGTCGTGGCCCCGAACGCCCATCGGAGCCGCGAGCGTCAGCGAGCGGTTTCACCTGGAACCGAATCTCGCGGTCATTGAACCAGCACCTCGCAGGCCGTCGCCAGCGTCACCCCGGCCGCGCGCAGCTCTTCCAGTGCCCGCTCTCCCTCTTCCGGGCGCAGCGCCTGCACCGCGTCCATCACAATCGTTACCGGCTTCCCAAAACGCAGCAGGCCGCGCGCCGCATGCCGGACGCAGACTTCCGTCACTACGCCGTAGACCACAAACCGGTCCGCGCTGAGCCGGTGGAGCAGCGGCCCGATGGTGCGGGTCTCGAACATGTCGACCGTTTGCTTTTCCAGGATGATCTGCGCTGCCCCAGCGGTATCCGGCAAGCCCGCGCAGTTGGGCACGGCCACGGATTTCTCGAGCAGCGTGGCTTGCGGTTTCCGCTGGCCCAGGCAGCCGGAAACACAGTGCGGCGGCCACTGCGCGAATTCCGCGTCGTTCTCCGCGTGGGCGTCGGTGGTCGAGATAAGGACGATCCCGCCCGAAGCGGCGTGCCGGTTGAGCCGTGTCACCGCAGCCATTACGCGTTCCGCGCCGGGCGCATAAAGGGCGCCGGCCTGGCTGACGAAATCCAGTTGCGTATCGATGTCGAAATAGACGGTTCTCATGAAACCGGGGCCGCCCCCACCAGGTTCGAGCGCGTGCGCTCCATCAGCGCGCGCAACTCGCGGCTGTAGATTACCGGCCACGGCTCTGCGGTTTCCAGTTGGCGTAGCACGGGCGAAAGCCGGGCCACGGATTCGCGGGCGCGCTCGCGCGCCTGTTCCAGCCCGGGCAGCGGCTCTACCAGGCGGCCGCCCAGCAGCACCGGCCGAAGCAGCGCCTCGCCGCGACCGCACTCTCCGGAGCGCGCCACCACGTCGCGCGCCACGTCGCGGAAAATCTGCTTGGCGCCTGGAATGGTGGTCTTATCGTCGCTGTACTTGGCGGTGTAGCGCTTGATGCCGCCGATTTCCATCTCCACCATTTTGTAAACGCCGCTCAGCGCCGGCGCGTCGGCGGAAACCGCAATCTGCGTGCCCACCCCGAAGGTATCGATGGGCGCGCCCGCGGCCAGCAGCTCGCGCACGCGATATTCGTCCAGGTCTCCGCTCACCATGATCTTCGCGTCTTTGAGGCCGGCCTCATCCAGCGTGGCGCGCACCTGCCGCGCACCGGCAAGAAAATCGCCGCTATCGATGCGCACGCCCCACAGCGGCTGTCCCAACGCCGCCACCAGCCGCGCAGCCTGGGCGACGTCGTAGGTGTCCAGCAATTGCACTGCGTTTTCCCCCAGCGCACTCTGCAGCTTGCGGAACGCCGCCTCTTCGCAGGCAAAAGACATCACCCAGGAATGCCCCGCCGTGCCGGCAACGGGAATGGAATAGCGCCAGCCGGCGAGGGTGTTGCTGGTAGCCGCGCAACCGCCCAGGTATGCCGCGCGCGCGCCCAGCACGCCCGCTTCCGGCGTGTGCGCGCGCCGTGTCCCGAATTCGATCACCGGCCTTCCCTCCGCCGCCGCCACCAGGCGGGACGCCTTGCTGGTCACCAGGGTCTGAAAACTCACCGCCGAAAGCAGATAGGTCTCCGGTATTTGCGCTTCGATAATCGGGGCGCGCACGGTCAGCAGAGGCTCGCCTGCAAACAGCGGCGTGCCTTCCGGCACAGCAAACAGGTCGCCGGTAAAGCGAAAATCCCGGAGGTAGTCAAAAAACTCGCCCGTCGCGCGGGCAAACTGCGGCAGGCCTCGCAGGTAGTCAATCTCTTCGGCGGCGAAGCCGAGCCCCAGCAGGTAATCCACCGCCTGCGGCAACCCGGCCGCCAGGACATAATTCCGATTGGGAGGCAGCCGGCGAATGCCGAACTCGAAGGTGGCGATCTCCGCCGCCTTGCCGGCCTGGAAATACCCTGCCGCCATGGTGAGTTCGTAAAGATCGGTGAGAAGACCGTTCATGAGTTCAGTGACGCACCGCTACGAGGTTAGGGAAAAACCGGTGGCCACAGATAAACACAGATGAACGCAGATAAGAAGGCAGGACCCCTGTTTTACCTGTGTTCATCTGCGGCTCGATTTACTGGCTCACTTCCTTTTCGCTGGCGCAGGGGCGGCTTCCTTCACATCGCTGGCCGCTTTTTCGAGATCCTCGACAGCTTGGCCATCCAATACATAGATGCTCGGCTCGCCTTCCCGTTGCGCCGAATACTTCTCGCCCTGTTTGCTCACGATCACCCGTTCGTTCCGTTTGCCGCCGTTCCAGGTGACGCTCGCCTGGAACACCGGCTGGCCGCCGCCTTGCTCGGCAAACCCGGTAGCGGTGAGGTCGCGCAGCTTGTCGATCAGGTTCTGCACGCTGGAGTTATCCATGTTCTTGGGTCCCGCGGTCCACTTGTCGCCGGTCTTGGCGTAAGTCACGGGGGCGCCGGCGCCGTTCTTGATCTCGATCTTAGTGGGATCGCTGAAGCCGAAGTCGAACAGCTTCTTGTTGCGGAAATCGTCCAGGCCCTTGTTCAGTCCCTCACCCAGATCGGCCGCGACCTTGTACACACCCGCCACCGCGGAGCTCCGGGCATAGTAGTTGTTGTCCTTGTCCTTGCGAACTTCCAAGGTTTGGGTACCGGAGTTGTCGGTGACCTGGGCCAGGGCCACCGTGGTGGCAGTGAGGAACTTCTTAGCCGCCTCGTCCGGGGGCGCGCCCAGATCCATCTTGGCATCGTGCAGCTTGCCCACCAGGGTATCCACTTCCCCGCTATCGGCGCGCAGCGGGCGCGGTTCCACGATCTGCCACTCGTTCTGCCCGTTCTTGCCGAACGTGATCGCCGGTCCCTTGGCGGCCAGCTTTACGCGCGTCAGCCTGTCGGAATCGAAGGTCAGCAGCCGCTTGTCGCGAAGGTCGTTGGCGGTCTTATCGAGGTTGGTCTTGACGTAGCTTGACACCGTGTACACGTGCGGATCGCCGGACACCATGGCGTAAGCGCCGGAGTTGGTTGGGGTGTCGTCGCCAATCTCGAGGTTCACCTGCTTGCCGTCTTTCTTGATCACCTGCACCCTCAAGAATGGGTTCGCCAGACCGAAACTAGCCAGGTCCGTGGCGCTGTCTTGGATGGTCTTGTCGGCAGACACCGAAGATAGCGAGGAAACCAGCGACGCGGAGGCGTCGGGATCGGCCGGAAGCGGTTGCGGCTCGGTCAGTGCCCATTTGCCGCTATTGCGACTCAGGACCACCGCCTCGGCGCCGGTCTTCTGAAGGCGGATTTCGCGGAATTGATCTTCCGGAATGGAGACGATCTTGGGGCTCGTCTCCGAGGGCGCTTTTTCCTTCTGCGCCTGTTTCTTATTCGAGTACCAGACGGCGGCGCCCAACACAGCCAAAAGAACAACGGCTACCAGCAGTCCCTTCGGCTTCATCGCTTACCTCCGCTTCCACCAGGTGGCCAGGCCGAACGCCACCACCGTCAAGGGAAAGATGAAGATGCTCAGCCAGAACAGCATCGTGAGCCGCTGCCCGCTGACGTTCAGTTGCTGGTCCTCGGGCGTCTTGGGACGAATCGAAATCAGATCTTCGTCGGAAGACAGCCAGTTGATGGCGTTCACGAACAGGTCGCCGTTGCCGAGTTGCCGCGAGCCGGCCAGGCTGTTGACGGCCCAGAGTGACGTGCCGCTCACCACAAACCGCCCCTGCTTAGCGCCCGAGTAAGTGCCCGCGGCCATCAGGGTCAGCGGTCCCTTCTTGCCTTTCTTGGGATCCACCGCGCCGCCCGGTCCAATCTCGGTGGTGGCCAGACTGTCTTCCCCGGTTGCCACCAGCTTGCTCACCGAAGTCTTATCTTCACTCTTGGTATCGAGCGATCGTGTCAGCGGAAACGCCGTTGGAACGCGCGCCAGCGGCTCCGTAATCGGATGCGATTCGTATTGCAGCACTACCGGGATCTCCGGGCCGAAGCCGAAGATTTGTCCCAGGCCGCCTAAATCGAGCGCCAGGTCTTTGTTGACGGTGACGCCCCAGCCAGCCAGTACCGCGGCTAACTCGTCGTTAGAAGCCGCGGGTTCTGAATGGCCGATACGGAGCACGTTGTCGAACATGAACGTCGCGCGTCCACCGTCTTCCACATAATTCTTGATGGCCGCCACCACCGGCGCCGGGTAGTCCTCCGTGGGCCCGCCCGAGACCAGCACCGTGCAATCCTTGGGAACCTCAACTGGCCCGGCCGGCGCGGTCTGGCCGATCTCCAGTTTCTTGCCGGCATCCGGCGCCGTGGCCGGCTTGAGCGAAACTGCCCGCGACTTGTAATTGTCGTTTTCCAGCAGCGCCTTGAGTCTTGAAAAGCCCTCGCGATCCTGATCGTCAATCGAGTGCTCGCCAGCCCCGGTCAGGAAACAGACGGTGCGCTCGCCGCTTTTGAGCGCGCGGATCAACGCGCCGGTGACTTCCTCTTCGGTCAGGCTCTTGGCGCCTTCGTGGCGCGCGCCGTTCTCCACCACCACCGGCGAATCGGGCCGGAAGCCGGCGGCTTTGGCCAGCGTCGGTTTCTTATTCGGATCGATGTATTCCACGCTCAGCTTCGGCGACAGCGACGAGTAGCGGTCCAGCAGGTCGCGCGCGTTCGGGAAGCTGCCGCTCTCGCCGAAATAGATCAGGCGGATGTTGTTTTTCAGGCCCTTGACGATTTTGATGGTCTGCTCGGAAAGGCTGTACTGCTTGTTCTTGGTCGCGTCGTAAGATTGGTCATAGCGATTGGCCAGAAAATTCACCGCCGCCAGAATGGCGATGACGACCAGAATATAAACGGTGATGTAGGCGCTGTACTTGGTTTGCCGTGTCTTGAGCCATTTCGCCGCCATTGTCAGCTCCTCCACCGCAGCGATTCCATCGATCGCGAGGTAATGAATAACGCCAGGAAGATCATCGACAGGTAGAAGATTACGTCCTTGGAATCCAGCACACCCTTGGCGAAGTTATCGAAATGGGTGACGATGGACAGGTAACTGATCACCTGCGCCGAAGCGCCGCTATCGAAAGCGGTGAACCAGCTCAGCAGCCACAGCAGCAGGCAAACGAAAAACGTCACGCCGCCGGCGATGATCTGGTTTTTCGTAAGCGTGGAGATGAATTCGCCGATCGCCAGCAGGCAGCCGCCCTGCAGGATCAGCCCCAGGTACGCCACCAGCACCGGCCGCCAGTCGGGTTTGCCCCAGGCAAACAGCATGCCGATATCGATCACCGACATGCCCAGGATGCACAGGTACAGAAGCATGGCGCCGAACCATTTGCCGAGGATGATCTGCAGGTCCTTCACCGGCGAAGTGAGCAGGAGCTCGATGGTGCCGGTCTTTTTCTCTTCGGCGATCAGCCGCATGGTGATCATGGGAATCAGGAAAAGCGAGACGGTGCTGGCGAAGCCCAGCAGCGGACGGATGATCATGTCGTTCAGGTTGACGGTCTGCGGCTGGCCCATCATCTGAGCCTGGAAGCCCATCCGCACCACGTCGCGGGTAGCCGTATAGAGCCCGAATCCGAAGATCAATCCGAAAAACGCCATCAGCAGATATGCGATGGGGGAAGTGAAGTAACCTTTGAATTCTTTCTTGCAAATCAGGAACACGAGCTTCATTGCTTTGCTGCCTCGCTTTCCGCGGGCGCGCCGCTCTTAGTTTCCGCCGCGGTAAGTTGCAGGAAGACCTCCTCCAGGCTGAGTCCCACCGGCCGTAATTCACTGAGGTTCCAACCGGCGTTAACCACGCTGCGCGCCAGGTCAGAGCGGATCTGGCGCCCCTGCAGGCTCTCCACTTCGAATGTCAGGCGGCCGTTCTTGGAATCCTTCATCACTACGCTCCTGACGCCCGCCACCTGCTCCAGGCGCTGCTGCACCTCGCTCGGGTCCGGGCTGCCGGCCGCGGCCTCCACTTCCAGCGCCACCGACTCGGAGCCGCGCAGCCGGTTGGTGAGGTTGGCCACCGAATCGATGGCGACCAGCTTGCCCTGGCTGATGATGATGACGCGCTCGCACGAGTGCTCCACTTCCGAAAGGATGTGGGTGCTGAGAATGATGGTGTGATTGCCGGCCAGCGATTTGAGCAGCTCGCGGATTTCGATGATCTGCTTCGGATCGAGGCCCGAAGTAGGCTCGTCCAGGATCAGCACATCGGGATTGTGCATGATCGCCTGCGCCAGGCCCACACGCTGCCGGTAGCCTTTGGAAAGCTTGCCGATAAGCTTGTCGCGCACATCGCCGATGGCGCAGCGGCCCAGCACCTCGTCCACCCGCTTCTTGAGATCGGCAGCGGGAATGCCCTTCAGCTTGCCGGTAAATTCGAGGTACTCGATGACCTCCATTTCCGGATACAGAGGCGGAGATTCCGGCAGGTAGCCGATGCGCTTCTTCACCTCAATAGGGTGCTCCAGCACGTCGTAACCGGCGACCGACGCGCTGCCGGCCGTGGGGGGCAGAAAGCAAGTCAGCACACGCATGGTGGTGGTTTTCCCGGCGCCATTGGGTCCCAGGAAACCAACGATCTGTCCCTTTTGGACCTCGAACGAGATGTTGTCAACAGCGACGGTGCGGGCGTATCGCTTGGTGAGACCTTCTACCTTAATCATACGGTTGTATCCCAGACTGAAGAAGACGCAGTAGTTGCCATTTGGGCAGCAAACGGCGGCCCGGAAGGGCGGCCAGAGCTAATTCGACTGTGAGTTTCTATGATAGAAACCGCACACAAGCCTTGTCAAATGAGCGGAGCAAGCAGGGGGACGGGCTCGATGCGCGACAGAGGGCGGAATCCCGGTGCAGCCAGCGCCCCAAACGGAGCCGCGACCAGAGGGAGCGGCTGCCGTCGAAAGGAGCGTCTGCAATTCAGCCGATACCCCCGCCGTGATTTGTCCGATTACATCTGCCTGCTGCGGCTGCCGCCTGCACGGCAATGCAGCCGGTTTCTGTTGATCGCTATGCCGTCGACGAGCAGGGCGATCGAATGGCTGTGTTCGAGTCTTCAACCTGACCGCTCCCTCTGGTCGCGGCTCTGTTCGCGCCTAATCCGCGCGCAGGGCGGACATTGGGTCGATTCGCGACGCGCGCCAGGCCGGCACGTAGCCGGCCAGCAGCAGCGAGGCCGCCAATCCCATCGTCAGGCCCAGCGGCCGGGGGGCTGACCGCCGCCCATTATTCGTAGCGGAGCGCTTCGAGAGGGTCGATGCGGGTTGCCCGCCGGGCGGGGATCAGGCAGGCGGCCAGCGCGGCCGCCAGCAAGACTGCGGCCACCGCGCCGAAGGTCAGCGGATCTGTGGCGCGCACGCCAAACAGCAGCCCGCTTACCAGGCGGCCAGCTAGCAGCGCCGCGGCGAAGCCTGCGGCCAGACCGGCTGCCACCGGCCCGAGGCCTTCCAGCAGCACCATGCGGCGGACATCCCCGGCGTGTGCGCCCAATGCCATCCGGATGCCGATTTCATTAGTACGTTGTGACACCAGTTGCGCCACCACGCCGTACACTCCCACCGCCGCCAGGGCCAAAGCAGCCACGGCGAACAGCAGCACGAGCTCGAGTTGAAACCGCCGCTGGGCCACCGATTCGTCCACCAGTTGGTCGAGCGTCTGGAAAGCCGGCACCGGCATCTCCGGGTCCAGTCGGCGAATTTCGTGGCGGATGGCGCCGGCCAGCGCCGCCGGGGCCGATCCGGTGCGCACCACGAGACCTACGTTGCTCTGAAAACGTTGCCAATAAGGCCGATACATCGTCGGATTGGGCGTTTTCGTCAGGCTGACGCCGCGAACGTCGCCCACCATGCCGACTACCTCGATGGGATGGTCAGTGTCGTCGCCGTTGACGATCTTCTTGCCCAGCGCGTTCTCACCGGGCCATAGACGGCGCGCCAGGGCTGCCGAGATCACTGCCACCAGGCGCTCGCGGTCGGAGTCCTGGAACATGCGGCCGCTCAACAGCGGAATGCCCATTGTCCGAAAGAAACCAGGATTGACGCTCCGCTGGTCCGCCAGCGGCCGCTCCACGATGGGCCAGTTGGCGCCCTCCGGCATCACCACGTTGTTGTTGCCTTCGCCGCTCAGAGGCAGCACGTTGGAGGTCCCTACGTCGGTGACGCCGGGCAGGGCCGCCACACGATCGAGCAGTGGCCGTATGAACTGGCTCTGGTGCTGCCGGTCCCGATAGCGGGTCCAAGGCAGGCTCAACGTCACGGTCAGCGTCCGCTCCGTGCGAAACCCTTTATCCACTTGCATGACGCGTGAAAAACTGTGCAGCAAAAGTCCGCCGGTGACCAGGCAGGCGGCGCTGAGCGCCACTTCGACCGCGATCAATGCGCGCCGCACCCTGCCGCCGTGGCGTCCCATGGTGGAGCGCCCGCCGGCCTGCAAGGCCGTTTGCGGATCGGTGCGAGTGGCGCGCCACGCGGGCAGGGCGCCGAACAGCAGCCCGCTCAACACGGTGACGGCCAGCGCAAAGCTCAGCACCCGCCAGTCCAGGTGTACTTCGCCGATGCGGGGAAGGTCCACCGGCGCGCCCGCCAGCATCACCCGCAGCGTCCACGCCGCCACGGCCACCCCTAACGCGCCGCCGAGCGAGGCCAGCAGCAGGCTCTCGGTGAGCATTTGCCGCAGGATCCGCCCCGCGCCGGCGCCGATGGCCAGACGCACTGCCAGTTCCCGGCGCCGCGCCGCCGCCCGCGCCAGCAGCAGGTTGGCCAGATTCACGCAGACGATCAGCAGGACCGCGCCCACCGCCGCCAGCAGCAGCACCAGGCTGGCGCGCGTGCCTCCCGTGATTTGCCGCTGCAACGGGACCACGTTCGCCAGCAACGCAATCTTCTCCGGCAGAGTCCGGCCAATGCCGTCCTGGATGGCGTTCAGCTCGGCGTTGGCCCGCTCGAAGGAAACCCCAGGGGCCAGCCGCGCGATGCAGCCGAAATCGAAATCGCCCAGCGCCTGGATCTCGTCCACGCGCAGGCCGAGCGGCTTCCACAGTTGCGCGTAATCTCCCGGCACCGCTAATGATTGCACCTGGCTGGTCTTGGGCAATTGCACGCCGGCGGGCAGCACGCCGATCACCTCATACGGATTCCCGTCCAGGATGATTTTGCGGCCGACGATTGCGGGATCGCGCTGGAAGCGGCTGCTCCACAGGCGGTCGCTCAGCACCACCACGCGATCGTTACCTAACTTGTCTTCCTCCTGCCGAAAAGTGCGCCCCAGCTTCGCTTGTATACCGAGGAGGGGAAACAACGCCGCCGAAACGCGCCCCGCGGACACGCGCACGGGCTCGCCATTCGAGGTCAGGTTCATTTCGATTTCCTGGGACAGCGCGATCTGATCGAAGGAGTGCGCCTGTTTACGCCATTTGAGAAAATGATCGGCCGCCACCGGGAAGGTTGGCGCCAGGTAGGCGAACTTGGGGATGGTTTCGTTAATCGCCGCCAGCCGCTGGGGTTCGCGAAACGGCAGGGGGCGCAGCAGGACGCCATCGAAGATCGTGAAGATTGCGGTGTTGCCGCCGATCCCCAGCGCCAGCGTCAAGATAGCGACGGCCGCGAACCCGGGGTTCCGCGCCAGTACGCGCACAGCGTAGCGAACGTCCGAAAACAGCTCAGCCATACCCGCTTATACGCTCGGCGGGCGGGGAAAGTTGGCAAAAAGTTGCATCGCGCACCAGGAACCCAGGCGTAACTATTTTCGTAACCATTTTCGATCTGGCCAGTATTCCCTTTTGAAAAGCAATGGTGGAGGACGAACAAATCATGAGGCAAGTCCGGGATGGCGAGGTGAACCGCCTCGAAGATCTGTTCGACCGCCATCATCGCTCCCTGTTGCATTACTTCCTGCACCTCACTGGAGACCGCGCCGTCAGCGAGGATCTGGTGCAGGAGACGTTCTTTCGCGTCCTAAAGTACCGCCGCAGCTACCAGGCGGAAAACGCCTTTCGCGCCTGGCTGTTCCAGATTGGCCGCAACGCCTACCTGGATCACGTTGGCCGGCGGAAGAACGAAGTCGCCTGGCCGGCGGATGCGCCGGAAGCGGCCAGCCCGGACGCGGCGCCCGACCGGTTGATGGAAGAAAAGCAGGAAACCGCGCTGCTGCGCCAAGCCTTGTCCGAGATGCCGCAGGAGAAACGGGAAGTGCTCGTCATGAGCCGTTTTCTGGAGTTGAAATACGAAGAAATCGCCGCCGCCTTGCAGTGCGAGGTGGGAACGGTGAAGGTGCGCGTCTACCGGGCACTGCACGAACTCGGCGACCGCTTCTTCGCCTTGCGGGGAGAACCAATGTCATGAACTGCGAGAACATCCGCGAACAACTTCCCGAGTGCCTGGCCGGCAGGTTGGGCGAAAGCGCTCGGGAGCGCCTCATCGAACACCTGGAAACCTGTTCCGGGTGCCGCGGCGAGCTGGCCCGCTTAGGAATCGTCTGGCGCGGCCTGGAAGCACTCAAGCTCGAAGCCGAACCCGGCCCGGCCATGAAGGACCGCTTCCAGGCAACGCTGGCCGCTTTCGAGGCCGGCCTGGAGCAGGGCCGCAAGGCCGCCGTGGCGCGCCCCGCGCCGTCCCGCCGGCTTCCGCCGCGCTGGGCCTGGCAACTGGCGGCCGGCCTGGCCGTCCTCGCCATTGGTCTGGTGGCCGGCCGCAGCCTGGCGCCGCGTCCATCGGTGAGCCCGGAAATCGCGCAGTTGCAGGGCCAGGTGGAAAGCCTGCACCAGCTAGTGGCGCTTTCGTTGATGCAGCAGCAGCAATCTCCCGCATCGAGGATTGAAGGCGTCACTTATGCGTATCGCATGGCGCAGCCGGACCCTCAGGTGGAGCTGGCGCTGCTTTACGCCGCCGGCCACGATTCCAACGTGAACGTGCGCCTGTCCGCGGTGGACGCGCTGGAAAGGTATGTGGCCGATCCGAACGTGCAGCGCGCGCTGCCGGCCACGCTCGCCGCGCAGGATTCGCCCCTGGCACAGGTGGCTCTGATCGATTTGGCGGTGAAAGCCAAGGACCGTGACTGCGCCTCCGCGCTGCGCCGCCTGGCTAGCAACCCGGAGACCGACGAGGCCGTGCGCCAGCGCGCGCAGTGGGCTATCGAAGAGTTGGGAATCAAAGGAGAGTCCAGATGAAAGCCCTTTTGCTGCTGACCGTTTCGCTCGTACCGCTGGCGGCGCATGATTCCGATCGCCACTGGCTGGTGGAAGACCAGGAAACCATCCATCATTCTTACGCCGGCGGAGCCGGCCACAAGCTGGTGGTCGATAACTTCGCCGGTGCGATTCACGTGAGCGGCGGCGGCAGCCGGATCGAGGTCACGCTAGTGCGCCACAACCGCGCCGACTCCGCGGAGAAGCTGGCCGAAGCCAAGCGCGACGTCAAGCTCGAGATTACCGAACAGGGCGGTGAGGTCAAATTGCATCAGGATTACCACAGCCACAATTCTTGGCACGGCCAAGAAGGGTATCGCGTCGAGTTCGACTACGACATCCAGGTGCCGGCTGGCACCGCGCTGGCGCTCCATAACTTCAACAGCGAAATCGCCGTCAAGGGAACCAGCGGCGATTTCAGCCTCCACGCATTCAACGGCCGCATCGAGGCGGATGACGTCGCCGGCGCCGGCAGCGTTCACACCTTCAACGGGCCGGTGAAGATCGCCTTCCGCCGCAACCCCGAGCAAGACCTCGTTGTCAAGACCTTCAACGGTTCCGTGGATGCTTACTTTCAGCCCGGCCTCCATGCCGAGCTGAGCTACAAGACGTTTAACGGCGGCGTGTATTCCGATTTCGAAGTGGCGCCCGTGGCAGCGAGGGCCAGCGCGCAGGCAAACGGCACGAAATACGTTTACCACAGCGGCCGCTCCGGGTCGGGTCGAATCGGCCAGGGCGGCCCCACGCTGGCCTTCGAAGGCTTCAACGGCCCTATCCGCCTGCATGAGACGAAACCGTAGGTGCACAAACCGGCGGGACAAAAGAAGAGGAACAGTCATGAAAACCATATTCACCCTCGCGGGCATAGCCATCATCGTGTGCGGTCT
The DNA here is from genome assembly GCA_049587755.1 of Bryobacteraceae bacterium. Lineage (GTDB taxonomy): Bacteria > Acidobacteriota > Terriglobia > Bryobacterales > Bryobacteraceae > Bog-375. Next base: position 54,660 of record JBAVEN010000005.1, on the reverse strand, counting down.
TGCCGCCGCGCAGGACAGCTCAGGGCGCGTCGTGGTTCCGGCGCCGCCGGGCGGCCACGCACGCCAAGTGAACGTGCATGTGCTGAACAACTCGATCACAGTGAAGACGTACGGCGGCAGCGAGGTGATCGTGGAAGGCGGCTCTCGCCCGGCCCGCAGCGCCGACGGCATGCGCCGCCTGGACGGTCCGCGCGGCCTCGCCATCGATGAAGCCGATAACATCATCGCGATCCATGCCGATCCAACGCTGCCGGGCCCGCTGACGATCACCGTTCCCACCGAAATCTCGGTGAGCCTGCACTCCCTCAATGGCAACCTCAGTGTAGACGGCGTGCACGGCGAGGTGGATACCGATACGCTTTCCGGGCGCACCGAGCTGACCGGCATCTCGGGAACCGTGGTGGCCCATGCGCTGAACGGTGCCATCCGCGTCATCATGGACCGCGTCGATCCCTCCAAGCCGCTGTCGTTCAGCAGCCTGAATGGCTCCATTGACGTGACGCTGCCGGCCGACGTCAAGGCTAACGTCATGTTCAAGACCATGCGTTCCGACATCTACAGCGATTTCGAAATCGAGCGCGGTGGATCCGCGTCGATGGCGAAGGACAACTCCGGCGGGCTTAGATTCCGCCTTCGCTTCGACAACAATTTCGATGGCGTCATCAATGGCGGCGGCGTGCTGGCCACCTTTCACACCATCCACGGAACCATTTATCTGCGAAAGAAGAAGTAGCCAGTTTCTTCGTAGCGCCGCCGGACTGCAGCGCTACCGCGCTCCCTCTCTTCGTAGCGCCGGCGGTCTTTGCCGCCGGTTTTTTGCGAGCCACGTTGGTGGGAATGCCGACGCTGGGCATGCTAAAAGCACACCCTCCGGCCCGCTGGCCTAAGAAAATTGCATAGAATGTTGGAGTCATGAAAACTTCAACCACGCGCCGTGGCTTTTTGGGCGCGGCCGGCCTGGCGGGCTTGGGCTCGATGACCGTTCCCGCCGCTTCCGCCCGCGTCGAACCCGAGCCCTCGGGCATCAAGCTCGGCATCGCCACTTACACCTTTCGCAAGTTCGACCGGCCGAAGGTGATCGAAATGATCCGGGCCGTGCGCACTCCCTGGATCAGCGTCAAGAACACGCCTCAGCAACTGGCCACCAACAGCACTCCCGAACAGGCCCGCGAAGCGCGCCAGGCGTTCGATGCCGCCGGGCTAAAGGTGATGAGCATCGGCAACATTGACATGACCCGGGCCAATACCGTGGACGACTTGCGCCCGCTGTTCGAGTTGGCGAAGAACTTCGGCGCGCCCATGATGGTCTGCGCTCCCACCCAAGCCAACCTCAAGAACGTCGAGCATCTGGTCCGGGAATACGACATCCGTATCGCCATCCACAATCACGGGCCGGAGGACCGCCATTTCCCCAGCGCGCAATCGGTGCTGGAAGCGGTGAGCGGTCTCGACCCGCGCTGCGGCCTGTGCATGGATGTCGGCCACGCGTATCGGGCCATCCGTACGGCCCATTTGCGGGAATCGGCCGCCGCGCGGACGGGCGATGTCGTTTACCCCGACGATCCGGTGAATATCATTGCGCAGGCCGGTTCGCGCCTGCTCGATATGCACATCAAGGATCTGACCGATCTCACCAACCGCGACAGCCAGTGCGATGTGGGCGACGGCGAAATCCCGATCCCGGCGATTTTTCAGCAGCTCAAGAAGATCCGCTATCAGGGCTGCGTCGACCTCGAATACGAAATCCACGCAGACGACCCGCTGCCCGGCGTCGAACGCTCATTCAGCTATATGCGGGGCGTGCTGGCCGGACTCGCAGCCGCTTAATCCACTCTATGCACAACATCGTAATCGGGACCAAAGGGGAAAAGCGCGTGCTGGTGACGGCCGAAAATGCCATCTCCTTCCTCGGCACGGAAGGTCCGCGCGTGCTTGCCACCCCGCATATGATCGGCCTCATGGAGCGCACCTGCCGCGACACGGTGCTGCCGCAACTCGAGCCGGGATACGACACTGTGGGCACCCACGTCAACGTCTTCCACCTGGCGGCCGCGCCCATCGGCGCGATGGTGAACATCACGGCGGAGATTACCGGGGTGGTGGACCGCCGCGTCGAGTTCCGCGTGGAGGCCTGGGACGAGAAAGAGAAGATGGGCGAGGGCACCCACCAGCGCGCCATCATCAACGTGGCCAAGTTCGCCGCTCGGATGGCGGAGAAGCAAACTCCAAGCTAGTCGGAGGAGTGCTCAGGGTCGTGTCAGGATTGCTGATTGTGCGCCGGCGGGGCGGACGTCATCCCATCGCCTCTGCCGTTTGGCGCTACCAGTTGAAAATCGAATGCACTGGGCGGAAACCGCTGGTGGGGGGATGTTGTTCCGGAACCGCGTCCTGTATGTCGCCAGCCTGCTGATGGTAAAACGCCAGCAAGACGGATTCGTCGTAGTCGATGGCGCGAGCGTATTGGCGTATGTAACTGGTATTGTAAATGCCACCGGGTAGCCTGCGAAAATCGCCCTGCTCAATCGCTTCGAGCGACCGCATACTGATCTTGGTCGAATCGGCAATCTCTTTGAGTGAGATGCCCCGGTTGCGCCTGATTTCCGCAAGCCCTAGCACGCTATCGTCTTTGTTCATGGCACACGCCTCAGCCGGCCACACCATAGACCGGTACTGACCCAAATTTCGCGTCGAAAAGAAACAACACTATAACATCAACCTCCGGCTCTGATAAACTCTTTTTTCATGGACATATGCCGGCGGACGTTCGCTCTCTCGATGTTGGGTGGTATGTCTTTCAAATCTTGGGCCTTAGCGCCACGGCCTAACTTGTTCGTATTGATTCTAATCGAGCTCTTGCGGGCGGATTTCCTGGAATCTGCGTGGGGTAAGCTATCCAATGGGGGGTTTCGGAAGCTACTAACTTCCGGTGCATATTTTCCAGACTGCCGGCATCTGGCCAGCACCTTTCCTTCGACAACACTGGCGACGCTTGCCACTGGCGCCTGGCCGGCCGAGCATGGCATTGTTGCCGATTCCTGGTGGGATCACCGTTGGCGGCAAACGGTGAAAGCCTCCGAAGAGGAGATGCTGGCGACCACCGTGGCCGGACAGATCGCCGCCGAGGCCGGGACCCGAGTCTTCGTGGTGGGGACGAGCGCGGCGCAAGCCGGGCTGGTGTCAGCCCACCCCGCGGTGCGGATGTACTGGCGCGACCAGGACGGCCGTTTCAACACACTGGGCGAGGCCCCGGACTGGCTGGCCCCCTTCAACACGCAAAGAGCAATCGAGGCGCTCCACGGCGCCGAGTGGCTGGCGGCCGGCGCGCCGGCCGGCTCCCCCCCGCTGCGCGTCCTCACGTATGATGCGGCCCATCCACAGCTCTTCGACGAGTTGTATCAGTCTTCGCCGTTTGCCGCGGCGGCGCAATTCGATTTCCTGCGCGAGTTGGCAACCAACGAGCGGCTCGGGCAGTCAGGAAGTTTCGATTTCGTCTGCCTGGTGGTCTCCGCGCCCGCCCGGCTGGGATTTGAAACCGGGGCGTTCTCGCCGCTGATGCAGCAGATGACTCTGCAGATCGATCTGCAAATGGAATCGCTCATGGCGCAGTTGCGGCGAACGCTGGGCGACAAGGGATTCAATCTGGCCTTCGCCGGCTGCCACGGAGCGCCGCCCGCGCCCAGCCCCGGCGCCCGCCGTCGCATGGCCGTGCCCGGCGAAAGCGTGGCGGAGGCCGTTGAGACCGCCCTCCACAACCGCAATCTCGGGCACGTCCAAAAGTACATCTACCCGTTTCTGTACCTGGACCCCGGTGCGGCGCGCGACCCGGAACCGATGCGGCGGGCCGCCGCCGCCGCCGCCCTCGAGCACCCCGCTGTCACCGGATACTATACTGCCGGCGGCGTCTGTTCCAGCCGCGACCTATGGGAGCGCCGTTTCCGCAACAGCTTCCACACCAACCGCTGCGGCGATCTCATGCTCTCCTACCGGCCGGAATACGTGGAAGACTACAACCAGGGACGCGGCATCTCTTACGGCTCGCTCTACGACTATGACACCAGCGTGCCGCTGTGCCTGTACGGCCGCCAGTTTCGCAGCGGAACATTTGAATCGCCGGTGGAAGCGGTGGACCTGGCTCCCACCCTGGCTCGCGTCTGCGGCGTTGTGCCGCCTTCTTCATCCACCGGCCGCGTCCTGGCGGAGGCGCTGGCGGAATGAGCGGCGCCCCGGATCCCGCGCTCGCCACCAGCTTGTGCGGCATCCAGCTCCGCAATCCGATCATCGCCGCCTCCGGTACCTTCGCCTACGGCGTGGAGTTCGAGCGCATCCTGGATCTCAACGCGCTCGGCGGCCTGGTAGTGAAAGGTCTGTCGCTGGAGCCCATCGAGGGCAATCCGGCGCCGCGGGTTGTTGAAGCCCAATGCGGCATGATCAACTCCATCGGGCTGCAGAATATCGGCGTCCGCGCTTTTGTCGCGGACAAGCTGCCGTTTCTGGCCCGGCTTTCTACGCCCGTATTCGCCAATGTCTTCGGCTTCACGAGCGAGGATTACGCCGAGGTGGTGCGGGTGTTGGAGAATCATCCCGGCGTCGCCGGCTACGAGTTGAATGTCTCCTGCCCCAACACCAAACACGGCGGGAGCTACTTCTCAAGCGACCCGGCATTGCTCGGCGAAGTAGTGACGGCGGCCAGGCGTGTGGCGCACCGGCCAATCGTCGTCAAGCTCCCTCCCAACGTCAGCGCCATCGAACCCTTGGCACAGGCCGCCGAAGCCGCCGGCGCTGACGCCATTTCGCTGGTCAATACCTTCGTGGCGCTCGCTATCGACGCGCATACCCGCCGTTCGCGCATCGGCGCCGGCTTCGGGGGGCTCTCCGGCCCGGCCATCAAACCGATCGCGCTGCGCCTTGTTTACCAGGCGGCCCAGTCAGTGCGTATTCCCGTGGTGGGGATGGGCGGCATCGCGACCGGTGTCGATGCGGCCGAGTTCCTCATCGCCGGCGCCACCGCTGTCGAGATCGGCACCGCCACTTTCTGGGACCCTCAATCCCCCATCCGCATCGCCCGCGAACTCGGCGGCTTCCTGCGCCGCGAACACATCTCCGATGTCTCCCGGATTGTTCGCGCGTTGGAACTGTAAGTTATACTAATCTAAGCCAGTTGCGGAGCCGAAAGTACGAAATGATCGGCATCGGAGCGCTGCTGGGTTCGAGGCCTGCCCCGCAGTCTTAGCCGCGTCTCTTTGTTTTCTTTCCACCAGCCCTGACCAGTCCATTGGTATTGCCCGCAAGCTGCCCGGCTTTTTGGGCCCATGCGCGCTCACAACCGGTCGCGGAAGGACCGCGTGCCGAAGCTGTAAGTCGTACTAACATCAGCCAATTACAAAACGGTGAGTACGAAATGATCCGCATAAGAACTTTGAATTTGCGTACGGCCGCTGGCCCTGGTTATCATCGAAACAGAAACCGCAACCTACCCCACGGGTTGGACGCAAGACAAAAACATCTTGTGCGCCAAGTGTTTTCGAGCCACAGGAACTGAACCTCAAGGAAACTCTCAGACTATGACGAAAAAATCGCTGTTCTTGGTTGGATTTGTGTCTGTTTGCAGCCTCGCTCTGGCGGGCACGAAGACCTATGACGTCGTTTTCGCTCAGCAATCCGTCGTCGGCACCCTGCAGTTAGCCCCTGGCGAGTACAAGCTCAAAGTGGAAAACGGCACCGCGACCTTTACTGACGTCCTCACCAGAAAATCGGTGTCGGCGCCGGCCAAGATCGAAACCGCAGACCAGAAGTTCGCCCACACCGCCGTTGATGCCTTCCGCGAAGGCAAGACCGACCGCGTCGCCGCCATCCAGTTGGGGGGCTCGACCACCAAGGTCGAGTTCAGCGCCGGCGCCGCCACACAAAGCGGCATGTAGCAGCCTGACTCGCGGGGCAGGTGCGCGGCCTGCCCCGCAGTTCTAACGCCCTCCTTCCTTTCCTTCCCTTCCCTTCCCGCAGCCCTTTCATCCTCATGTTTCACACCTGTGGTCCGGCGGTCACAAGGCTGGCACGAGGGGGCATGTGCGCGACAGCACCGTGTTGAGGCAAAATAGTAGAGCGGCGTCGAAGGCAGGCGTTTGGCCTGACCCGTGCAGCGGGGTCTGGCGGCATCCGGGTCCATCCTATAATCGGAACCAAGAGGAATACGTGAAGAAATCGGCCATGGTGTTGATTTGTGTTTTGTTGTTCGTGTGCTGGGCGCAGGCCCGGTCCTCGGACTCGGACGCGCTGTCAGGCGACGCGAATGCGGTGCCGGCAAGCGACGCGAGTGCGGCGCCGGCAGATCCACCGACCGCGCCACCAGCCACGCCTGCGCCCAGCGCTGCGCCGGCCGATCAACAGAGCGCCCCGCCGGCTACGCCGCCCGCCGCCCAACCGCCGGCGCCAAAGACCGGGCCCAACATTTCAGCGCCCCCAGCGTTGCCCAAATACCCCGACGTGCGCATGCCCGGCGAATCTGGCGTCTGGTTCGGCTTCAGCTTATCCCAGCCCACCGGTCAGCCGATTCTCGACAAGGGGCGGGCCTCGGGTATTACCAACAATTCACTGGTCACCTTCCAGGGCACGCCGAAACTGGGAGAAAGCGCCGAGATCGGTTTCGCGATGGGCTTGCATAATTCGCTGGTGGTCTCCGGATTCAACACCCGCGCGGCGGGCGATTTCACTTCTCCCTCCACACTCACCCTATGGAGCCAAACGTATGACCAGGGCGTGCTGATTTCCACCAACTATCATTTGCAGGAGCTCAAGTTTTCCTACGAATACCTGACATGGCCCTATCCTGTGGAAAGCCGGCACTTTCGCTTGAAGACGCTGTGGCAGGTGCAATACGTCAACATATCGACCGGGTTTGATGCGCCGCTGTTGCCCGTTACTGGCCCCTCGGGTGGCCCTTTGATTGGCTCCAACGGCTCGCCGGTGAGCTATCAGGCGGCAGGGAGCCGCTGGTTTTTCTCGCCCACGCTGGGCCTGGGAGTGACCGAGTATTTAGCCAAGTTCATCCGGCTGGAAGTGAACGGGTCCGGCTTCGCGATCCCGCGGCACTGGACCATCTGGGATACGGACGCTTCCCTGAATCTTCGTTTTGGACACTTCGAGCTGGGCGGCGGAGTGCGCGCTTTCCATGTTAAGACTTCGACCAGCGGCCCCTTTTACGTGCGCGGGACCTTGATCGTGCCGCAGGTCGCGCTTCGCTGGTATTCGAAGTAGCGGGCCCTGGCGGCCGCGCCCGCCCTCCGAGTGCCGCGATTTCCTCTTCCGTCAGCCGCCGCCACTTTCCGATGGCGAGGTCCGCGATGCCCAGCGGGCCAATCGCCGTGCGAACCAGTTTCAGCACGCGGCTGCCGGCAGCTTCGATCATGCGCCGAACCTGGCGGTTGCGGCCTTCGGTGAGGAGGATCTCGATAAACGTGTGCTTCGCGCTGTCGCGCAGCCGGCGCACCTCGGCCGGACGCGTTGGGCCGTCGCTCAATTCGATGCCGCGGCGCAGGCGCTCGAGTTGCTCCTCGCTCAGCAGCGTCGCGGTCTTGACCCGATAAGCTTTGGGCACCCGGTGAGCCGGGCTGGTGACGTGGTCGGCGAACGCGGTGTCATTGGTCATCAGCAACAGGCCGCTGGTGTCCAGATCGAGGCGTCCGACCGGGGCCAGCCACCCGCCGGCGTCCGCGACCAGGTCGTAGACCGTCGGACGATTCTCCGGGTCGCGATAGGTGGTCAGGTATCCCTTCGGCTTATACAGCAGGATGTAAGTTCCGCGCGTCGTGGTAATGGGTTTGCCGTCCAGGGTAACCCGGTCGCGAGCCAGATCGATCCACTGGTCGGGGTTGCGGACGATCGCTTCATTTACGCGGACGCGTCCTTCGCCGATCCACCGCCGCGCCTCGCTGCGCGATCCCCGTCCGGCCTTCGAAAACACGCGCTCCAGTGTCTTGAGAACGCGATTGTCCCGCCGCTGCGCAGAGGGTTTCAACGCTGAGTCCTGGCGGGTCTGATTACGCCGGATGCTATAGTTATGGCTGGGGGCGAGAACAAACGGGGGCCATATTGATTCGGGGTGCGCGCCAACTGCTCACCATGCGCGGCCCACGGGAGGCCCGCCGCGGGCCTTCGCTGAATGAGCCGGGATTGATACTCGACGGATCGGTGCTGATCCGCGATGGCCGGGTGCAGGAAGTGGGTCCCACGCGCCGGGTGGAAAACCTGAAGGCGGCGCGTGACGCGGTGGAGATCAGCGCGGCCGGTCGCGTGGTGATGCCGGGATTCGTGGACGGCCACACCCACCTGGCTTTTCCGCCGCCGGGCTGGGCTCAAACCGATGCCGCGTCGGCGCTCAACGCCGTCAAGACCTCGACCGCCAGGAGCGCCGCCATCCAGGCGCGGAATTACCTGCAAGCCATGGCGCGCCACGGCACCACCACCGTCGAGGCCAAAGCCGGATGCGGCGGCGGGCAGAGCGCCGAGGTGAAACTGCTGCGTGCGTTGTCCCTGGTGAAACGCGACCCGCTCGATGTGGTGGCCACTTTCCTCTTCCGTCTGCCGTCGTCCAGCGAAGGGCAGGATGCGGCGGAGGCCGCCGTGGAGTGGGTCTGCGGCGAGTTCCTGCCCCTGCTGCACCGCCGGCGGCTGGCCCAGTTTGCCGATATCGAATGGAGCCAGGGCGAGAGCCGCCAGCGGCTCATCCGGCGCTATCTGGAGACCGCGGCCCGGCTCGGCTTGGGCTGCCGGCTGCACGCCGGCGGCGATGGGTCTCTGGAGGCGCTGGCGCTGGCGCGCGAGCTGCGCATCTCCGGCATCGACCATCTGGAGGAAATCGCGATCGAGGAACTGGGAGGAATGGCGGCATCGGCTCCGGTAATCACGCTGCTGCCCGGCCTGGCATTTCACAAAGGCAGCCGCCCGGCCCCGGCGCGGGCTCTCATCGAAGCCGGCGCCGCCGTCGCTGTCGGCAGCAACTTCAACCGCTCCGGCAGCCCGATGCTCAACATGCAGACCGTGGTATCGCTGGCCTGCCGGGAGATGGGAATGACGCCGGCCGAAGCGCTGGTGGCGGCCACTATCAATGGCGCCTACGCGCTCGGCTGCCCCGCCGCCGCCGGGTCGCTCGAACCTGGCAAGCCGGCCGACCTGGTCGTATTCAACGTCTCCGACTATCAGGAACTGGGCTACCATTCCGGCATGAACCTGGTGCATCTCACCATGAAACGCGGCGAATTCATTTACCAGGAAGGCGATGTGGCGCCGCTGGCGGCGGAAAATCTCCGCCTCGCCTGGTAAGCACCCTCCGGCCTCCTGTTGGCGCCGCCGCCAAACTCTCGCGCTCAAAAAAACCGGGCGGCTGGTTGGGCCGCCCGGCATAACTTCACCAATACAGGGTCGAGGTCATCTGACAAACACCGAGATGCTGACGCTAACGGTCTGGCCTCCAGGTCCGTATGCGGTCAGGGTGTAAGTTTCGTTGGTGACCGGGTTATCGGTGTAGGAGCCGTTAACCGGCAGCGTCATCGGCGGTATGTCGGCGCCGGTGAGCACCACCGAGGTGGCGTTCGCGGTGGTCCACGACAGCGTCACCGGGGCTCCGGCGACGGGCGAGCTCACCGGGTTGGCCTGGAACGAGAGAATCTGGACCAGACCCACGTTGACCGTCAAGTTACCCTGGACCTGGCCAACTGCGTTGGTGGCGGTCAGGGTGTAAGTAGTGGTGGTGCTCGGCGTAACTGTGGCGCAATCGTTGGGATTGAGATTGGTGCCCACCCCAGGAGTGATCGAGATGTTGGTCGATCCGGTCACCTGCCAGCAGATCTTGGTCGACTGGCCCGGCGAGACACTCTGCGGGGTGGCGACGAAGGTCACGATCTGTGGGATCGCCGACCCGGTCACGGTCACGGTTGCCACCGCCGTGACGGTCTTGCCGTCCGTGCCGGTGGCGCTGAGGGTGTAACTGGTTGTTGTGGCCGGCGAGACGGTGGTGCTCCCGTTGGCGGTCACTGTGCCGATGCCCGGCGAGATCGAGATCGTGGTGGCGCCGGAAGTGGTCCAGCTCAGAGTGGTCTGCGCGCCCGCGGCGATCGTGCTCGGGTTTGCCTGGAAGCGGAGAATCTGAGCTGTTGTGGCGCCCACCATGACCTGCACGGTCTGCGTGGTGGTGCCGTTGGGCCCAGTCGCCGTCAGGGTATACGTAGTGGTGGCGGTGGGCGACACTGCAACCGAACCGGTGGTGGCGCTAACCGGACCCACGCCGGGCGCGATGCTGGCCGACGTGGCGTTTTGAATCACCCAGCTCAGCGTTGCCGTCTGCCCGGATGTGATTGCCGCCGGCTGCGCGGTGAACTGGACGATCTGTGTTTGTGTCGGCGAAGCCGTAGTGACCAAGGTGGTGGCTTGAGCGGATATGCCGTCCGTATTGGTGACCTTGAGCTGCAACTGGTAGCTCTGCCCGGCGGCGGCGGTGAACGTAGCGATCGCCTGGTTGGCATTGGTAATGGTCACCGACGGCCCGGCGATCTGCGTCCAGGCATAGGTGAGAGCTTCGCCCAGAGGATCGTAAGATCCGGAGCCGTTGAGCGTGATCACGCCGGCGGGCACACCCACCTGGCTGGGACCGGCGTTGGCAATCGGCGGGCTGGTGCCGACGCGCCTCGTGCCAAACTCGTAGCGGATGCGCGGCACATCCATCGGCACCGGCGTCTTGATGCTGCCGTAATCCTTGGGATGGATGTAGCTGCCCATCTCCAGACCGAACATCACCTGGCCGTTACCCGTCGAGAAGACGCCGGTCTGATTGTAGTCGAGGGCGGCCGTGAAGGCGACGTGCGCGTTCAATGGCTGCGTCAGCTTGAGTTCGCCGCCCACCGTGTTGCCGCCATTCACTTCCCGGCGCAGCAGTCCCAGGTTGCCTTGCAGGTAGGCGTTGCCCCACACGCCCACCAGAGCATCGCCACCGTATTGGTTGACGACCTTGGCATAGGTTTGCAGGAAAACGCCGGGCGCCAGAGTCTGGTTGTTGACTATGGCGTAATTCTTGAAGCCCTGCGTGCCGAAAACGCCGATCCGGCCGCGTTTGAAAATATAATCCAGCAGGAAAGCGCCCTGGCCGAGCGCCCCGCCGTTCTGATACTGCTTGTAGTTCAGGTATTTGAAACTGCCGAATACGCCCGCCTGCACGTTGCCCCAGCGGTTCACTAAGCCCAGGTCGAATTGTGCTTCCTGGTCCTGCGGGTTGTATATGTACTCGCCTTGCGCCTGCACGGCATGCGTGCCGTCGCCGCCGAATGGCGAGAAGAAGCGGCCGTTGGCATCGAAGGTCGCATTGCCGCGGCTGCTCGAGCCGTAAGTCGGCCCCACGTTGATCCCGAGCAGCGAAAACTTCTGGTTTTGTTTCCGCATCTCGTCGACCGCGTTGGTGGCTTCCTTGTGTGCCACCTCGGCCGCCTGCTGTTCGGTGACCGGTTTCGGCATGTTCGCGATCTGGTCGCGCAGCGTGTTGATCTGGTTGCGCTGGTCGGCCAGTTCGCCCTTGAGCGCCGCGTTTTCACCTTGCAGGGACTGGACCGCAGCCAGAATATCGTCCAGCTTGTCGAGCCGTTTGAGGATGGCATCGCAGCATTCCTGCTGCTTCTTCGCGAACTGGTCCAGCCAGGCTTGTAACGCCGGCAGCACATCGCTGATGCCGCCCTCCTTCACCAGTCTGCCCTTTCCATCCGTCACCCGGAGAGTGACGCGGCGGTTCATGAAGCGGCCTTCCTTGGTTCTATTGTCGACTTCCGGCTGGCGCTTCCCGTCGCCGGCCACCGACACCTGATCGGAGCTGGCGCCGTACTTGACGAGAAAGCTCTTGACCGTATTGGCGCGCGCCAGCGCCAGTTTATCGTTGTAACTGTTGGAGCCCACGTAATCGGTGTGTCCGGTGACCGCGACCTTGAAATCGCGATGTTGGCTCAACAGATCGGCGAGACGAAGCAGGCTGGGGTAGCCGTCCGAAAGAATGGAAGAGTCGAACTCGAAGTTAATCTCTTCCCAATCCTCTTTGTTCTGGCTGGCAGGCGCATCTAAACCCTGAGCAAAGAGGGCGGACGCCATCACCCCAAGAGCGCTCAACGCTACGATTCTCTTCATTGTCTTCTTGATCTCCTCAACAGATACCGGCTGCGCAAGTGAACTGAGTATCGAAGCCCTTCTACTTTCCTCCAACGAGGAGCGAGCCACGACTTTCCTCGCAGTGTCCGAGAGTGCAGACGATTGCTTCGCGACTTGGCTCGTTCCCAAGACCCACGCGAATAACGATTTATTTTACACCGGAAACACGGCGGATTCGCAACAACTCCGTCGAGTTACTTTGCATCTCGAGCCGTGAGATAATCGGGTGCGGGAGCTGCCGGATGGACAGTCGCCTCCGGCAACGGAGGAGGAAAGTCCGGTCTCCATAGAGCGGCGTGCCGGCTAACGGCCGGGATCCCTACCGGGATACGGAAAGTGCCACAGAAAATATACCGCCTTCCGGCGACGGACGGTAAGGGTGAAATGGTGCGGTAAGAGCGCACCGCGGCTGGAGCAATCCCGCCGGCAGGGTAAACCCCACGCGGAGCAAGACCAAATAGGGGAGAAGGGATGGCTCGTCCCGCTTGACTCCCGGGTAGGTCGCTTGAGCCAGTCAGTAATGGCTGGCCCAGAGGAATGACTGTCGCCTTAACAGGTACAGAAACCGGCTTATAGTCCGGCAGCCCCTGATCCGACTGTGTGTTTGAGCACGGTTTAAGTGCTGTAGACGCGCGAATCGAGTCTTTGCATAATCTGCATAATTGGAGTCAGCCGCGACTTAGGTCGCGTTGCGAATCGCCAAACCACAAGGTCCGCCGCTGCGCCCCCTGGCCGCGCGATGCGGGCGGGTACGCTAGAATCGTAACTTCCATCACTATGAAGACTGTACGATTCTTGATTGCCGCGCTGCTGCTGGCGCCCGCCTGGGCAGCTTCGCTTGACGAACCCACTCGCAGACTGTCGCGTGAGATCCTCCAGGAGCTGATCGAGATCAACACCACCGATTCTTCGGGGAGCACCACCGTGGCCGCCGAAGCCATGCGCGCGCGTCTGCTGAAGGCTGGCTTCCCTCCCGCGGACGTGACCGTGCTGGGACCGAACGCGCGCAAAGGAAACCTGGTGGCGCGGCTCCGCGCCGTCCGCTCGAGCGGCGAAAAGCCGATCCTCATCATCGGGCATCTGGATGTGGTGGAGGCGCGCCGCGCCGATTGGACCACCGATCCATTCCACCTGGTGGAGCAAGGCGGGTACTTCTACGGCCGCGGTACCCAGGACATGAAGGGCGCCGACGCCATCATGGTGACCACGCTGATGCGGTTCGCGCGCGAAGGATACCGTCCCGGCCGCGACATCATCCTCGCGTTGACCGCCGATGAGGAGGGCGGTACTTCCAACGGCGTGAACTGGCTGCTGAAGCAGCATCGCGGCCTGGTGGACGCCGATTTTGCGCTCAACCCGGATTCGGGCGGTGTCACCACCGAGAGCGGCCGGCCGCTCGACGTCGAGGTGGCGTCCACCGAGAAGCTCTACGCGGATTTCGAGCTGAAGGCCACCAACCCCGGCGGGCACAGTTCGCTGCCGGTGCCCGATAACGCCATCTACCACGTTGCCGATGCCCTGGCGCGCCTCGAACACGCGGTGTTTCCGTTCGAGCTCAACGCCGTGACACGCGCCTATTTCGAGCGCCTGGCGCAGGTGGAATCCGCGCAGACCGCGGCCGACATTCGCGGCATGCTGGCGCAGCCTCCGAACCCGGCAGCCATCGCGCGGCTCGGCCGCGTGGCCCAGTTCAACGCCCTGGTGCGAACCACTTGCGTGGCCACGCGCCTGGAGGCCGGTCACGCCAACAACGCGCTGCCGCAGAGCGCGCAGGCAATCGTGAATTGCCGCATTCTTCCCGGCCACTCGGCCGAGGAGGTGCGGCTTCGCCTGGTGCGCATCCTCGCCGACCCGGCGGTTTCGGTGCGGCATATCAGCGACCTCACCGGCGAAATCACCGACCGCGCCCCGCTCGACAAGCCATTGGCGCCGGTGGCTCTCCGCTCCGATGTGCTGGCTCCGCTCGAACGGCTGGCGGCGCAATTCTGGCCGGGCGCGCCGGTGGTTCCCACCATGGAAACCGGCGCTTCCGACAGTAAGTACACCAATGCAGCCGGCATCCCGAGCTTCGGCTTTTCCGCGCTGGCCGTCGACCGCGGCGACGTGCGCGCTCACGGCAAGGATGAGCGCCTGCGCGTGAGTTCCTATTACGACGGTGTGGATTTCTACTACCGGTACCTGAAAGCGCTTACCGGCACCGCGGCGAATTAGGGGCCATCCGGAGCCGCGGCCGTGAGGGAGCGGTCGCGGCAAGCTGTTTCGCCACGCCCCACTCAGTGAGATGCGGTCCGCAATTCAGCCGAAGCACCGATTGTCCCCGGTGGGCAGCCGGCCCGACACTGGAACCAGAGACTGTGAGGAAGATGGCGAAAGGAACGCGCGGCTACGTCTTTGTGACCACCGCGATCTGCGCTGCCGTGCTGATCGAGTTTGTCGGGCTGGCCGCGGACGTGGGCTACCTGCAATGGCAGCGGCTGCGCGCGCAGACGGCGGCTGACGCTGCCGCCGCCGGCGGCATGTTCCAACTCCAGCAAGGCGCGAACGACGGAGCCATTACCAGCGCGGCGCAGGCCGACGCCGCGCTCAATGGGTTCACCAATGGCGTCTCCAATACCACCGTCACCGTCAACCACCCGCCGCTTTACGGGTCGCTGGCGGGCAACTCCTCGGCCGTAGAAGTGATCGTGCAGCAGACCGTGCCCACATTTTTCCTGTCGGTGGTGCAGCAAAGTCAAGCTACGGTTGCGGCGCGGGCGGAGGAGACGCTGGGTGCGGCCGCCACTCCTCCGTGCGTGTACGCGTTGAACCCTTCAGCATCGCGGGCCTTTCAAATCGATGGCGGCAACGCGGATTACTTCACCTGCGGCCTGCAGGTGGCTTCGTCGAGCGCCACCGCGCTGCACATGGAGGGAAGCGCGATTCTGTACATGGAGAATGGCGCGGGCGTCGGATTAGCGGGAGGGCTGGACCTCACCGGGCAAACCAAGATTCTGACCGATCCGGGCAACCAGACGGTCACGCCGAGCACGATTTCGTCTCTCTCCGATCCGCTGTCGTCTGTCCAGGCGCCGTCGGCGACCGGCATGATCGAGCGCGGCGCATCCAATACTTCCTACGACATGAACAAGAAGCCGCCAAACAACGCCATCCCATCGGGCGTGTACTGCGGCGGTCTGACGGTGGGGAACACCGGCGGAGCCACGTTCAACATGTCGGGCATCTACATCATGGCGGGCGGGGGATTCACCGTCAACAGCCAGGCGGTGATCAGCGGCAGCGGCGTCACCATCTACAACACCTCGGGGGTCAACAGCGGGGTCTCCGGATGCGCTTCGGCGTTCTCGCCCTTCACCATCAGCGGCCAGGCCAACGTCACGCTGAGCGCGCCCACCGGCGGCTCGCTGGCCGGCATCCTGATCTTTCAAGACCGCTCGATTACCAGCGCCAGCAGCAATCAGATCAACGGCGGGGCCGCTACGAACTTGACCGGCGCCATTTACCTGTTGCATTCACCACTGCTGTTCAGCGGCAGCAATACGTCGAGCGGCTACATGATCCTGGTGGCCGATACCGTGACCATCAACGGCAACTCGACCGTGTACAGCAATTATTCGTCGCTGCCGGGCGGCTCGCCGATCAGGGGCACGCCCGTGCTGGCGGAGTGAGGCCACATGCACGCCAGCCGGAGACGCGCGGGGACGGTGCTTGTGGAATTCGCTCTGGTGGTTCCGCTGTTTCTGCTGATCTGCCTGGCGGGAGTCGATTTCGCCCGCGTGTTCGCGACCGCCATGGCGATCAATGGCGCTAACCGGGTCGGTTTGCAATATGCGGCCCAGAATCCCAGCGCCACTAACGGAATCGCCGGCGCCGTTGCCGCCGACGCTGCCATCGCCGGCTTGAAAGTCGTTGCGGCCCGGTACTGCGCTTGTTCGGCCGGGGGCGCACAAGTGCCCTGCACCAACTCCTGCTCCGGAAAAATGACCTACACCCAGGTCACCACCACGTTGCCCTTCAATACCGTGGTTGCCTGGCCGGGCATACCGGACAGTCTCACGCTCTCGGTCAGCGGCGTGGTCCGGGTGCAATGACATGCGGCGCGGGCGAAGCGAACACGGCAGCGTATTGGTGGAGGCGTCGCTTGTCTCGGTGCCTTTTTTCGTTCTGCTGCTGGGCGTGTTGGCCACCGGTTACCTGGTCTTCGCTTACAATTCGGTGTCCTTCATGGCGCAGCAGGGGGTGCGCTGGGCTTCGGTGCACGGCAACCTCAGCAGCCAGCCCGCTACTCAAACGACCGTGCAGAACTACGTGCGCACCCAGGCGGCCGGCCTCAATTCAACCAGCATCATCGTCGTCACCACCTGGAGCCCCGACGAAAACCCGGGCAGCACGGTTTCGGTGAACGTGAGCTATACGGCCACGCCTTTGGTCGCCTGGGCCTTGCCCGCCAGCCTGACCATGCAATGCACATCCACGGCAGCGGTGATCCGCTGAGCGCAGCGCGCCGCGAAAACCGCAAGAGGGTTCGGCGGCAAGCGAGTTTAGTGGCCGGGTGGTGGAGGCGGCGGCGCGGGCGCGCCGGTAGTGCCGGTCCCGGTGGTGCCGGTGCCCGTTCCCGTGGTGCCGCCTGGCTTGCCTTTGTCGC
The DNA here is from genome assembly GCA_049587755.1 of Bryobacteraceae bacterium. Taxonomy (GTDB): domain Bacteria; phylum Acidobacteriota; class Terriglobia; order Bryobacterales; family Bryobacteraceae; genus Bog-375. The sequence continues at coordinate 37,844 of JBAVEN010000005.1, read as the reverse complement.
CTTGCCCGCTGACGCCGCCGGCCGCGGAACCGATGCCGACGCCACCGTGCCCGCCCAGTAACACCTGGTACACCGCCTGCTCCGCAGCTTTCAAAACCAGGCGCAGCGCGGCGTGCTGGTTGATCTGTTGCGGGATCAGCGGTTTGTTCGGTTCAATCAGAATCGAATCCCCCGGCTTGAGCAGCACCGAGGGGCCCGGCGCGGTCAGGTTGCGGACGTCCACCAGTCCGTCATCCAGGGTTACGAACGTGGTTCCGTCTTCATCCTGCACTTCCACGTCAAACACCGTGCCGCGCACTGAAATTACCGCCGTGGGCGTCTTGACGTCCTTCGGATTCGGACCCTTGGAATGTTCGATGAAGACTTTCACCCGCCCGATGAACAGGTCCAGCAGGTCGGTGATGCCGGGCGTCTCGCGGAACACGACCTTCGAATTGGAATACACTTCGAAGATGCTGCCGTCGGTCAGTTGGAATCGGGCGTAGCCGCTCGGGCCGGTAACAATCGTTTCGTGCAGGTGCAGCCGGTCGCCGACCGAAAGCGGCTTCATATATCCGGCGTTGTCCAGCACGGAGACCTGATTCACCTGTACCAGTACGGTGGCTGCATCTTGGTCCTGGGCATGGAGCGTGGCCAAGGACACCGCGACAGTAGCCGCCAGCAGCAGCGTAGACCGATACCGCATGTACGTCAAGCGCCGCACCATATCAGATTTCGGGACACGATTACTTGAAATCGGCCCCCCTTGCTATGTCTCCTCAAGTCTAGCACCAAACTTGCAATGCACATATAGTGCCGCAAGGGAGTTCCCTTCACAAATCGAGTGATATCAGCCATTTGTTGACTATGCCCCAATCCGGACTTGAGCTAAAATAGGATCGCCCGTGTGTCATAAAGGAACACTCCGCGTTTCCATATGTTTCGCTGCCGTGTTGTTTCTGGCTGGCACGGCGGCGTTTTCCGAGACGGCCCCTGCATGGCGGAAGGTCGGGACCGCTTCGGTCGATCTGCAACTGGCCGGCCCGGCTACCGGCCCGGTCGAGCAGGTCTGGTTCGATTCCGGCGGGGGAGTACTATTCGCGCGAACCGCATCCGGCGTGGTGTTCGAGACCGCCGATTATGAAACCTGGACCCCCGTGGCGGACGCGCCTCAGCCTCCGCCCACCCGGCCCGCCACCGCCGCCCGCCTGCCGGAAACTTTCGCGCGAATTATTGCTTCGTCTTCCAATCCCGATGTGATCTTCGGATTGGGCCGGCAGCTCTATCGTTCCGACGACGGCGGCCACTCGTGGAACAACCTGACCGCCTTCAAGTCCCGCTCGGTCATCGGGGATGGCGTGAACAGCGTGGCGGTTTCTCCTGTAGACGCCGACCAACTCGTGGCAGCCAACGATTATGGCGTGTGGCGTTCGCTCGATGGCGGCCTTTCCTGGTCCGCGCTGAATCAGGGGTTGCCCAACCTTCCTGTGCGCCGGATTCTCTCCACCGTCACCGGAACATCGGGAACCATTGTCGACGTGGAGAACCTGGGCACGCTGGAATTGCCGCCCAGCGGCTCCCTGTGGCAACAGGTGGATGCCGGCTTGCCCGATGCCGCCCTGGAAGGGTTGTACTCGCGCCGGCTGCAAACCGAAATTACCGCCGTGGGCCAGTCGGGCGACACGGTTTACGCGGGGTCGGCGGATGGCCGCGTCTGGGTTTCCGTCGATGGCGGCCGCACGTTTCCTGCCCTGCCGTGGGCAACCGGCGGCGGCCGTGTCGAGCGCATCTTCGCGGATCCCGTCGAGCCGCGCGTGGCCCTGGCGGCGCTTTCCGGCGCCGGGCCTCATGTGCTGCGCACCACCAACAGCGGCGGCTTCTGGGATACGCTCGATTTCAACCTGCCCGACCGGCCGGCGCACGGAATTACCGCGGACCGCGCCGCGGGAGCGGTTTATGTGGCCACCGATGGCGGCGTGTTCTACGGCGTGGCGGACCTGGAGAACGCCAGTTCCAATCCGGTCAACTGGGTCAACCTGTCGGCACGGCTGCCGGCGGCGCCGGCTTATGATGTGCGCCTCGATCCCGCGGGCGTCCAACTCTACGCCGCGTTCGATGGCTACGGCGTGTATGCCACTGCGGCGCCCCACCGCGCCCGCCTGCCGCGCATCGTCAACACGGCCGATTTCAGCACCCGGCCTGCGGCGCCCGGTTCGCTGCTGAGCGTGGTGGGAGCGCAGGTGAGCCGCGTCACCGGAGCCAACCTGGATTTCCCCGTGCTAGCCGCGGCGGAGGGCGAATCGCAGGTGCAGGTTCCGTTCGAAGCCGTCGGTCCCAGCGTGGGGCTCACGCTTTACACCGCCAACGCGAATTTCACCATTCCACTGCCGGTGCAACCGGTCTCGCCGGCGATCCTGGTTTCGCGCGATGGCGCCCCCGCCTTGTTCGATGCCGATAGCGACCTGCCGCTCGATGCGCGCAATGCCGCCCATTCCAACGGCCGCGTGAGAATTCTTGCCACCGGCTTGGGCAAAGTTCAGCCCAACTGGCCCGCCGGAATACAGGCGCCGCTCGACGATCCGCCGGCCGTGGTTGCGCCGGTGAAAGTCTTTCTCGATGGAGAGCCCCTCCAAGTCACCCGCGCCACGCTGGCGCCGGGGTATGTCGGTTTCTACCTGGTGGAAGCGCAGCTCCCCTCCATCACCAACGCCGGCACCTCCGAGCTCTACCTGACCGCCGGCGGCCAGGACAGCAACCGCGTGCAGATGCTGATTGAGCCGTAAGGCGAAGCAGCGCGCTGCGACGGGCAATTGCCAATAGCTATCGTCCGTGGCGCATTCGCAACACCCCTTGTGCAGGCACCTCAACGGCGCGGCTACGCGATCCGGATGGACATGTGCGGCGCATGATTGTATGCTGGGAGCATGTCGAAGATGATCCAGGTGAGGGACGTCCCGGAGCACGTACATCGCACGCTGAAGTCGCGAGCGGCTCGCGAAAGCATGAGCCTGTCCGATTTCCTCAAGAAGGAATTAGCACGTGTGGCGGAGCGGCCAACGATGCAGGAGTGGCTGGAGCGCGCACAAGAGGCGGCGCCTATCCGGGCCAAGCGGAGCCCCGCGCAGGTGATCCGCGAGCTGCGGGACTCGCGATGATTGTCCTGGACGCCTCCGTGGTCGTGGAACTCCTCACGAACGGCGCCCTGGCGGATTCCATCAAGAGCGACCTATCCGGGCGCGATGAGTCCTTCATTGTTCCGCATTTGATCGATATCGAAGTGATGAGTGCGATTCGAAGGCTGGTGGCTGGCCGGCGAATAGCGGCACATCGCAGTCGCCAATTTCTCGCCGGACTCGCGGCGCTGCCGGCGGAGCGCTATTCGCATACGCCGTTGATTGGCCGCATTTGGGAACTGCGCCACAACTTCACCGCCTATGATGCCGCATACATCGCCTTGGCTGAAGCAATGAACGCCGTCCTCTATACCTGCGACGAAAAGCTGTGCAAAGGCCACCGGGCCCGCGTCGTGCTGTTCGCCAGATGATCACAGGCCAGCGCCCACCGGCCTGGCCAAATCCGCGATATGGGCGTTTTTCGGTCACTGGGCGCTCACGCAGACCTGGCGCCTATACTAAAGGTAAATGCGTCGCCGCGGCCGGGTGCTCCTCGGACTGATTTCCTGTATCGTCCTGATCCCAAGCGCTGATTCAGCCGAGACCTTGAGCTTCTCGGGGCGCGTGGATCACAGCCAGAACTTCAGTAGGAGATTAGCTGGGGACCTGTGGTTCTGTCTCTTTGCTGAACCTGATGCCAATGGGGGCGGCTGGTGGATTGCCGTACAGCAGAATTGTACTGTACACGAGCACGATTTCGTAGCGGTCGCTACCCCGCCCATGCATGGGCCGAACCCACGCGAAATTGCGGGTTGGCATTTCGAACCGGGGGCAAATGCGCCTCAGAAAGTGCGTGACTTCGCGTTCGTCCTGAACGACTCAGATTGGCGTCAGCTCATGAAAGAACTGAACTCCTACACGGATGCCGCCAAAATGCTCGGTCAGATCGAAAACCTCGGGCGCGGGCACGGGACGCTGACCATCACTGGGATGCATCGCCATCTGAAGAATGACGTGCCAACTTTCGATTGGATGCAGTTTCGAGTTGTACTTCAGTGGCCGGAAAGGTAGGGGCGGCCGTGTGGCCCAACTGGACGAGAAGTCGCCGACCCGTCGAACTGCCGGGGCGCCCGCACACTCCGTCGGAAACGGCGTCCGGGCATGTCACCAGGTTGCCAGCCAGAATCAACTCCCGTAATGCGCCCTCACCTTCCGCGCCGCCGCGCGGCCCACGGCCTTGGCCAAATCCTCCTCCGAGGCTGCCCGCACCAGCTCCGAGCTGCCGAATTGCTTCAGCAGCTTCTGCACCGTCTTCTCGCCCACGCCTGCAATCGCATCCAGCTCGCTGGTCAACTGGCGCGCGGAGCGCCGCGAGCGGTGGAACGTCACCGCGAAACGGTGCGCCTCGTCGCGAATGGATTGCACCAGGTGCAGGACAGGTGAGAAGCGGTCGAGCACTACCGGCTCGTCTTCCTGCCCATAAACGTAAATGATCTCCTCGCGCTTGGCGATCGAAGCCAGCGGCTGGTCGGTGATGCCCAGCGCTTCCAGCGATTCCGCCGCCGCGTGCAATTGCCCTAGCCCGCCATCGATCAACACCAGCCCCGGCAGCGGCGCCTTTTCTTGCTGCAAACGCGCGTAGCGCCGCGTCGCCACTTCGCGCATGCTGGCGAAATCGTCGTTGCCGATCACCGTTTTGATGATGAACTTCCGGTAGTCGGATTTCTTCATCCGCCCGTCTTCCCACACCACCATGCTGGCCACTTTGTCGGTCCCCTGGATGTGCGAAACGTCGAAGCATTCGATCCGCTTCGGCGCCGCGGGCAGATTGAGCGCGTCCTGCAAGGCCTGCTGAATCGCCTTCGAGGAAGGCTTCAACACCCGGAAGCGGCCGTCAAAGCTGTGTTTGGCGTTGGTACCGACCAGGTCCATCAGCGCCTTTTTCTGCCCGCGCTGCGGCGTGCGGATTTCCACTCCCCCGCCGCGCGGCGCGCCGCGCTTTTCCGCCAGCAGCTCCTCCAGCGTCTCGCGGTCCTCGAAATCCACCGGCACGTGAATCTCCGCCGGTATGAACTGCTGGTCGAGGTAAAGCTGTTTCAGCAGCGAAGAGAAGAACTGCGGCTCGTCGAATTCCTCCTGGTCCTCCCAGAAGAATTCGCGCCGGTCGACGATCTGCCCGTGCCGCAGGTGGAACAGGTTCAACGCCACCAGCGGCGGTTCCGCGTAGCAGCCGAAAATGTCGACGTCGTCGCCCTTGGCGGCCGCCATCTTCTGCCGCTGTTCGATCTCCTCCACAGTGGCCAGCAGGTCGCGCAGCGAGGCCGCTTCCTCGAATCGCATTTCGCCCGACGCCGCTTCCATGCGACCGCGCAAATCGTGCGCCAGGTCGGTGTGCCGGCCCTCCAGAAACTGCCGCACGTTGCGCACCGCGGCGTCGTACGCCTCGCCCGAGGTCAGGCCCTCCACGCACGGCCCCAGGCAGCGGTGAATGTGGTACTGCAAACAGGGCTTGGGGTGGTAGCGCGTCAGGTCCACCTTGCATGACGGCACCAGAAAATGGCGGTGGATGAAATGCACCAGCCGGTGCGCCAGGTTGGCCGGGAAGTAGGGACCGAAATAGGTGGCGCCGTCCTTGCGTAGGCGCCGCGTCACGTACACACGCGGGTAGCGCTCGCTGGTCAGCTTGACGTAGGGGTAGGTTTTGTCGTCGCGCAACAGCACGTTGAAGCGCGGCTGGTACTGCTTGATCAGGTTGTTTTCGAGCGCCAGCGCTTCCTTTTCGTTATCCACCAGAATGTAGTCGATATCGCGCGCTTCCGCGATCAGGCTGCCCGTTTTGGCATCTCCCAGCTTGTCTTCGGAAAAGTAGCTGCGCACCCGATGCCGCAGCACCTTGGCTTTGCCGACGTAGATGACCCGGCCGCCGCCGTCCTTGTACAGATACACGCCCGGCGCCAGCGGGAGCTGCGCTGCCTTGTCACGGAGGTCCATCGGAGGGAACGCTATAATTGAATTATGTCACGCCGGCTTCTGGCCCTGCTGGCACTGGGCGCAGCTTCCCTGGCGGCCCAGGATTCCGGCAAATCGCAACCGCCGCCCGATTCCGCGCCCGGTCAATTGCAAAAAACACGCCCCCAGCCCGCTACCTCCGACAAGGAGGAAGTGCCGCCGGAAGAAGACACTTCGCTGGTGACCACAACGTATTCCTTTAACCCCCTGCAGTCGAAAAGGGACGTCATGGTGGGCAAGGAGTACGCCAAGAAGGGGAACTACCGCGCTGCCGCCGGCCGTTACCTCGACGCCACCAAGTGGGATGACAGCAACAGCGAGGCCTGGCTGCTGCTGGGCGAAGCCGACGAGAAACTCAAAGACAAGAACGCCGCCCGCGACGCTTACAAGAGGTACCTGGATCTGGCTGCGGACGCCAAGAACGCCGCCGAGATTCGCAAGAAACTCGCCAAGCTGCGATAGCCCGCCCAGAATTTACACATTTGACGGCCCCCACCCCGGGCCGGCGTCCGCCCAATTCTGCGCCAGTTCGAGCCACCCCGCCGCGTCCTTGCTCGCTCCGCTGCTTCCCTAGGGTCTCCGATTGGCCGCGCTGGCTCCGCAACTCGTTGATCCCGTGCGGCGCCGGCCGGCTTGCCGCATACACTCGGAGCGCCAGGCGAATCTGAATTTCCGCAACACGTTGCCAATGGTAGTAATCCCGGCGTTAACTCGTGATGTCAGGATATCCCTCAGGTTGATTCCTTAGCCAGAGTAGCCGATAATGGCTACAACGTCCTGCCGGATCTAGAGCTTTTGCGGTCTTTTCCTTGGCCGCGCCGGCAGCCGTTTGTGCCGGACATGAGCAGGCTAATACTGGGATGGGTGGTTGCGGCGGCTTTCGTGCAGAGCGCGGGAGTCGCATCTGCCGCGTCGGCATCGGCGGCATACGGAAGAAGGCTGGCGGCACGCCATCAGGCGCAGCCGGTGGATCCAACCGCCGGAGACGACACCGAAGGCGATGACCCGACCGTGCGGCGCGCGGCGGTGGAGGCCCTGGGAGCGCGTCGCGGCTCCGTCGTAGTGGTGGACCCCAACAACGGGCGCGTCCTCACCGTCGTCGGTCAGAAACTCGCTTTCGAAACCGGCTTCATTCCTTGCTCCACCATCAAGCTGGTCACCGCGCTAGCGGCCCTCACCGAGCACGTCGTCGATCGCGACACCTTCATCCACACCGGCCGATACTCGAGCTATGACCTGACCACCGCGCTGGCCCGTTCCAACAACGAGTACTTTGGCGCCCTCGGCAGCCGGCTTGGATTTGACACGGTGATGCGCTACGCACGCATGATGGGGCTCGGCGAAAAGGCCGGCCTGGATATTTCCGGCGAGCAGCCGGGCGAGATCGCGGCCGAACAGCCCAAGGGCAGCATGATTTTGATGACGGCTTACGGCGAGGGCTTCCAGATGACGCCGCTGGAGCTCGCGGCGCTGCTTTCCGCCATCTCCAACGGTGGCACCCTATATTACTTGCAGTATCCCCACAGCCAGGAGGAGGCGTCGCATCTCACGCCCCAAGTGAAGCGCCAACTCGATTTGGCGCCCAACGGCATCGACGATATCAAGATGGGTATGCGCGGCTCGGTCGAATATGGCACCGGACGCAACGCCGCCTATGACCCCAACGAGCCGATTCTGGGCAAAACCGGCACCTGCACCGACTATCGTGTCCACAATTACATGGGTTGGTTCGGCTCCTTTAACGAAGTGGAGTACCACAAACTGGTGGTCGTGGTGATGCTGGCCAGCCCATACAAGCACGTTAATGGCGGCTTGGCTTCCGCCGTCGCCGGCAATCTCTACCACAGCCTCTCCGAGCAGCGCTACTTCACCGCTGATGGCGCCAGCCGGAACCCCGGCCTGCCGGAAATCCTCGTCACCAGCCCGCGCTGCCCGCAGTGAGGTGAGGCGGTCGCCCCGCGCGCGCGCCGACCTGCGGCTTGTGCTGTCGGCTCTTGCCGGCAACAGGATGCCATCGCGTCATGTCTCACAAGCTCGCAACACGATTCCGGCCTCGTAACCAGGGCGCGGCTTCAGCCGTGCCGGCGTAGGACCTGCTAAATATGGCCTTTAGGCCCTGTATTAGCGCGATAGCTCTATCGAGTCTCGTCAACGAACTTCAGAGAGGCGGGACCTTGGCGGGTTCACCGGCGCACCCGCCCATAAACACGAACGCTCGCGGCCGGAGCAGTAATGCTCCCACCGCGAGCGTAAGGGGAGGGCAGTGGTTCTCTTAAAGATCTCTACTTTCCTTGGTCGTTGACGATGCCGCCGCTCGATTGCTTGGCCTTCTTCTCTTCTTTGCTCTTCTTGGTCGCCATCGCCTTGTCGAGCCACGCATCGGCGATCTTGATCTGCTGTTCGTAGTCCTCTTTGTTGTCCGCCAGGTAAGCGCGCTCGCGGATCAGCAGGTTTTCGTACGACATGGCGTCATCGTACTCCGGGTTGATATCCAGCGCCTTGTCCAGGTCCTTCAACCCGTCGTTGATCACCGGCTCCCATTTTTCCTTGAGTTCCGCTTTGACCTTCTTATCCTTGACGGGTCCCGGATCTTCCTGTCTCATACCCAAAGTGGCGAGCGCCCTGCCGAATTCCGGGAACCACTGCGACCAGGCGATGAATCCCAGGCTGTAGTACGCATCGGCGTTGTTGGGCGCCACGGCAACGGCTTTCTCGAACCACTGTTTGGCGTCATCCCACTTTTGCTGGTTCATGAACAGGCTGGCGATGGACATAATCGCCAGTTGGTTCTTCGGGTCCTGCTGGAGAACCTTCTGAAACTGCTCGTAGGCGGCATCCGCCATCTGCGTGTTTTCCGGCGACATGGCGCCTGGAATGTATTGCTGGTAGTAGGCGACGGCCAGGTACTCGCGCGCCGAAAGAAACGTCGGATCCAGGTCCACCGCATGCTTGAAGTGTTCGACGGCCTGCGGATACTGGGCGCCCTTGAAGGCTTGCACGCCCTCGTTGACCTGAGATCGCGATCTTAGCTTGTTGCAGCTGGTGGCCACCAGAGCCAACGCAACCGCGGCGAGAACGATTGTCAGTTTGCGCATCGCGTTATTTGATCTCCTATTGTTGGTTCAGGTCCTTGTACGGCATCAGGCCGACCTTGTCGATCTGGGCGCCGTGCGCGATGTCAATCACCTTGGCCACCAAACTGAATTCCAGGTTGGGATCGCCTTTGACGAATACCACTCGTTCGGCGCGCGTCTTGAAAATGTCCACCAGCCGGTTCTGCAGGGCCGATTCCTCGATCGGATCCTGGTTGATCAACATGCTGTGGTCTCCATTGATGCTGATCACCACCGTCCGGATATCGGCTGCGTCCTGGTGCATTCCCGGCGGCGGAGGCTGCGGTATCAGAGCCTCGAGACCCTTCGGCGTCAGCGGCGTGATCACCATGAAAATGATGATCAGTACCAGCAGCACGTCGATCATAGGCGTCATGTTGATGTCGGATTTCGGACCGCTCGTCCCGCCCACTGCCATTGACATAAGATTGCTCCTTTTTGAATATCCCTCTTGCTCTACCTCAGCGATGTGGCCGGTTGCTTCTTCGCCTCGATCTGTTCCGTGAGCAGGCCCACCTGGTCCACTCCGGCCGACTGCAGGTTCTGCACCACATCCAGCACCACCTGATACTTGGCGCGCTGATCGGCTCGGATAAAGCACTCCTTGTCCAGCCGGTTGGTGAGCATGTCCTTTACCTTGGGCGCCAAATCGTCCGGCGTCACTTTCGTGTTGTTCAAAAAGACCCCACCATTGCGGGTGACGGCGATCAGCACCGCGTCGCTCTTATCGGCCGCCTGCATCGGGATCGGGTTCTGGGTCCGCACCATGTCCACGCTGACGCCGTGCGTCAGCATTGGCGTGATGACCATAAAGATGATGAGCAACACGAGCATAACGTCCACCATCGGCGTCACGTTGATGTCGGCTACCGGCGGCGGCGCCTTCGATATGTTGAATTCCATCTCCATTGCTGTTTCTCCCTCAGGAAACCGGCTGGCCGTTCCTGCGGGGAGCCGTCACCGGCTCCCCGAGGTTTCAACTCGCCGGGAGTCCCAAATCTTCCAATCGCTCCGGCGGCCGCTACTTGCGGGTGGCGGCGCCGCGCTGGCTGCGCTTCAAGAAGTAATCGATGAGCTCGGAACTGGAGTTCCCCATTTCCACATCGAAAGCTTCAATTTTGTTGGTGAAATAGTTGTACATCCACACCGCCGGAATAGCCACGAACAGGCCGATGGCCGTGGTCACCAGGGCTTCGGAAATTCCGCCGGCCACGGCGCCCAGGCCCGTCGACTTCTCGGTCGAAATCCCGCGGAACGCGTTGATGATGCCAAGGACGGTTCCGAACAAACCGACGAAGGGAGCGGTGGAACCGATGGTCGCCAGACCCGACACGCCGCGTTTGAGTTCGGCGTGAACGATAGCTTGGGCGCGATCCAGCGCCCGCTTCGAAGCTTCGATCTCCTCGCCCGGGATTTCGGAGCTGATCTGATGCGCCTGGAATTCCTGCAAACCGGCGACCACTACCTTAGCCAGGTGGCTCTTCTTGTAGCGGTCGGCGATCTTGACGGCTTCTTCCAGTTTGCCTTCCCGCAGCGCGCCGGCCACCGCCGGAGCAAACTGCCGGGACTGCTTGCGGGCGGCGCTGTAAGCCATCAACCTGTCGATCATCACGCCGATCGAATACGCGGACATGAGGAACAACAGGATCACGACGGTCTTGGCCGGCGTGCCCATTTGGCTCCAGAGGTGCGGCAGGTCCCAGCCCACCGCCTCTTGGAGCAAATACAAATACGCGAAATGCACATGGACGAACATTCTGATTTTTTCTCCTGCGAGTTGAAATTGTTACTGCTCTACCGACGTCCGCCGATGGGCGCCGGGGTACTACTGCAACGTAAAGTTGACATCAATGGTGGTCGAAACTTCCACCGGCTCTCCATTCAGCAACGTCGGGCGGTAGACCCACCGCCTCACCGCGTCCAGCGCGGACTGCACCAGCAGCGGATGGCCCCGCACCACCTTCAGGTCTTGTACCCGCCCGTCCTTGCCGATGATGGCGCTCAATTCCACCGTCCCCGAAATGCGCGCCTGCTTGGCCAGGGGCGGATACACCGGCTTGATCTCGGTGATCAGGTTGGCCCGCTGCACATTGCCGCCCACGCGGATTCGCTGCGGCGTCACCGGCTTCGGCGGAGGCGGAGGCGGAGGCGCGGCCGAAGGAACCGAACCGATAATGCCGCCCAGCACCCCACCCACCGAACCGCCGGCCATGCCGCCCGGCACGCCGCCCACTACGCCGACACCCGTCGACGGAGGCGGAAGCTCATCTTCTTTAATCTGTGCGATCTCTTTCGGAATCGTCTTGGGCGCCATCAGTTTGCCGGCATCGAATTGCCGCGGAATTACCTTGATTATTTTGGGCGGCGGCGTTGCGGCGGGAGGCGGCGGCGGCGGAGGAGGCGGCGGCGGCGCCACCAGGAAGCTCTGCAGCGTGGCCGCCGGAAGCACGTCGAAGTAGATCATCGGCATAAGCACAAAGACGCCGATCACAAACAATTGAACCACGGTCGAAATCACGACCGTCCAGGTTTTGTTGGTCTTCCCTGTTTGTACGAATGTCTGTTCAAACATGAGGCACTTCCTTTCCCACGCTCGCTCGAGCGCCGCCCGTCCGCCAAACGCCCAAAAGGTCCCGCCGACGGGCAAAAATTTTATCGCCTTACTTTACCGCCCTGGCCGCACTCTTCCGCGGAGTGTCCGGCCGGGGCGCCGCGGCCAGCACGGGGGATGTCCTTGTGCCCCGCCGGTCCGCCCACCCATGCCAGAACAACACAATCGGACTGGCCACGAATACCGAAGAATACGTTCCCACTATAATGCCGCACACCAGCGCAAATGAGAATCCGTTCAGCACCGGTCCTCCGAACAGGAACAGCGCGATCACCGTCAAAAACGTCAGCCCCGACGTCATCACTGTCCGGCTCAGCGTCTGGTTGACCGCCCGATTCATCACCGATTCCAGCGGCTCGCGCCGGGACATCTTCAGGTTCTCCCGGATGCGGTCGAAAATCACGATGGTGTCGTTCATCGAATAGCCCACCAGCGTCAACAGGGCCGCAATCACCGTCATGGTGATTTCCTTATTAAACAACGAAAACAGACCGATCGTAATGATGGTGTCGTGGAAGCAGGCGATCACCGCGCCCAGCCCGTAAATCCACTCGAATCGGAAGGCGATGTAGGCCAGCATTCCGGCCAGCGCATACAGCGTGGCCAGCACTGCCTTCTGGCGCAGTTCCGCGCCCACCTTCGGTCCCACCATCTCCACTCCCGCAATGTGGAACGGAGCCAAATAACACTCCTCGCGAAGAGTGTTCATAATACCAGCATTCATGCCCGGCGTGGAAGATAATTGACTAAAATTTGTGATCAGCCCGGAGTGCTGGGTGTCGCGCGTGGAAAGCAGCGCCGCCGCCAGGTTCTGGAGATCCGGCTCGCTCATCGGTACGTTGTTGCGCGCCAGCGCGTCGCGCAACCGGTCGGCCAGCGTGTCATGCCCCGCATTATTGAAGTCCAGCTTGTCGGGCTGCCCGAAGGTGGCCGCCAGAACGTCTGCCATGTCCTGCCGGTTGACGTTCATCTGCCCCTGCGTCAGCGCCTCGGTGGCGATCTCCACCGTGTCCTGCGCCCCGATGCTGGTGACGTTCTGCACCGAGACCTCGCCTTTGATCTTGGGCGAGTGGGACATCGCCGCGCGAATCTTCTCGAGCGGCGGCGTATAGGCGAACTTCACCGTCATCAGCACGCCTTCCTTGAAGTCTATGCCGTACTTCAAGCCGCCCTTGGCCCCGATACTGATGAACCCGGCCACCGTCAGCACCAGACTGGCGAAGATAAACGGCCACTTCTTGCCCAGAAAATCGTAGTTTGTGTTCTTAAATAATTCCATCGACACTAGCCATGCCGGTATCTCACAAAAGGTTGGACACCGGCCTTTTCCGTTTTGTTCCCATCACCCGCCAAAGACCCGCGTGCCGGCCGGCTTCCGCCCGCCGCTTCCGATCCCCGCTCCCTGCCCGCCTTTTTTCCGCTCGGACATTGTACTAAATACTGAGCGTCTCCATGCGACGGCGTCCGGATAGCTCGTAGCTGAAGATCGTCCGCGACACGAATACCGCCGTGAAGACGTTGGCGGCCAGACCGATAGTCAGCGTCACCGCGAATCCTTTCACCGGGCCTTCCCCGAACAGGAACAGGAAGGCGCACGAAACAATCGTCGTCACGTGGGTGTCCACGATCGTCCACCACGCTTTGTTGAACCCGTTCTCCACCGCCGCTACCACCGCCTTGCCCGCCCGTAGCTCCTCGCGGATCCTCTCGAAAATCAGCACGTTCGAGTCCACCGCCATGCCGATGGTCAGAATCACACCCGCAATCCCCGGCAAGGTGAGCGCGGCATGGAAATAGGAAATCGCCGCCAGCAGGATCACCGTGTTTAACAGCAGCGCCAGCACCGCATTGATGCCGCTGCGCCTGTAGTACACCAACATCACGATCACCACCGCCGCCAAACCCGCGATCGCCGCCATGAATCCTTCGTGGATCGAGTCCGCGCCCAGAGACGGCCCGACCGATCTTTCCTCCACCGGCGTCACCGCGGCCGGCAACGAGCCGGAACGCAAATAGCGCGCCAGGTCCTCGGCTTCCTCTTCGCTGCCCAGATTGGTGATCCGTCCGGAATCTTCAATCTTGGACTGGATGGTCGCTACACTGACGATCTGGTTGTCGAGCACCACCGACAGCTTGTTGCCGACGTTTTTTTCGGTAAAATCGCCGAACCGGCGCCCGCCATCCGGGGAGAGCGTGAAGCTGGTTTCCCACTTCCGGTACTCGTCCTGGCCGGCGTGAGCGTTGCGCATCTGGCTGCCCATGATCACCGCCGGACGCCCCAGCAGGTACCACTCTTCGCCCGGCGCGGCGCCGCGCGGCTTGGACTGGTCCAGCTTGCTGTTCAGCGGCAGCACGCCGCCATGCGCCGCCAGCGCCGCCTCGCGGCTGGGGAACGGCCCGTCCTTCACTTCGTCGATCTCCAGCACTGCCGCCGTCCCGATCAGCGCTCTCACCCGCGCCGGATCGTCCACGCCCGGCAACTGCACCAGCACCTCGTAGTCCGCGCCTGCCCGGCCGTATTGCTGCACGCTCGATTCCGCCACGCCCAGCTCGTTGATGCGGTTGCCGATCGTGTCGATCGTCCGCTGCACCGTATCCCGTAAGAGCGAGATCAGATCCGAAGGCTTCAGCCGCAGCGCATAATCGGCGGAATTCAGCGCCGTCAGTACGTACGTGGTATAGCGGTCCGTCACCAGGCTGCGGAACGCGTTCGCTTCGGCCGCCGGCACTCCCTTCACCGTGATCACAATCTTGTCCGCGTCCGCCACTGTCGCTGGCTGCGGATCGTTGCGGTCTAGGCTGGTGAACGAGATGCCCTGCTTCACCATGTCCGCCCTCAGTCGCTCCATGGTCTGATCGGCATCCGCTTTCACCGCGTCCTGGACCTGCACCTCCTCCACCAGTTGGCTGCCGCCCTTCAGATCGAGCCCCAGGCGGATGTTCTCCTTCAGGTTCTGGACCAGGTCGGTTTTCGATTTGGGCAGACCGATGATGCCGAAAACACACAGCAAAATCGTCGCCACAATCACCACAGTGCGCCACTTCAAAGTCTGTGTCATGGATTGGAAAAGCCTGTCAATACGAAATTACTACGATTGCGCCTTCTTCGTTTCACTCGATACGAGGCTCGCCACCGAGCCGCGGGTGACTTGAAGCTTCACATTGTCCGGTTTCACGCGCAACACCAGCTTGTCCGCATCGATAGCCACGACGGTGCCGATGATCCCGCCCGAGGTCACCACTTCGACACCATTCTGCAGCCCGGCCAGCATCGCCTTTTGCTGCTTGCGCTGCTTCTGCATCGGCATGAACAGAAGGAAATAGAAAATCCCGAAGATCAGGAGGATGGGGAGGAGTCCCGCCAGAGAGCCCAACGGTCCGGAGGGCGTCCCTGTTTGCAAATAAAAAGTCAGAATCACGTATGGCCAAGCTTAGCGCTACCCGGCGTCTTCCGCCGGCTGGGCGCGCTCTAAATATTCCGGGAACGAATCCGATATTATAGCAAGCCTGATCTCCCTCATGATGTCAAGGTAGCGCTGCAGGTTGTGCCGGGTCGCCAGCATGGCGAACAGGATCTCGCCGGCCAGAAACAAGTGCCGCAGATACGCCCGCGAATACCGCTGGCAGGTGTAACAACCGCAACGCGCATCGAGCGGCCTCGCATCCTCTTTATACCGCGCGTGCTTGATCACTACGCGCCCTTCGCTGGTGAACAGGTACCCGTTGCGCGCATTGCGGCTGGGCAGCACGCAGTCCATCATATCCACCCCGCGTGCCACGTATTCGCCCAGTTCCGCCGGCATTCCCACGCCCATCGCGTAGCGCGGACGCGACCGCGGCAGCTCGGCGACGCTGGCCTCCGCCATCTCCAGGCTCAGCGGCCGCGGCTCGCCCACCGAAAGGCCCCCGATCGCGTAGCCATCCGCATCCAGCCCCGCCAGTTCCCTGGCGCACTCGCGCCGCAGGTCCGCGTACGTGCTCCCCTGCACGATCGGAAACAGCGCGTGCCGGGTTTCGAGTCCGGCCGTCCGCCGCGCGTGATGCTCCGTTGCCTGCCGCGCCCAGCGCACCGTGCGCTGCATGCTCTCGCGCGCGTACTCGTGACTCACCGGAAATTCCGGGCATTCGTCGAGCGCCATCAGTATGTCGCTGCCGAACGCCAATTGAGCGTCCACCGTGGATTCGGGCGTGAAGCGGTGCGAGTCGCCATTCAAGTGAGATTGAAACACCACCCCGCCCTCTTCGACCTTGCGCAGTCCGCTCAGGCTGAACACCTGGAAGCCGCCCGAATCGGTGAGAATGGCGTGCGGCCAGTCCATGAAACGGTGCAGGCCCCCTAGGTTCCGTATCGCTTCCGCCCCCGGCCGCAGATAAAGATGATAGGTGTTGGCCAGCAGGATGCGCACGGCCAAGTCCTCGGCCAGGTCCTGCGAGGTCAGCCCCTTCACCGTCGCCTGCGTGCCCACCGGCATGAACACCGGCGTTTCGATCACTCCGTGCGCCGTGTGTAGCAATCCCGCGCGCGCGCGAGTCCGCGAACATTCCGCCACTACTTCAAAGCCGATCTGCCGCAACAACCGATGGTAACAGTGGCGCAGGTGCTTCCGCCTGCTAACCACGCCTGTTGGTTCGATGTGATCTGCCCCACCATATTCTATAATCTCAATCGACAAATAGGTGATATAATCCATAGAGAATTGGGTGCTGCTATGAGCTGCCTCGCTGAAGAACCGTTAACTGATCGCCAACTATTTGAAATTGAACATGATCGCTTGGTCCGGGAGGAGATCGAAACCTTCCGCCGCAAGGCCCAGGCCTTCCTCGATGGCCAGATCACCGAAGACGAATTCCGCCCCTTCCGTTTGAAGCACGGCATCTATGGCCAGCGGCAACCCGGGGTGCAGATGGTGCGCTCAAAGATCCCCAGCGGGATGCTGACCGCGGCGCAGGCCGAGCAACTGGCGCGCGTCGCCGAAGAGTTCGGTGGCGGCAAGGGACACCTGACTACGCGGCAGAACATCCAGTTTCATTTCGTGCCGCTTCAGCGCGTTGCCGACCTGATGCACGTGCTCGCCGATGCCGGCCTCACCAACCGCGAGGCATGCTACAACACCGTCCGCAACGTCACCACGTGCGCCTGGGCGGGGATCATCCGCAATGAGGTTTTCGACGTGCGGCCCTACGCCCAGCGCCTGGCGTTTGCTTTGCTGCGCAAGGAGCTCACCAGCAACCTGCCGCGCAAGTTCAAAATCGCTTTCGATGGCTGCGCCGGCCGCGATTGCATTGCTGGCGCGATCAACGATATCGGCCTCCGCGCCGTAATCCGCGACGGCCGCCGCGGCTTCCGCATGCTGGTCGCCGGAGGCCTGGGACCGCTGCCCACCGAAGCGCAACTCCTCGAGGAGTTCGTTCCCGAGGAACGCCTGCTGAACCGGTGCGAAGCGGTGATCCGCGTCTTCAATCGTTACGGCAATCGCAACAACAAAAACAAGGCGCGGCTGAAATTCGTGCTCCGCGAGCGGGGCATCGAATGGCTGCGCGAGCAGGTGGAAAAGGAGTACCAGCTCATCCTCAGTGACGGCGGCATCGTTTGGCCGGAGATGGTGCCCGAAGGTTTCGGCGGCTACCAATCGCGGCCGCAACCTCTCGGACAGGGCGCCCTGCTGCCGCTGGCCGGGCGCTACCAGACCGGCGACGCCGATTACGATGCCTGGCGCGCCACCAATGTTGCGGAACAGAAACAGGCCGGTTACGCCGCCGTAACCGTGCGCGTCGAGCAGGGCAATCTTCGCGCCGCACACTTGCGCGGATTGGCGCGCATCTCTGCCGCCGCCGGCGACGGCACGCTGCGCGTGTCCATCGAGCAGAACCTGCTGCTGCCCTTCGTTCCGCTGGCGCGCCTGCCGGAGGTGCACCGCGCGCTGGCCGCCATCGGTCTGGCGGCTGCGCGTGCCCGCTATATAGATGATGTGGTGACTTGCCCCGGCGCTTACTCCTGCAACCTGGCGCTCACCAAGTCGATGAACTTGGGAGCCGCGCTCGCCGAGGCGCTGCGGCGCTATGACGATCCGCAAGTGCGCGGCCTTTTCATCAAAGTGAGCGGCTGCCCCAATTCCTGCGGCCAGCACTGGGTGGCGGATTTTGGATTCTTCGGCAATGCGCGCAAGATCGATGGCCGCGAGATTCCGTATTACCAGATGCTCCTCGGCGGCGGATATGACGAAGACGGCGTGATGCGCTTTGGACTGGCCGTACAGTCGATTCCGGCGCGCCTGGTGCCCGCCGCCGTGCTGCGTGTGCTCGATCATTTTCAGGCCAACCGGATCGAGGGCGAAACCTTCCGCCAGTACGTGCTGCGCCACAAAATCGAAACCTTCCGCGAGTTGACTCGCGACTTCGCCAAACCCGCGGACCTGTTCCCCGAAATCTACCAGGATTGGGGCGATGACCAAGCGTTTTCGTTGCAGTTGGGCCGCGGCGAATGCGCGGCCTAGCCGGTGGTGGCGCACGCAGTCCTGCGTGCAGGGTCGAGATTCGTCTCGACTTGTCTTTCGCCGCAAGGCGCGGCGTCCACCGCCCGCGCGCCCTGTCGCGCACCCATCCAGCACCTTCCCCGCTTTGCTTAATCCCGAATTCACGCCCGCTTAATGGCCCTGTAACATCAGCGCTGGTACCGTTAGATCAGGTACCAAGGGCACCTATGAAGAAGATCCTGCTTATCGAAGACGACGTCGATCTGTTTTCGCTCCTCAAGTACAATCTCGAAAAAGAAGGCTTTTCGCTCTCCGGCCTGCAAACCGGTAAAGGCGCAATCGAGCTTTGCCGCCAGGTGCGGCCGGACCTGATTCTGCTCGACATCATGCTGCCCGATTCCGACGGCCTCGACATCTGCAAGGGCATCCGGCGCGACCCCGACCTGGCGGGCGTCCCGGTGATCTTCCTCACCGCCCGCGCTTCGGAGACGGACCGCATCGTGGGCCTCGAGTTGGGCGCCAACGATTACGTGGTCAAGCCGTTTTTCGTGCGTGAGCTGATCGCGCGCATCAAGCTCCAGTTCCGCAACCAGACCTCGCCGCCGCGCATCCTGGAGGCGGACGGCCTGGAGCTCGATACCAGCAGCCGCCAGGTGCGCTTGAACGGCAGCCCGCTGGCACTCACGGCCACCGAGTTCCGCTTGCTGGAATTCCTGATGAGCCGTCCCGGCGTGGTCTTCAGCCGCGAGCAACTGCTCAATTCGGTCTGGGGCCAGGACCGCGCCATCACCGATCGCGCGGTGGATGTCTACGTGCTCCGATTGCGCCAGAAAATCGAACAGGACCCCGCCGAGCCCACGCTGATCCATTCCGTTCGCGGCTTCGGCTACACCTTCGAGCCGCGCCGCGCCTTGGCCGGTGCATAATCCCGCGATCAGCAGCAGCCCATTTTGATCTCGCCCCCGGCGGTGACCGGCTCGCCGAAAGCCTCTTCGGGCGCCGGGGCGCCCCGCAGCACCGCGATCCAGCGGCGCGTGGCGTCGAACACAAAGCGCCCCCAGTAATATCGGGAAGGTGTTCACTGATGCTCCCACATCCTGCGAGACAGCCCAGGATATCGCACGGCGCGATTGACGCTGGACTAATTCAGCATGCGATAATCCATTTTTCGGTCGCGCAAAATCATGAAGCATCAGCATGCAGCTCTCGCCGGCTTTCCGGTTGTCATGACGCTCCCCGTGCTTTGGGGTGATCAGGACCCTTTCGGGCACGTGAACAACCTGGTCTACCTGCGCTGGTGCGAGACCGCGCGGGTGGAATACATGGTGCGCGCGGGGATGTGGGTGCCGCTGCCGCCGCAAGGAGTGGGCCCCATTCTGGCCAGCATCCAGTGCGACTACAAGCTGCCGCTCAATTACCCGGACACCGTGCACGTCGGCGCGCGCGTCACTCGCATCGGCAACAGCAGCATGCGCATGGAGCACCTCATCGTCAGCCACAAGCGGGACGAACTGGCGGCGCTGGTCGAGTCCACGCTCGTCATGCTCGACTACTCGACCGGCCGCTCGTCGCCAGTGTCGGCCGAGATCCGCGCCAAGATCGCCGAGCTCGAAGGCCATGAGTTCGCCGCACCCGCCCCGGCCGCGCGCTGAGCTTGAGGCCGTGGCGCAGGCTCTCAAGCCTGATGAGCCGAGAGTCGTCTCGGCTTTTCTGGACACGACCGGATGCGCCCTTCTCGTCCGGCCCGCGCCCTGTTAGACTGGTCGCTCGATGGAGATTTCGCAAGAGACGATTGCGCCCGGCAAGGCGGTGATCCGCCTCCAGGGTAAAGTCATGATCAGCGAAGCGCCCGACCGCATCGGTGCCGCGGTGGAGGAGTTAGTGCGGGCCGGCACGCACACTGTCATCATCGACTTGAGCGGCGTCACCGGGCTCGACTCGACCGGCATCGGTTACCTGATCGCCGGCTACAACCGCATCATGGCCGCCGCCGGCGAGATGCGCATGGCCGGCGCCACCGGCCACATCCTGCAAAACTTCCGCGTCAACCAGTTGGACCGCGTCTTCGCCTTCTACCCCAGCGTGGAAGAAGCGGCGAAGGAATAATGCGTGGCGGATGAGCCACGCGCAAGAGCAAAAACATACAATCGGGACATGAATATCGCAAAGCCAATGAAAGTGGCCCAGACCGGGGCCAAGTGGTTTGGCGCTACTGTGATCACTGCGATCCTCGCGTCGCTCGTCACGGCCTGGCTGGAGGGGAAGGAGTTGAAGGGGGCCAAGGATAGCATTCCAGTCCTGTGGCACGCCCTCTTGGCGCCTGCGATTCCGGTCTGGATGTTCTCCATCGTGCTTGTCGTGGCGCTAGCCGGTTTACCGAAGCTTACCAGGCGCAGAGAAAGGAGCGTCGATCTACGCATGGTCTCTGGCCCTTCAACGCGAAATGCATGGGGCATAGGGGCCTATGATTCGGAACCGACACTTGTTTTATCGTTTACCATGAGCTTTGCGCATCGCGAATCGAACCTGTCTTTGGTCGGAAAGAAGATCTATCTGGAGGGGACCGAGCCGGTCCTTTCACTCCAGGAGATCGTCGTAACCGGCCCTTACGGCCCGGAAGAAAGCATTCATCTCATTTTGCGGCCGGTAATAGCAACGCCAGGAAAGGCGCTAAAGGGCCGAGTGGTCCTTGTAGACCAATTTGGAGACAAGCATGTGAGCGACCGAATAGTGTTCATGCCACGAACGTCTCCGTTGGCCCGTTCCAACACCCCGCCTCCCCAATCACTGACTTGCTTGTTCTGTCATCAGACGATAGCCCTTGAAGACCTGGCGCGGGAAGCGGAGGTGCCTGCGCACCAAGCCTGTATCTGGAAACCTGACTGATCGCCACTGGCGGCGTACAGACTGGATCGCAGATTGGGGACAGGCTACGAAACCGCAAAATTCGGCGGACGTCCTATTTCGGAGTTTCGTAGCCTGTCCCCGAGTCCGTAGAAACCAAGTGTTATCTGACTTGCACACGCGGCCAGCGCGATGCCTGGGACAACTACGTCGACCCGTTCCAAAAGCGGGTGAGGCGCGCGTTCTCGGGCGGTTAGTTGCGCATGCTTGGCTAAAACTGGAAATGCGCATGGCGTCGGCGCCCCCTCTCGCCACGTCGGGCCTATTCCGTCCACGGATCGATGACCTGTATGCCGCAGTGATCGAAGTCGGCGGTGTTGCGGGTCGCAACGGCCGCACGGTGTGACCGCGCAATCGCCGCAATCATGGCGTCGAATTGCGAGATTGGGTGCCCCGCTCGGTCTCGCGACGCGACAATGCCGGCAAACGCACGAGTTGCATCCTCATCGAAAGGCAGGATGCGACCCTCGAACTCCTCGGCAAACATCTTTTCGACGGCCGCCAGCAACCGCGTCCGGCGCTTGCCCGGCGGCAGCGCCTCAACGCCGTACAGGACCTCTGCCATCGTGATTGTCGTCGTGAACACGACCGAGGCTGCCTGGGCGGCGAGCCAGCGCAAGACAACAGCGGACGGCACAGGCTTGAGCGCCTCCGAGAGCACGTTCGTGTCGAGTATGATCACTTCGCCATCTGCGGAGGACGCCGGACAGCTTGGCGCGGCGGTAGCACGAGTTCCACGCCGCCAAGAGGTGCGATGTGCCGCCGGATCGATTCCGCGAAATTGAGCCGCGGACTGCGACCTGCTCTCAGTCCAGTTTTCAGGATTTCGCGCGCCTCCTCTTCCATAGACCTGCCGTGGCCGGCCGCGCGCAGGCGCAGCTTTGCCTTAACGCCGTCGTCGAGCCGCCGTATCGTGATGCTCGCCATGAATCAATGATATCATTGCAATCACAACCGGGGCTGGTCGCAGTCTTCAGAGATCTCGGTGCTGCCAAGCCCCAAAGGTCGGCGAGCGCAGATTGGGGACAGGCTACGAAAGCACAAAATTCGGCGGACGTCCTATTTCGGAGTTTCGTAGCCTGTCCCCGAGTCCGTACCCGAGTCCGTACGTAGCCTGTCCCCGAGTCCGTAGAAACCAGGTGTTATCTGACTTGCACACGCGGGCAGCGCGATGCCTGGGACAACTACGTCGACCCGTTCCAAAAGCGGGTGAGGCGCACGTTCTCGGGCGGTTAGTTGCGCATGCTTGGCTAAAACTGGAAATGCGCTTGGTGTCGAAAAAACAGCTCTTGGCCGAAGACGCCGGCAGTTGATCCAGGTCGGCTCCTACGGCTTTCGCAACATTGCTTCTACCAACCCGTCGATAGTAAACTTCGCGGCTTCTACTGTGACTTGGATGCCTAAGTCGCGGGCGGTCTTACTAGTAACTGGGCCTATGGATGCTACTTTCACTCCTTCCAGCGCTCCGGCGCCGGCGGCGGCCACGAAGTTCTGGACCGTCGAGGAACTGGTGAAGGTGATCCAATCGGGCTTGTGGGCGAAAATTTCGGCGGCGCGCGCTCGCGCGTGGTCGGGCATCGCGGTGCGGTAGGCTTCCACGACATCCACCTGCGCGCCGCGGTGGGTCAGCTCGACCGGAACCAGGTCGCGCGCCACGGCGGCGCGAGGCAAGAGGATTCGCTTGCCGGTCAGATCATAGCCTGCAAAAGCTGCCAGCAAGCCCTCGGCGACATACTCCGTGCCCATCAGGTCCACCTTTAGATGCAGGGCTTCTACCGCGGCGCGCGTGGCCGGGCCGATGGCGCAGATGCGGGCGCGCAGCGAGCGCCAGTCAAACGCGGAGCCATCCAGCCGCTCGACGAAGCAGCGCACGCCGGTGGCGCTGGTGAAGATCAGCCAGTCGTAAGCAGCCAGATTCGCGATGGCGCGGTCGAGCGGCGCCGGATCGGCGGCGGGCCGGATTTCGATAGTAGGCAGCTCGATCGCATGTGCGCCCAATGCTTCCAGCCGCGCTGCCAGGGCGTCGGCCTGCTCGCGGGCACGCGTCACAACGATGCGTTTGCCGAACAGCGGCAGGCTTTCATACCAGTTCAATTTCTCGCGCAACTTCACCACTTCGCCAACCACGATGGTGGTGGGCGGCTTCATGCCGCGCGCGGCAATCAACCCGGGCAGCGTCTCGAGCGTGCCGGTGACGGTCTCCTGGTCCGGCCGCGTGGCCCATCGCACCGCCATCGCCGGCGTATCCGGCGCGCGGCCGCTCGCAATCAGCGCGCGGGCGATTTCCGCAAACGCCGTCAGCCCCATGAAGACCACCAGCGTCTCCGCTTGCCCCAGCTTGTTCCAATCGATCGCGTCCACCGCGTGCCCGGTGACGAAGGTCACCGCCGAAGTGTGCTCACGATGGGTGAGTGGAACCCCGGAATATGCGGCGATACCGAGCGGCGTGGTGACGCCGGGCACAATCTCGAAGGGAACGCCAGCCTCGGCGAGCGCTTCGGCCTCTTCGCCGCCGCGCCCGAACAGCAACGGGTCGCCGCCTTTGAGCCGCGCCACAGTGAGGCCGCGGCGGGCGCGGTCGATCATCATGCCGCAGATTTCTTCCTGCGAAAACGCGTGCACTGATTTCTTCTTGCCCACATAGACCCGCTCGGCGCGTGCGGGCGCGAGATCCAGCAGCGCATCGGGCGCCAGGTGGTCGTAGAGGATGGCATCGGCGTGTTCGAGAATGCGGCGCCCCTTGACGGTGATCAATTCCGGATCGCCCGGCCCAGCGCCGATAAGATAGACCTTAGCGACTGTCACGAAATCACCTTTGTGATCGTTAAGTACCAACCTTGCCGATTGGTCCGGCTCATTCGCGACCGCCCCTTTTCAATCTGTGTGGCCCCGTGGCGCAGGCAGTCCTGCCTGCTGTGTCGAGATTCGTCTCGGCATTTCTTCGCACCTCGGCAAACGGCGTCGGCAAGAGTGCCGACGCGGCACGCACGAGTGCGTGCGCCACATCGCGCGCGGTCGCGCCGTTCAGCGATATACCGCATCGAGAATTTCCTTAGCGCCGCGCGCCAGCAGGTCTGCGCCCAGCCGTCGTCCGACCGCTTCCGCATCGCATACGCCCCCTTCCGCTTCGCCACGGATCAGCTCGCTTCCATCGGGTGAGGCGACGACGGCAATCAAGTGGAGACGTCCATCCTCTACCGTGGCGTGCGCGCCAATCGGCACCTGGCAACCCCCGCCCAATGCGGCCAGCAGTCCGCGCTCCGCGGTAACCGCGGCGCGGGTGGGTGGGTGGTCGAGCGGCCGGCATGCCTCCCAGGCGGCGCCTCCGGGGCGCGCTTCAATTGCCAGCGCGCCTTGCCCGACCGCGGAGCACATCGCCGACACGGGCAGGATCTCGGCGATGCGGTTTTCCCATCCCAGCCGCTTCAATCCGGCGGCCGCCAGCAGAATGGCGCCGTACCGGCCTTCGGCGAGCTTGCGCAGGCGCGTGTCGAGGTTGCCACGCACCGATTCGATTTCCAGATCCGGCCGCAGCTTGCGCAACTGCGCGGCCCGCCGCAGCGAGCTGGTGCCCACCCGGGCGCCGGCCGCCAGATCCGCCAGCCCCTTGCCCACTACCGCGTCGCGGGCGTCTTCGCGCTCCGGCACCGCCGCGATCTCCAGCCCCGCGGGCAGCTCGGTGGGCAGGTCCTTCAGGCTGTGCACCGCCAGGTCGGCGCGCCCGTCCAGCAACGCTTCTTCGATCTCCTTGGTGAAGAGGCCCTTGCCGCCCACTTGCGCCAGCGGCACATCGGTGATGCGGTCGCCGGTGGTTTTGACGATCTCGATGCGGCAGGCATGTCCCATCGCGGCGAGTTTGGTTTCCACCCAGCGCGCCTGCCACAAAGCGAGCTCGGAGCCGCGCGATGCAATGACCAGCATCCTCAATCCTGTAAGTGAAACGCCTTGCGAATGGCGGCCACCACGTGCGCGCCATCGGGCTGCGCGGAATGCAAGCGCAGCGCGCTGATCGGCCCGTGGGCGACCTTGTTGATGATACCGCGGGTGAGTGCCTCCAGCGCTTCTTCCTGCTGCGGGCTGAAGGGGCCGTAGCGGCGGCGCACCTTGTCCAGTTCGCTCGCGCGGATCTGCTCGAGCTGCTCCTGCAAACCGACGATGGTGGGCGTCACCTCTGCCACCTTGAGCCGCGCCATCGTCCGGTCCACCTCGTCCGCCACCAGCGCTTCGGCGCGCTCGGCCTCCTTCATCCGCTCGCGCAGGTTGGCGTTGACCACCTCCTCGAGGTCGTCGATGTCGTAGAGGAAGACGTTGTCGATTTCGTTGACCGAGGGCTCGATGTTGCGCGGCACCGCGATATCGATCAGGAACATGGGCCGGTTGCGCCGCGCCGCGATGACGCGCTGCATATCTTCCTTGCGCAGGATGTAATGCGGCGCGCCCGAGGAAGCGACCACGATGTCCACTTCGGGAAGCATCGGCAGGAAGCGCGTGTAATCGACCGGTGTTCCCTGAAACAGCACGGCCATTTCGGCGGCCCGCTCCGGCGTGCGGTTGGTGACGAAGACGTGGGAAGCGCCCGACCGGCGCAGATGGCGGGCGGCCAGCTCCGACATCTTGCCCGCTCCCACCAGCATGATGGTGCGGTTTTCGAGCGAGCCGAAAATCTTCCGCGCCAGCTCGACCGCCGCGTAGCTCACCGAAACCGCCATCTGGCCGACGCCGGTTTCCGAGCGCACCCGCTTGGCCACGCTGAAGGCGCGCGTGTACAGTCCGTCCAGCCAGCCGCACAGGGCGCCGCTCGCTTTGGCCGCGGCGTACGCGGTTTTGAGCTGCCCCAGGATTTGCGGCTCGCCCACCACCATCGAATCCAGACTGGCCGCCACGCGAAACAGATGGTGGATGGCGTCGCGCCCCTGGTGACGGTAAATGTGCGGTTCGATGGTCTGCGGGCTGAGCGCTTTTTGTTGGGCCAGAAAACCGTCGACGATGGCTTGCGGATCGGCGCTGTCTTCGGTGGTGACGACGATCTCTACGCGATTGCAGGTGGAAAGAATCACGGCTTCGCTGACGCCCTCCGATGCCTTCAGCGCGCCCAACGCGGCCGGCAGCAATTCCTCCCGGAAGGCCAGGCGCTCGCGCACCTCCACCGGCGCGGTCTTGTGGCTCACTCCCGTCAGCAGCAGCTTCATGGCTTCAGCAGGACGCCCAGGCGCGCGTGCGCCGCCCAGGTCAGCGCGGAAAACCCGAGCACGGTTACCGTCATGATGGCCGCCTTGCGGCCCCGCCACCCGGCGGTGACCCGCAGGAATACCAGGGCCATGTATGTGCCCCAGGTGAAAAACGAAATCGCGATGGCCGGTTGTCTGATCCAGGCCTCCTTGTGCTCGATGAAGGCCCAGGTGCTGGCGGCGATCACCGCCAGCGTCATCAGCGCGAAGCCCAGCGTCATCGACTTCGAGATCAGATCGTCCAGCGTACCCAACGGGGGCAGCCAGTACAGCTTGCGCGGCTTCCTCGATTTCAGCTCGCGCTCCTGAAACAGGTACAGCACGGAGCCGACCGCGGTGAACAGCAGCGCCGCATATCCGAGCAACACCAGCACGATGTGCACCGTCAGCCAGGCGTTGCGAATCACCGGGCTCGACCAGGCGCTCACCGGGTTGCCCATCGTCGCCACCAGCGCCATCACAAAGACCAGCGGGAAAATGAATACGCTCAAACTCTCCAGCCGGTAGCGCCAGTGAATGAACAGGTATAAAACCACCACCAGGAAAGCGCACATGGAAAGCGTTTCGTAGAAGTTCGTGATTGGGCAACGATGAGTGCTGAGTCCCTCTTCCATGATGGAGACGAAATGGAACACCGCTCCGATCGAAAACGCCCCCAGCGCCACGCGGAACAGGTTCTCGCGGTGGCGAACCAGGGTGAGGATGGCGTGCAGCAGGCCCAGCGAATACAATCCCGCCGCCACGCGCAGCCAGAGGACGCTCATATCAGCCATCGGCAATCCGGTTGAGAAAGGAGTCTCGAAGACCAGTATAACGGAAGCCCGGCGCCAGGGCCTTTTACGGCGCTTCCCGGCAGTGAAGAGCATCTGAAAATTGAAGGTTTGAAACATTGGTAAACAAACTTAATTCAGGTGCGGATTTCCGGGAATTGGTGCGCTAATTCGGCGCCAAAGAAAGAAAATCGGCCCCGCCGCGATGGATGCCGGGTTCCTTGAATCGACTGATGGGCAGGCACATCGCAGCAGAGGCCGCTGCGCGGGCCGCGGCGGCCGCGATAGTCGATTTAGCAATCCTAAATTCACCATTTAGCATATTTGGCTTGACCGCACCAAGGAACCAATTTATGTTTCGGGTGTATAGTTAGTTTTGCGTGGGCCGGCGGCAGAGGCCTGTTCTCTGCCAAAGTCGGGTTGCGCGAGGAACTCGGGCAGAATTTTCAGGGGAGAGGTTTATGCTTTTTGCCAGGATCTTCGTCGATCGTAGATGTGCCGCAGCAGTCCTCTTATTGATTGCTTTAGCGGCTTTAGGAGCACTCGCTCCGTGCGCCAGAGCGCAAGCGGTGGCCATCGCGGAACTCGATGGATACGTCACCGACCCGAGCGGCCAGGCTATCGCGGGCGCTCAGGTGAAAGCGACCGAAGTGGATAAGGGTCAAGTCCGCAACACCGTGTCCGATACTACCGGCCGCTATGCGATGCCGGACCTGCCGGTTGGTAACTACCGGCTGGAAGTGTCGGCGAAAGGTTTTAAGACCTACGTGCAGACCGGCATCATTCTGCAGGTGGCGACCAACGTCACGGTTAATGTGCCGATGCAGCTCGGCGCGGTAACCGAAAGCATCCAGGTGGAAGCCAATTCGGCCATGGTGGAAACCAAGGAGAACTCCGTGGCGCAGGTCATCAACGAGCAGAGCCTGGTTGACCTGCCCTTGAACGGCCGCAACCCAACCCAGTTGCTGACGCTAACCGGCGCCGGCACCAGCACCATGACCCTCAATGGCGGCGACCTGACCGGCAGCAAGAACATCCAGGGATCGAACGGATCGGGCCAGTTCTCGGTGGCCGGCTCGCAAGCCAACGGCATCAACTACCTGTTGGATGGCGGAGACAACAACGACCCGTTCAGCAACGTGAACCTGCCGATCCCGGTCCCCGATTTCATTCAGGAATTCAACGTGCAGACAAACGGCCTCCCGGCGCAATACGGATTGCATCCCGGCGGCGTGGTCAACATCGTCACCAAGGGGGGAACCAATGCCTTCCATGGCGACCTGTTCGACTTTCTGCGCAACGGCGATCTCAACGCCCGACAGGCGGGTGCAGCAACGACGCAACCGAAGCGCGACAGCTTGAAGCGCAACCAGTTCGGTGGAACCGTCGGCGGCAGAATCATCAGGGACAGGCTGTTCTTCTTCGGCGGATACCAGGGCACGCGGCAGCGCAGCGACCCGTCCGCGAACACCGCTTATGTTCCGACCGCGGCGGTGCTTCAAGGGAACTTTAGCGTGGTGGATGCGGCCAAATCGGCCGGCGGTTGCTTGAGCGCTGCCCGGCAGTTGAAGGACCCGTCCGGTCATGCCTATGCCGGAAACCTGATTCCCACTTCCTCGTTTGATTCGGCGGGGTTCAAGCTGGCCTCCAGTTACCTGCCGGTTTCTCCGAGCCCCTGCGGGGCTGTGCAATACGGCTACTTCGCCGACAACCCCGACGACCAGTGGATCGGCCGCGTGGATTACGTTATCAGTGATAAGCACAGCTTGTTCGGGCGTTATTACCTATACGACTATCTGGGCCAAGTGCTGTTCGACGGTAGCAACGCGCTGACCACCGGAACATCGGGCAACCAGGATCGTGCAGAGACGGTGACCCTCGGCGACACCTATACGCTGAATCCCACCGAGGTGAATTCGTTCCATGGCACTTTCGACCGGCGCCGAGACGACCGCGCTGATGCTTCCAACCTGTTCAGCCCGAACACACTCGGCGTCAACATGTGGGAGGCCCTGCCGGACTATACGCAGCTCGCCGTCAGCGGCTACTCCGGCGGCGGGTTCAACGTCGGCTGCGGCACCTGTGCGCTGGCCACGTTCGACACCAATGTGTATCAGGTGGCGGACGATTTCACGGTGATCCGCGGCAGGCACCAGTTCATGTTCGGCTTCGATGGCCGTAAGACCCAGTTCAACTCTGTCAACAACCAGCAGGCGAACGGGCAGTTCACATTCAACGGCTCGACCAGCGGCGATGGCATGGCCGACCTTCTGCTCGGCCGCTTCAACGGATTAACCGACGGAAAGGTGATTTCCGATTACATCCGCCAGACGGTGATCGCCGCCTACGCGCAGGATTCCTTCCATGCCACGTCGCGTCTAACCATCAACTACGGCGTGCGCTGGGAGCCTCAGGAGCCGGCGTATGACAAATACGGGCGTGGCAACATGTTCAACTGGAACCTCTTCGAACAGGGCTGGCACAGCTCCGTGTATCCGCAAGCGCCGGCGGGCCTGGTCTTCTATGGCGACACCGCGCAGGATCCTTACGGCAAAGCCCTCACCGCGTCCCATTGGGCTACGTTCTCGCCGCGCTTGGGCCTCGTGTGGGATCCCAAGGGCGACGGTAGGCAGACCATTCGCGCCGCCTTCACGTTGATGCACGATACCACCGAGTTGTTCTACCCCGAGCGCTGGACTACCAATGCGCCGTATGTGTCTTCCCTCTCGCTCACCAGCGGGCAGTTCTCCAATCCGTTCGCAAGCTATGTCTCGCCGAGCGGCGTGACGGGCGACCCGTTCCCCGGCAACATCGTCTTCCCGGTGGCCGGCGCGTACGTCAGTATTCCACCCAATGTGGCGCCTACCTACGTGATGCAGTGGAATCTCAGCTACCAGCGCCAGGTTGCCACCGATTGGCTGGTGACAGCCAACTACCTGGGTAACGCCAGCCGGCACATCTGGGGATCGGTTGACGCCAACTACTCGGTGGACGTCCCGGTGAACGGCGCTGCCGCAAGCACATCCAACACCAACCAGCGCCGCCTCACCTACCTGGCGAACCCCACCACCGGGCAATATTACGGCGACATTCAGACCACCGCCGACGGCTCTAACGGAGAATACCATGCGCTGCTGGTTTCGGTGAATCACCGCATGTCTCACAACGTCACCTTCCTGGTCAACTACACCTGGAGTCACTGCGTCAGCGACTGGGATTTCGCCGGAGAATTAGCGGGTCCGGTTTACCAGAATCCCACCGCCGTCAACGGTGAGCGAGGCAATTGCGGCTTCGACCACCGGCAGAACTTCAACACTTCATTGGTAGTCACCAGCCCAGGACTGGGCGGCAGCTTTGCCAAGGCGATTACCAAGAACTGGCAGTTGGCTCCCATCGTCAGCATCTTTACCGGCGACCCAATCCAGCTTGCCGACGGCAAGGATATCTCTTTGAGCGGCCAGAACCTGGACCGGCCGGAGAATATTGCGCCCAGTAACGTTTACGCGGGCGGCGTGTCTGACGCGGGGAATGGATTCACCTGGTTCAACCCGGCAGCGTTTACTTGTAACGGCTCACCCGTTCCCACCACTTGCACCGTCTTCAGCGGCCAATTCGGCGATGTCGGCCGAGACTCCCTCTACGGTCCCGGCTCGATCAACTGGGACATGGCCATATCCCGGCGTTTCCAGTTTAAGGAGCGGCTCAACCTCGACCTCCGCGCCGACTTCTTCAACATCATGAATCACGCCAATTGGAACAACCCCGGCACCAGTATCTCGTCGAGCGCAACGTTCGGCCAGATCACCGCCTTTTCCACCCCGCGCGAAATCCAGATGGCGTTGAAAATTATGTTCTAAACACTCACCCCACAGCAGATCTCGAATCCGGGGCAGGCACAGTGCCTGCCCCTTTTTTTGTTCCGGGCGGCGGAGTGCGGGTCCGCGCGCTCGCGGCGCAATGCGAAAATCGAACCGTGGAGCTTCGACCTGCTGCGGAAAATCCGGCGCTGCGCATCGTCAATGTTGACGGGCTCGATCTCGCTGTTTGGGAATGGCCGGGTGTTGGCCCGCCGTTGATTTTCGCGCATGCTACGGGATTCCACGGCCGGCTGTGGGACTACATCATCCACCGCCTGCCGGGGCGGCGCTGCCTAGCGGTGGAAACGCGCGGCCACGGCCGCAGCGCGCGGCCCGATCCGCCGTACCGATGGCGCTACCTGGGCAAGGATCTGGCCGGCATCCTGCGCAGCTTCGGCGTGCGCGGCGCTTTCGGCATCGGCCACTCCTCGGGCGGCCACTCCATGGTGCAGGCGGCGGCGCTGGTCCCTGAAGCTTTCGCCGCCATGCTGCTGATCGATCCCACCATCTTCCCTGTGTTCCGCTACGGCGGCCTGGCTCCCGATTTCGCCTTCATCTTGCGCCGCAAAAACGTCTGGCGCTCGCCGGAGGAGATGATCCAGCGCTTCGGCAGCCGCGCCCCGTTCGTTACCTGGCGGCCGGAGATTCTGCGCGACTATTGCCAATACGGGCTGGTAGCCAACGGCTCACATTTGGAGCTGGCCTGCCCGCCGGCCGCCGAAGCTTCCATCTACGCGGAATCCATAACCGCGGACTCGAACATTTACGCCGAGGTTGCCCAGGTTGCCGTGCCGGTCACCATCCTCCGCGCCGGGATTGTTCGCAACCCCGGCAAGCTCGACCTGGCCAGCTCGCCGACCGCGCCGGACCTGGCCGGCCGTTTCACCCGCGGGCGCGATGTGGTGCTGGAAGGTACTTCCCACTTCATCCCCATGGAAGCTCCCGAGCGGGTGATCGAAGAAGTGCGCCGCATGTGTGGGGCAGGTTGACAAGCTGCGCACCGATAGTGAATCGGTGCAGCCGGCGCGGTCGGCTGAGCTTCTGCTGCGCCGGCCGGCGTCACCCGGCGTTGGCAGCTCGGGGGAACGTCGGATCAGCTTTGTATCAGGGCACGGCTTCAGCCGTGCCAGAGTCACGGCAATGAGTCGGGCTTTTAGCCCCTGGGAAATGGCCAAACCCGGCAGCGGGGCCTCTCCGAACCTACCTGGCAAGGGAAAAGCGGCAGGGGCTAAAGCCTCATGATGCGTGCATCTTGCGGCACGGCTGAAGCCATGCCCTGATACAAGACAGCACGACTGGGTGGCCGGGGCGAGTCGCCGCCGAACGCGCGGAAAGGTAGAAGCTCGAGTGGCCGCTCGGGGACCTGACCGCAAGG
The DNA here is from genome assembly GCA_049587755.1 of Bryobacteraceae bacterium. GTDB lineage: Bacteria > Acidobacteriota > Terriglobia > Bryobacterales > Bryobacteraceae > Bog-375. Next base: position 5,412 of record JBAVEN010000005.1, on the reverse strand, counting down.
TTCACAAAACCTGCGAAAATCCGCTCCGGCCGGCCACTACATTGACGGCGGTATGCGAGCCGCAATTCTAATGGCGGCGTGCGCCCTGGTGGCGGCGCAGACGCCCGACCCGGCCTACGAGCCGCTGGCGCGCGCCTATGCCGCGCTGCGGGCGCACGATTATGACGCAGCGGTGGCCGGCTTCACCAGCGCCATCGGGCTCGAGCCGCAGCGCGCCTCGATCCGCAAAGACCTGGCCTACACTTATCTCAAGATCGGCGAAAACGATTTGGCGCGCGACCAGTTTCACGCGGCGATGACGATCGCCCCGGCGGACGTCCAGGTGGCCATGGAGTACGCTTTCCTCTGCAACGAGAGCAAGCGGATAGCGGAAGCGCGGCGCATTTTCGACCGCATCCGCCGCACCGGCAATCGGGAGGCGGAGCGGGCGTTTCAGAATATCGACCAGCCGCTGGCCGCCGGCATCGAGCGTTGGAAAAACGCGCTGGCGGCGGGTCCGGACAATTTCAGCGCGCACTTCGAGCTGGCCACGCTGGCCGAAGAGCGCGACGAGCTGCCGCTGGCGGCCGAACATTTCGAGAAGGCTTGGCGGCTGCTGCCTGCCCGGCGCACGGTGCTGGTGGACCTGGGCCGGGTGTGGAAGGCTATGGGCCGCACCGACGATGCCACTGCCGCGCTGCTGACCGCTTCCCGCGGCGGCGAGCCGCGCGCCGCCGAGCAGGCGCGCGAGCTGTTGCCCGGCCGTTACCCCTTCGTTCCCGAATTCCGCCGCGCGCTCGCGCTCGATCCCCGCAACGTCGAGCTGCGGCGCGAGCTCGGCTATCTGCTGCTGCGCATGAACCGCGAGCCCGAAGCCGAACAGGAGTTCCGCACGCTCACCGAGACGGCGCCGGACGATATGCTGGCCGCTACCCAGCTCGGTTTCCTGCTCCACGCGCGCGGCGACGATGCGGCCGCCATGCCGCTGTTCCAGCGCGTGCTGGCCGGCCCTGATGAGGACCTGGCCAACCGTGTCCGCGCCGTGCTGCACATGCCGCAGGTGCTGACCCGGCGCGCGCAGCCTGTCACCGATTCGATCGACGCCAAGGTTATGGCGGAGCGCAGCATCCAGGCGGGCTATATACCGGATGCGCTCAAATACCTGCAGGCGGCTCACGAAGACGATCCGGGCGATTTCGAGGCGATGCTCAAGCTTGGCTGGACCTACAACATCCTGCATCAGGATGCGATGGCGGCCCGCTGGTTCGAACTGGCGCGCCGCAGCCCCGATCCGAAGGTGGCCAGCCAGGGCCGCCAGGCATGGCGCAACCTGAGCGGCGCGCTCAAGCGATTCCGCACCACGGTTTGGATCTACCCCATTTATTCGACGCGCTGGCACGATTTCTTTTCGTACGCGCAGGCGAAGACCGAGCTGCGCAACAAGACACGCCTGCAACCGTATGTCAGCGTGCGCTTCGTCGGCGATACGCGGGTGACGGTGGGCGCGGTCTCGCCGCAGTATCTTTCGGAAAGCTCATTCATCGTCGCCGGCGGCGTGCGCATGCTGCCGTGGCACGGCGCCGGCGCCTGGTTCGAGGCCGGCAGCGCCATGAGCTATGCCACCGGCCACATTCTGCCCGACTACCGCGGCGGAGTGAACTATGCGCATCTGATCGGCCGCTCGCTCACCGCCGAATCGCCGGGCTGGTTCGCCGATACCACCGCGGACGGCGTTTTCATCAGCAGGTTCGGCAATGACTTCCTGATATACGACCAGTCGCGTTTCGGCTATTCGATGGGGCCGGCCGCGTTTCGCACCCAGTTCTTCTGGAGCGGCAATTTCACCATCGATAACGAGCGGCAGGCTTGGGCGAATTTTGTCGAAACCGGGCCGGGGGTGCGTTTCCGCGCGGCGTGGATGCCGCGCTCGATGTACGTCACCACCAGCTTGCTGCGCGGCTCGTACCTGCTGAGCGCAGACGGCAGCCGCCCGGCCAACTTCAACGACCTCCGCACGGGAATCTGGTATGCGTTTACTCGTTAGCGCGTGTACGGATCGGAGCCGCGACCGTCGGGGAGCGGTTGCCTGGATCGCTACGGTCGCTACGCAACTGATCCTCATTGCGCTGCTCGCCGCCGCTTTGGCCTCGGCGGCTCCGCTGCCCTATTACTGCGTGCTGAGCGCCGACGCAGGCGCGTGGCCGGAGATCCTTTCGTCAATTGGCCTGGTGCGGCAGCCCGCCAACATGGCGCACGTTTTCGTGGCGCGCACCGGCACGCCCGCTTCGAACGAGTGGAATGAGCGCGTGGACCAGGGCGCCATTATGATCCTGGAAGGCGAATCCTCGCTGGCCGAAATGTTCGGCTTCCGGCGCGGAAAGGGGTTCGTCAAGGTTGGCAGCCTCACGGATGTGCACCGTCCCGGCCTAGCCATCGTCTGGGAAAAGGGGCTCGAGCTGCCGGTCTTCGAGCTGCCCGGCGGCGCCACGGTCTTCACCCGCGAACGCTGGACCGGCGCGCCGATGATGGCGGGAATGAAGCGCGGCGCCGGGATTCTGCTGTGGGTGGCGGTGCCGCCAGGCGCGCACGGCTACGAGCGCTTTCCGTACCTGCTGCAGGCGCTGACGGATCTCGGTATGGAGCGGCCATTCTCATCAGCGCGGCTGTGGGCGTTCTTCGATTCCGCTTACCGCTCGCGCGTGGACCTGGACTACTTCGCGGCGCGCTGGCGCTCGAGCGGGGTGGCGGCGCTGCACGTGGCCGCCTGGCATTTTTGGGAAGCAGACCCGGAGCAGGATGCGTACCTCAAGAAACTGATCGCCGCCTGTCACCGCGAAGGCATCCTGGTGTATGCCTGGCTGGAGCTGCCACACGTCAGCGAGAAATTCTGGGTGGACCATCCGGCGTGGCGGGAAAAAACGGCGATCTTGCAGGATGCCCAGCTCGACTGGCGCAAGCTGATGAACCTGACCAACCGCGACTGTTTCCGCGCCGCGGCGGACGGTACGGCGTCGCTGGTGAAACGCTTCGACTGGGACGGCGTGAATCTGGCCGAGCTCTATTTCGAATCGCTGGAGGGCATGGGCAACCCGGCGCGCTTCACGCCCATGAACGACGACGTGCGCCGCGAGTTTCGGGTGCGCGCCGGCTTCGATCCGATCGACCTGTTCGCCGGGCGGAGCCACGACGATGCGGCGCGAAAGCAGTTTCTGGACTATCGCGCCGGTTTGGCCCAGCGGATGGAAGAGGAATGGCTGGGCGTGCTCGGAAGCCTGCGCCTCGAGAAGCCCTATCTGGACCTGGTGCTGACGCACGTGGATGACCGCTTCGATACCGGAATGCGCGACGCCATCGGCGCCGACGCCGCGCGCGTGCTACCCCTGCTCGACACGCACAGCTTCACGTTTCTGATCGAAGATCCGGCCACGGTTTGGAACCTGGGACCGCAGCGTTACCAGGCGATCGCGGAACGCTACCAGGCGACCACCAGTCACCGCGACAAACTGGCCATCGACCTGAACATCGTGGACCGCTATCAGAACGTCTATCCGACCAAGCAGCAAACCGGCACCGAGCTGTTCGAGATGGTGCACAATGCAGCGCGCAACTTCGACCGCGTCACACTGTACTTTGAGAACTCGCTGCTGGCGCCGGACCTGGGGCTGCTGCCTTCGGCCGCGGCCACCGTTAGCAGGGTGGAGCGCATCGGGCCGAAGCTGGTGGTGGAATCGGCTCATGGGGTGGGAGTTCCGTGGCATGGCCCGGCCCTGGTGGATGGCCAGCCCTGGCCGGTTCGGGATGCGGAAACGGTGTGGCTTCCGGCCGGGGCGCACAGCATCGAGACGGCGCCGGCGGATTCCGGCCCGCGGCTGCTGCGGCTCAACGGCGAGCTGAAAGCCGCCCGCAGCCTCGACGCGCACACCATCGAGTTCAGCTATCAAAGCGGCGCGCGCGCCATCGCCGTGCTCGATCGCACGCCACGGACGGTGGAGATCGATTCGATCCCCACTACGGCGGACCGGGCCGGCCCGAATACCCTATTGCTGCCCCGCGGACAACACATCGTGACATTGACCATCGAGTGAGTTAGGATTACGAATGGTCGAGCATGGACGCAGCGCTACAGCCCGGAACTCCGGACATCCCGGATAAGCTGTACTTTAAGATCGGAGAGGTGAGCGATCTGCTGGGCGTGGAGCCCTACGTGCTGCGCTTCTGGGAGACCGAGTTCCCGGTGCTGCAGCCGAAGAAATCCGGCACCGGCCACCGCCTGTACCGGCGCAAGGACGTCGAACTGCTGCTGCGCATCAAGCATCTGCTTTACGAGAAGCGCTACACCATCGAAGGCGCGCGGCAGTCGTTGCAGGCGGAAGGCCGCGGCGCCAAAGCCAGGCGCTCCGCCACCGTCCAGCAGGAATTGTTCGCTATCGATCCGTGGCCCGAAATCCGCCGCCAGCTCACCGAGATTCTGAACCTGCTGAAGTAGGCTCAGCCGCGGCGCGCCGGCGGTCTCCTCAGGCGGCGGCGTGCGCCTTTGGCTGATAGGTCCCGGGCTCGGCCTGAAAGCCGATTGCGATGCGATTCCAGGCGTTGATCTGCGTGATAGCCAGGGTGAGCTTCACCAGGTCGGCTTCGTCGAACTCGCGGCGGGCTTCCTGATAGACGGCGTCCGGTACGTGACCCTGCTGGATGTTGGTGAGGGCCTCGGTCCAGGTCAGGGCGGCGCGCTCGCGCGGAGTGAAAAACGGACCCTCCCGCCATGCAGAGAGCGCGTAGATTCGTTGCTCGGTCTCGCCGCGCGCTCGAGCGTCCTTGGTGTGCATGTCGATGCAATAAGCGCAGCCGTTGAGCTGCGACGCGCGAATCTTCACGAGGTCCAGCAGTGAAGGCTCCAGCCCGCTCGCGCCAATCGCTTTCTCCAGATTCCGGATCGCGCTGAAGCCCTCTGGAAAGGCCTTCACATAGTTCAGCCGTGCTGCCATTTTGACACCTCCGGTGGATTGGAGCACGCGCCCTGACGATCGGTTGCAGCCAGGTCTATGGAGGTTCGGGGGAATTTTGAGAATTTAGATGTGTTGATTTGTGTAAGTATTTTTGCGCACACTACGGGCTTGAGGCTAGGGTGAAAAAGAGGAAAGAGGCGTTGCGGGTGGCCGGGGCTTCGCGGACTTTCGCCGTGCGTTTCGGCCACCCGATGATTCGAGTAGAAACTACGTTGATGTGAGCCCGCTGGATGGCGGACAATATCAGGTCGATTCGTTCCTTACCCTCTGCTATCCGGCGGGCGGCAATAATCGCTATCCGTATACCGCCGGCGGTTATGGATTCCAGAATCCAAGATCTTCCGTCGGGAGTCCAGCCCAAGGGGGACCCCGCATGCCGTTCACGGGCGCCGGAAGTTCAGTACCACCTGAGTGCAACGCTTGCTGGCCA
>JBAVEN010000004.1:0-26346 GCA_049587755.1 Bryobacteraceae bacterium | reverse complement strand
CGCCGATCAATACGAACATCACACTGGTTGCCGTCGAAGCTACCCAGAAAGCGCTGTTCAGACCCGCCACGAATGGAGCCAGCGGCACGAGACCGCAAAGAAGAAAAGCCGAAAACGTCGATCCGGCGGCCTGCCACGGCGAACGCACCGCAGCCGGCAGTCCGTATTCGTAGCGGAGCATCATGCGCACCCAGCGATCGCGGTCCGACGTGATCGCCGCGACGGTCTGGTCGAGCAAGTTGCCAACAATCCCGAGCCCCCGCAGAATCTCGCCTACCTCTCGCCGTTCGCCATCCGGAGAGGCCTCGATATGCCGGCGCTCCACCGCTTCCGCGTGGCGGTACTCCTCGTACTCGGATCGAGTGGCCAGATAGTTGCCCGCCGCCATCGCGAAACCGTCCGCAATCAGATTCGCGCTGCCGAGGATCAGGATGACGCGTGTTGACAGGTGAGCCCCAACGACTCCCGAGACGAGCGCGAATGTCGTGGCGGTGCCGTCGATTCCGCCATAAACCCAATCCCTGAGATAGCTGTGGTGGGGTCCGGCCGCGAGTCGCTGGCGAATGGCCTCGTGGTCGTGTTCGTGTTCCATGCCGTGCTCCCGCGTTTCGCCGACCAATGGCGTACAACTCGCCCCTCTGTTCGTGAAATGCGCACACACCCCTACCGACTCCGCCGTGCGGGACCAGATCGCTACCCCTAGAAGCTCTTAGGACCATTATGACGCTCCACCTGGCGCGAGCGGCGGCCCATCTTCGTGGGCGATATCGCGCCTTATCGGCTACTTGACCGGCTCCTGCTGTTGGCCGAGCGTTCCGATCATCAGCAGATTCCCCGTCGCAGCATCGAAGGCCGCATAGGCCTGGTTGAACCGTGCCGATTGCCCCGACGGGCCGGTGAAGACGAATTGACCCGTGAGAGTTACGAATCCGATTTTGTCGTTGTCATCCACACCGGTAGGCTCGCCCTGGAGCCGTTGGCTCACCTCCTTGCTCGTCAGAAACTCAAGCGAGGATACCTGAATCTGGCTAAGGTCGCCCCCATTCTTAGGCAGGTTATGTGTCTTGAAATAGTTGACCACGTCCTGCTGAGTGAAAGGCTGCGCGGCGCCAAGACGCACCGTCAGTGCCGCCGATCCCTGCGGGCGTTTGGGAGTTCCCTGCGGAGGCTTCATTGCGATCTTTTCTTCGTTTGGTTGCGGGCGATGGCATCCGGCGACGAATCCCAGACCGCCGAGCAACAAAAGAATACCGACAGATTTCCTGTTCATGACGCTCATCCTTTCCATTAACCGCAGCAATGCGTGGTGAATTCGCCGCCTTCCGGTGGCGGCGGAGTGGACGGATTGATGGTCCAGGAGGCGAAAGGCGGACTGTCGCTGCGCACGCTGCCCTCGTCCTTTTCCCGTTGGTACCAGAATACATACTCGGGACCGAGGGCTTGCACCGCCCATATGTTCCGCGTATATTCTGCATTTCCCGCGGATGCGCCCTGCGTGCCGGCCAGTTCCTGTCCAATGTGAATCGCATTGGCGCTCATCGGATTGCCGTTCGAAGCCACCGACGTTCCGTGATAGAGCGTGCTCTCCGAAGTGTTGTAGATGAAAACCTGGAACACCTCAGGCGAAACCCGTCCATCCTTCACAATCATGAAGTGGTCGGTTGTACCCACGGGATCGGCATTGCCCACGATGTGCAGGTTGAAAGTGCTGGAGTTCTGTGGCCGGCTGTCTGCCCAGAAGAACTGTGTGCCTTCCCCGGCCTGCGCGATGTAACCCGCCTCCACCCAACATTGTCCAAAGCTGTTCGCCTTGCAAGCTTGGGAGTTGGCGTCGATCAGCCACATTTCGTTATCGATAAAGCCTCCGCAGTTGGACGGGCAATTCATGCTCGGTTCCTGCAAATCGACATAGGCGCCGAAGTACTGCGGTTGCTCGCTCCAACTGGTTTGACCGTAGCAGTGATTCGCGCTCGCCGTGCCGCAGGAATAGTTGGCGGCGTAGCAGTTCGTACTCGAAAAGAGCAGACCGCCGAGCAAGCCAGCATAAATCAGCTTATTCTGGATAGCGCCCCGCCATGGGATAGCGCGCATGCTGGACCGCAGAACATCACCGGTTTTGTGCATAATCACTCCTTGTCGCTGCCTCCAGGCCGGCTCAATCGGCAAGAATATCTTGGCAGCAGTGATGAGTAGTGAGCCGAGAGCTCAAATCGTTTCATAGAATCCGAGCATCGATAGCCGGCGTTAAGACCTGATATCGGTTGCCCTTCGCTGCCAGCCCAGACGCGTCCATAGGTCGGCGGTTTCCGGTGAAATGACCGGCGCTGGGTCCCTTGGGCCCTGAAGCGTTGCGCGACAGCCGCCGCCCGCACAAGTCGGCGACCAACCGTACCGCCTTGAGGTGTAGAGTAAGGGCGGAGGTGCCATGCGTTCTGCCGTTATGACTGCATCCTTGTGGATGGCGGTCCCGCTTTGCGCCGCCGCTGCCGGGGGCACGGTCGAACAGGCTGCTGCACGTTTCGATCAACTGTCCGCGAGAGTCCCCGCGCCGCTGGGCCACCAATTCCGTGCTCTCGCCGCGAAGGCGTTGCAGGCCCGGCACCCCGAGTTGGCGCAGAGGCTGGCGGAACCGGCGGCGAACGCCGGGCCGACTGAACCCCGCGTGGACCCTGCGTCCACCGAAACCGGTCTCGCGATCGTTCTGCGGCTCAGCCAATTCAGCCGCCTTCTTACTGATGCGGATCGCGCGAAGCTTCTCATCGAATTGGCTTCCGAAATTCGCGCGCTACCCGCTGGCCCTGGCAAGTTCTCGCTCGCATGGGAATTACTTGGCGTGGTTACCGAAGGCGACCTGGGGCAACAGGCGCTCACCGCCGTCGCGGATACGTTCGCTGATGCGCTTCCAGGCGCGCCGCCGGATGCCGGCAATTACCTCGCCCTCGCCGGCCTCATTCGCTACGAGCACGTCCGCGCGCCCGTGGCCGGTCCCGCTTTGGGCGCCGCCCTCGCCCTGATAGAGCTCCGCGAATGCCTCCATCAGGAGTCCGGGTTCTCGCTCACCGCATTGGACGGTGAGCAGTATTCGCTTCCCGCTTTGCGCTCCAAGGTAGTGCTGCTGAATTTCTGGGCTACCTGGTGTTTTTCCTGCCGCAAAGAGATGACTGATATGGAAAAGCTCTATCGCGAGTTCAGCGGTAAAGGTCTCGTTGTGTTGGCGGTCACGGACGAAAAGCGCGAGACCGTCCTGAAGTTTCTCGCCGACAAGAACTACACCTTTCCGATTCTGCTCGACAGCGACCGCAAGGTGAACACCAGCTTCGACATCGAAGGCATTCCCGAGACTGTCGTCTTCGACCGGGAAGGCAAACTCGTCGCCCACGCTATCGATATCCGCACTGAGTCTCAGTTCCGTGCGATGCTAAAGGCCGCCGGTTTATAGAAGGTATCACCCGCCGCGGCCGAGTCACTTCGCGGTGGAAGAGACCGTGGAATGGCCGCCGGGCGTGAGTCACTCGGACGAGAAAACCGTCGAATGGCGGAGTCCAGGCATGAATGGCGTCCGTTTCTACGTGAGCGTTATTATTCAATATCGGGAGCCATTTGCCGGTTCTCTGGCGTCTCATTCAGCACCTTGCTGATCGGCCCACGCGGAGCCCGCCTGCTCGATCCCGCAAAGAGCCGCCATTTAGTCGCGTCATCCGACGCCCTTGTTCGTCCGGATTCCAACGTGCCGAAGATGCTTGGGAGGTCAACACCCCAGCAGGGCTCAATCCGCGCTTGGCGGAGCCAAAAGACAGCCAGATAAGAACCTGTACTTCGGAGGATCAGGAGTCGGCGACTTGTGATACGCTAACCGCAAGCCGGGAGCGAAAATGGAAATCCCGGCTGAGAGCCAATTCGGAGTAGGATGCATGCCATCCAGGCTGACTAACCTATTGAAGACCCTAGCGTGGCACGATTTCCCCCGTGTGAACAGACCGGAACCTGCCCTCAACGCGACGGCGCACGGCGCGCAGATCGGTGTCGAGATTGTGAATCAGGGCCTCGGGCTCGACCATGCGGCAGGCGGGGGAATTAGCATCCGTGACAGTATCCACGTGGACATCCGGTACCGGCGCGACCAGAGCTGGGTTGCCAACTGGGTGTTCAACCGGCCGCAGTCCTACCAGGACGGGCTGCTGGCGCACGAACAGGGACACTACAACCTTGTGGCGCTGTTGGGGCGAGACTTTTTTCTATCGCTGATGCGGCTGAAAGCCACGGCTTACCCGAATGCCGGCGCAGCCCAGGCGGACCTGACCGCAGCCTCCGCGGCGACGGCCAGTAAAGGCCAGGCGCTGCAAGACCGCTACGACGTCGACACGAAGAACGGCACCAACGCGACGCAGCAGGCCCGCTGGCTGGGCTTCATCACCACGGCATTTACGATGCCTGTGTCTCCGCCGCAAATCGCGGCCGACGGGATGTCGGTCAAGGTGCCGATTCTGACGGTGCTGGCACAGAATGGAATTGTGATTTAGGAAGCCTTTCAGCCCTCCGGGAGCCGCCCCAGGTAGTCTGCGTTCGACCGGCCTGCGGCGCGGACGCGGGAGCGATATCTACCATTATCGACAACTATCTGCTCGGGCAGAGCTCGCTTCTCTCGGCGCCTTCCTGAGAGCAAGAACGCCGATTCATACATTTGCGTCGGTAATTCTGTCGCCGCTCATGAAACTAGTTGGGAGCCTCCCCCACTATACATCTGTGACAACCTTTCCAAACTGACCAATTGGTCAGGATTTGGCATCGCGGATTTCAACACCGGTTCCATTTGAGGAGCCCTAGAAAGAGGAGTATGGCTTATGTCCACACAGTTTAGTGGTCCGGGCAAGGCCGGCGTGGTGAGCCCGTACGCAATGGTCGAGGTGCTACTTGGTCACACGGTGGATTGGCCGAACGTTGCTGACCGCAAGAAGTTTATACAAACAGTCCTCAATTTTCCCTATGAGAAGCTGTTTGATCCGAAACATGGTTCACCGCTTTATCCGGGCCGCCGCTTCAACGCTCAGAAGAAGGCCTTCGTCTCCGACCCGGAACATGCAGAACTGATTAACGGGCTCAATCGATTGGCCCATCTCAATGTGCATAGCTTGGGAGCCGGTGCGTCGGGAAACACCGCCCAGCAGTGGGTTGATCCCGGAACGTTCTTTACTAATGCGCCGGATTTCACCGCCCCAGTACAAGGGTATCTACCGGACTGCCATTTCATTGCAGCCATGGCCGCGCTTGCCTGGTCGAACCCGTACAGCATCGTCCAGGCAGTCCGTCCAGTAAACCCCTCCGACGCCTTGGCGACGGGAGGTTCGGTTGACAGATTCGACTTCTGCAGGGCTACAGGAGCTGTGGCTCAAGCAGTCGAAGTCACTGAGCTGCTGCCGCTCATCGAGCCTGGGAATACCTACCAGTACGCTCGATCTGGCCACGCCGGCGAAATCTGGCCGGCTGTCTACGAAAAGGCCTGGGTGAAGTGGATCACTAACGATCCAGGCGATCAGCCTGACTACTCGAAGGTCGGCGGCGGCGACCCCGTTGGCGACCTGGTCAGCCTGACTGGCAAGAATTACAACTCTTACGCCACCAACGGGAAAACCGGGGACGAAATCTGGAATGCAGTCCGTTCGAACTGCCGCGGCTCGTGGACCTTTAATCCCATGGCAGCAACCACCTACGGCAGCTCGGCTGCAGCTCCGACGCCGATTGACTATGACACGTCGGGCATCGTCGCTGACCACTGCTACACGATCCTCGGCTGGCAGTACGCAAACAACACCAAATACATCGTCCTGCGAAACCCATGGGGATACCAGGAAGCCACCTTGAATGTGAATAGTGGTTCTTGGACCAGTTTCGATCAGTTCGATGGAGGCGACGTCGTCGGCACAATCAACTTGCCCGAGCACGGCGTGTTTTCCTTGGCAGCCGATACCTTCCAACAGTACTACGGTTGGTATGGGTGGGTGGCATAAAGGACAACTCTCCAGCCACCTCGTTCGTCTGCAGGTCCTGCGCGAACTGCAGCGCCACGCCCAGGAACTGAGGAGGACGCGCTTATAATAAACGCAGTATTGCGACTGCAGACCTATCGTCGGTGCCTGGTCAGTTTGGACCAAAGTCGACCGGAGACGTGAGCGAGAAGGTTCGTTATCGGAAGCCAACTCCGCAGGCAAGCTCGCACGCCGCGCTGTCTCCGAGATGGAAGTTGCGCGTGATCCACTCAGAGCCGCGCCGACCGTTAGGCCAAATCACGAGACGGCGACAACCCGTCAACTTGGATTCGTAAACGCTACGGCGTCAGGGAGGATCTCCCCTTTTGGCTGGCAGGGTGGTTCCGCCACAATGGTCAATATGAAGGCTCGAAGTTGGGGCCAATACCGGTGGTCAGCCGCGGAGTCTTACAGCTGGAGTCCGTCCCATGACCAGTGTGGGATGCTGAGGCCGTTCGGCACATCATCGGCGGACTGGTGGTAGCGGGACATCGTTGTCGTGGTCGCCCAGGCGAAGTAGTCGTGCAGCACTTGTCGCAACGCACCGTCGTTGGCTAGTCCGACATCGGCCAGGGCCTGGTCGAAGCAGGCAATCGCGCGGCGATCCATTTCATCGTGCTCCCCGTTCCCGCTGTGCATCTTGACGACGGTGGTCTCGTCACCATAGGAATCGGAATACGTGGTCGGGCCGCCGAGTGCCTCGGCCCAGTAAGCGGCGAGTCGCTCGACATGCTGGGGGTGGAAGCCGTGGCTGAACGCATGGGCGACCACGTCGTCGGCCATCACCCGGCGATGCCAGGCGTCGGCAAGACGGCGCAGGCCGTCGCTGCCACCCGCCGCCTCGAAGACAGATTGCATGCATCCATGATGACAATCCTCCCGTGTCTATGCAAGACGCGAGTTGCACTTGGGCGAGAAACGTCCTAACCGCCAATTTGCCGCGAACCGCCAGCTCCGGGCGTATCGGCGGCGACTCGTACGGAGGCGGGCCGCCGCCCAGTTGACCGCACCTGCGAGGAGCTTTGGAAGAGTGGGGCGTAATTCGTTCCCAATGCAAGTACGACATCCGCGAGTGTACAATCATGACACGCTCATGACCCTCGCTCCCGGAACTCGTATGGGGCCGTATGAGATCCTTGCGATGATCGGCTCCGGGGGCATGGGCGAGGTGTATCGTGCGCGCGACGCGCGGTTGAGACGCGAGGTCGCGGTGAAGATTCTTCCCCCGGAAGTCGCCACCGATCCTGTTCGACGCCAGCGCTTCGAATTCGAGGCGCGCACAGTGGCTGCCCTGAATCATCCCAACATCGTCGCCATCTACGACGTGGGCGTAGAAGACGGTGTGCCGTACATCGTCAGTGAGTTGATTGAGGGCCAATCGCTCCGTGGAAGCGCCCTGGGATTACGGAAGAGCCTCGATTGCGCCGTCCAGATCGTCAACGGGATCGCCGCCGCCCATGCCGCGGGGATCGTCCACCGGGACCTGAAGCCCGACAACATTATGTTGACTCGGGACGGAGGCGTCAAAATCCTGGACTTCGGACTGGCCAGGCTGAACGTGCCGCCAACGGCCGCGGCAGCCACCGAAACGTTGACGATTCGAACCCAACCGGGCCTGCTGATGGGCACCGTCGGATATATGTCGCCGGAACAGGTTCGCGGCAAGGACGCCGATGAGCGCTCCGACATCTTCAGCTTCGGAGTAATTCTATACGAGATATTAGGCGGACGGCGTGCCTTTCATGGCGACACCGCGGTCGAAACGATGACGGCAATCCTGAAACAGGAGTTGCCCGAGCTGCCCGATACCGTGCCTTCCGGCGTGCGGCAGATCGTTTACCACTGCCTGGAGAAAGATCCCGCGAATCGGTTTCAGTCGGCGCGCGACCTGTCGTTCGCGCTCTCGGCGATGTCGCCAGGGGCGAGCCAGAGTGGCGCTGCCCCGAAGGTTCCCGGATCGGCGCGCTGGCGCCGCTGGACGCTGGCGGCCGCCGGGGCGGTGTCGCTGATCGTGCTCACCATCGCCGCGTACCGCCTGGTGGCGCCGGAGCCGCGGCCCACGAACTGGTCGGGAGCGCTTCTGGGCGGACCGGACATCGCGTTTCGACCGCGCCCCTCGCCCGACGGACACCTGGTGGCATTCTTCGCCGTGGATGGAGGCTACACGCAGGTCGGCGTCATGACGCCCGAAACCGGAAACTGGTCGACGCTCACGCATAGCCGGCAGCATGGAAACGTCACCAACGTCGCCTGGGCGCCGGATGGCTCCTCCATATATTACGACCGCGTCGAGGCCGTGCCGGAGGGGATCTACAGCGTGCCTGTGCTTGGCGGCGACGAGCGGCTCGTCTTCCCACGGGCGTTCCGGCCGGAGACGCTCCCGGACGGGAGTTTACTCGCAGAGAAGCTGAACTCCGCGCGTGAGTGGCAACTCTTCCGCTTCTGGCCTGCCACCGGGCGGGTAAAGGATCTGCCCGTCGCAGCAGTCGATCCCAATGAAAGTCTCTCCAATCCGCGCACATTCCCGAACGGCAAGGAAGCTCTGATCGATGGAGCGCCGCTGGGGAGGGAAGCCGCCGACGGCGTGAAACTGTTGGTGGTGGATCTCGTCACCGGCGCCACGCGGCCCTTTGCGCCCGATATTCCGAGAGGCACCGGCGCGCCCGATTACGCGGTGAGCCGCGACGGGAAATCAGCGGTGATCACTCGGGAGCTTGGGGAATTTACGCAGGTGCTTGCCGTCCCCATCCACGGACGCGGGCCGGCTCAAATGCTGTTTACCGCCACCCACGAAGTCTGGGGCGTGGATACCGCCCCCGATGGAAGCGTGTATTCCTGCGTGACGGACGTCCCGGCGGAACTGGTGAGCCGCCCGCTGGATCGCGATCAGACGGAAACGTGGGCTCGGTTTCCGGAGGTCTCCGATCCCGACGTGCTTGCCGTCCTGCCGGATGGGCGCGTGGTCCTGACGGTCGTCTATTCGGAGCGCCCCCGCCTGATGGTCGTACAGCCCGGGAAGAAGCCGGTTGCCATGGTCGCCACCACGGAGCAAACTTCGACACCCGTTACGGCCGCCGGCCCACGCGAGATCGCGTTCATGATCGGTCCTGCGCCACGAGGAACGATTGCGTTTGCGGACGTCGAAACCGGGCGCATCACGCGCCGCATCGCTCCAGGCAAGGGTGAAATCGTCTCGCTGGCAGCTTCGCCGGATGGCGGCACGCTGTATTTCGCCGCGGGAGGCAGCATCTGGTCGATTCCGTCCGCGGGCGGGCAAGCGCGGAAGGTTCGCGCCGGCGATCGCGTCGTGGCCGACCCGTCCGGCCGGGCGCTCCTCGTCAGCGTCCTGGAAAGCCCGAATATGCGACTCTTTCGCGTACCTCTGGACGGGTCGCCGGAGAGCGAGATCGCCGCCGATGTATCCCACGCGCCACGGTATTCGCACCTCTCGCCCGGTAGCTGGAATGCGGACGGCCGTCTCCTGGTTACCCTCCAGGAGACATGGTTCGGAGCGCCGGCCGTGCTGGATACCCGGAACGGCCGGCTGCAGCCCCTGCCATCCGACAAGACGACCGACTACGCCAGTATGGCCTGGCTGCCGGACGGACGCATGGTCGCCCTGCGCGGCGGTATGCGCTCCACATTATGGCGATTCGCACCGGCGCAGGAATAATCCGGCGAGAGAAGCTGACTGCGCCTTGGAGAGATGGCTGGTCCGCCATGTCGTCACGAAGGCTGCTCCGCGGCTCCCTCACCGTACTCCGACCACCCTTGTCGCCCTTCGGCCGCCAAGGTCGCAAGTATTCGCCTCGTTCCAACAAATTCAAGGACCTTGGTTCAAGTTCGCGACAAGTGCTGCTGAGAGCGTCGGCGGATCGCGGGTGTATCGTCGGCCACTCGGAAACTGTTGCGGGCATCGCGCGGGTGTCGCGGTCCGACTTCGGCGAGCGTTATTCGCTATTATCGGGCACTATTTTTCCGCCGGCTATGCGCGTGTGCCCCGCGCGGAGGCCAACAGCCCGGCTGAGCCGCACGACTACATTCGTGGTGCGGAATCCTTCGGCTGTGAGCCAAGGTGATGCTCAAACAACCGATGGCGATTTCGAATAAGCGCATTGGGATCCGGAAGTTCGAAATGGAAACTCCGATCGAACTCGGTTTTGGTTAGACTTTGAGTGAGGGATTTGATGACTTTGCGCGTAGTTCCTTGCGTGGCCCTGGCTTCTTTTGCCCTTCCCGTCGTACTCCGCGCGCAGGCAATGACGGAGTATGCCGTCCAGTCCGGCGGCAGCGCGGTTGCCGGGCGTAGCGGCTCGTCCATCGCAGGGTGCAAGCTCGATTCGACTCTGGTGTCGTGCCTCAACCACTCCTACCCGCGAACGACGCTCTGCGTTGCCGTGGTGGCCGGTCTATTAATCATAGGCTGGCTGTGGGGCCGCTCCCGGTAATGTTTTACGCTGGTTGGCTGACCAGGCCGGATACGGGGATACGTTGGCCGAGGTTCGCCCGTTTTCGCGGCTGGCACCCATAGTCGGCCAAGAGGGCCCGCAAGCGTTATTTGGTATTATCGGTAGCCAATTATGCGGGCGGACCGCCGGCCCGCCGCTGCGGCTCGAACACCTGGCAGCGTGCGCTCCCGGATCAATCTTCTTTCAGGCTCGGCAAGGGCGCTCATGATGACAAGCATGAACCGGGACATGGGGCGACGCGTTTCATGCTGTCTGGCTGCAATGCCTGAGCACCGCAGATGGCGGGAGGCGCGAGAACAACGGAGACTGGCAGAACCTGGAGTACGCGACTTTCAGCGCCAAGATGGTTGGACGCGACCGCATGGAGTGGGAATAGACTGGGAACGCAGCCGCCACGGCCGCATCCTCGACAACGACAATTTCACCTTGGACAGACGGTAGGGGCCGGCGCGTTTCGGTGCGCGGAAAAGACCGCGCACGGTCGATTTCCGCAACGCCGGCGGCGTATTTGGCCTCTTTCCGCAAGCCGTCGAACAGCGGATCATGCTCGATCCGGTCGCGGCCGTCGAATCCGTTGGCGATGGCCCGCTCCAGCGCGTCCAGAGCGCCGCGCTTGTCATGGGTTCCTGCGCGCGATTCCGCGACGGCATACCACGCCTCGGCATTCTTGGGACGGGCCATCACCGCCAGTTCCCATTCCTGGGTGGCCTTCATGTACTGCTTGGCGTCGAGCAGCGCGCTGCCTTGCTGCGCGGCGTCGACAAAGACTCCCAGCAACACCCGCCGCGCGACGCGCCGGTTCGGACTGTCCTCGGGGCGCTCGGAATCCCTTATCAGTTGGGAAATTGTGGAACGCCGCGCGCCATTGTCCTCACGGGCCAGTTCCTGCCGCAACCGCAGGTAGCCCTGCGCTGCCTTTTTCTGCGGCGGCGACTCCGGGGGCATCGGTTCCTGCTGCAAGCGCCCCGACAGAAAGTCGAGAGCTTCTCCGGTGAGCGTCTCGGGAAGCCACTCGTGCCCGCCGGCGAACTCCGCGAACCGCTGCGGAACTCCGCGCCGGCTCAGTTCGCGGCTCATCGCATTGACTTCGTCGTAGTTGAAGTCGTCAACACCCGCCGTAGCGTAGACTCGGAACGGGACGTCCTTCGGGATCGCATCGCCGAAGCCGGCGCCGCAAGCGATCACGCCGGCGACGTGACCGTTGTCCGCCCAGGCCAGTGCCAGGCGCGCCCCGCCGGAAAATCCCGCTACAAAGGTGCGAGATTCGTCAATGACGAAGCGCTCGTGCGTGTCTGTGAGCAGCCAATGAATCGCTTCGCGTGCGACATCCACCGAGCCGTTGCGCGAGTTGTTCGAACCGGCTACGATGAAGCCGGCCCGCTCGGCTGCCATGTGAAAACGCTCCACCGGAGCACGGCCGCGCGCGCCGGGGTCCAGACAGTACAGAATTGGCCATGTGTGCGCCCGCGAGTACGCCGCGGGAAGATAGAGCGCATAGGTCTGGCTCTGATTGCCGCCGCACACCACTCGCTCGACCACGCGCCCTTTCGGAATCTCCTCGTCCGCCAGGGCGATGCCGGACAGCGCCGCGACGCACAGGCATCGTCTCACGAACATCATCTGCAGCATCCGGTTTTCCTCACGTGCGCCGTTGACTCCTGCCGACATCAACTAGAATCCCCATTTTTGTCTCTCGGGACCGTTCCAGTCTACTCCCCGGCCGCTGGCCTTCTGGCGTTGCTCGCGAAACACAGAGACCGCTGCTTCGAGGTTCTCAATGAGTACCTCGCTCAGCCCTCGAAGTACCACAGTCCCATTCGTGTCGAGGGCGGGCGAATTGTGGATTTGGTGGAACGGGATTGATAGACTCTGCCTGAACGCCGTAGGGTTTAGAGATCTAGGTTGACGTAACGTCGCCAAACCGTCGAGTGGGCCTCGTTCAGCCAAGAGCGGCACCCGATCCACGCGGGTGTTATTCGCTATCGGACACTGTTTTCCTACAGCGATGCGCCAGCGATCCACGCGGCGCCGCGGAAAGCCGACAGCCCGGCGGAATCCGGCAGTTGGCCACGTCGGCGGGTCGCGCGTTTCCGGTCAAGTTGGGGTCAAGTTGGGGTGTGGCCGCTGTGCCTGATGTGCTAAAATCACATACACTTTTCCCCGGCACTCTGGCGGAGATTGGTGGTGCTTATAGACGGCGCATGGTTCGACCTTCATCGCCAGCAGCAGTGTGCCAGCGCCCTGAAATACCTCGGTATCATTCTGTCGACCGGCATCTCCATCTCCGCTCTACGCAAGGACACCGTCATCAAATCGGGCGATCCGCTCAAGCCCCACAAATTCACGGTTGCCGGGCGCTACTATCTCGCCGGCCTTCTCACGCTACGCTCCTCGCCATTGCGAGTTCGCTGTGGGAAGCACAGGTCTCGGTCGCATCGCAGAACAGGCGAAGCAGGCTGGCTATCAGGAACTGCTCAGCCTGTTCGAACCAAAACTCGAAGAAGTGCAGCGGCACGTGCAGAACCGCATCGATCTCAAACGGCGGCGGGAATCCGCCGTGTATGCATTTTGATTACAGTTACTGAACGCGACCGCGTCCCCATAGCCTCGGCGGAGCGCACAGAACCTTCTTATACCCGCGACCATCACATGCGACAAACGCCACGAGGTTCTCTTGGATCCAGTTTGACGGTTTGTCGCCAACCCGTCGCGTGGGCATCGTCCAGCCAAGATCGGCGCCCACCCCACGCGAGCGATATCACCTCTTATCGGTAGCGTGCGGTAGCAGCCAGCGCGTCAATCGCGGCGGTCGGGAACGATATGTGGGCTGGGTGGAAAGTGACCACGGGGCGGGAGCGGCCCGACGGATCCAGTTCGCTAACTCCGTTGACCAGCCGAGGCAAAGGCTTCCCTAGCTTTGAGCGCCACTCAACGGGAGCCTTGGTTCGCGCTAGTTCTCCGAGGGCCGTGCCACATGATCGATGACGATTCCGCAGAGTTCGACAAAAAACACGACTATTCTTTGTAAAACCTCGCCCCGGCGATGGTGGCCAGGATGAGGGCCGGCAGGGTTCCGATCATTAGCGGAATGACAGTGGGCGGCGGGAAAAAGCCGAAGGAACACCACGTGGCGTCTCCCAAGCTGACTATAAACCACCACGCAAAAGCCGCTATGATTGCGGCCTTCGCGCCGGGGCCGTAGAGCGGCCGAATAGCCGCGTAAAGCCACAGAACGGAAATGCCTTCAAGCAGATCAATCACAACATTGAGCAGGACAAAGCCGGGCGTGGGCGCACCAAGATGGTTATTGGGTAAAGCGGCAAAATTCCGGCCGAGTACCGCCGTGACCACGGCGCCAAGTATGATCCAAACGGTCCCGGTTAGCAGCCCGCAGAGGAGCACGCGGGGCCAATTGATCTTGCTCATGCTGCCAAATCTATGCGCCCATTGTAGCGCTCGACCCGAAGGAAGGGGTGTCTGCCTGTGTCGGGAATGAATCGTGGGCATATCGTCCATTAGCCGGTCGGGCACTTCGTGCCCCAGGTCAGCCGGCGTTTTTATCGAAATGCCCGTTTTACAACCACGATGGCCCTCCATCGCTGGGAACTGACCACTTATCAGCAACGGCGACTTAACGTCCAAATGGAACGTCCGTGCTGCTCCCGCGATCTCGTTTTGCGCGACGGCGTCGCAACCGCGCACGATCTCGAATTAAGACCGAACGGACGAAGGAAACTCTGCTCTCTCCTCGCTGATTCTCATTGAGTTGGAGCGCCCTCGCTCGCCTCTGCGGCTTTTGGCTAACACAATTGGGATTACTGGGTAAGGCAGGCTGTAGCCATTTCAGAGCTCTGCCTGATGGCGTGAGGAGGGCCGGTAGGCGCTACCGGGTCGGTGCGAGTGTTACATCCCTGGCGACATACAGGACTAACGCGATGCGGCCGGTGTCTTCCAGCCAATGATATTCCAGGACACCGGTGCCCGCTTTCTGCGGCGTGCTTCTCAGCGGAACTTCCGTCTCGCCGATCTTGAGGTGTACGTTCTCCACCGAAAGGTGCATGGAATCGACCGCGCCTGAGGCGGACGGCGCGGCTGTGGAAGTGACCTGGCCCTCTACTTTGGTCCCGGCTTTGGCGGCGATGACACTGCCTGCCTCCAGGTCTTTGGAAAGCACGAAGGTAACCGGCCTCGCGGTTCCCGTCGTGGCGGAACGCAGGTCCTCTACGGAAAACAGCGGCACCGGGGTGCCGCCGCGCAGAACGGGCTGCCGCCGTGCCACCGTTTTCGGCACGTGGGTCGTCAGCCAGCGGTAGACGAATTCCTGTATCAGATGATCGGTTGCCCTGCCGCTGAAACCCAGCAGAAAACCATGAAAAGCGCGCAGTCCCGGGCGGGAGGTGTAGGAGTGGAGGGGGGATAAGATCTCCCGCGCGGCAAGTCCTCCGATCATATCGGAGTAGTCGGGCTGCCAGTGGCCGTTATCGCCCTTGGCAACGAACGCTGTCCCGACGGCGTAAAGAAATCGTGAGCGGAGACTGCCGGTTCCTTTATAGAAGTAGCGCGGATCCTGGTGAAACACGGATTGGGTGAGGGTATGGCCGATCAAGACGTGGGTGACGCTGGCGGCGTAGTCCACGCCAAAGCGCTTCCCGTACCCTTCCATCCCCTGGCCGAATTGCCGGTCGGTGGTGTTGCGCCATTGTTCGATTCCGGCGCCGGCCGCGTTGCCCAGGATGGTCTCCGGATCGATCAGGGTTCGCAACCCAAGGTGAAGTTTCTGGGCGGCGGTCAAAGGCGCGGCATTCGGATCGTAGGTGACGTAGAAGTTCGGAACAATCCCGAGCAATCGCTGTTTCTCCTCGGCGTGCACCTGCTGGACGGCCAGTTCGTGCGGCGGCAGAGTCACATCCACCTTGCTGACGGCGGTTTCGATCTGCAGAACGACCGGAGGGAGCGGTGGATTCTCCCCGGAAACCACGGAAACATTGGTCTTCTCGTCCATGAAACCACCAGCCGTGATGGTGAGGGTGTAGGCCCCGGGCTCGACCGCGGAGAAGTGGAACGAGCCCGTCTGGTCGGTAAGAGTAGTGCGCAGGGCAGTGGACCCGGGCGCCTGTAATCTGACGATGGCGGCCTCCACCAACGATCCGGAGGAGTCCGCGACGGTGCCGCGGACGGTTCCGGGCGCAGGGCTAGTTTGTGCCGCGCATGACTGTGCAACCAGTAGGATGCAAATCGATGACGTAACAGCAGCCCCCCACCCGCCGCGCGATCGGCCGCGTTGTAGCTGCGCTCGCATGAACTGATTCTCTCACCGCCCCAGTCGGAAGGGGAACTGGGCCGCCAGGCAATTGAGTACGATATTGACGTATCACGCACTACCCGCTGATGTGGCCGACCGCCGGATTCGGCGCGCGGTTGGCTTCCGCGGCGCGCACACGCATCGCCGACGTTTCGCAGCCGGAAAACAGTGTCCGATAGCGAATAACGTCCCAGGGGTGGCGATTCACGCGCGCCTTGTCAGAACGACGTGCGTGGCGTTCGCGGTCGCAGCGTGTTCGGTGCACTGATACCCGAGTCTTAGTGCGTCGATACCGCCAAAAAGGTGCTCCCCTGTGCCGAGGAGGACGGGCGATATTGCCAGGTGCATCTCATCGATTAGTGCCGCGTGAAGGTACTGTCGAATAGTTGAAACTCCGCCGCCGAGTCGGATGTCTTGCCCATTTGCAGCTTCAGTTGCGCGGGTCAGTGCGGAGTTTATACCATCGCCAACAAAATGGAAGACGGTGCCGCCTTCCATGGTGATTGACGGGCGAGGATGGTTGGTGAGGACGAAGACGGGAGTATGGTAAGGAGGGTTCTCGCCCCACCACCCCTTCCAAGTGTCGTCGGCCCAAGGTCCACGAACCGGTCCAAACATGTTCCGACCCAGAATCCAAGCTCCGATATTGGCGAAACCGCGTGCGGCAAAGTCGTCGTCGACGCCCCTTACGCCGCCGTCACGTCCCAACATCTGCTGAAACGTTCGAGTGGCGAAGAACCATTGGTGCAACGCTATGCCGCCGACACCGAGCGGGTTAGCGAGGTCCTGATTGGGACCAGCGCCGTAGCCATCAAGGGAAATTGCGAAACTGTGAACGCGCAATCTGGTCATAAATACCCTTTTCGTGAGAGTGAATCTTAGTCCTAAAGCTGACCGTATCCGGTCAGGAAGGCCCGCACTGGCCCGTAAAAGGGGCGGACGGGCCGCATAAGCGCATTGGGGCTTCTGTCGCCCAATGCTTCGCCCAACTTCCGCTAGAAGCGCCCCCATCCGCTCTCCAGAACTGGCCCAGGCACTCTGCGACGCCTACCGCAAGCTGACGATAACGCCGGACATCGCTCCCGTCGAACGTGCGCCTTCCATGCCCGGGCGGCGCCCATTTCACCGTTTGACCGATTCGTCAGGACCCTTTTTTGGTCAGGCACGCGTTTTCCAACGAAGCCCCACCCCGGTAAGCAGTCGGGAACAACTCGTATTGGATGACTGTTTCGCCGAAAATCGGGTCGCAGATCAAAAGCATGTCGTTCAGTACCCCGGCGATCGCGACACAATGCGCTCCTTTCGATTTCCATTTGATATCCACCGCAATGGGGCGCCCCGCGCCAATCTCGGTGTTTATCTGCGCGAGCGTAATGGAAGACAGTCTCGGACCGTTCCAATTGCCGTGAACATTAAGCGCGTCGGCCACACCCCCGGTTTTGATGTACTCGGTTGGTATACCGAGGCTGGGATTGTCGAGGACGTTGTGTGCGGTTTCCGTATACGGGTCTGCCAAGATAGCGGCCAATCCTGGATCGGAGGCGATGTGCGCAGCATCAGGACAGGCGCTCGTGCTTGGGGAGAATCCATTGATCGCCTGTCCGACAGTGGTCATAATGCCGCACTGTGTAGCAGTGCTGGAGGGATTGTAAAAGTGGTTAACGCTTGTCGCTACCGCAATCCAGCACCAATCCTTCGTCTCCTGGTACTGCATTCTGAGGCCGATGTTCTGTGGCAGGTCCTGTCCGGTGTTGCCGGGGCCGATCGCCTGCGCCGACCACTTCGTACCGTCAAATGAGGCGTACCAGAGGTTCTGATCGCCGTCAGAAGCCTTCCACATGGCATAAAGGTCGCCATTGAACTTGGCCAGCGCCGGGCCGATGCTGCTCGCTACACCGGGGATTTGCGCCTGTGCTGACCACCCCGAGCCATCATAAGAGGCGTAATAGAGGTTCTGATCGCTGCTGTCCCCTTTCCACGCGGCGTAGAGTTTGCCGCCGAAGGCCGCCAACGACGGCCCGACACTGCTCACTGCGACCGGGATTTGCGCCTGCGCCGACCACCCCGAGCCGTCGAATGTGGCGTACCACAGCCGCTGATCGTTGGCAGAGCCTTTCCAGGCGGCGTAAAGCTCGCCGCTGAAGCCGGACAAGGACGGGCCAATGCTGCTCGCTACGCTGGGGATTTGGGCCTGCGCCGACCACTTCGAGCCGTCATAAGAGGCGTACCAAAGGCTCTCATCGCTGCCAGAACCCTTCCATGCGGCGTAAAGCTTGCCGCCGAAGTGAGCCAGCGACGGGCCGCCGCTGCTTGCCACACCGGGGATCTGTGTCTGCGGCATCCAGCTCGACCCACTAAGTTTGGTGAAGAAGACCCGCTCATCGCTGTGCTCGCCCTTCCATGCGGCATACATTGAATCGCCGAAAACGGCGAGGGCGGGTCCAACGCTGCTATTGCCGGCGACGCTTCCCTGAGTAGCCCATTTAGTTCCGTTGAAATGCGAGTAGAAAAGCCGGTCATCCCCGACTTCACCCTTCCATGCGCCATATAACTCTCCGTCGTAGCTACACAGACCTTGACAGATGCTCATACGTTTCCTCTCCACTACCCAAATTCAGGCCATTGCGCCCAGTGCCTCCAGCTTAGCGCGCTTTATACGGAATTGATGAGAAGACCCGCAGACAGTTCGAACTGGCGGCATGCGTGGGATTACGCCACGACAAAGTGGTCCACTCGGCCACGAGGACCGTCGTGAACTCCGGAGTGACGTCTGGGTGCGCATCGTAGCGCGCGGTCAGGCCGCCCCGGCGCGGTGAAAGCGCGGTTGTCCGAGCGCTCGGTCGGGAGTACAGATTCGAGATTACTCCTCCTGCTCGTTAGTGCCCAATCGAGAGCGCCGCGGCCTGCCGATAATGATGCTATGAAAGCGCTGCGGCGGGGTTTTGCATACACTGCAAGCAAAACCCAGAAAGGAGCCTGCAGCAATATGGAACAGTTTATCGGATGCGATGCACACAAACAGTTTTCCGTGTTTGTGGCCGTTAATGAGAAAGGACATGCGGGTGAAGCCGCGCGCGTACCGCACGAGAGGCGGCTCTACCGCGAGTTTCTGACGCGACTCCCACCGCACTCGACGATCGCGGTGGAAGCCAGCGGGCAGTACAGTTGGCTAGTGGACGAGATGGAGCAGTCCGGTCATTGCCCGAAGCTGGCAAATCCCCTCGAGGCGAAGCGGCGCATGGGCCTGACCATGAAAACGGACAAGCTGGACGCCAAGGGGCTAGCGATTCTGCTCCGTAATGGCACCCTTCCGGAAGTGTGGATTCCGCCGAGTGAACTACGGGATCAACGCGAGCTACTGCGCCTGCGCATCTTCCTGGTGCACCTAAAGACACGAGTCAAGAATAGGATCCACGGCACGCTGGCGCGCCACAACGTGATCATCCCAGGCGCGGATCTGTTCGGCGCGGAGGCTCGCTTGCAGCTCGGCGAGCGTCTGCCGGAACTGCCAGTGCATAGCCGGGAAGCCATTGAGCAGGAACTGGCGACGCTGGATTTCCTGGAAGGCGAGATCAAATCTGCCGAGCAGCGGTTGGAAGCGATTATGAAGGTGAGCGCGGAGGCGGATCTGCTCAAGACACTGCCCTGCGTGGGCACGATTCTCAGCATGGTTTTGATGCTGGAGATCGGCAGAGTCAATCGATTTCCTACAGCTGCACACCTGGCCAGCTATGCGGGCTTGGTTCCCCGCGTGCGTGCCAGTGGTGGTCGTACTCGCATGGGGCAGGTTTGCCAAAACGTGAACCGGAATCTGAAGTGGGCTTTTGTCGAAACGGGCAACTTAGTGGTCATCAACCAGCGCCGGCTTGCGGGTACCCATGTGGTTCGGCTGTATCAACGGATCAAGCGTGCCAAGAACCATCAGAAGGCGGTCGTCGCGGTCGGGCGCCACCTCGCTGAGGCGGCGTGGTGGATACTCACTAAGCAAGAAGTTTATCGGGAGCCGCGAAAGGCGCGGCAGGCTCTTTCGTCGACGCACGGGTAAGCGCGTTTAAGGTTCTAGCCCAATGAGGCTGAATATCGATTGCGACACCCAGTCCGGTGGAACAGGCTCATGCAGGAGTTGAGGGCGGAGACACGAGTCCGACGAAAGAGCGGCACATTGACGGATGAGCGGAACGGACGAAACGAGTCGGCAGTAAAAAGGAGAGGAGGTTTGCTGGGGACTCTGTCCCCAGACCCCTGGGATTTACCGCTTTGATGCCAATCCCAGTTGATGATTGTGTTGCCGGGGCCCGGCTCCACACCGAACCCCAGCCTGGTCTTGGCCCCGGAGTCGGCGCTCAGGTTGCCTCCCGGCAGAGCCTTGTCCTCCGCTCCGTCCGTTTGAAGTGTACCCGGAGGGGCTGTTTTACGCAATGGTTGACCGAAAAAAGAGCTTGACGCGAGCAGCGCTTTCAGACATGAACCTTATCGGACCCCTCGGGGATCGCACTCCATCGCTACGCGAAGTATGGTTCCCAAAAGCGGACACTCGTGTTGTATGGCGATCCCTGCGGCAGTCAATAGTTTCAGGCACTTGCCCAGCCCACCGGAACGGACCCTCGCGTGCTTCGTGAATAAGCAAATGCTCACACTCCTGAGGGATCTGCGCTACTCCTTGCGCACCTTGCGTAAAGCGCCCGGCTTCAGCATCGTAGCTTTGCTGGTCCTCGCACTGGGCATCGGAGCGAATACCGCTATCTTCAGCGTTGTCAATTCGGTGGTGCTGCGTCCGTTGCCATATCCCGGCGCAGAGCGCCTCGCGCTGATCTGGGAGACGGATTTGAAGGACGGTATCAAGCGTGAAGGGCCATCCGCCCCGAACTTTCTTGACTGGAAGGAGCAGAGTCAATCCTTCGAGGATATGGCGCTCCTGGAGGTCGGCACAGGCACTCTGACCGGCGAGGGCGAGCCCGAGCAGGTTGTCGGTCTGCGCGTCACTACGAATTTCCTGTCGATGCTCGGTGCTCGAACCGTGCTCGGACGTTCCTTCACGGCGGCTGAGGGCGCAGGTAAAGCACGGTACCCGGTCGCGGTGCTCACAAACGGTTATTGGAAACGCCACTTCGGAGCGGACCCGCGCGTCATCGGAAGAACCTTCGCCATGAATAGCGAGCCGTACACCGTGATCGGCGTGCTCGCTCCGGATTTCTGGCAGCCGCTGCCCAGCGACCTTTATGTGCCATGGCCGGTCGCACAACTGCGCGCCAAGCCCCGCGTGGATCATGACTTCGGCGTCATCGCCCGCCTGAAGCCGAACGTCACTCTCGCTCAGGCGCAGGCCGAATTGAGCGCCATCGCGCGCCGCATTGATGCGCAAACGCCCCGGCTGGCAGGCTGGGATGTGGCCGTGGTAGGGATGAAACAGGCACTCTTCGAATACATTCGCCCCGCGTTCCTGTTGCTCTTGGGAGCAGTAGGGCTTCTGCTGCTGCTGGCATGCGTGAACGTGGCGAGTCTCTTGCTGGCGCGTGTCACGGGCCGGCGCAAGGAGATGGCGATTCGCGCAGCATTGGGCGCGCGGCGCGGCCGTCTGATAACACAGATTCTGAGCGAAAGTCTGCTGCTTAGCCTTATTGGAGGTGCGCTCGGAGTCTTCTTCGCTGTCTGGGGCGTCGACCTTCTGAGCGCGATCCTGCCCAGCACGCTTCCGATGGCGGAGGCCGGAGCTGAGATCGTACGACCAGCGATTGGAGTGGATGCCCGCGCGCTCGCCTTTGCGCTGCTGATCTCAACCGGGGCCGCGCTGATTTTCGGTCTGATTCCCGCGCTATATGTCGCCCGTGCCGACGTGAACGACGCGTTGAAGTCAGGCGGCCGAACGTCGTCCCCATCGCCTGGCCGGACGGGGGTGTGGGGCTTCCTCGTAGCTGGGGAGGTCGCTCTCGCCACCATCTTGCTGATCGGCGCCGGGCTCGCGGTGAAAAGTTTCGTGAATCTGCAACACGTGAATCCGGGCATACGGCCCGATCACGTCTTGACGTTTCGCATGCGCCTACCGACAGATAATCTCTACAAGAGCGACCGCGAGCAGGCCGACTTTTATCGACACGTGCTCGACAAAGTGGAGCAGATCCCCGGCATTCAATCCGCCGGCCTTACCGATGTGCTCCCGCTCGGTCAGCAAAACGACCGGGAGTACTTCACGATCGAAAAGCGCCCGCTTCCAGCGGGGCAATCGCTGGTCGCCGACTTTCGGCGTGTCAGCCCGCAGTATTTCAACACGATGGGAATCGCGCTGTTGCAAGGCAGACTGCTTTCCGATCGCGATGGTCGCGACGCTCCGCTGGTGATCCTGATCGACCAAACACTGGCGCGTCAGTATTGGCGGAACGAGAATCCGATCGGCCAGCGTATGCGGTTGTGGGGTGAATACCGGGAAGTGGTCGGCATCGTGGGCCAAGTGCATCATTATGGCTTGGAGAAACAGCCCGAACCCACTATCTACGCGCCCTATGAGCAGATGCCGGACAAGGCAATGGCGCTGGCGGTGCGCACGACGGTAGAGACCCAGACCGTGGTCAAAGCCGTGAAACAGGCCGTGTGGTCGGTCGATCGAGGCCAGCCGGTGTTTCAGATCCGCAGCATGGACGAGTATATATCGCTGGCCGACACCGCTCCCCGCATTTCGACACTACTGCTGGTGGTTTTCGCGGGCATCTCGATGCTATTGGCCGCGCTCGGGATCCATGGAGTCGTTTCCTATGGCGTAGCCCAGCGGACGCGCGAGTTCGGACTTCGCATGGCGCTTGGCTCTACGCCTGGGCAACTCAAGGCGCTGGTAATCCGCAACGGGATCAAGACCGCGCTGATTGGTCTGGTGGCTGGAATCGCCGGAGCCGCCGCGCTGACGTCGGGTCTGCGCTCATTGCTTTACGGCGTGGCGCCGCTCGATCCCGCCGTCATGGCTGGAGTAGCCGCGTTGCTTTTGACAGTGGCGCTGGTCGCGAATTACGTTCCGGCGCTTCGCGTGACGCGCATCGATCCGATGGAGGCACTGCGCAACGAGTAGCAGGATCAGTCAACCAAATCTGCCTCTTGGGGGCTAGCTACCGATAATGGTAGATAACGCTACGGCCCACGACAGCGACGGGCGCTACCGTGGTACGGCGCGTCAGGTCGTCATTCCGCCGAACGGCCATCATCGATAAGCGATCTACTGAGCGGCGGTTCCCATCGTCGCTTGCGCAGTAGACGGGGCTGTCTTCTTCGCCGTGGGCCTCTTCACGGGTGCACTTTTCCTCGCCGCCTTTTTGGGAGCCTTCGCCGCTAGTTTCTTGACAGCGGCCTTCTTCGTGGCTGTGGAGACCGCCTTGGCTGCTTTTGCTAACCGCCAACGCTTCTTGGTTGCGGCGATGATCCTCTTCAATCCTTCTGCGCTGAACCGGCGTTTTGTTTTCGCAGCTTTCTGAGCCTCCGTCATGGCTGGCGCTGACGGCTCAGATTCGCCCCGTATTCTTGCCCATCGCTTCCGCTGCGCCTCGGCAACCGCTTTCCTGCCAGCGGCGCTCATCCTTCGCCGTTTACGCTTCGGCGCTTCCGGCGTGGCGGCGGCTTCAGCAGTTTTACCCGACAGCATCGCTCGGAGTTCCGCAATCTGTTGGTCTATGCGCTTCTTCTGCCCTTCGAAGCCGTCGATGGCTGCGGCGATGATCTCATTCGTAAGTCTTGTCGGCATATGAATATCCGTCTCTGTTACAACTCCTTGAACATCATCTTGGCACAAGTGATCCCACGAATCCGGCAATAGTCCCATTTCCAGATCGCCGCTCGCACCCGCTGGTGCCGATAATGAATATTATCGGGCTTCTTGCGGATCGCGACTCATCCATAGATTCCACGGACGCGGACGCGGCTATTTTCCAGACGGGTGCCGGAGCGACTGTAAGCTTCGCGGACCGCAGGGTCTTCATTCGACCTGCCTTGCCGCCGCTTCTTTCCCTATAGTAAAGTAGGCTCGATTTCGACTAGGGTGATAGGTCCACGCGACGGGACGCACCTGTCCTGCGGCGGGCGGACTTTTGTAACGAGGGGAAAGCGATGACAGACTACGGCGTCTTGAAGGCCCAGGTGCGCGGCCCGGCTCATAGTTTAAGACGGCACCCTGTTACAGGTGGTGCAGTTTAACCTGTCAGTCCGGGTGGTGTGGCCAGAACAATCGACGAAGGTCGTTAGGAGGGTATGTTGACGAATCAGTTATTGGTTTGCGTGCCGGCGCGGCCAGCGTTGAAGTCAGCACCAGCCTGGCTATGGATGCTGGCGTGCTGCCAGGCGTTCGCCGTCCCAGCCTTCGGGCAACCCGCGGGGGGAGCCCCACAGACAGCCGCCAGTACCCAGGATGACCGTGCACTTTTCCCGCGCAACTGGGCGCGCGGTTACACGGACTTTGAGGTCGCGCCTCCCACCAACGAACCCGACCTGGGACGCTGCTTACCATCGACCGGACAGTTCGGCGGCGCCGCCGCTCGCTGTGCCGGCTTCGCCCGATACATGCTGAGCGGCTACTTCGAGTTGCACCCTATCGGCCGGACTCCGTTGCGCCGCGTGTTCCTGTTCGCTTCGCCGCGCTTGTCCTTGGGCGACAACGTGCCGCAGGTCAGTTACACGGCGGCGCTTACGCCGATCGCCCTGGAAAGCCTGATGGGCGCCGGCATCGAGTTATCCAAAAGCTTCGAAATCCGCGCGGTTCGCCACTCGGTAACCTGGCTGGGCCGCTACCGCGGTTATCTGGGCCCTGCCGACCTGGGGACCACCGGGCCTTACGGAGTGTACGCGACGGTCGGTGTTCGCTGGAAGTTCGGCGGCTGGGGCCGCGAGTAGGCCACTCGCTGGTGCGCAACACAAAAGTGGGTTCTCTTCATTGACGGGCTTGCGAACGGCCGCCTTCGCCACGCCTCCGTGTTGCCGTCTCGGTGGGCTGCGTGCGGTCGCCTGAAAGCACGCCGATATCAGGTCTTAACGCCCGGTCCGAGCTTCCCGAAATCCCGGTGGGCCATCGACCGCAGGGCGCGCACAGAAGCGAAACCAACACCATGGCGTTTTCAAGCCGTCCGCCTCCTGGATGGACTTGCCTCGTGTTAACGTGCAATCGTCTGCATCGGATTCCGAGTTCAGGAGGTATTTCGTGAGACGCAAGGCGGTTTTGTTGGTGGGGTTGGGACTCATCTGCGCACCTCTGGTCATGGCGCAGAAGCCGGTTGAGAAGGTTCCCGCCCCGGCGGTGGCACAGGCGGCCAGTGAACTGGCGGACGAACTCTCGCAACGGTTGAGCAATGGACTTCATGTCAAGACCGTAGTGGGTGAGGCTATCAAGGTGGGGTCGGTGACGTTGATCCCGATACTTATGGTTGATGTCAACTTCGCCGGCGCGGGTGTAGCAGGGTCTGCATCGGGTGCGCCGGGCATCGATGGATTTCTGATGAGCGGTGAAATCCGGCCGTTGGGCTTCGTTGCGGTGACGAAGACGAAGGCGCGATTCATCAGCGCGGGGACCCCGCCCGCCAAGTGAGGAGACCACGATGACTACCATATGCAAATCTATTTCCGTGGCAGCGTGTGTGGCGTGGTGGGCAGCTTCGGGCATCGCCCAACCGCTGGCGAAGCCGCTGGCCGATTTCGACAAGCTGGTATCGCAACTGAAGGTCAGCAGCGTTGTCGGAGAACCGATTCGCGCCGGCGATACTGAGGTGGTTCCGTTTGCCGCGGTTCAGTTCGGACTAGGTAGCGCGGGCGCGATGGCGGGCTTCGTGGGGGGCGTGGGTGCGAAGACGGTTCCGCTGGGCGTGTTGATTGTAGAGGGCGACGATGTGCGCGTGGAGTTGCTGCCGCGACAGGAAGAGAAATCGTCCGCGTTGATGCAGCAACTGATTCAGGGCATCATCGACCGGAAGGTTTCGTTCATGGTGAACGGAGTGAACCTGGGAAATGCACCGGGGAACGTCGCAGATCTCACGCCGATGATTACCGGAATGATGGGCCAAACCACGGTAATGGTGAATGGGCTTAACTTGGGTAACCTGAAAACTCCGGGCCCGGCCGCTGACGTGGACAAGGCGATGGCGGATATGGAGGCCGGGGTTCGGAAGAACCCGACGGCGGAGAATTACTTCAGTCTTGGGGAAGCCTGGCGGAAGATCGGCCGGAAAGACAAAGCTGCGGCTGCGTATCGGAAAGCGATTGAGTTGCGGCCTGGGTATGCGGAGGCGATAAGGGCGCTGGCGGGGCTGAAGGAGTAATCGATACGCGGGCAAGTCGGACGCCGATACTGGACGCTGGCACGGGCCTAGCCGAACAGAGCTGCCAAAAAACAGCTTCCGATAAGGCGCGTTAACGCTCGGGAGAATGCTGGCTGGCCGTAACCCCCGAGAGTGGATGATTCTGCGGTTTGCAACTGCCGGCCTCGTGGGCGCGATACGCGGGTGCGAAGCGCTTCATGAGCCCTTGAGGGCAACGAGGCGGGCGCGTAGGGCAGCCCGGGAGCCGCTAGCGCCAGGGTGTCGGTCCAGGGCAG
>JBAVEN010000003.1:0-159488 GCA_049587755.1 Bryobacteraceae bacterium | reverse complement strand
CCTGTACGGAATCATGACATCTGCGACATTCGGTATCAAGACATCTGCGACATTTTTGGGGTAGGATTCTCGGCCGAGAGTCGAGGAAATCATGCCCTGGAAGAAGGCGGATGTGCAGGATCAGCGGATCGAGTTCGTGGTGCGCGCGGCTAAGAGCAGCGAGCCGTTTGGCGACTTGTGCGAGGAGTTTGGCGTTCATCGGAGCACCGGGCACCGGTGGCTGAAGCGATATCTGGAGTTGGGCAGCGTGGTGGAGCTCAAGGAACTCTCACGCCGCCCGCACCACTCGCCGCGCCAGACCCTGGAAAGCGTGGCAGAGCGGGTGGTGGAACTGCGCCGGCGGTACGGTTGGGGGGCACGCAAGCTCCAGGTGCTGCTGGCACGGGAGGAAATTGAACTGGCGTCGGCCACGGTGCATCGGATTCTACGGCGGCACGGCGTGATCGACGCCCGAGACCCCACCCCGGCGCTGGGAAAACGGTTTGAGCGGGAAGCCCCCAATGAGCTCTGGCAGATGGACTTCAAGGGGATCAAAGAGGCCTGGCTCCGCCGCTTCGGGAAGATCTATCCGCTGACGATGTTGGACGACCATAGCCGGTTCGCCACCGGGCTGTTTGGCCTGCCCGCGCCGGATGCCGAGGGGGTGGAAGGCTGCCTGCGCACCGCCTTCGATGAGGTGGGGCTTCCCGATGCCATGCTCATGGACCACGGCACCCCGTGGTGGAATCACGCCAATGGATACGGACTGACGCGGCTGAGCGTGGATCTGATGAAGCAGGGCATTCGGCTCTACATCGGTGCCGTGCGCCATCCGCAAACCCAGGGCAAAGTGGAGCGTCTGCATCGCACCCTGGAAGAGGCCCTGCAGCACGCCACGGCCCAGCGGACCTTCCCGGGCTGGCAGGAATTTCTCCGCAACTTCCGCGCCGAATACAACTATCTACGGCCGCATGAAGCGCTGAACCTGCAGGTGCCGGCGGCCCGCTACCGGCCCAGTCCGCGCTGCTGGAATCCTTCGCCGCCAGCCTGGGATTACGGCCCCACCGCTCTGGTGGCCGGCCTCAACTCGCAGGGCAGCCTGGATTACGAGCGGCAGCGGCATTACGTTTGCCGAGCTTTGGCGGGCGAAGAAGTAGCCCTGGAACTGCTGCACAACCGGCTCCTGGTCCGCTACCGCAGAACCTGGATCCGGGAGATCGATCTCACCTCGGGAAAGTCCCTGCCGATTGTCGGCGGCCGTCACCCGCTAGGGCAGCCTTGAGCGGGGGCTTGGCCCCCGCACCCCCAGGATTTACCGCATTCGTGCCAAGATGTTCTGCAGGGCCGGAGCGGCGCTCCGGCCCCATCTCGGCCTCCGGGATCGGCGCTCGGGTTGCTTCCCAGCAGAGCCCTATCCTCCGTCCGGCTCGGTTTCATCTTAACCAACGAGCCAACTGTCGGGAAGCCCAACCGATGTCGCGGATGTCCTGATAACGTTTGTCGCAGATGTCTTGATCACGTACAGGCAAGACCGCCGGCGCTACAGTGGCCCCTACAAATCGCAGGGGCTCCCGTTACTACTGTGGCATGGAAGGCAAGCGGAGGAGGCTTGCGGAGCCCGGGAAAACGGCGGTAAGCCGCGTGTTAGCAGTGGCTTCGAAATATTTACCGGGCGCGTGACTGGGGGCCGGGTGTAACGGTAAACGCGATGGCGCCGGTGACTGTGCTCACGCGCGGCGCATTGCTCAACGGGTTAGGCAGGTGGCGCTCGGCGTAGTAGCCTGGATGGACCCGTTCGACGATTTGCGCCACGCTCCGGTCGAGTACGCGAAAGTACGGCTGCGGGTTGAGGCCGATCCAGAAGGCCCAGGCGATGAGCGGGACAAAGACGGCGATCTCGCGCCAGTTCAGATCGGGGATAGCGCGGTTCTTCTCTTTGACCTCGCCCAGCATAGTGCGCTGGAAAAGCCACAACAGGTAAGTCGCGCCGAGAGCGATGCCCACCACGCCCCAGAAGGCCCACAAGTGCGACATCTGAAACGCGCCGCTGAGGATGGTGATTTCGCCGATAAAGCCGTTGAGCGGCGGCATCCCCATGGAACTCAGCGCCGCCAGGCCGAAGACGAGGGTGAAGATCGGCATCACCTTCAGCAGGCCACCGTATTGGGCGATCTCGCGCGTGTGACGGCGCTCATAGACGACGCCCACAATGAGGAAGAGCATGCCGGTGGAGATGCCGTGGTTGATCTGCTGGATGATGGAGCCGGAAATGCCGGCTGGGTTCAACGCGAAAATGCCGAGCGTGCAGAATCCGAGGTGGCTCACCGAAGAATAGGCCACCAGCTTTTTCCAATCCTTCTGCATCAGCGAAGCCAGGGCGCCGTAGACGATGCCGATGATGGAAAGCACCGCCATCACCGTAATCACGGTGGGGTTCTTGGCCGCGTCCGGCAGCAACGGCAACGAAAAGCGCAAGAAACCGTACGTTCCCATTTTCAGCAGTACGCTGGCCAGGATCACGGAGCCCGCCGTGGGCGCTTCGGTGTGCGCGTCCGGCAGCCAGGTATGGAACGGGAACATGGGCACCTTGACGGCGAAGCCGACGAAAAACGCCCAGAAGATCCACCACTGCATGGTCACCGGCACCTGCGTGCGCAGCAACTCGACGATATCGAAGCTGTAGGAGCGGAACTGCATGAAGTGCTCGAAGTAGAGCATCAGGATGCCGAGCAGCATGAGCACGCTGCCGATCAGCGTGTAAATGATGAACTTCATCGCCGCGTACTGTTTCCGCTGGCCGCCCCAGATGGCGATGATAAAGTACATCGGCACCAGCACCGTCTCCCAGAAGACGAAGAAGAGCAGAAAATCGAGCGACATGAAGACGCCCAGCATGGCGGTCTGCAGCAGCAGGAAGAAGGCGTAGTATTCCTTGAGGCGTTCCTGAATAGCGCTCCAGCTCGAGAGAATGGAGATCAAGCCGAGCAGCGTGGTGAGCATGACCAGCAGCAGGCCGAGGCCGTCAATGCCTAAGTGGTAGCTGGCGCCGATGGAGGGAATCCACGGGGCCTGCTCGACGAACTGAAAGTCCTTGGTGGGGTCGAAGCGGAAGACCAGCGGCAGTGAAACCGCGAAGCCCAGAAAAGCGGCGATATTGGCCCACCATTTGATGGCGCGCGCATTCGACGACGGAATGGCGAGCAGCACCACAAGCCCGGCCAGCGGAGTGAACAGGACAATGGAAAGAATATGGTCCATGACGGCTGCCAAGGAAGCCTCATGGTAGCACTACTGCGGCGGCGGGCGACCGGAACGAGCCTCATGCGCCGAGTGCACAAAAACACCGGAGCGGATTGGACCAGTTGAGGGCGGTTGGGCTGGCTGTAACTGCCGCGCTCTCCGAGTGCCCACTCGCGCGACGCGGTACGGTACCATGATTCGGGGACCAATGTCTACAGCCATAGACCATCTCGAACCTAAGGCCGTGTGGAAGCACTTCGCTGCTCTGTCGGCCATTCCGCGCGCTTCTGAGAAGGAAGCGGCGGCTCGCAATTATGTGCTGACGGTTGCCGGCCGGCTGGGCCTCAAAGCGGCGCAGGACTCCGCCGGCAACGTGGTCATCCGCAAGCCCGCGCGGCCTGGACGCGAAGCCGCCATCCCGGCGGCCATTCAGGGCCATCTGGACATGGTCTGCGAAAAAAACGAAGACACGGTCCACAACTTCGATACCGATCCCATCCGCCTGGTGGTGGATGGCGACTGGCTGAAGGCGGATGGCACCACCCTCGGCGCCGACAACGGGGTGGGGGTGTCGGCCGCGCTCGCCGTGATGGAAAGCGATACGGTCGCCCATGGCCCGCTGGAATTCGTGTTCACGATCGACGAAGAGAGCGGCCTTACCGGCGCCTGCCAGTTTCCCGGCGGAGTCCTCAAGTCCAGGTACTTCCTCAATCTCGACAACGAAGAGGAGAACACGCTTTGCATCGGCTGCGCCGGCGGCGTCAACTCGGTAGCCCGGCGCAAAATCGCGCGCCGTCCGGCCCCTGCCGCCGAAGCGTGGCGCATCAAGGTCTCGGGCCTGGCAGGCGGCCACTCCGGCGTCGACATTCATCGAGGCCGTGGCAATGCGGTTCGCATCCTGGGCCGCGCGCTGCTGGCTCTGTTGGATAAGCTGCCCCTCGCCATCGCCGACATCCGCGGCGGAAGCAAGCACAACGCCATCCCGCGCGAAGCGTCCGCCATCGTCGTGCTCGATTCCGCGCACGCGCCGCAACTGAAATCCCTACTGGCGGCTTATGCGGCCGAGGCGCAGGCCGATCTCGGCTCCTTCGATCCGGGCCTCCGCATCACCGTGGAAACGGCCGCGCGGCCGGAGCAGGTGATCGCCGATGCCGATGCCGCGCTGATCGCGGGCGTCCTGGCCAGCCAGCATCACGGCGTTCTGGCGATGAGCCCGGACATTCCCGGCCTGGTGCAGACGTCCACCAACCTGGCCATTATCGCTACCAGCGGGGATGAAGTGGAAATCGCCACCAGCCAGCGCAGTTCCATCGAGAGCAGCAAGCGCGCCGCCGCCCGCATGGTGGCCACGGTATTCGGCTTCGCCGGGTTTGCGGTGTCACAGTCCGGAGACTACCCCGGCTGGAAGCCCGAACCCACCAGCGATATCGTGCGCACGGCCCAGGCCGTCCACGAGGAAGTCCTAGGCAGCAAGCCCGAGCTCATCGCCATGCACGCCGGTCTCGAGTGCGGGGTGATCGGGGAGAAGTACCCCGGGATGCAGATGATCTCCTTTGGCCCGCACATCATCGACGTTCACAGCCCCAGCGAGCGGATCAAGATCTCGTCGGTTGGCCCCTTCTATAGCTTGCTGACCGGGCTTCTGGAACGCCTGTAGCAACGGCTTCGCGCGTGACCCGGCCCGCGTGGAAGCCCTGGTGCGACGAGCCGGCGACTACAATAACTGTTGGATGTCGACGCCCACGATATTAGTGTCAGGCTCCTGCGGGTTGATTGGTTCGGAGGTTTCCGTATTCTTCGCGCGCCAGGGTTTCCGCGTCGCCGGAATCGACAGCAACCATCGCGCGATCTTTTTCGGGCCGGAAGGCGACACCAGTTGGGTGCTGGAACGGTTGCGCCGCGAAATCCCCGGGTATCGTCACGAAGCGCTCGACATACGCAATCGCGACGCGCTATTCGCCCTAATGGACGAGTTGCGGCCCAATCTGATTGTGCACACCGCCGCGCAGCCTTCGCACGACCGCGCCGCCGCCATCCCGCTGCTCGACTTCGAAGTGAACGCGCTGGGCACGCTGCATATGCTGGAGGCGGCGCGGAGATCCTGCCCGGAAACGCCGTTCATCCATATGTCCACCAACAAGGTCTACGGCGACCGGCCCAACACGATTCGGCTGCAAGAGCTGGAAACTCGCTGGGACTATGCCGACCCGGCATACGCGAATGGCATCCCCGAGGATTTCTCCATCGATCAGAGCAAGCACTCCCTGTTTGGCGCGTCCAAGGTGGCCGGCGACGTAATGGTGCAGGAATACGGCCGCTACTTCAACATGCCCACCTGCTGCCTGCGCGGCGGCTGTCTCACCGGCCCCAATCATTCCGGCGTGGAGCTGCATGGTTTTCTGAGTTACCTGATCAAGTGCAACGTGCAGGGCCGCGAATACAAGGTGTACGGTTACAAAGGCAAGCAGGTGCGCGATAACATCCATTCGGAAGACGTGGCGCGCTTCATGTTCGAGTTCTGGAAGGCGCCGCGGGTGGCGGAGGTATACAACCTGGGCGGCGGCAAATCCAACGCCTGCTCGATTCTGGAGGCTTTCAGCAAGACGGAAAGCGTAACCGGACGCCCCATGAACTGGCGCTACGTGGAAGAAAATCGCATCGGCGATCATATCTGCTATTACAGCGATCTGCGGAAGATGAAATCGCACTACCCGGTGTGGGGCATTAGCAAGAACCTGGACGATATTTTCAGGGAGGTCGCGCAGCACTGGATGGAACGGCGGTGACGGGAAAGGTGAGCGGATGAGGATTCTCATCACCGGCGCCTGCGGGTTTGTAGGCAGCTCAGTGGCGGAGTCGTTGCTGGAGCGGCGCCAGGGCCTGGCGATCATGGGGCTGGACAACCTGATGCGGCCGGGTTCGGAGACGAACCGTGCGCGCCTCCGGAAACTGGGCGTAGCGCTGATCCACGCCGACATTCGCACGGCCAGCGACCTGGAGAACCTGCCCGCCGCGGATTGGGTCATCGACGCGGCGGCCTCGCCGAGCGTGCTGGCGGGCGTCGAAGGCGCGTTGAGCAGCCGGCAATTGTTCGAGCATAATCTGGCCAGCCTGGTGAACGTGCTCGAATACTCGAAGCGGCACAAAGCCGGCTTCGTCCTGCTGAGCAGCAGCCGCGTGTATTCGATTGCGGCGCTTCGCTCGCTGCCTCTCAAGATTGGCGGCGGCGCTTTTCAGTTGGATGGCTCCGCGCCGCTGCCGGCGGGCGTTTCCTTGCGAGGCATTGGCGAAGCATTCTCCACCGCGCCGCCGATTTCGCTGTACGGCAGCACCAAGCTGGCCGCGGAAGCGATCGCTCTCGAATACGGTGAGGCCTTCGGCTTCCCGGTGTGGGTAAACCGCTGCGGCGTGCTGGCCGGCGCGGGGCAGTTCGGGACGCCGGATCAGGGAATCTTCTCCTATTGGGTGAACGCGCACCTGCGTAGGCGCCCGCTGCGCTACCTTGGCTTCGAGGGCGCCGGTTGCCAGGTGAGGGATGCCTTCCATCCGCGCGATCTCGCCGCGCTGGTGGATGCGCAGATCGGCGCGGCGCGACAGAATGGGCGGCGCGTTTACGTGGCCGGCGGCGGTGCGAGCAACGCCATGTCGCTGGCGCAAGTGACCGCCTGGTGCGATGCGCGCTTCGGGCCGCACGCTCCGGCGCGCGATCCAAGCCCCCGTCTTTACGATATTCCATGGATGATCATGGACAGCGCAGAGGCGGAGCGCGATTTCGGCTGGCGGCCGGAGACTTCGCTCGAGGCTGTGCTCGAGGAGATCGCGAGCCACGCCGAGGGCCATCCGGAGTGGCTGGAGACCAGCGGCGTATGAACCTGCCACCGGACCTCGCTACAGCCGAGCCCCTCAGCCTGCTATCGGTGGTGATCCCGATGCGCGACGAAGAAAGCGCGGCGCCCTCCACTGTGGAACATCTTTACGTTGAGCTGCGGTTGCACGGTATCGAGCACGAGATCGTGGCGGTGGATGACGGCAGCACCGACTCCACCTGGACCGTGTTGCGCGACCTCGCTTCCCGCATACCCACGCTGCGGCCGGTGCAGAACACCGGCGAACACGGTTTCGGCCGAGCGATCGTCTGGGGCATCGATCACAGCCGGGGAGACGGCGTCGTGGTGATGATGGCGGACGAATCCGACGATTGCCGCGATGTGGTTCGCTACTGGGAGTTATTGGGGCAGGGATGGGACGCGGTCTTCGGATCGCGCTTCGTCCGGGGTGGCGGGGTGACCGATTATCCCGCCCACAAGCTGGTCATCAATCGCATGGCCAATTGGTTTCTCCGGCTTCTGTTCCGCGTCCCTTTGAACGATTTCACCAACGCCTTCAAGGCTTACCGGCGCCGCGCGCTGGACGGCTGCCGGCCCTTCCTTTCGCCACATTTCAATCTCACCGTGGAGCTTCCGCTGAAGATCATCGTGCGCGGCTACTCCTGGACCGTGGTGCCCATCACCTGGCGAGGCCGCCGGTCCGGCGCATCCAAGCTGAAGATCAAGGAAATGGGCAGCCGGTATCTCTTTGTCGCACTCTACTGCTGGCTGGAAAAATACTTCAGCCGCGGCGACTACGCCAAGAAACGCCCGGAGGCCGCCACGGCTGGGCCGGTGCCGCATGGCGCAGATCTGGACGCCTCCAAGCCGCCGGCGCGTTAGGCGAAGCCGCGGGGCCGAGGACTCTCATCAAGCTGCGAATCCGCCCGCGCTCAGACTACGCCGCGCGTCTCAATCCGGCTCACAGCACGACCACCGGGTGGTAGAGATTCGGCAACACGGCTTCGCCGATGGCGACCAGAGTGTTGTTGCGGGTGACGGCTTTGACGTAGCGCGAGGCTGGCTCCGAGCGGAAAGGGGAGGCGGGAAAATTGCGGCCGTTGCGGATGTGGCTGGCGGCCAGATCGTCAACGAAAACCGAGGCCATGCCGGGCAGCATTTGCGCGGGGGGAACCAGCGCATCGATCAGGCGCTCGCCGGCCGCCAGGGATTCCAGTTGAGCGATGGTGCGTGCCTGGGCGATTTCGAATTCGCCGCTCGCCAGGCGGCGCAGATTTTCGAGGTGCGCGCCGCAGCCGAGCAATTGACCCAAATCGTGAGCGATGGAGCGCAGGTAGGTGCCGCCGGAACAGTGCGCGCGGACGCGTGCCAGCGGGCCGGCCAAATCGAGCAGGGTAAGCTCGTAAACCTCCACCGGCACCGGCGCGAGCTCCACGGCGACGTTTTCGCGCGCCAGTTTGTAGGCACGGCGGCCCTCCACTTTCTTGGCGGATACGGGCGGCGGGGTTTGCAGAAACTCGCCGCGGAAACTTTCGAGCGCCCGTTCGAGCGCGGCCGGATCGAGCTGCGGCTCGGTCTTCTCGCCGGTGGGCTCGCCGGCGCGGTCGTAGGTGCGGGTGGACCAGCCGAAGCGGATCACGCCCTGGTAGATCTTGTCGCTGCGGGTGTAAAACTGCGCCAGGCGGGTGGCGCGGCCAAGCACCAGCGGCAGCACGCCGGTGGCGATGGGATCGAGCGTGCCCAGGTGGCCGATCTTCTTTTCGCCGGTGATCCGGCGGGCCTTGCCGACCACGTCGTGCGAAGTCCAGCCTTCCGGTTTGTCGATGACGATGGCTCCGTCCAAGATTATCCTTTCAGCGTGGGTTGGCAGGCGAGGGCGCGTGCCCCGCTCCCAAACGCTAGCGCTTGCGCGCCAGGCACACGTGCCCGAGCGTAAAATTCCGGTCGCGGTCGAGACCGTCCAGAAACGGCAGGATCAGCGCAGGCGGGACCAGCAGGATGGCCGCGGGAATGAAGCCGAGCCAGCGAATGCCCCCTGCAAAGAATTGTAAGCCGTTGAGCAGCCGCCGCGCGAGCAAGCGGAAGTAGCCGCCGTGGGCGCGCATTTCGACGATTTCGAAACCGGCCTGCTGCAGCAGCCAGCGCAGGCCGTAGCAGGTGTAGCGGTAGTAGTCGTGCGGCGCCTGATGGGTTTCCCAGTCCTGCGGCGCGGCGACCAGCAGGGGGGCGCCGCGGGCGAGCACACGGCCGATCTCGGCCAGCGCGCGCGCGGGCTTGGCCAGGTGCTCCAGGGTGACGATGTTTAGCGCGGCATCGAATGTGGCGTCGTGGAACGGGAGGGCCGCCAGGTCGGCGATGGCGTCGAGACGGCTGTAATCCCAATTGGCGTCTCCCACCGCCAGGTCCACGCCGCAATAACGCTGCCCGGCGAAGTGATGCTTGTACTTGTTCTCGCCGGCGCCGGCATCGAGGACGCGCACTCCGGGCGGGAGGCTGCGCGCCAGAGAGGCCACGGCGTCTTCAATTTCGGCCTCGACGATCAGCACGTGCCGCCGCAGCGGGCCGGGAAGGCGGTAGGCGATGTCCTGGTATCTCATGGCTTGCGGGCCTCGATCATGACCGTCGCGCCGGCGCCGGCGGCGGCTTCCACCAGGGTAAACGGCACGGCGGCCACCACCAGCGCGAAATACGCGAGGTCCTTGGCGATGTGCGTGGCGGAGCTTTCCGGCACGCGGCGGGTGCGCCGCCCCATCGGGTCGAGCGCGGGCGCGACGCTGCTGGCCAAGGCCGCGGGGTTGTCACGCCAGGAAAAGTATTTGCGGCGGAGAACCGTGAAACCGCCGGATTCGAGCAGGCGCTCGAGATCGCTCGAGCGGAAATCGAAAAGGTGGCGCGGCACGTCGAGACCGCTCCAGGCGCGGCCGAGGAGGCGGAACTGCCAGCAGGCGGCGTTGGGCGTCTGCGCGATCAGCCGTCCGCCCGGGGCCAGTAAGTGATGCGCCGCGGCGACGTAGGCGCGCGGGTCGTGGACGTGCTCCAGCACATGAAACATAGTAATGGCGGCAAAGCCGCCTGGGCGCAGCGGGGCGTGCTCCAGCACACCGCAAACGGCGGGCACGCGCTGGCGGCTCGAGGCGATGGCGGCGGCGGCAGCGGAAATGTCCAGCCCCACCACGCGAACGCCGCGCGCCCGCAGCATTCCTAGTAACAGCCCGCCGCCACAGCCCACGTCGAGCAGCGGGCCGCGCACGCCGGACTCGGCCAGGGCCCGGGCGACGAACCGTGCGTGATCGCGCAACACCAGACGGCGGTAAGCTTCCTCCAGGCGGCCGGCGGCGGTTCGATCGGGCACGAACCAGTAGTTTTCGGGATGATATTGTCGCGATTCGGCGGGAGCGGGCTGCGGGTCCAGCCGCATCAGACCGCACTGGCCGCAGCGGAGAATGGTGAAGCTGCGCGCGGTGGTTCGATGCAGGCGGTCGGTTACTGGGAACAGCGCCGCGGCGCTCTCAGAGCCGCAGAGCAGGCAGGCGCTCATGCCACGTCCCTCAGGCGCAGCCGGTTGGTCCAGATCAGCCGCCGCACCTGGGCGGACGTGAGGCGGCGGATGCGGCGCAAGCCGGCGCGTTTGCGAAGCATGCGGGGAGCCAGGAGCAAAGCCTGAAACTGGCCGGCCGCCAACGCCCCCGCCAGGCGCCATTTGCCGGCCAGGCCAGGGAAGTAGGCCGTATCGCCCGCGCCGCGGCACGCCGCCAGCGCGCCGGCGGCCAAACGCGTCGCGAAGAACAGCGGATTGAGCACCAGCAAGCTCCACGGGAAGAGCTTCAGCGCCAGCAGCAGGCGGTTTCTTTCGATCAATTCGAGGCGCCGCACCGAGTCCATGCCCAAGGTGGACCCGCGGTGGTGGCGCACCACGGCCTGCGGCGTATAGACGCATCTCCAGCCGGCGATGCGGGCGCGCAGACCAAGCTCGGCATCGTCGCCATAAGCGAAGAAGTCCTCGTCGAATCCGCCAATCTCATCCAGCATGGCTTTGCGGTAGATGGCGGCGGAGCCATCCGGCCACAATACTTCCTCTTCGCGATCGTACTGGCCTTGGTCCGCCGCGCCGCTGCCGCGGCCGCGATTCTGGCCGTCGGGGAAGATCAGGTGGCCGGCTTTGTCGATGCGGCCGGGATCTTCCCAGACCAAAACTTTGCTGGCGGCCATGCCGACATCCGGCGCGCTGGAGCAGGCCCGGTGGAGCGCGGCCAGCCATCCATCGGCAGCTTCGGCATCGTTATTGATCAAAGCGACAAAGGGGCCCTGTGCGGCGGCGATTCCCTGATTGTTGGCGGCGCAGAAGCCGCGGTTTTGGCGGTTGCGGATCACGCGAACGCCGAACTCCGCCTCCGCCATGTCCGCGGAGCCATCCTCCGAACCGTTGTCCACTACGATGGCCTCAAATGTCACCTCGCGCTGCCGCCGGAGCGAGGCCAGGCAGGCGCGCAGCAACTCCTTGCGGTTCCAGTTCACCACGATGACGGAGATCAACCGACTATGCTAGCAGGCGCGGTGCGCAGCCGATCCTTGCCACGCTCGGCGGTGCGCGCTTTCTTGTTGTGCCATCGGCCTGCGATTCCAGCCCGCCAAGCTGTCGGAAGCACCCGAGGCATGGAATGGCCGCTCGCGTGCTCCTTATATCCGATGGAAGAATGTTGGAGCTATGGCAATCAACGGTTTAGCACCCGCTCGGGGCGTGTCTCTGTGGAGTCGCGACACGGCCGGGATGGCGTTTATCGCCACCGCGTTTTTCCTCATGGCCGGCTCGGTGGCCGCCTCGGCTCAAGCTCTGCCGGCCTTTAACTGGATATTGGAAGTGGACAATTCGGGCCTCGGCTACCCCTTCGCCGGGCTTGGCACAGACGCGCAGGGAAACGTATATGTCGTAGGCAGCACAAAGTCGCTGAGTTTCCCGGTGAAGAACGCCGTGCAGAGTCAATCCGCCTCGCCCG
Source organism: Bryobacteraceae bacterium (assembly GCA_049587755.1). GTDB lineage: Bacteria > Acidobacteriota > Terriglobia > Bryobacterales > Bryobacteraceae > Bog-375. The sequence goes on along the minus strand of JBAVEN010000003.1, from coordinate 147,448 downwards.
GTTCGTACGATGTGTTCGTGACTAAGTTCGATCCGTCGGGCAATGTCGTCTACTCAACCTACTTCGGCGGCAGCGCCGACGACATTGCGCGTGTGGTGGTCGTCGATGCGTTGGGTAATGTCTACGTGGCGGGCAGCACCGCTTCGACGGATTTCCCCACCACGGCGGGAAGTTATGCGCCATCTCCGCCCCAGCCTTCCGGCCCGGTTTACACAAGTTTGACAGCCAGCGCCACCTTCCTGTTCAAATTGAACCCCGACGGCTCGGTGGGCTATTCGACTTACTTCACCTCCGCCTCGGCTTTGCCGCAAGCAATCGCTGTCGACGGTAGCGGCTCCGTGTACCTCACGGGAAGCGCCAGCGGAGGCGTGCCGACCACGGCGGGCGCGTACCAAACTACTTGTGCCTGCGGCGGTCCGGGGTACTATTTCGGCCCCCCGATCATCATCTCCGACGCCTTTCTCTCCAAGTTCGATCCGACTGGCTCGAAACTGATTTATTCGACGTATGTGGGCTTTGCCGATGCTTCCGGTGATGCGGTCGGTGTAGCCGCCGACGGCAGCGCGTATCTGGGAAGCCCCACCGGAATCTATCGCTTCGACCCATCCGGTTCGTCCCTGCTGGCATCCATCGCCCCGGTTTTAAACGTCCAGGCGATGGCTGTCGGTCCGGACGGCCGGGTTTACCTGGCGGGCGCACCCGGGACCGGTTCGAACCAGTTTCAGCCCACCACCGGAGCATTTCAACCCAGCCCCGTGCCGCGGCCGGCACTGCCCGGGCAAGGCGGTGACTCGGCACTCGGGATCGCCATCATGGACCCGCAGCTTGAGAACACACTGGCGGCCACCTATTTCGGCGATCCTGCGTACGGTCCGTCGGTCAAAGCGCTTGCTCTCGATTCATCCGGGAACGTCTTCTTTGGCGGCTACACCTCTCGTGCCGGTTTGCCCACGCGTACTCCGTTGCAGGAGGGATTCGGTGGCTCACTCGCCACCGGCTTCGTCAGCGAACTCTCGGCTGATCTCTCAACTTTGCTGTTCTCGAGTCAATTCGGCGACGGCGAATACTTCGGCGTGACCGGCCTCGGCATCGGCGCGAGCGGCAGCTTCGCGCTCGCCGGACCGACGGACCACGGCACCGTCTGGGCCAACAGCGTGCAACCAGCCGACTTGCCGCCCTTGCGGATCGATGCGGTCGAGAACGCCGCCAGCCTACTCGACGATCCGCTCGCGCCAGGCGAGACCATGGTCATCCGCGGCGCGGGGTTCGGCAGCGATGCCCAGCTCACGCTAGACGGCGCCGTGGCGCCGGTGATTTCGGTGACACCGGGCTTGATCACCGCGGCCGTTCCCTCGGATCTTGCAGTCCAACCGGTGATGGTTCAGGTCGAGTCCGGCGGCGCGGCTTCGAACTCGGTGTTGCTCAACGTGGCGACCGCTTCTCCCGGCCTGTTTTCAGCCGATGGCACCGGCTTTGGCCAGGGATACATTCTGAACAAAGACGGCACGCTGAATTCGCCCACGAATCCCGCTACGCCGGGCGACAAAATCACGATCTACGCGACCGGCGTGGGGCCGATGTCGTTCACGAACGGGTACGCGGTTACGCAGTTTTGGGCGGATGCCTACATCGACGGATTCCATTGCGACGGACTGGCGGCGGTGATTGGCCCCGTGGCCGGTTTCCCCGGTGCCGTGTATCAGTTGACCGTGCTGGTGCCGAATCCGGCCGCGATGGCCGCCACCAATCCGAATCTGCTGAACTTCACGTTCCCGCCGCAAGTCGGGGTGGTCCTTCAAATCGACGGTGCCAGCAGCCAGAACGGCCTCGCCATCTCGATCGGGCAGTAGCAGGCGTTGGGTGCGCGCCTGCCGGGAGGGCGCCAGCCGCCGGAACGCGCTCAGCCGCGTTCGAGCAGTTCCAGCAGCTTCTCCTGCACGCTTTCGGCGGTGGGATTATCGGGCGCAATCACCAGGATGGTATCGTCGCCGGCGATGGTGCCGACCACTTCGGGCCAGCTCTCAGCATCCAGCGCGACCGCGACCGAGTTGGCGTGGCCGGGCGAAGTCTTCAGCACCACCAGGTTCTGCGCGCGCAGCACGTCGTGGAGGAACTCGGCCGCCAGCAGGGAAAACTGCGGGCCCGGCTCCTCATCGGCGATTTCCTTGTAGCCCTCGCGGGTCTTCACCAGCCGCAGGTCGCGGATGTCGCGCGAAAGCGTCACCTGCGTGGCGGCGATGCCCTGGCTCTTCAGCTCCTGCGCCAGTTCTTCCTGGGTGTTGATCCGCTTGCCGCGGACCAGCTTCAGAATCTGCCCTTGCCGGTATGTCTTGGTCATGATGCCATCTCTTTCAGCCGCTGCCTGGCCTCGCTCAGTGCCGCGGCTACCGCTTTCGGTCCGGTGCCACCGGGAATCTCGCGCGTTTCGATGCCGCGCCGTGGGTCGAGCAGTTGTGCCATTTCGGTGGTGAATTCGGGCGCGAACGCGCGCATTTCCTCCGCCGTCCACGCGGAGGGTTGCTTGCCGCTCCGTATGCTCTCCAGCACGAAGCGGCCGACAATCTGGTGCGCCTGATGGAATGGCGTGCCGGAGCGCGCCAGCGCCTCCGCCAAGTCCGTGGCCACAACCCAGCTTTGCTCCGCCGCGGCCGCTGGCGCACACGGTTTCAGCACCGCCGATTCCGCAACCACCCGCGCCATCTCGAGCGATCCCGCCACTTCATCGGCGGCCTGGAACAGCGGCACCTTGTCTTCCTGCATGTCGCGGTTGTAGGTCATCGGCAGCCCCTTCATGGTGACCAGCAGCGAGGTCAGGCAGCCCATCACGCGCCCCGCCTTGCCGCGAATCAGTTCGAGCGAATCGGGGTTCTTCTTCTGCGGCATCAGGCTGGAGCCGCTGGTCACGCCGTCGCCCAATTCCAGCCAGCCGAATTCTTCCGAGGAATACAGAATCCAGTCTTCCGCCAACCGGCTCAAGTGAATCATGGTCACGGTGGCGGAGTAGGCGAAATCCAGGGCGAAATCGCGGTCGCCGGAAACATCCATCGAATTGCTTGTGATAGAGTCGAAATCCAAATCGCGCGCCATCGTCTCCCGGTCGAAAGGGAAACCGCTGCCGGCCAGGGCGCCGGAGCCGAGCGGAAGCACGTTGGCGCGCCGCCGCGCTTCGCCAAAGCGCTCGAAATCGCGCGCGAACATTTCGAAATACGCCAGCAGATAATGCGGCCACAGCACCGCTTGCGCGCGCCGCAGGTGAGTGTACCCGGGAATCACGGCGTTGGGATAGCGGCCGGCGAGGTCCAGCAGCGCCTGCAACAACCGGACCAGCAAGCCGCGCGCGCGGTCGCATTCCTCGCGCAGCCACAGCCGCGTATCGAGCGAAACCTGTTCGTTGCGGCTGCGCCCGGTGTGAATCTTGTCCGCGATAGCGCCTGCCTTTTCTTTCAGCTTTCGGATCACCAGCGTGTGAACGTCCTCATCGGTGGCGCCCTCGTAAAATGCCGGCTGCGCCGCCTCCGCGCGGATGGCATCGAAGGCGGCAACGATCCGCGCGCGTTCTTCGGCGGTGAGGATGCCAACCCGCTCCAGCGCGCGCGCGAAGGCCTGCGAGCCGCGAATATCGGCATCGATCAGCCGCCGGTCGAAATCGAGCGAGCCGGAGAAACGCTCGAAGACTTCCGAAGGCCCGGTTTCAAACCGCCCGCCCCAGAGCTTCATGCGCTCACTCAAGCTTTCTTGGCCAGTGCCCGCACCTTGATTGGCAGGCCGGTCAGATTGATGAAGCCGAGCGCGTCCTTTTGGTCGTAGCTGGCGCCCATGGTAAAGCTGGCGATATCGAGCGAATAGAGCGAATTCGGCGACCGGCGCGAAAGCGGTTCTATGTTGCCCTTGTAGAGCCGCAGCTTGATTTCGCCGGTGGCCCCCTCGGAGACCTTCTCGAAGAATGCGTCCAGCGCCTCGCGCAGCGGTGTGAACCAGAGGCCGTTGTAAACCATCTCGGCATATTCAAGGGCGCGCTGCTGCTTATAATGCAACGTGTTCCTGTCGAGCGTCAGCGCCTCCAGTTCGCGCACCGCGAACATGATGAGCGTGCCGCCGGGAGTTTCGTAGCAGCCGCGCGATTTCATTCCCACGAAGCGGTTCTCGACCAGGTCGATGCGGCCGATGCCGTGCTCGGCGCCAATCGCGTTCAACGCTTCGAGCAACTCGAACGCCTTCATGCGCTTGCCGTTCACCGAGACCGGCACGCCCTTTTCGAAACCGATGGTCACCTCGCCCGGCTTGTCGGGCGCCTGGGCGGGGCTCCTGGTGAGCATCCAGATATCATCCGGCGCAGCGTTGGCCGGGTCTTCGAGCGCGCCGCCTTCGTGGGAGATGTGCCAGATATTGCGGTCGCGGCTATAAATCTTGGTGGTCGAAGCGGAGATCGGCACGTTGTGTGCGCGGGCGTATTCGATGGCGTCTTCGCGCGAAACGATCTTCCACTCGCGCCATGGCGCGATCACCGCCAACTGCGGCGCCAGCGCCTTGTAAGTGAGCTCGAACCGCACCTGGTCGTTGCCCTTGCCGGTACAGCCGTGGGCGAGCGCGTCGCAACCGTGCGCCAGCGCCACTTCCACCTGCTTCTTGGCCAGCAGCGGCCGTGCGATGGAAGTTCCGAGCAGGTACTTGTGCTCGTAGACGCCGCCCGACCGCACAAGCTTCCAGAGGTACTGGCTGACGAACTCCTCGCGCATGTCTTCGATGTACACTTCCGAAGCGCCGGTCTTGCGCGCCTTCGCTTCCAGGCCGGTCAGCTCATCGCCGCCCTGTCCTATATCGCCGCACACCGCGACCACCTCGCAGCCGTAGTTCTCCTTCAGCCACGGAATGATGACTGACGTATCCAGCCCGCCCGAATATGCCAGCGCCACTTTCTTGGGTTTGCTCATAATATGTCTTCCTAAAGTATAAGAGACGGTGAAGCCTTAGCCGGGCCGGGCGTGCCCGGCCCCTACGAGTCCGTTGTAGGGGCGAGGCATGCCTCGCCCTCGCGCCCGCACGACACAACGCTCATCTACTTTTATCTGCGGCGGGCATTTTTGGTGCCGCATGCACTCGTGCGTGCCGCGTCGAGACTCTTCTCGACGCCTATCTGCATGCCATACTAGCCCAGCAACATCAGCAGCAGCGCTTTCTGCGCGTGCAGCCGGTTCTCGGCCTGGTCGAAGATCACCGAGCGCGGCGACTCCATCACGCCGTCACTCACCTCTTCGCCGCGCCGCGCCGGCAGGCAATGCATGAAAACCGCATCCGGTCGCGCCTGCGCGAACAGCGCGTCGGTTACCTGGAAGGCGCGAAACGCCTTCTTGCGCTTCACCGCTTCCTGTTCCTGTCCCATGGAGGCCCACACATCCGTGTACACCACGTGCGCTCCGGCCAGCGCCTCGCCCGTGTCGTGGGTGATCTGCAACCGCCCGCCCGTCTCCGCCGCCAGGTTCTCGGCCAGCGCCACCACGTCCGGATTCGGATCGTATCCATCCGGGCAGCCGATCGCAAAATCCATCCCCAGCCGCAGCCCGGTCAGCATCAGCGAATGTGCCACATTGTTGCCGTCGCCGATGAACGCCAGCTTCAATCCCTGTATTCGCCCGAAATGTTCGCGGATGGTCTCGACGTCGGCAAGCGCCTGGCATGGATGATACGAATCGCTGAGCGCGTTGATCACCGGTACCCGCGACCATTCCGCCAAGCCTTCCACCGTGGTCTGCGCGAACACGCGCGCCACAATGCCTTCCACCCAGCGGTCCAGGTTGCGCGCCACGTCTTTCAGCGGCTCGCGCACGCCAATCGGCCCTTCCACGAAGACCGACCCGCCGCCCATCTGCTTCATGGCGACCTCAAAGGTGAGCCGCGTCCGCAGCGACGGTTTCTCGAACAGCAGCGCGATCGATTTGCCCGCCAGCGCCTGCGCATAGTCGCCCGGATGGCGCTTCATCTCGTCAGCCAGATCGAGCAATGAGACCAGCTCGTCGCCCGTCAGGTCCTGATCGCGCAGAAAATCGCTCGCCGCCAGCTTCCGGATTCGCCGCGACCGTTCTTCACGTGCCGGAGGCTTCGATGCGCCCTCAGCAGCCCGCGGCACAACCGCCACGGCACGCCGCGCCGGCCCCGCAAGCGAAACCGTTCTCTTCAGATTGATCGCTGGCATGGGTGAACCTCCAATGAATGTTTATTCACTATGATGCATGATTACACATTCGGGAGCACGCCGTCAAGTTGCTTGAGAAACTGCGCTACGCGGAAGACCGAAAGCACCACGCGGCTATTCGCCGCCCTGCTTCTTCATCCAGTCCCGGAACGATAGCAGCCGCGGTAGAGATTCCCGGTCCTTCTGGCGATTGGCCGCTTGCTTGCTGCCCACGATGTCATCGATGTTCGCTACTGGAAAGCCGTGACGTTCGACGCGCCGCTTCCACGCGTCTTCAAATCGTTCGATGCCATCGGGCGCAAAGATCAGGTCCATATCGAATGGGCCGTTGCGAAGCTGGATGAAATCCTTGCCGCGCCGAACGTCTTCCTGTTCCTTCCCGGCAAGTGGGAAGCCGAGTTCCAAGAGCGCCGTCAGTAGCCTCTCGCAGTTTTCGCTGTCCTTGTCCACGTACAGGTCCACGTCTTGAGTGGTGTCCGAATACCCTAGGAGAATCGCTCCGGATTTTCCAAAGAACAGGTATTTCACGCCATGATTCCGGAAGACTCTGCCTAGCTCTTGTGCATTTCTAAACTCGAATGCGGCCATATAATCAGTCGCGGTTGTAGCCCAACCAATCCGGCAGATTGTCTCTGCACCATTGGCGATAGGCTTCCATCGTGTCGAACGAACGGTACGCCGCATCGTCCAGAACGGGCTTGTGCGTGTGGATAAACGAATTGCGTATGTGTTGCTCAATGGGCCTTCTTGCCGCCGCCTCAAAGTCCTCCCAATCCGAGGGATCGTGTTTGATAATCTCCATACGCTTGCTCTTATTCTATGCTGACGGTCTCTATGCTGACGGCCCGAATCATACAGCCTGCCATCGTCGAGGCTCCGCCCCCTTACCGCTTCAGCGGATCTTCCACCCACGGCGGCGTGGCTTCGATGAGGCGGCCTAGCTCGGGCTCCAGGGATTCCATGGCGGTTTTCATCTCCCAAGCGATCTGCCGGTAACTGAAGTGGCCCTTCACGCCGCTGCGCAGGCGGGAGATGTATTCGGCTTCGGCGAAATCCATTTTGAAAAGGAATCGCGAACGTGCCCCGAACGGCAGCAGGTAATGCGAGCCGGGCGCCGGCAGGGCGCGCATCGCGGCGAACGCGGTGGTCATGGCGCGCTGGTAAATCTCACCAGCTCCAGCGTCGGCAATCAGCGCCGGCGTATCGTAGCCGAGCGCGCCGGCATACTCCTGGCGGAATTTCTGGCAGCGGCGGTGGCGTTGCATATCGCGGTAAGCGCCGATATCGATGACGAAGTCGTAGGCGTAGAGGCCGCCGCGGAAGCCGCTGAGGATTTCATCGCGGCGGGTGCGGGATTGGAGCGCGACATCGATTACCTCGGCGCGCAGGGCGTAGCTCCAACCGCACGCCATCTCGTATAGCTCGCGGAAGGGGCGATCAGTGACCGGATAGAGCAGCGTGGCCACGATATCGGCGGCCACCTGCACCGGCCGCACCAAATCGACGCGAGGTGGCTCGCCGGCTTGCATGCGCGGAGGCAAGTTCTGAGTGGCCCACTGGCTCAAGTCGCGCAGTGAGCGCAGAGTATGCTCGTCCCCTTCCGCGTGGCGCGCCAGCGTCGGCGCCAGCGGTTCGGCCGCGGCGTTCTGGTCCCAGCGGCAATCGGGCTCGCGCGCGCAGGCCTCGGCGATCTCTTCGCCTAAGCTCCGCAACTCGCCATACTCGGAAGCCTTGAGGCGCCGGATCTGTTTTTCCACGGTGCGAATGCTGGCCACCTGGCCGACGTTGGTGGGCACGCCCCAGAAGAGCAGATAACGTGCCACGTCGAACGCGCGCGCCGCCAGATTGCGCCGGTAGGCCTCGGGCTTCATGTCTTCAGGGCGCGGCAGGCGCGCGGAGAGGCAATCGAACGCCAGCCGGTTCACCTCTTGATACGCGGCCAGCAGCGCCTCACCGGCGGCGCGGTAGCGGGCGGCGTCAGCGGCCTCCAACTCCGGCGGGGTGACGAAGCCGGAGCTGGAAAAATCCTGGTAGCGCGATGACTTCGCCTGGCCATCCCAGAGCGGCTCGGCTTCAATTTCGGTCGCCGCCAGCTCGGAAACGCCTTCGAAACACACTACGGCGTGGCCGAGGTCGGCAATCGAGGCGTGGCCGTACTGGAAGTAAAAACTTTCCAGGAACTTTTCCGAGTTGTGGGTGCGTACCCATTCAATAGAATCGCGAATCGAATCGGGCGAGCGGCTGTAGCGCGCCAGTGCGTACGCCGATTTCTCGGGCGGCATGGGCGCCACGGTGATGACTCGTTTCGAGTGGATCAAGACGTTATGATAGCGGGGAATGCGCATACGAATCCAACCCATTCACCCCAACGCGGTGCTGCCCGAGTACGCCCATGGCCTGGAGGAAGACGCTGGCATGGACCTGCGCGCGGTGGAAGATACCGTGCTGGCGCCGGGCGTGCCGCGGCTGGTGCCGACGGGCCTCACCATCGCCCTGCCGCCTGGATACGAAGCGCAGGTGCGGCCGCGCAGCGGGCTGGCGCTGCGCCACTCGATTACCATGCCGAATGCCCCCGGCACCATCGACCCGGGCTATCGCGGCGAAATCCGCGTTATCTTGTTGAACCTCGGTGCGGAGCCGTACACGGTGCACGCCGGGGACCGCATCGCGCAGATGATTGTGGCGCGCTACGAAGCGGTGGAGTGGGATGCCGGGGAACTGCCGGAATCGACGCGCGGGGCCGGCGGTTTTGGATCGTCGGGGCGATAAGCTTGCGTAAGAAAACGCGCCCGCAAGCGGGCCTTGGCAGGTTGAAACCTGCCCCACCGGGGCATTGCTATAGTGAAAAGATCCCCTAGAGAGAAGGCATGCGATTCCTGCCGCTGATCCTGAGAAACTCCTGGCGCAACCGCCGGCGCACGCTGCTCACCATCGCCAGCATCGGCGTTTCCATGTGCCTGCTGGGGGTGATGATCGCCATGTACAGCGCGTTCTGGCTGGCCAAACCCAAGGACAACCAGGCGCTGCGGCTGGTGGTGCGCAACCGCGTCTCGCTGGCGGTGTTCCTCCCGCTTGCCTATCAGCAGCAAATCGAGAAAATCCCCGGCGTGCGCCTGGCGATGGTCGATACCTGGTTCGGCGGAATCTACAAAGACGCACGCGAAGCCCGCAACAATTTCCCGCGCTTTTCCGTCGAGCCGGAGAAGCTGTTTCCGCTGTTTGCCGAGTGGACCATTCCGGAAGACCAGAAACAGGCGTTCATCCATGAGCGCACAGCGTGCGTGATTGGCCGCGACCTGGCCAACGCGTTCAACTTTCACCTGGGTGACCGCATCCCGATCGAGGGCGACATTTTCCCGGGCAGTTTCGAATTCACGGTGCGCGGCATTTTCGACGCGCCCTCCAACAGCGACGTGATGTTCTTCAACAAGGAGTACATTGACCAGGCGCTGCCCGAAAGGCGCCGCGGCTTCGTGGACACCTTTTATGTTCTGATCGACGACCCGCAGCATTCTGCGCGCATTGCCGACGCGACCGACGCCCTGTTCCGCAATTCCACCGCGCAGACCAAGACCGAGTCCGAGCAGGCCTTCGTGGTCGGGTTCCTATCGCTGCTCGGCAACGTGCGCATGTTCCTGGTTTGGATTTCGGCCGCCGTAATGTTCACCATTCTGCTGGTCTCGGCCAACACCATGGCCATGTCGGTGCGCGAGCGCGTGCGGGAAGTGGGCGTATTGAAGACGCTGGGATTTACCGAAGGCAACATTCTGGGACTGATTCTGGGTGAGGCGGTGGCGATTTCGTTGGCCGGCGGTGCTATCGGCTACATAATTTCCACCTTTCTGCTGAAAGGCGTCGAGCGCAGCCCAATCGGCGGTTTTCTGCCGGCGCTGCGAACGGTCGACCCGGTGATCGCCGCGGTCTGCGTCCTGCTGGCCGCTTTGATCGGGCTGATCAGCTCGCTGATTCCCGCCATGGGGGCTTCGCGCGCTCCCATTGTCGAGTCTCTGCGGAGCACGGACTGACGCCATGGCGATTCCCCTCTCTTACAATCTCCGCAACCTGGTGGTTCGCCGCACCACCACGCTGATGACCGCGCTGGGCATCGCCCTTACCGTGGCCGTGCTGTTGGCCGTGCTGGCGCTGGTGAACGGACTGCGCGTCACGCTGGCAACCTCGGGCGACCCGCGCCATGTGCTGGTCACCCGCAAAGGCGCCAGCTCCGAGCTCACCAGCCTGGTGACGCGCGAGCAGTTCCAGGACCTGAAGTTCAAGCCGGGCATCGCCACCGGCGCCGACGGGCGGCCGCTGGCCTCGCTCGAGCTGATCACCATCATCAGCCTGGAAGCCGAAGGCAGCGGCACCGGCGACAACGTCACCGTTCGCGGCCTGATGCCGGCCGGCATCGCCATGCGGCATAACGTCAGGCTGATCGCCGGCCGCTGGTTCCGCCGGGGCGTCAACGAGGCCGTGGTGGGCAAAGCTTTGTCCGATCAGTACCCCGCCGCGCGCATCGGCAAGAAGCTGCGCATGGGCCGCAGCGATTGGGAAATTGTTGGCGTGATGGACGCCGGCCTTCGCGCGCAGGAAAGCGAAATCTGGGGCGATGTGGACCAGGTGAGCGCGGACTGGAACCGCGTCCTGTATCTCAGCTCGGCGCTGGTGGAGGCCCCCGACGCCTCCACGGCGAGAGCCCTGGTGAATAGCATCGGCGACGACACGCGCCTCGGTCTGGGCGCTGAGCTCGAAACCGATTATTTTTCCCGACAAACGCAATCCGCCACTCCGATTGAATACACCGGTATTTTCGTCGCCATCATCATGGCGGTGGGCAGCTCGTTCGCCGCCATGAACACCATGTATGCGGCGGTGGCGCGGCGGGCGCGCGAGATCGGGACGCTGCGCGTGCTGGGCTTCTCCAAGCTCAGCATCTTGGCCAGCTTCTGGGTGGAATCGGTGCTGTTGGCGGGACTGGGCGGGGTGATCGGCTGCCTGCTGGTGTTGCCGTTGAACGGCGCCACCAGCGAAATCGGCGCCAATTTCTCGCAATTGGCCTTCGCGTTTCACATCACGCCGGGGAGTATGGTGGCGGGTATCGTCTTCGCGGTCGCGCTGGGCAGCGTGGGCGGCTTGTTTCCGGCCGGGGCTGCGGCGAAAAAGGAGATTCTTACCGCGCTGCGGGAAATCTAAAGATTATGGACGAGGAACTGAAAAGCCTGCAGATCGATCGCGGCCAGCGCCGCTCCGGCCAGCCCTCGCGCTGGGCCGTGCGCTGGATCATCATCGGCGTGGTGGTTTTCCTCCTTTTGGGCGCGTGGCGCTTCTTCTCGGGAAAGGTCAATGCGGCGCCGCTGGTGGACGTCCAGCGGGTTAGCGCCATGAGCGCGGCCAGCGCTCCGGAAGGCGTGGTGCTCAATGCGGCCGGCTACATCGTGGCGGCGCACCGCATCGAGGTGGCCGCCAAAGTCATCGGCAAGGTGAAATGGATCGGCGTCGACAAAGGCGACCACGTGCTGGAAGGCCAGGTGATCGTGCGCCTGGAAGACGACGAATACCAGGCGCAACTGGAGCAGGCCAAAGGGCAGATGGCCAATCTCGAAGCCAAGTTGGCCGAGGCATTGCATGGCTCGCGGCCCGAAGAGGTGGCGGCTGCCAAAGCCAACTTGGATTCGGCCAGGGCGGATATGGACGACGCCAAGCTGAGCGTCGACCGCGCCAAGAAACTGCGCCAGAGCGGGCTGACCGCTCAGCAAACCGTGGATGACGCCCAGACGCGTTACGACGGCGCCGTGCATCGCGTCAATTCCCTCGAGAAGACCTACGAACTGGTCAAGCTGGGGCCGCGGCAGGAGGAAATCGATTCCTTGCGCGGGCAGGTCGAGCAGGCCAAAGGCACGGTAGCCTACGCCCAAACCGCCCTCGCCAACACCGTCATCCGCGCGCCGGTCACCGGCACCATTCTCGAACGCGAGGTGGAGAAAGGCGAATTCGTCACCACCAGCTTCGTGGGCGACCGCGGGGCCAAAGGCTACGTGGTCGCACTGGCGGATTTGAACGACCTGGAAGTGGAGCTGGATATCGCGCAGAACGATTTCGCCAAGCTGCATTCCGCCCAGCGCGGTATCGTCACCACCGACGCTTTCCCGGACCGCAAGTACGACGGCTTCATCAAAGAAATCTCGCCCGAGGCCAACCGCCAGAAGGCCACCGTCCAGATCAAAGTAAAGATAACCAAGCCAGACCAATTTCTGCGGCCGGAGATGAACGCGAGCGTAGCATTCCTTTCGGACGCCAAGCCGGAAGCGGCTACCGGCAGCAGCGCCGCGGTCCCAGCAAGGCCGGTGGTGATCGTGCCGGCAGCCGCCGTGCGCGACAACGCGGTCTTCGTCCTGCTCGATGGCAAAGCCGTGCGCCGCCCGGTCAAAGTCGGCGCAACCTCGAGTGATGGCGTGCGCATCGACCAGGGCCTGGTCGGCGGCGAAGACCTGATCGCCGACCCGCCGCCCGATCTGAAGGATGGGGAGAAAGTGCGGCGGAAGGCATGACCGGCCCAGGCAATGTGGGGCAGGTTGGTTACCTGCGCGCCGATTGTCAATCGGCGCAGCCGGGCCATGCCCGGCGTGCTTTCCGCCTTCTGAAACGAACGCGCTGACGAACATTTGCGACGGACCTGAGCCAACCATGAGTGAAACCATTATTGAAACCCGCAACCTGACCAAAGAATTCCTGCGCGACGAGTTTCACGTGGTGGCGCTGAAGGACGTCACCCTCGAGATTCCCAAAGGCGAGTTCGTGACTTTGATGGGACCGTCCGGCTCGGGCAAGTCCACCCTCCTGCATCTGATTGCCGCCATGGACCGGCCCACCAGCGGCGAAATCCGCGTGTTGGGTCATAATCTGCGCGAATTGAACGACCGCGAAATCGCCCATTGGCGCAATGAGCACGTCGGTTTCGTCTTCCAGCAGTTCAACCTCATCCCGGTGCTCACCGCCATCGAGAACGTTGAGTTGCCGCTCAAGCTCACCCGCCTCAAGAAAGCCGAGCGGATGGAGCACGCTGCCACCGCGCTCAAGCTGGTGGGGCTGGGAGACCGCCTCCGCCACTTCCCGCGCCAGCTCTCCGGCGGCCAGGAACAGCGCGTAGCCATCGCCCGTGCCATCGTCACTGACCCTGCCTTGATCCTCGCCGATGAGCCCACCGGCAATCTCGACGCCGGCTCGGCCCAGGAGGTGCTCACCATTCTTTCCAAGCTCAACAAGGAATACGGCAAGACCATCGTCATGGTCACTCACGACCCGCACGCCGCCCAATTCGCCACCCGCGTCCATCACCTCGAAAAAGGCGAGCTCATAGCCACCGCTGCGGTTTAGGGACGGGGCATGCCCAGCCGGACCGTCTTGACAACCGATGCATTCTGGGTAATCCTGATAGAAATTGGGGACATATAGCCATCTCGAACATGTAGCAGCCTCCGACCTGCTGCGCTGGGCCATCGAAACCCACCAGGAACGCTTCGCCATCGCCACCAGTTTTCAGAAGGGAGGCATGGTGCTAATGGACTTGGCATGGCGCACGCGCTTGCCGTTTCGGGCCTTTACGCTGGATACAGGGCGGCTGCCTCAAGAGACGCATTCCATGATCGAGGACGTGCGCCAGCGGTACGGCATCGGCGTAGAAATCGTCACGCCCGACCCGGAGGAAGTGCGCACGATGGTTCAGCAGCACGGGCCGGACCTGTTCTATCGCAGCCCGGAGATGCGCCAGATGTGCTGTAGCATACGGAAGGTGCGCCCGTTTGAGCGTAAACTCCAGGAGTTCGACGCCTGGGCGACCGGTCTGCGGCGGGGGCAGGGCGCGACCCGTGCGGCGGTGCCGAAAGTGGCGCAAGAGGCAGGCCGCCTCAAGCTAACACCGCTGGCAGACTGGAGCGCGGAGCAGGTGGACGCCTATCTCCGCCGTTACGATGTCCCGGTGCATCCGCTATACGAACAGGGGTACACCAGCATCGGCTGCGCGCCCTGCACGCGGGCTATCCTGGAAGGCGAAGACGAACGCGCCGGCCGGTGGTGGTGGGAAGTGGACACGAAGAAGGAATGCGGCATCCATTTCGCGGCGGATGGTTCCAGCCGCGCGGCCTCGTAACGCGCCGTCTCGCAATTACAATGGCGTTTAACAAATGGGCTTGTACGGGCCGGGCATGCCCGGCCCGGCGACCGCACTTCTAAAAGGGCGCACCTCGCAAATGTACAAGGGATTTACGCTTTGGTTCACGGGCATGTCCGGAGCGGGCAAGAGCACCATAGCCCGGCTGCTGGAAAATCGCCTGCGCGCGCACCAGGCCAAGGTTGAGGTGCTGGATGGCGACGAAGTTCGCACCTGCCTGTCCAAGGGGCTCGGTTTCAGCAAAGAGGACCGGGACGAAAACATCCGCCGCATCGGCTACGTGTGCGAGTTGCTTTCCCGCAACGGCGTGATCGCGGTCGCCGCCGCCATCTCACCCTACCGGGCCGTGCGCGATGAGGTGCGGGCGCGCATCGCCAACTTCGTCGAAGTGTACGTGGAGTGCCCGGTCGAAACCCTGGCCCAGCGCGACGTCAAGGGCCTGTACCAGCAGGCGCTGGCCGGGGCCATCCCGCAATTTACCGGTGTTTCCGATCCTTACGAGCCGCCGCTTCACCCCGAAGTGACGGTCGACTCGTCGCGCCAGACCGCGGAAGAAAGTGCCGATCGAATCTGGGCTACACTGGAACATCTGGGTCTCATCTCCTTTGATCGATCTGCACTCGCACACGAATGAATCCGACGGCAGTCTGGCACCGTCGAAACTGGTTGAAGACGCGGTCCGCGCCGGCGTGACCGTGCTGGCGATCACCGACCACGATACGCTGGCGGGCTACGACCTGGCCCTGCCCGCGGCACAGGCGGACGGCCTCCATCTGGTGTGCGGCATCGAGCTTTCCACCAAGCTGCGCGGCCGCTCCGCGCATCTGCTTGGCTATTTCCCGGACGCCGGCCGGCTCGAGGAGTTCCGCGAATGGGTGCGCCTGCAGCAGCAGTCGCGCCAGGACCGCAATATCCGCCTGGCGGCGCGGCTGAGGGAACTGGGCTTCGACATCACCCTGGAGGAAGCCGAGGCGCGCGGCCGCGGCATGACCGGACGGCCGCATTTCGCCGCCATCATGCTCGAGAAGGGCTATGTGCGGAACTACCGGCAGGCTTTCGACGATTACCTCGACGAATCCGCGCGGGCTTACGTCTACCGCCAGGAGCCGACCTTTGCCGAAGGTGTCGCGGCCGTCCGCAAGGCTGGCGGAATTGCTTCGCTGGCGCACCCGACACGCGTGCATGGCGACGTGGCGAAGATAATGCCGGAGCTGTGCGCCGCCGGGCTGAACGCCATCGAAGCCTATCACAGCGATCACAGCGAAGCAGAGACCGCAAACTTCCTCGAATTGGCCCGCCGCCACGGCCTGCTGGTCACCGGCGGATCGGATTTCCACGGCGAAGCCGTCAAACCCGGCGTCAAGCTCGGGTCAGGCTACCACGGCAACTTGCGCGTCCCTCCCGAAGTGATGGACCACCTCCGCAACATCGCCGCCATCGGTTCAGAAGACGGGCGTTAAGCCGGGCTGACACCGCGCCGCGGATGCGCGAAGCCTGTGGCCCGTGAAGCGGCCTGCGGGCTTCTTCGGAAAGAACCGTCGGGAGGCCCAGATCTCGCGCGGCAGCCACGGCGCTCCTGTGCGATGCTTGTGTGGAGAGGCGCAATGGAGGTCCGGCAGCTACAACTCTTCTTGGCGGTGCTCGATTGCGCCAGCGTGACGCGGGCGGCGGAGCGCGTCAACCTTACTCCGGGGGCGGTCAGCCTGCAACTCCACAGCTTGGCGGCGGAGCTCAACACCGAGCTGTTCGTCCGGACTGGCAAGCGGCTGGCGCCCACCGCTGCCGCGTGGCGCCTGGCGGAACACGCCCGCGAGGTCCTCAACCAGCTCCACCTGATCGAGCAGGAATTCGAAAGCGATGCCATGGACGACCGGCATCCGTTCCACTTCGCCACCGGCGCCACCACGCTGATCCACCACCTGGGCAGGCCGCTGCGCAAGCTGCGCAAGCATTTTCCGCACCTCGGCATCGACATCATGGTTTGCCCCACCGAGGAGATGGTGGCGGGCCTGCTCGACCGGCGATTCGACCTGGCGCTGATCTCGCTGCCCTATCCCAACGAGAACCTGGAAACCATCCCCCTCTTCGAGGAAGAACTGCTGGTGCTGAAGCCCTCCCTCGACCGGATCAGTGGCTGGCACGTGGCTACCACCGAGCCTGCCGAGCTGGCCAAGGCCTCGTTCGTGCTCTATCCAAGGCGAAGCAACATGCGCTCCATGATCGATGGCTTCTTCAAGGAGATTGAAGTGGCGCCGCGGGTAGTGATGGAAGCCGACGACACCGAGGCGCTCAAAAAGCTGGTCGAGACCGGGTTCGGATATTCCATCCTGCCGGAATACGCGTTGCACGGGCGCCCCCGCTATTTCCACGCGTTACGCGTCAAGGGACGCCGGCTGGTCCGGGTGCAGGCTCTCGCTATGGCCCGCTCGCCGCACCGGCGCGCGCTAACCGACGCCGTCGCGCGGTTCCTGCAATCGTCGCTGTCGCTGCCGAAGCAGTAGCGTGCGCGCTTCCGGCACTCACTTACGTCTTCAAGGCTTCCTGGTACCCGGTCACCGCGCGCGGACCAGCGACAGGCTGCGATTGAAAACCTGGTGGAACGTGCCGGCAGCGCGCTCGGCGCCCCACTGTTCCAGGTCGATATCGCCGGTCGAGTGGACCAGCAGGACCACCTCGCCGTTTTGCACGCGGCAGGTCAGGCTCTCGATCCGCCGCTCTGGCCCGCGCACCATGTTGTCGGCCAGGCGCAGCAGCGGAATCAGAACAGTGAGCGCGCGCTTATCGTCGGGCGTCAAGGATTGAAAGGCGGCGTGCATCGGGTTGGGCAGCGCTTTGCGGTGATAGCGGCAGAGCGCAGCCACCAGAGTGCGCTCGCGCTCGGTGAAGCCCGGCATATCGGAGTTCGCCACCACGTAATAGGAATGCTTGTGATGACTGGAGCTGGAAATGTAGTGCCCCACGTCGAGCAGGTAGGCGGCGGCTTCCAGAAGCTTGCCGGCGGCCGGCGGCAGCCGGTGCAGCGGTTGCAGCGCCGTGAACAACAGGCCGGCGATGTGGGCGACGCTGCGCGCATGCTCCACGGATACGCCATAGCGGCGTCCCATATCCTCCACCTCGCGGCGCTGTTCGCGGCTGAGGCGGGAAAGCTCCGCGCCCACGTTGCGCGCGGCCAGGTCGGCAATCACGCCGTCGCGCACGCCGGCGCGCGAATAGTAGATGGCGGGCAGGTGGAACCGCTCCAGGAAGGTCAGCAGCACTGCCATGCCGGGCACGATAATTTCGGCGCGGCGCGGCCCGATGCCGGTCACCTTGCGGCGGCCGGCGAGACTTAACCCCGCCAGCTTCCAATAGAGCTTGCGGACCTGCGCGGTGGAGATGCGCAGGCGGTCGATTTCGTCGCGCCGCGACCGCGGCAGCCGCGCCACCGCCGCGGCCACCGCCGATGCCGTGGCCGAAGTGCCGATGGCGCGCTCCCACTGGGCTGGCCCCAGGCGGCGCACCGCGCTCGAAAGCTTGTCGTCGATGAACTCCTGCATCTGGTTGAGTTGGCGTGGCGACGGCGGATCGTCCTTGAGAAAGATCTCGCGCAGCCGCACGGCTCCCAGCGGCTTCGAAAACCCCATGTACAGCCGGCTGTCTTGGGAGGCCACAATTTCCGCGCTGCCGCCGCCAATGTCGCAGATCAGCACGCGCCGCCCGTGCTGCGGCCAGACGCTCTCCACGCCGAGATGAATCAGGCGGGCCTCCTCGCGGCCGGAGATGATTTCCACGTGCGTGCCGGCGGCTTCCGAAGCCCGCTCCAGGAACTCGTGCTGGTTTCGTGTATCGCGGATGGCGCTGGTGGCCACTGCCCGCACTCCCACTACCGCCAGCTTGCGGTAGAGCGCGGCCATGCGCACCAGCACGGAGCAGGTGGCCTTGATGGCCTCCTCGCTCACGGCGCCATTACGAAACACGCTTTCGCCGAGGCGGGTCACCTCGCGGTCTGAGGCCAAAACACGGGTCGGCTGCCCGTCGGTGATCTCGGCCGCTTCCATGCGGATCGAGTTGCTGCCGATGTCTATGGCTGCGTAACGGGGCACCTATCTTCAATCTAATCGACAGCGCGTCCATTGGGGAACTGGATTTTCGGCAATGTAACCGAAACGTAGCGCGGCGCGCGTCCAGGCGCGTCCGGGCTGCGCCCCGATTCGGACAGTGCGCTCTGTTAAGCTCATGGGCGGAGGGATCTCATGCAGCCCTTTCGTTATCACGTATTCGTATGCGACCAGCAGAAGCCGGAGGGTGCGCCAAGCTGTGGCGGCCGCGGCGGTCTGGCGGTAATCGAAGCATTGCGGCGCGAGGTGGCGGCGCGGGGACTGGAAAGCCAGGTGCAGGTAACCGCCTGCGGGTCGCTGGGTTTGTGCGAAAGCGGCCCCAACGCCGTCGTGTACCCGGAGGGAACCTGGTACGGCGGCGTGACTCCGGCGGATGCGGCGGAGCTGGTGGAAGAGCACTTTCGCAACGGCCGGCCAGTGGTGCGCCTGGCGCGCCGGGACGTCGACGAGGTGCGCGCCGAAATGGCCGCCGGCCGCGAGAAGCGCCTGGCCGCCATGCACGCGCGCGAAGCCAGCGGCGCTTTGCCGGACGATCTGAACGAGCGCATCCGCGGCTTCCAGCAGAGCCGCGCCATTCTGACAGCGCTCGAACTCGACCTGTTTACCGCTATCGGCGAAGGCGGCGCGGCGGCGGAGATTGCGGCCCGCATCCACGCCAATTCCCGTGCCACGGAAATGCTGCTGCACGCGATGGCGTCGCTGCAACTGGTCGTCAAGAGCGACGGCCGGTTTTACAGTTCGCCGGTGGCGGCCCGCTTTTTCACCGCCGCGTCGCCGCAGAACGCGCGGCCCGGCCTGCTGCATACAGCCAGCCTTTGGAAGACCTGGTCTACCCTCACCGAGTGCGTGCGCGCCGGTACGAGCGTGATTCGCCAGGAGATGGCCGAGCTCCCATACGACTGGACGCAAGCTTTCATCGCCGCCATGCATCGCAACGCCGTGGAACGCGCGGTGCCGTTGGTGGCGGCGGTGGGCGCGCAAGGCGTGCGGCGCATGTTGGATGTGGGCGGCGGCTCCGGCGCTTATTCCATCGCCTTCGCCGCCGCCAATCCGGAACTCCAGGCTTACATCCTCGACCTGGCCGCGGTGGTGCCCATCGCCCAGCGCCACATCGAGCAGGCGGGCGTTTCCGGCCGCGTTCACACCCGCGTCGGCGATTTGCGCGCGGACCACCTTGGCGAAGGCTATGACCTGGTGCTGGCCTCCGCCATTTGCCACATGCTGGACGAAAAGGAAAATGCGCACCTGATCGCTCGCTGTTATGAAGCGCTGGCTCCCGGCGGGCGGTTGGTGATCCAGGAGTTCATCCTCGAGCCGGATAAGTGCGCGCCGCAATGGGCCGCGCTGTTCTCGCTGAACATGCTGGTAGGCACGCGCGCCGGCGCCAGCTACAGCGACCCTGAATACACCGCATGGATGAGCGCCGCCGGTTTCACCGCCATCCGCCACGTCCGCATGCCCGGCCCCGCCGGCCTGATGATCGGCACCCGCGCCTGAGCAAGCCAGTAGGCGCTGGGCATGCCCGGCCCGTCGCCCTGCGCTTCCGCCCCCGCTTCATCGCTGCTACAGTTGCATGTGAGGTGCAGGCAACACCGCTCAAAGCCGTAATCGTGGATGACGAGGCGCTGGCGCGCGGGTACTTGCGCGAGATGTTGCGCACCCATCCGGAAATCGAAATCGCCGCCGAGTGCGCCAACGGTTTCGAAGCCGTCAAAGCCATTGCCGAAACCGAGCCCGACCTGGTCTTCCTGGATATCCAGATGCCTAAGCTGGATGGATTCGAAGTGCTGGAATTGATCGACCCCGGCCCGGCGGTGGTTTTCGTCACCGCCTACGACGAATACGCCATGCGCGCTTTCGATGCGCACGCGGTGGATTACCTGCTGAAGCCGTTCAGCGCGGATCGTTTCGAGCGCGCGCTGGAGCGGGCCCGGGCGCGCCTGGGCGAGCGCACGCCGCCGCTGCCGCGGCCGCCCGAGCAGCGCGTGGACCGCGTCGTGGTGCGCGATGGCGCGCGTGTCCACGTCATCCCCCTCGACAAGCTCGATTACGTCGAGGCGCAGGACGATTACATCGCCCTGCATACCGGCGGCAAGAGCTATCTGAAACCGCAGCCGATCGCGGAAATCGAGCGCCAGCTCGATGCCAGGCGCTTTGTGCGCATCCACCGCTCGGTGATCGTCAGCCTGGAGCGTGTGGCGCGCATCGAACCCTACGGCAAAGACAGCCGCCTGGCGATCCTGACGGATGGCACCCGCCTCCCCGTGAGCCGCGCCGGTTACGCGCGCCTGCTCGAGGCGATGGAAGGCTCCGAAGGCGCCCACAAGTAAGCGGCTCGCTTCCCCGCCGACGATTCGCGCCGGCATGGCGAGCGCGCGGGCAAGCTAAAGCATGCCCCCACCAATCCTGGGCTAGATCCCATATGCTACAAAAATGAAACGCTGGGAGGCTGTCTTGTCCACAATTAGCGGGTCCCGATGGGATAGAGTTGAGCGCGCGGCGTTGCCCGTCATGGTGCATTCCGCGCGCACTGCGCTGGCGGCGGTAGTTTCGGTGCTGGTAGCGCGGCTATTCCGGCTGCCGGAGGCTTACTGGGCGCCGATTACGACCCTGGTCATTACGCAGTCATCGTTAGGTGCAGCGCTGGCCGTTTCCCGGCAGCGCTTCCTCGGAACGGCGCTGGGAGGGGCGGTCGGCGTGATTGTGGCGAATCACTTCGGGCGGCACGTGCTGGTATTCGGCACGAGCGTGTTCATCCTGGGAATACTTTGCGCGGTGGCACGTTCGGAGCGAAGCGCCTACCGGTTCGGTGGAGTCACGCTGGCGATTGTGCTGTTGATTCCGCGGTCGGCTCCCCCATGGCAGATCGCCATTCATCGGTGCGCTGAAGTGTTCATCGGCATTGGGGTGGCGCTGCTGTTAGCGGTGATGTGGCCGGAGAGAGAATCCGCGGCATCCGGGAAACCCTAATTCTTCCTCCATCTCCCGGGTAGCGCTGCGGTCAGGGGAGAATGGCGGACCGGCAATCGCATTTAGGCGCCTCGGTGCGTGTCCCCGAATCGCCCGGCATCAAAGGCTGGACAACAGAAAAGTCCAGAGATCGGAGGTACACTCAGCGGTGGCCGGGGAGCCAAAGCAGGCATTCCGTGTCCCGCCGTGATGGGGCAACTCGGAAGACAGGGCATACACTCGATAGGGAGACACCGGAATGAATCGCAGGGAGTTTTTTCGCGCAGGAGCGGCAGTTATGGCAGCTGGAGCGGCGCGCGGACAGGGACAGGCCGAAGCCGCCGCAGCCGGCGGCGCGGCCTCGGCATTGCCGCCGTTTCCACGCGACTTCCTCTTCGGCGCCGCCACCTCATGCGTGCAGATCGAAGGAGCGGCGCGCGAGGATGGCAAGGGCGAATCGATTTGGGATAGCTTCGCAGCGCAGCCCGGCGCCATTAAAGACGGCTCTACTCCCGCCGTGGCCTGCGATTCCTATCACCGTTGGGAACAGGACTTCGCCTTGCTGGCGGCGATGGGCCTGCAATCGTACCGCTTCTCGATTGCCTGGCCCCGCATACAGCCCGACGGCAAAGGCCAGGTGAACCAGAAGGGCGTGGACCACTACGACCGGCTGATCGACCGGCTCCTGAAGATGGGCGTTCAACCGCTGGTGACAGCCTATCATTGGGACCTGCCGCAAACGCTCCAGGACGAGGGCGGCTGGCCCAATCGCGATACCGCTGAGCGCTTCGCGGATTATGTTCGGGTGCTCGGCAGCCGTTTCGGCGACCGCGTCACATGGTGGTGCCTGATGAACGAAATGCAGGCCTTCACTGTGGCCGGCTACGGCTGGGGAGTGCACGCGCCGGGCCGTAAGGACCGCGAGCTGACGCTGCGCGCGACTCACACTTCGAACCTGGCACAGGGCGCAGGATTCCGCGCCCTGAAGGCGGAGCGGCCCCGAGCGCAGGCAGGCGTGGCCCATGACATGGTGCTGTTCGATGCGGCAACTTCGTCGGCGGCGGACCGCGAAGCATGCCAGCGCTTCCACGCCTTCCGCAATCTCTGGTTCCTCGACCCTCCATTCACCGGCAAGTATCCCGAAGCGTTCGTGGACGGTGTGCCGTACGACGCGATGGGATGGAAGGCAGGCGATGAAGACCGCATGCGCGCGCCTCTTGATTTCTCCGGCATGAACTTTTACGGGGGCCGCTACCTGGTTTCGGCCGGTGACGGGCCGGCGTTGCTCAAGGGATTAAACGCGCGCCAGAACGGTCACGACCCCAAGTACCAGGGAGCGATGGAGCGCGCCTGCCTGTGGATGTGGAACCGCTATAAGCGGCCGGTGGTGATCACCGAAACCGGCTTCGAGGAACCCGGCGTGCTGACCGCCGATCGCAAGGTGCACGACCCGGCGCGCATCGGCTATTTGCGCGACACCCTTGCCAACATTCGCCGCGCCATGCTGCAGGGAGCCGACGTCAAGAGCGTCCACGTCTGGAGTCTGATCGACGACTGGGAGTGGCAGGACGGCTTCAGGGACCGCATCGGTCTCGCCCACGTCGACTTCAAGAATCCGGTCGAGCGCATCGGCAAAGACTCCGCGCAATGGTACCGCCGGGTGGTTTACTCGCGCCGCCTGGACGTCTGATGCCTAGGCGGTGACTCCGAGCTGCCCCGGCCGTCTCATTCCGACTCGCAAGGCGCTCTCACCACCACGCGGTAAGCCGCCTCCGCCGTGCCCACATCCAGCCGTGCTCTTCCGCCATACCGCACTTCCAGCCGCCGCCGCACCTGCGCCAGTCCCACCCCCAATCGTTCCGGCGGGGGCGCCTCTGCATCGAAAGGGTTGGTCACGGTGATGACGACTTCGGAACTGTCCCTGCGTGCTTCCAGGCGAATCGTGCCGCCCTCCACGAGGCCGGCGATGCCATGCTTGACGGCGTTCTCCACCAGCGGCTGCAAGAGCAGGGTGGGCACCGCGCAGTTCTCACAGCCGGCTTCGATCTCGATTTCGATGCGCAGCCGGTCGCTGAAACGCACCTGCTCCAGCTCGAGATAATCGCGCGCCAGGTCCAGCTCTTCGCCGAGAGGAATCGTGGGGCGGCTGCCAAGCCCCAGGCTGATGCGGAGAAAATCGGAAAGGCGGATACACATTTCACGCGCACGAGCAGCGTCCAGGGAGGCCAGCGCAGCGATCGAATGCAGGCTGTTGAACAGGAAGTGGGGGTGGATCTGCAGGCGCAACGCTTGCAGCTCGGCCTCGCGCGCCAGCGTCCGGGCTTCGGCGGCGCGGGTTTCGGCCTCGCGCGATTGCTCGGCTGCCAGCCCCGCGTAATGCAGGCCGGTGGAGAGCAGATAGAGCAGCACGCCGACGCCGAACCAGAGCGGCAGATGCCCGGTGGCATCGATCTTCAGCCCCTGGGCCACCGCCCAGGCGATGCCGGCCAGCAGCAGCCCGCCCGCCGCCGCCGCCGCGCTGAACGTTACCGCCAGCTCGGGCAGAGCCGCCAGGCTGAACGGACGGCTGCGGCACAAATACCAGGGCGAGAGGCAGGCGAAAGCATAAACGAAGCAGGCCGGTACGATCACGGCCGCGGCCTGCGGCAGGCGGAATCCGCCTCCCGCCCAGGTCAGGTAGGTGAGCAGCGCGGCTGCCGGAAGCCATGCCAGCAGATAAACGAGCAGGCGGCGCGCCGCCAGGATGGGATGCATGGGCGGCTAATTCTTAAAGGTCACGCCGCCGAACACGCCCGCGCCCTTGACGATCAGCCGCTTCGGATTCGGATTCAGGCTGCGGTCCGGGTGCTGCGTCTGGTCCGTAAAGCCGCCAAACACGCCCGTGCCTTTCATCACCACCTCCCACGCGGCTGGCACCTTGATATCCGCGCCGCCGAACACCGCGTTCACTTCCAGCACCGCGGAATCGCGCTGCATGGTCGCGCCGCGCATGTCGATGTCGAACCCGCCGAAAACGCAGTCCACCTTGCCGCCCTGGAAGTCACCGTCCGTAACCACCCGCTTGCCGCCACCGAAGACCGCGGATTCGTTGAGCTTGTTGACGCGCATGTTGAACTTATCGGCCCACTCCCCGTGCCGGTTCAACCTGCCGGCCCAGTCCGTACTCGGACCGAACAGCCGGTCGGTCAGCAACAACACGCCCACTGCGATCAGGATCAGCGGCCACAGGTCGCCCCACCCCATATGCGGGATGCCCAGATTACCCATCAGCAGGATGCCACCGATACCGGTGAGAATTCCGCCCAGCACTTTGGACTTCGCTTCCGGCTCATCGACCACCTTGAAAATGCCCCAGGCGATCAGCACCACCGGCCAGTACACAAAAATGTCGTGGAAGGGAACGATTCCCAGGTTATTCAGAAAAAAGATAGCCCCGACGCCAATCAGGATCAGGGCCGGAATCCATTGGGCAGGCAGGCCTTCATGAGGGCTTGGCTGGTTATCTTGTGGTGTCATGACCCCAGCGTAAGGCGCGACGCTGCGCCAGGCACTTGCCAATCGGCGAATGGCCCCCGGCCGCCGGTGAATGTCGGAAGCGCCGCGGCAAATGCCGGCCGCGTGAAACGAGCAAGCGCGCGCCCGCACTATCCTGATAGAGGTCCAGCCGGCGATTCCCCTGAGTTGGTGCGGAATTACGCCCGAAACCCGCCAGCGGATCTAAGGCAATCGAATTGCTCTGTCGATACGTAGAGCGAGGTGGAGACGATGATGGTGGCAGCCGGACTAGGGGTTTTAGTGGTGATTTGCCTATTCCTCGCCATGATGGAGACCCCTCCGCACATTGGCAGATAGTACACACCCGGAGTCAACTTGACACACCGGCAGACAAAAAGGCGACACGCAGGCAAGAGCGGTTCCTCCGCCATGCGTAGTCCCCTGATATCCATCGTCAACAACCACTCTCTTTGAAGCGGCACGCGCTTTGCCCATATCCGGCGGATATTGTCGCCCATTTCATGAAGCACATTAGCGTTTTGGGCCTGCGTCACCACGGGCCGGGCTTGGGCATGCCCGGCCTTCCACGAAGCACTCGGCCGCCCGGAATACGCGACCGTATTTTACGAAACGGCTACCAGCCAGAGCCGCAGCCTGCGGGGACGCTTCCGTTCTTACAGGTAGGCCGCCGGCCCGTTGAGGGTATCCCTAATCATTGTTCCTCGTAGACCACCTAAGAGGATCACCGCAATCGCGGCAAGAGTGGATGGGACGCCCCAGGAATTTTTTAGCCAGCACCGGCTAAGGATTCCACCAAGACCGCCGATAACTCCAGTAGCCGTGGAACGCAGACAGATCGGGCAGAACTCGCGACCCGGGTGGAGCGTCACGCATCAGCGCGTGAGCGCAGCGGGAGACTGGAAGGATCTGCTCAAGACGTGCGCGCAACGCACCGAGGAAATGCGCGCCGAGCATCGCGGGCGGGCCGGCCTGGACGAAACCGAAGAGATTGTTTTCGCCCTGGCGCGGGCGGTCGAACAGCGGGATGCACATACCGGCGGGCACTGCGAGCGCCTGGCGTTCATCAGCGTGGCACTGGGTATTTCCTTGGGGCTCGATCGGGTGAGCCTGCTAGCGCTTTATCGCGGCGGCTATCTGCACGACGTGGGCAAAGTGGGGATTCCGGATTCAATCCTCTTCAAGCCCGGCAAGCTGACGGCGGAAGAATGGGTGACCATGCGCAGCCATGCCGTCCGTGGAGAAGAAATCTGCCGCCATCTGAAATCCCTGAGCGCGGTGTTACCGATCATTCGTCACCATCACGAGCGCTGGGATGGCTTGGGGTATCCGGACGGGCTGCGCGGCAATCAAATTCCGCTGCTGGCGCGCGTTTTGCAGATCGCCGATATCTATGACGCGCTCACCTCCGCGCGCCCATACAAGCCCGCGTATACACCGGCGGAAGCCATCGACATTATGCGCATGGAGACCGCGCGAGGCTGGCGCGATCCGCGCATCTTCCATCTCTTCACGCGCCTGCAAAACGAGGTGATCTCGAAGCTGGGAGACCTGGGCGGCACGGAACGCAGCCTGCCTTCGATGCAGCAGTCGCTGGTCAGCCTGCAACGGTCCCTGGTCACGGAATCCCAGGCCCTCACCCATTCGGACCGGCAAGTGGCCTAAGCGCCGGCCCGCCCTTGGGACGCCGCCAAGCGCGGCAATTGGACATGCCCGCGGCCTCCGCTCCATCTCAAGGTCGTTAGCGGCCCCGGTAATCAGTACGGCGCTGAAAGCCGGCTGAATTCGAACGCGGTGGGATCGAGGCCGCGCGCGCGGAGCATCCGGATGCAATCGGCCAGCGAATCGCCGATGGCTTCAATGCGGCGCAGCGCCAGGTTTCGCGGCGTGTAGATCTCCAGGGCGATGTACCTGCCAGCGAACGCAAGCCGCTCAGCGATGGTAAGCCTCTCCGGAGACCGGCCAATCGCGCGCTCCGGTTTCGTCGCTCGATCCATCACGGGCACCACTTCGGGAGAATTGTAGCAGAGTGAGGCGTGCGCCCTCGCCCGCGCCGGGCCCCCGATCCGGCAGCCGGGCCGGCGGCTCCGCGGAAAAATCAGGCCCTCTTGTCGTTCTGACTTCGAATCGGCAAAGTGCGAAGGCCGATTGGGCCGTCTTTTTGTGAAACCATATAAACTGAGCGATGAGCCGCGGTCGCCACTCCCGGCTCGCCGGAAAGGATGTCATGAAGTTTAGCAGACGAAGTGCACTTGGCCTGATTGCGGCGGCGCCCCTTGGCCGCCGGCTGCGCGCCGCGGCGGCCGGTCTTGCGATTGCCAAAGGTCGGTTCGCGGGGACCCGCCAATCGCTGGCGGCCTACCGGGTGCCGGAATGGTTCCGCGACGCCAAGTTCGGAATCTGGGCGCATTGGGGACCGCAGTCGGCGCCCGAGGACGGCGATTGGTACGCCCGGAATATGTACATCCAAGGCAGCCCGCAGTATAAATACCACCTGGAGCATTACGGGCATCCCAGTAAGTTCGGCTTCAAGGACGTGATTCCGACCTGGAAGGGCGATCAATTCGACCCCGATCACCTGGTGGAGCTTTACAAAAAGGCCGGCGCCAAGTACTTCGTCAGCATGGGCGTGCACCATGACAACTTCGACCTCTGGAACTCCAAGCACACGCGCTGGAACGCGGTGAACATGGGACCCAAGAAGGACATCGTGGGGCTGTTCCGCAAGGCCGCGCTCAACCGTGGCCTCAAGTTCGGCGTCAGCGACCACCTGTGGATCAGTTACAAGTGGTTTGCGGTGAGCCACGGGAGCGACAAGCAGGGCCCGCTGGCGGGCATCGCATACGATGGCGCATATCCACAGAACGCCGATCTTTATCACGAAGCCGCATGCGCGCACTTCGCGGGGCCGAACGTGGAATGGAACGACAACGGCATTCCGGATTCCTGGAAACGCCAATGGTTTGACCGCATCAAAGATCTGGTCGACCAATACCAGCCCGACCTGTTGTACACCGACGGGCCGCTGCCGTTTGAAGAATACGGGCTTAGCCAGGTGGCGAACCTCTATAACCTCAGCGCTGCGCAGCACGGCGGCGCCGTGGAGGCGGTCTACACCAGCAAGCGGCCGGAGGACTGCGAAACCGGAACCTGCCTGCTCGACGTGGAGCGCGGCGTGCCCGACCAGATTCTGCCGAATCCGTGGCAGACCGATACCTGCGTCGGCAACTGGCACTACCAGCGCGGCATCAAGTATAAGACTCCCAAGGCCGTGATCGACCTGCTGGTGGATATCGTCAGCCGCAACGGCAATTTGCTCCTGAACTTTCCGCTTCCCAACAGCGGCGCGCTGGACCCGGAAGAGCTGAAGATCGTCGCCGCGATCACTAGCTGGATGGCGGTGAACGGCGAGGGCATTTACGCCACTCGCCCCTGGAAGATCTTTGGCGAGGGCCCGGGGACGCAGGTGGCGAAGAAGGGCGCTTTCAACGAATCGGCACGCAAAGCGCTGACGGCCGAAGACGTGCGCTTCACCACCAAGGGCGACACGCTCTACGCCTTTCTGATGGGCTGGCCCGCCGGGAGCGCGCTCATCAAGCCGCTCGGCACCGCCAGCCCGCAGGCGCCGGGCAAAATCGCCAACGTGGAATTGCTGGGCCACAAGGGCAAGCTCGAATGGTCGCAGACCGAAGCCGGCCTGAGCGTCGCCATGCCGAATGAGCCGCCATCGCAGCATGCCGTGACGCTGAAGGTGGCGATGAGCTGAAGGAGCCCGCTCCGTATCGTACAATGGCCGTGGGCTTCGGCTGATCTATGCCACTCTCCCGGCGGCAACTGATGTGGGGGCTATCTGCGGGCGCGGTGCGTGCTGCGGCGCAGGAACGCACCGCGAACGGGCCCCGGCCGCGCGTCTCGCCGGCGCTGTGCGTCCACATCGAACAATTTCCGGGCATCGGTTACGACGAATTGGGCGGCGTGATCCACGGGCTTGGTTTCGATGGGTGCGTGCTTTCAGTCCAGGAGGGCGGCCACATCACGCCGGAGCACGCCGAGCTCGATCTGATGCGCGGCGTTGAGGCGATGACCGGCAGAGAAGTGGACGTGTACGCCATCGACACGCCTGTCACCTCGCCCGCCGAACGGATTCTGCAGTTGATCTTCTGGGTGGGCCACGAAATGGGCGTGCCCATTTTTCTTCCCGGGCAGTGGACGCTTCCGGCCGAAGGCAACCTGGAGGCGCGCCTGGCGGAGATTCAACGCGATCTTGCCCTGCTGGCATCGTTTGCCGGCCGTGCCGGCATGGCGCTGGCTATCCACAACGGGCCGGACGGCGACTTCGGTGGCCCGGTGTGGGATGCCGGCCTGCTGCTGCGCGGCATCGATGCGCGCTACGCCGGTTACGATTTCGATGTCGGCTACGCCGCGCGAATGGGAGCTCCCGCCGCTGCCCTGGCGCTGCGAATGGCCCTGCCGCGATTGAAAATGGTGACGGTGCACGACTGTTACTGGACGAAGAATTCGGCTGCCTGGACGCTCACCGAATGCCCGCTGGGCGAAGGCATGGTCGACTGGCCCGCCGTGTTCCGGACGCTGGCCGCGGCGCGTTACGCGGGGCCGATCCTGTTGCGTATGAATTACCGTCCCGCCGAACCGCTGGCCGCGGTGCGCCGGGACCTGGCGTTCCTCAAGAAACAACTGGCCCTCTGAGGGCCGGATCCTTTTGTCACCGCCGAACCGCCCGCACGCCGCTCCCGGCTCCGAACAGAGCCACGACCGTAAGGGAGTGGCGTGGTTCCCCTGAAAATCTCGTAAATCACCGTGTAGGTCATCAATCTCCCCACAGCGGCCGCTACGAACGCGGCGCCATGGCGAGGCCGGCGGCGCCGACGATGCCGGACTTATCGGCCACCTGCTGTTCCACCAGCGGCACGTCGCGGCCCAGCAGGCCGCGCGAGCGCTCCCACACGGCGTCCTGCAAGGGGGCCAGTAAATCCGCACCCGCATTGGCCATGTGGCCGCCGATGATGACGATCTCCGGGTCGAAGGTGTGCAGCAGGCCGGCCAGCGCGGCGGCGAGTTTGCCAATGGCATCCAGGACGATGGTGGAGGCGAGATCATCGCCTTCGCGCGCGGCTTGAAAAATGGTGCGGCAGTTGACCAGTTGCGGCTGTTCGCGAAACAAGCGCGTGAGGGAGGACTCGCAACCGCGATGCACGGCGGACCAGGCTTCCGCCTCTATGGCGCGGGCGGAGAAGACGGTTTCCAGGCAGCCGCGATTGCCGCAAGCGCATTGCGCTCCGTCGGGCGCCACCGTCAGATGGCCCAGGTTGCCCGCCATGCCGGTGTAGCCGCGCAGCAGTTGGCCGCCGGCCAGCACAGCGCCGCCGACCCCCTGGCCGAGGGTGAGCATGATTACGTTCTCGCGGCCGCGCGCGGCGCCCCACACCATCTCACCGGCCAGCGCCACGCGGGCGTCGTTATCGGCGAAGACCGGCACGTCGGCCGGCAGGCCCACCAGGTCGCTGAGGCGCAACCCCTCGAGGAAGTGCAGGGTTCCGCGCAGCAGCTCGACGCGCGTGCTATCCGGGTCGATGATACCTTTGCAGCCGACGCCGACGGCGGCGGGCTGCGAGGTTGCCTCCAGCAGCCAGCCGATGGCTTCGTGGAGCGAAGGGAGCAGCGAATCCAGGTTGCTTGGCGTTTCGATGGTGCGCGCGGCGAGAATGGCGCCCGCTTCGTCGACCATCCCCGCCTTGATTTGCGCGCCACCGATATCGATTCCCAATACCATCATGCGTGCTATTCACTATACGCCAGGCGGCGCCGCGCCGAACAGCGAGATCCCGCAACACGAAATACCGCCGGAAGGAAGCGTTTGCGGCTCATGCGCTCCGGCGCAGGGTCCGGCGGCAGTGAGCGGGCGGCTGCGGCGCCCCCTGGGAGGGGGCGTTCCCGGGGGGAAGCGGCCGGGATGTTAAGCTAATCGAAAGATGACTATAGACGAAATACGAGAGCTGATCCAGTTGGCGGCGGAAACGGGGATCGCCGAGCTGGAAGTGCAGCGCGGTGACAACCGCGTGCGCATCCGTCGCGCGGCGTTTGCGGCGCAGGAGATCGTGCTGGCGCCGCCGTCCTACGCGCCGGCGGGGCCCCTCCAAGCGGCGCCGGCGGCGGCTCACGCACCTGCATCTCCAGCGGAAGCGCCGGAGCCCAAGGACAGGGAGAAAGCGGCCGACGCCAACCTCACACTGGTGAAATCGCCCATAGTCGGCACCTTTTATGAGAGTCCGTCGCCAGGCACGCCGCCGTTTGTGCGCCTGGGCGAGAAGGTGCAACCGGGCAAGGTGCTGTGCATCATCGAATCCATGAAGCTGATGAACGAGATCGAATGCGAGACCTCGGGCATCCTGGAAAGCAAGCTGGTGATGAACGGGCAGCCGGTGGAGTACGGGGAGGCGTTGTTTGCCATCCGTACCGTTTAAGAAAATACTCATCGCCAACCGCGGCGAAATTGCGGTCCGGGTCATCATGGCGTGCAAGGAGCTAGGCATCCACACGGTCGCGGTGTATTCGGAAGCGGACAGCTACAGCTCGCACGTGCGTTACGCCGACCAGGCGATCTGCATCGGCCCGGCCAAGAGCGCGCGCAGCTACCTGGACGTGGCGGCGATCATCAGCGCGGCGGAAATTACCAACGTGGACGCGATCCATCCCGGCTATGGGTTTTTGAGCGAGAATGCCGGCTTCGCCGAAGTGTGCGAGACTTCGGGCATCAAGTTCATCGGCCCCAAATCCGGCGTGATCCGGCTGATGGGCGTCAAGGAGCAGGCGCGGGCCTTCATGCACGAAATGGGGGTTCCGGTGCTGCCCGGTTCGCCGGGCGTACTGGGGAACCCGGAGGAGGCGCTGGAGCTGGCCGGTAAAATCGGCTACCCGGTGATCCTGAAGGCCTCGGCGGGCGGCGGCGGGCGCGGCATGCGCGTCGTCAACAACGCCAAGGATCTGCCCGGGCTGTTCGCCCAGGCGCAGCAGGAAGCGGGCGCCGCGTTCAGCTCGGCCGACGTTTACCTCGAGAAGTTTGTCGCCGCGCCGCGGCACATCGAGTTTCAGATTTTGGCCGATGAACAAGGCAACGTGGAAATCCTCGGCGAGCGCGAGTGCAGCATCCAGCGGCGCCACCAGAAGCTGATCGAGGAGTCGCCTTCGCCGGTGGTGACCGACGCGCAGCGCGCGGAGATTTCGGCGGCGCTGCGCAAGGCGGTCCAGGCGGCCGGCTACACCAACGCAGGCACGGTCGAGTTCCTGATGGACGAAACCGGCAAGCTGTACTTCATCGAAGTGAATGCCCGCGTGCAGGTGGAGCACCCGGTAAGCGAGTTCGTCACCGGCGTGGATATCGTGAAAAGCCAGATCCGTATCGCGCAGGGCGAGACGCTGCCGCAGATGCTGCCGTGTCCGGTGGCAATGCGCGGCCACGCCATCGAGTGCCGCATCAACGCGGAGAACCCGGAGACATTCGCACCCTCGCCCGGCCGCATTACCGGCTTCCATCTCCCCGGCGGCATCGGCGTGCGCGTGGACACGTGGGTCTATACCGACTGCGTGATTCCGCCGTATTACGATTCGCTGGTGGCCAAGCTGATCGTTCACGGCAACAACCGCGCCGAGGCGATCGCGCGTATGCGCCGCGCCCTCGACATGTTCGTTATCGAGGGAATTCACACTTCGATTCCGTTGCACCAGCGAATCCTGGCCGACCCCGATTTCCAGGCCGGCCGCTTCGACACCAGTTTCATCAGCCGCTTCATGCCCGCGGCCAAAGCAGCCAGACAAGGATAGAAGTTCTGGCGCGCGCTTTGCTCACCCGGCCACGCGCGTCTTGCGCTGCATCTTTTCGGCCCAACGAAGATAGCCAGCCAGCTCCTGCCGCCGGGTCCAGGCGAAGCGCCAGAAATCGGCGAAACCGATGCTTTCGGCGTGAACGCCCCAGTAAGTCTCGACGCGCCAGCGCAGGT
The DNA here is from genome assembly GCA_049587755.1 of Bryobacteraceae bacterium. Lineage (GTDB taxonomy): Bacteria > Acidobacteriota > Terriglobia > Bryobacterales > Bryobacteraceae > Bog-375. The sequence continues at coordinate 114,520 of JBAVEN010000003.1, read as the reverse complement.
AAGGGCTGCGCCACGGGCACAGTCGGTAGCCGCGGGTCATGCGCCAGAGAAGAACGAGCATTAGTGCGATTTCAGGGCGTTCGACGCCTGGGGCGGCATAACCTGTTCAGGAGTGGCGTAATAGCCGCTGCGCGTGCGTACGGACAGGTGCCCCGGCGCATTCAGCGCGATTCGGATCTGGCGGTAGGAGCCGTCCATGGCCGTGTTGGTGGGCGAGTACTCAATGGTGTACTGGCTGCGAATGTCGCGCGCCACCTCCGCTGCAATGCGGTCGACGTCGCTGAGATCCTTGGGGAAGAACGCTTCGCCGCCGGTCGCCACCGTCAGTTCCTCCAGCGCCCGCTTGGCGCGCACGGCTTCGCGCCGCTCTTCCTCGCTCAACAGGCCCACCGCGTAAATTAACACTTCGCTTTGCTGCGAAGCCTTTACCAGGTTCTCCAGGCTGATGATGCTGGAATTGTCGTTGCCGTCGGTCACCACCACCAGCACCTTCTTATCGCGGTGACCCTTCTGCTTGACGTGGTCGATGGACATGCGGATGGCGTCCCGCATGGCGGTGCCGCCGCGCGAATCGATGCGTGAAAGCGCTTCTTCCATGTCGGCGATGTTATTGGTGAAATCCTCGTTGTGCGGCAGATCGAGGTAGGCGTCGTCGTTGAAATTGACGACGAAGACCTCGTCCTCCTTGTTGGATGCCTTGACCAGGTCCAGCGCCGCGGCAGCCACCTTAGCTCGCTTATCGCGCATGCTGCCGCTATTATCGATGATCAGCCCCAGCGACACCGGCACGTCCTCGCGCCTGAACTCCTTGATGGCTTGCGGCACGCCGTTTTCGGTGACCGAAAAGGCCGATTCGGGAAGGTCCGTCACCAGGTGGCCGTTCTTGTCCACCACCGTGGTGTGACACACCACCAGGCGCGTATCGGCGCGAAATACCACGGGTGCTTCTTCCCCTTCGGGAGGAACCGCCGGTTTCTCCTGGCCGAAAGCGGCCAGCGCGACGATCAGGGCCGGCAACCACCGGCTATTGCGCAGGAGCATAATATCCCAGTCTCCAGAAGGGCCGCAGCAGCGGCAAACCGCGCGGCGGAATCACCTTCACCACCACATGGCGGTACTTGCCGTCGCGATCCCGATTTTGCGGGGCGTACCCCAGCACGTACTGGTTGCGCAATTCCACGCCGATTTTCGCCGCCACGTCCGGAAGCTCGTTCAAGTCGTCCACTTCGTACTGTCGCCCGCCGGTCTGCTCGGCGATGGTGGAGAGCAACGCCGGCCCAGCAGCCTCCTCCGGGGTCCGCGATCGCGCCGGCCCTTCCTCGTAAATTCCAATCGCATATATTTGGACGTCCGCTTCCCTCACCAGGTTCTTGATTTCCGTTTCCGTGTAGCGGCTATTGTTATCGCCCCCGTCGGAAATGATGAGCAGCGCTTTTCGCGGGTTCTTCGCCTGCTTCATGGTGTGCAAACCAAGAAAGACGGCGTCGAGCAGCGCGGTCCGGCCCTTCGAGAAGGTGAACGTGAGGCGATTCTGAATTTCCTCCAAATTTTGCGTGAAGGGCTGTACCAATTGGGCGGTGTCGTTGAACTGGATGAGGAAGAACTCGTCCTCGGGGTTGGCGGTTTTGAAGAACTCGGAAACCGCCAGCCGCGATTTTTCCAGCTTGTGTCCCATGCTGCCGCTGCAATCGAAGATCACTCCCGCCGAAAGCGGCGCGTCTTCGCTGGAGAACTGGCTGATTTCCTGCTCCTTCCTGTCCTCGAACACCTTAAAATTCTCTTTTTCGAGGCCCGTGACGAAGCGGTTCATGGGATCGGTCACGGTGACTGGAATCAGCACCAGGGTGCTGTCCACGCGGATGTCCGCCCGTGGAAGAATCCGCTCCCGATCGGGCGGTTTAGGCCGTGGCACGATGGTAGCGGGTGTGCCGCCGGGTTCCTGAGCATGCGCCGCGCATGACAGACCCAGGAAGGCGGCGAGGACGACGGGCAGCTTACACCGGGACAGGAGCATAGGCTGTCAGGCCAGCATTTCTACCCCAAGTCTATCACAGGGATTTTATGGTATGATCGCGTGTGCCCCGTAAAATTCTGGGCGTGATTCCAGCGCGATTTGCCTCTTCACGTTTTCCCGGCAAGGTTCTGGCGCTCCTCTCCTCCAAAACCGTTTTGCGGCACGTCTACGAACGCGCTTGCCAGTCCCGTTACCTGACCGGCGTCATCATCGCCACTGATGACGAGCGGGTTTACGAGGCCGCCCGCGGTTTTGGGGCTCCGGTGCGCATGACGCGCGCAGATCACGCCTCCGGCACGGACCGGGTGGCGGAAGTCGCGTCAGTCGAAGAGGCGACCATCGTGGTCAACATTCAAGGCGACGAGCCGCTGATCGATCCCGCCGCCATCGACGCCGCCATTCTGCCCGTGGTCCACGATTCCGATGCGGTGATGGCAACCCTGAAAAAAAGGATTGAAGACCCGCGCGAGATACCCGATCCCAACGTGGTCAAGGTGGTCACCAACCACGCCGGAGATGCAATTTACTTTTCGCGTTGCGCCATTCCCTATGCGGGGGAAGAGGGCGGCGCCTGGTTCAAACATGTCGGGCTTTACGTGTACCGGCGCGATTTCCTGCTCGGGTATTCGCACCTGCCGGTCGGCCCGTTGGAGCGCGCCGAACGGCTGGAGCAACTGCGCGCCATCGAGAACGGCTACCCCATACGGGTAATCGAAACCAACTATGAGTCGCTGGGCGTGGATACGCCCGAGGACCTGGAACGGGTCTCGCGGCTCTTCGAAGCTTCCATGATGCCGGGGGTGAAATAATATGGCCAAATACATTTTCGGTGGGGCGTCCCCGACCTGCCAACTTGGTGAATTGACATGGCTAAGTACATATTTGTAACCGGCGGTGTGGTCTCGTCGCTGGGCAAGGGAATTGCCGCGGCTTCCATCGGGTGCCTGCTGGAAAGCCGCGGGCTGAAAGTCACCTGCCAGAAATTCGATCCGTACCTCAACGTCGATCCAGGCACCCTGAGCCCGTTCCAGCACGGCGAGGTCTTCGTTACCGATGACGGCGCCGAAACGGATCTTGATCTCGGCCACTACGAGCGCTTCACCCACGCCAAGCTCACGCAGGGCAACAACCTGACCTCCGGCCGCATCTACGAGCAGATCATCGCGCGCGAGCGCCGCGGCGATTACCTGGGCAAGACCGTCCAGGTGATCCCGCACGTCACCAACGAAATCAAGGCCGGGCTGAAACGTGTGGCGCAGGACGTGGACGTGGTGATTGCCGAAATCGGCGGCACCGTCGGCGATATCGAATCGCTTCCGTTTCTCGAAGCCATCCGCCAGATGCGGCGCGAACAGGGCCGCGGCAACTGCCTGTTCGTGCACGTCACGCTGGTCCCCTGGATCGCCGCCGCTCAGGAACTGAAGACCAAGCCGACCCAGCACAGCGTCAAGGAGCTGCGCGCCATTGGTATTCAGCCCGATATCCTGATCTGCCGCTCGGAGCGGTTCATATCGCAGGAGATGAAAGAGAAGATCGCACTGTTTTGCGACGTGGATGTGGAAGCGGTGGTGACGGCGCGCGACGTCAAGAGCGTATACGAAGTGCCGCTGATGTTCGCCGGCGAAGGCGTGGACGATATCGTGTGCCGGCTGCTGCACCTCAATACCGGTGAGCGCGACTTGGACCGCTGGACCGCCATGCTGGAGCGCATGCAGAATCCGCGTGACGAAGTCACTATCGGCCTGGTGGGCAAGTACGTGGAATACGAGGATTCCTACAAGAGCCTCAAGGAGGCCCTGCTGCACGGCGGCCTGGCGCACCAGTTGAAAGTGAACATTCACTGGATCGAGGCCGAAGGCGTGCTCGGTTCCGAGTGGGAGAAACAGCTCGAAGGTTACGACGGCATCCTGGTGCCAGGCGGGTTCGGCAAGCGCGGCATCGAGGGCATGATCAACTCGATTCGCTACGCGCGCGAGCGCAAGGTGCCGTACTTCGGCATCTGCCTGGGCATGCAAACGATGGTGATCGAATACGCGCGCAACGTTTGCGGGTTGGAGGGCGCGGATTCGACCGAGTTCAACCCCGGCACGCCATACCGCGTCATCTTCAAGCTTCGCGAGCTCAAGGGCGTGGATGAGCTGGGCGGCACCATGCGGCTGGGAAGCTGGCCGTGCAAGCTGGCGGAAGCCAGCTTCGCTTACCGCGCCTACGGCACCCGTGAAATTCAGGAGCGGCACCGCCATCGCTATGAATTCAACCGCGAGTACGAAGAGCGGCTGAAAGTGGCCGGCCTGCGCATCACCGGCGAGACACCCGACAATACCTACGTCGAGATATGCGAGATCGCGGATCACCCCTGGTACCTGGGCTGCCAGTTCCACCCGGAGTTCAAGTCTAAGCCGATGGAGCCGCATCCGCTGTTCAAAGCGTTCATCGGCGCCGCTTACGAATACCGGCAGCGCCGGCTGCGGTCAGCCGTCGAGAGCCGGGATCGGGCGGAGACCACGTATTCCCATGGCGATTGAGTTCGGCGCCTTCGGCCGGGCCGGGGGGGCACCCCGTCCGCTGGTGTTGATCGCCGGGCCGTGCGTCATCGAAAGCGAGGAGCACGTTCTCGGCATGGCGCGCGGCATTCGCGACGCGCTGGGCGTCAACTTCGTTTTCAAGGCGTCGTTCGACAAGGCCAACCGCACCAGCCTGGACGCGTACCGCGGGCCGGGCCTCGCCGAAGGCCTGCGCATTCTAGCCGGCGTCAAGGCGGAGGGCTTTTCCATCCTCACCGATATCCACGAACCGGCGCAGGCTGAACCTGCCGCCGCGGTGGCGGACATTCTGCAGATTCCCGCCTTCCTATGCCGGCAAACCGATCTGCTGCTGGCGGCGGGCCGCACCGGCCGCATTGTCAACATCAAGAAGGGACAGTTCGTGGCGCCGCACGATATTCACCGCGCCGTGGAAAAAGTGGCCTCCACGGGGAACTCGCAAGTGATCATCACCGAGCGCGGCTCCTCGTTCGGCTACAACAATCTGGTAGTGGATATGCGCGGGCTCAAGATCATGCGCGATGGAGGGTGGCCGGTGGTGTTCGATGCCACCCACAGCGTGCAACTGCCCGGCGGCGCCGGCGCGGTCTCCGGCGGCCAGCCGCAGTTCATCGAGCCGCTGGCGCGCGCCGCGGTCGCCGTCGGTGTGAGCGGCATCTTCGTCGAGGTTCATGACGCGCCGGAGAAGGCGCTTTCCGACGGCCCGAACGCGTTGCGGCTTGACCTGCTGCCGCAATTCTGGCGCAGGCTCCAGGCGATCGACGCCGTCGTGAAATCGCTGGAAGCAGTGTAGCGTGGGGCAGGTCCCCGACCTCGCCGGGGGCCCGCGAACTGCTTCTATCGAGTAATTCCGAGGGACTTTGAGTCACTCGGTTAAATTGCGAATTACCGCAACTTTCGCTAAGTTGTGTGGCGCGGGTTAGCGTCCTGGTTCGCAACCCGCGCACCGATTATCAATCGGTGCCGCCGCGCCAGCCCGGCTCGCGCCCCGCCTTACACCGCCTGCCTTCGCGTCCTGCCGAGCAATTCTTCGGCCCGCGCCAGTGCCTTCCGTTCGGCCTCTTCACGGGTGGTTCCCTGGGCGCGCGCCAGCGCCGCTCCGGGCGATACGTTGTCGGCTTTAGCGTGCCACTCGCTCCCCAGCCGGTAACTGGCCACGTTCACCGGCCAGCCCGCCAGCTCCAGCCGGCGTTCCGCGAATTCTTCCGCTCTCAAGCCCGCGCACCCGTCGCCTTGGCGGCGGCTCCGCGCTCAACGTCGGCGCCCACCAGGTTGCCCCACTCGGTCCACGAGCCGTCGTAGTTCTTCACGTCGCCGAAGCCCAGCAGGTATTTCAACACGAACCAGGTGTGGCTCGATCGTTCGCCGATGCGGCAATAAGCGATCACTGGCTTGGAGCCGTCCACCCCCTCGCTCGCGTACAACTGGCGCAGCTCGTCCGCCGATTTGAACGTCCCGTCGTCGTTCGCCGCCTTCGACCACGGAATGCTGCGCGCGCCCGGCACGTGGCCGCCACGCTGGCACGTCTCGGGCAACCCCGGAGGCGCCAGAATCTCGCCCGTGAATTCCTGCGGGCTGCGCACGTCCACCAGCGCCGCCGCGGCCTGCGCCGAGGCCGCCTGCACCTGCGGCAGAAACGCCCGCAGCGACACATCCGCCTCCTTCGCCGTGTATTTCGTGGACTTCACTTTCGGCGCCTCGGTCGAAAGCTCGCGGCTTTCGGAAAGCCATTTCTTCCGCCCACCGTTCATCAGCCGCACGTCGCGGTGGCCGTAAATCTTGGCCTGCCACAGCGCCCATGCTGCGAACCAGTTGTTGTTGTCGCCGTAGATCAGCAGCGTCGTATCCGGCGTCACCCCGGAGCGCTCCATCAGCTCTTCAAACTGCCGCTTCGATAGAATGTCGCGCCGCACGGTGTCGCACAACTGCGTGTTCCATGCCCAGGCGATCGCGCCCGGCACGTGTCCCTCGTCGTAGGCCTTGGTATCGACGTCCACCTCCACAATGCGGACGCCCTCGTCGTTTGCGTGCTTGGCAACCCAGTCGGTGGTCACCAGTGTTTCCGGATGGGCATATTCTGCCATGGAAAGCTCCTCTCCAAACAATCTACCGTAATTATATCGGAATTCTTGACATACTTGGTAGTGAGATGACGCGATACCATAAAATCATGCTTGCGCGCGCGCTGGACGGTTTCACCGGAATCCCACGGCCGGGCTTCGACCCGCGCCTGGCGTCAGCCCTGGTGGGCCTTTTGTCAGTTGGCGTGCTGTTTTCGCAACCGGCCTCAGACCCGGCCGCGCTCGCGCGCAAGACGCTGGACTTCCTGCTGGCGCAGAATTATCCCCAGTTCTCTGAACTGGTGACGTCGCAGTTCAAGGACAACCTGAATGAGCAGGCGTTCACCAGGCTCGGCGCCGAAATCAAGAGCTGGGGAGCGGTGGAAAAGATTGGCGAGCCGTCGATCCAGGACATGGGCCCCACCAAGGTAGTTACCATCCCGGTCTCCTTCGCCGAGAAGAACATCAACGCCCGTTTCGCCGTCAACACTTCCGGGCAGGTCTCGGTTATGTACCTGATGCCTGGCGAAACGAAGTGGACGCGGCCCGCTTACAGCAAGCCGGATTCGTTTACGGAAAGCGACGTGACGTTCGGCGAGGATGAATGGAAATTGCCCGGCACTCTCGCCGTGCCCAAAGGCGCCGGTCCGTTTCCGGCCGTGCTGCTGGTGCAGGATTTCGGGCCGAAGGACCGCGACGATTCGCACGGCGTCCTCAAGCCGTTGCGCGATCTTTCCGACGGTCTGGCCTCGCGCGGCGTGGTGGTACTGCGTTACGAGAAGCGCCTCCGGCAGTACTCCGCGCGCGTGATGGACAAACCGTACACGGCCGACGACGAAACCGTGGACGATGCCGTCAGCGCGCTGGCTTTTCTGCGCGCTCAATCCATGGTCGATCCCAAGCGCGTCTACCTGGTGGGCCACGGTCTGGGCGGCTATCTGGCGCCGCGCATCGCCGCCGAGGATGGCAAACTGGCCGGCATGGTGGTGATGGCCGCCAACCAGCGGCCGCTCGAAGATTTGATGCTCGATGGATTGCGGATGCTCGTCAAGGGCCAGGACCTGGAGCAGGCCAAAGAGGCCGCGGCGCGTGTCAAGAGCCTGGAATCTGGCGACTCCGATGCGCCGCCGATTTTCGGCTTACCCGCCGCGTACTGGCTCGACCTCAAGGGCTACGATCCGGCCGCCCAAGCCAAGAAGCTTTCCATGCCGATTCTCATCTTGTATGGCGAGCGCGATTTCCAGGTGCCCAAAGTCGACTTCGACCTCTGGAAGAGCGGGCTGGCCGGCCGCACGGATGTCACCGCCCGCAGTTACCCCGCCTTGAATCACGTGTTCGTCGCCGGCTCTGGTCCCAGCAGCGAGAAGGAGTACAGCAAACCCGGCCACGTCGCCCCCGAAGTGGTGGACGATATCGCGAAGTTCGTGGGCAAGTAGCCGGTGCCAGCCGTGCCCAGCGCGCGGCATGCCTGGGCCTCGTGTCCGTGCATGCCCTAGCTAGAGCCCGTTGCTCCGGTGATTCACCAGCGCTAGGAACTCGTCGCGGGTTTTCTTGCGGGCGCGGAATGCGCCCAGCATGGCGCTGGTCATCGCGCCGGAGTGCTGCTTTTCAACGCCGCGCATCATCATGCAGAAGTGGCGGGCTTCGCAGATCACACCCACGCCAACCGGGTCTATCACTTCGTTAATCGTCTGCGCCACTTCCTGGGTGAGGCGCTCCTGAATCTGCAGGCGGCGCGCGAAGACGTCCACGATGCGCGGAATTTTGCTCAATCCGATCACCCGGTTGCGCGGGATGTAGGCCACGTGCACCTTACCGAAAAACGGCAGCAGATGGTGCTCGCACATGCTGAAGAACTCGATGTCGCGCACTACCACCATCTCGTCGTACTTCACTTCGTATAACGCGCCGTTGAGCACCTTGTGGACGTCGGTGCGGTAGCCGCTGGTAAGGAACTTGAGCGCCTGGTCCACGCGCTCGGGCGTGCGCCGCAGGCCCTGGCGGCCGGGATCCTCGCCAAGCTTCTCCAAAATCTCGCGAACCTGCGGGGCAATACTGAGATCGACGCCGGGAACGGTGCTGATCTCATCGCGTTTCGGCTGCATCACTTTGATCAGCGCTTTATGAGATTTCATGGGCATCCATTTCAAAGATGTTGCGCGCCGTCTCGGCGATGCGAACCTTTTCCAGCTTCGGCCATTCACCGGGAAACATGGCGGGCCAACTGCGTTTCAGACGGCGGCAAATCTCCACCGCCAGGTTCTCTGAGGTCGGCGTCAAATTCCGAAACGCCTCCACGTCGCAGCTCAGATTTCGATGCTCGAACGGCCCCAGCACCTCGCGCGCCACCAGCTCATCCAGCCGGCGCGGATCCACTGCCGCACCCGTATCCGCATCCGCCGGGCCGCGCGCGCTCACTTCCAGCACGTAATTGTGGCCGTGCCCGAACGGGTTATTGCACTTGCCGTACAGGCGCCGGTTTTCCTCATCGTTGAGACCGGGCGCATGCAGGCGATGCGAGGCCGCGAACTGGTACCGCCTGGTCACGCGGAACACGGCTGCTCTCCGAAGTAATCGACGTACAGGTCCGGCGTTTCATACAGCCGCACGGAATGCAAGCGTCCACCGCGGCCCGCGAAATGCGGCTCGATCCGCCGCCAGATGTCGCGCGCGATGTTCTCCGTCGTCGGAATCACGCGGTCGAACGGCGGCACTTCGTGGTTCAGGAAGCGGTGGTCGAACGGCTCCACTACCTCGCGGTGCAACACGTCTTTTAGCTCCTTCAGGTCGAACACCATGCCGGTCACCGGATCGGGCTCGCCTTCCAGGCTGACCTCCAGCAGATAGTTGTGCCCGTGGCCGTTGGGGTTGGCTGCCAGGCCGAAAACGCGCCGGTTCTCCTCGTCGGACAGCCGCGGGTTGCGGCAGATGTGCGAAGCCGAAAATTCCACTTTGCGGGTAATCAGCATGGACAAGTATTCGACGTCCGAGCCGGCCTGGAGATACAATTAATTATAGTTACTCCTCATGCAGAGCGTCAAAACCGACCGTTTTCTGAAGATAGCCATCGCCGCGCTGCTGGCAGCGCTGGTTTACGTCATCTACGACGGCATTCACGAGCGGGTTGTCTCGCAAGGCGATTCCGCGCCCGCCTTCAGCGTGGTCGCCGATAACGGCGCCACCGTAGGTGTTCCCAACTTCCGCGGCAAGCTGCTGGTGCTCAACTTTTGGGCTACCTGGTGCCCGCCATGCGTGCAGGAAACTCCTTCGCTCAGCCAGTTCGCGGCGCAGTTCAAGGACAAGGGTGTGGTGGTGCTGGCGCTGAGCGTGGACCGGGACGAGAAGGCCTACCGCGCGTTCCTCAACAAATACAAACCGGCCTTCCTCACCGCGCGCGATTTCAAAGTGCACGCCGATTACGGCACCTTCATATACCCCGAAACCTACATCATCGATGCGCGGGGTAAAGTGCAGATGAAAATCCCCGAGCCAACGGATTGGAACGATCCCCGGCTGACGCAGTTCGTCAGCTCGCTGCTGTGACTCTCGCGCCATTGGCGCTTGTCGCGCTTCTCACCTATGCCTCTTTGACGGATGACGTGCGCACGTTGGCCGCTCACCGCGACTTGGCCGCCGCCGAGCGCGCCGTGACCGCGTACCAGGCGCAAAACGGCGCCACTTCGGAACTTGCTGCGGCCCTTTCCTGGTTGGCCCGCGGTGAGCTTGACGCCGGCCGGTACGATCAGGCGGATGCGTATGCCGCCCAGGCACGCCGCATCGCCGCCGGCCTGCCGGGTGCACGCCGGCCGGACGCGGATCCGCAGCTCTCGACCGCGCTCGGCGCCGCTATCGAAGTGCACGCCAAAGTGCTCGCCGCCCGCGGCGAGCGCCCTCAGGCGGTTGCCTACCTGCGGCGCGAGCTGGCTGCTTTCGACGCCACCGGCCTCGCTGAGCGCATCCGGAAAAACATCAACCTGCTCGGCCTGATCGGCACTCCGGCGCCGCCGCTCGACGAAGCGATCTGGCTCGGCCCGAAACCGGCCACTCTGGCCACGCTACGGGGACATCCGGTGCTGCTCTTTTTCTGGGCGCACTGGTGCCCCGATTGCAAAACCGAGGCGCCAGTGCTGGCCAAAATCTCCCGCATTTACGGCCCCAAAGGTCTGGTCGTGATCGGACCCACCAAGCTATACGGCTATGCCGCAGAAGGCGAGCCCGCCACGCCCGGCCAGGAAACGCGCTACATCGACGCCATCCGCCGGCAGTTCTACTCCGGTTTGCCCGATATGGCCGTGCCCGTGAGCGCCGCCAATTTTCTCACCTATGGGGCCAGCACCACCCCGACGATGGTGTTGCTGGATCGCGACGGTAACGTTCGTTTCTACCATCCCGGCACCGTCTCCGAGGCGGAACTTGTCCGCTGGATCGAGGCTCTGATGAAACGGTAGGGAGTTGCTCAGGCGATCTTCAGCAGGCCGGCAGCCAGTCGTTTGGCGTGCAGCCGCCTATAATCTTCCAAGCTGCGAATGGCCATCGTCAATGCTGCCCGGCGGGCATAGAGAGAAGCTGATCGCTGTTGCTCGGTCTTGTGAAAGCAGACACAAACGGTAACCCTGGGGAGAACCATAGTACTGTCTTTACCAGACCCGACAAGACAATACAAGAACCAAGGTAAGTACTGTCCCAAACGAAGATAGGGGGCTTCGAGTAACCACCATGCGGGGTGTCGTCGAGTTATTCTTCTAGCAATGCTGCGATTCGCTCCGCCTCGGCCGCCACCACCACGGGTGCGTTGGCATACGTGGACCGCAGCCGCGTGCCATCCGGCGCATTCAGGGTTCCGGTGTGATAGCGGTGGATGTAATCCGGGTCCTTGAGTACGTTGCCGGTCAGCACCGCGACTACGTCTGCATCGGCCGCCATGGTTCCCGCGGCGGTGAGCTTGCGAATGCCCGCCAGCGTGGCTGCGGAGGCAGGCTCGCAGCCGATGCCGCAGTGGCCAATCACGGCCTTGGCATCGGCGATCTCCTGCTCTCTCACCTTCTCCACTACGCCGCCGGACTCGAGGACCTCGTGCAACGCTTTCGGCCAGGAAACCGGGTCGCCGATCCTGATGGCGGTCGCCAGCGTTTCCGGGTCGGCCACGGCGTTCAGATGCGAGCGGTCGGTGGCGCGGTACAAGTCGAAGAATGGCGCGGCGCCTTCCGCCTGGATCACCGCCAGTCGCGGCAAGCGGCCGATCAGGCCGAGCGCTTTCAGTTCCCGCAAGGCTTTGCCGAACGCCGACGTGTTGCCCAGATTCCCGCCCGGCAGCACCACCCAGTCGGGCACGCGCCAGTCGCGTTGGTCCATCATCTCCACCATGATGGTCTTTTGTCCTTCGATGCGGAATGGGTTAATCGAATTCAGCAGGTAGATGCCAAGGCGCTCGGCCAACTGCCGCACCAGCGCCAGGATCTGGTCGAAGTTCGCTTCCACCTGGAAGGTGCGCGCGCCGTATTCGAGCGCTTGCGCCAGTTTGCCGAACGAGATGTTGCCGTGCGGAATGAAGATCACCGGATCCAGGCCCGCCGCGCTGGCGTACGCGGCCATCGAGGCCGAGGTGTTACCGGTGGAAACACACGCCACGCGCCGCGCTCCCAGCCGCACCGCCTGAGTGGCGCCGCACGTCATGCCGTTGTCCTTGAAAGATCCGGTCGGATTGAACCCCTGGTGCTTGAACATGATGCGGTCGAGGCCGCCATACTGGGCGGCGCGCGGCGCATCGAGCAGCGGCGTGTTGCCCTCGCGCAGCGTTACTATCTGGCGGTAATCGTCCAGAAAGGGGATCAACTCGCGGTAGCGCCAGACGCCGCTTTGATCGAGCGGCGCGTTCGAGGTGCGCCGCTCGCGCCACATCCGCTTCCAGTCGGCCGGATGGCCCTCGGGAGAAGTGTAGACGGCCTCCAGCAAACCGCCGCAACGCGGGCAGTTGTAAATGATTTCGGTGATCGGAAAGCGCGAGCGGCAGCGCTCTTCGAAACAGGCAAGTTCCGCTGGCATGAAGCCTTATTATAAGGGAATGCTCCGCGTTCACCTGGAAAACGGCGCGGTTTCGGTGACTGAGGCGCCGCTACCCGAGCGCCCTCCGGGCCACGCGCTGCTGCGCCTGCTGGTGGCCGGCATTTGCAATACCGACCTCGAACTACAGCGCGGCTACTACGGCTTCGCCGGCACGCCCGGCCACGAATTTGTGGCCGAGGTGGTCGAGGCGGACAACGCCGGGCTCGTGGCCAAACGCGTCGTGGGCGAAATCAACCTGGCCTGCACGCGCTGCGATTGGTGCCGCAAGGGCCTCGGCCGCCACTGTCCCAACCGCACCGTGCTCGGCATCGTCCGCCATCCTGGAGCGTTCGAAGCATTCTTCACTCTGCCCGAACGCAACCTGCACGTGCTGCCGGAAGGCATTCCGCTAGATCGCGCCGTTTTCACCGAACCGCTGGCGGCGGCGTGCGAAATTCTCGACCAGGTGACTATACCGGGCTGCGCGCCGGTCGCGGTCCTGGGCGACGGCAAACTAGGCTTGCTGGTGGCGCAGGTGCTCGATGTCTATGGCTACCCGGTGCGCCTCTTCGGTCGCCATCCGGAGAAGTTGCGGATCGCCGCGGCTTCCGGCATCGCTACGGAACTCGCCGATTGCCAACTGCCCGTCGCCGAGTACGACTGGGTGGTCGACGCTACCGGCTCGCCCGAAGGTCTGCGGCAAGCCGTCGCCATGGCGCGCCCGCGCGGCACGGTGATCCTCAAATCCACCGTGCACGGCGCGGTGGGAGTCGATACCGCACCCATCATTGTCAATGAAGTGACGCTGGTCGGCTCGCGCTGCGGGCGGTTTGAAGCGGCCATCCCCCTCCTCGATCACGCGCTGATCCGGACGGAGGAGATCATCACAGCGCGTTTCCCGCTGCGCGACGCCGCGCAAGCCTTTGAACGCGCCGCCCAGCGCGGCGTGCTGAAGGTGCTATTGGAGGCGTGAAGGTGGGGCGATCGTAAGGCGGAACCCCGCGCGACAAGAGCGAGGTGCTTGATCTTGTGGGGCAGGATGACATCCTTCGCGGCGATTGAGAATCGCCGCGCGTGCCGATTGCCAATCGGCACGCAGCTTGACAAGCAGCCCCAGGCGCCCCTAGTCGCCGCTTTACCCTACTTCTTCAGGTTCAGCGCTTCGTTGAGCGAGCCTTGCCGGTAGCCTTCCAGGTCCAGGGCGACGTACCGGAAGCCGAGCGATTTGAATATTTCAGTGAAGCGGGCGGCCATTTCCAGGGTCAACGCTTTCGTCATTTCTTCGCGCGCGATTTCGACGCGGACCACGTCGCCATGGAAGCGCACGCGAAACTGGCGGAAGCCGAGAGCTTTGATTTGCTCCTCGCCGGCCTCGATCGTTCTGACCGTATCCACCGTCACCGGCGTTCCGTAGGGAATGCGCGAGCTGAGGCACGCCGATGCCGGGCGGTCCCAGGTCGGCAGGCCCGCCACGCGCGAGAGCTCGCGGATTTCGGCCTTCGAGAGGCCCGCATCGGCGAGGGGCGCTGCTACGCGATGCTGGGTGGCGGCGCTCTGCCCCGGGCGGTAATCGCCCAGGTCATCCACGTTCACGCCGTACACGATGTGCTCGAAGCCGCGCTCGCGGCCCACCTGTTCCAGTCGCGTGAACAGCTCATCCTTGCAATGGAAGCAGCGGTCGGGATTGTTCTGCGTGTATCCCGGATTCTCGAACTCGCGGGTCTCGATATATTCGTGGGCGATCCCAAGTTGCGCGACGAAGGCTTCGGCATCGCGCTTGTGCGATTCGGGGATAGAGGCGGAATCGGCGGTGATGGCGAGCGCTCCGACGCCCACAGCGCGGTGCGCCGCCCACGCCAGGTAGGCCGAATCCGTGCCGCCGGAAAAAGCCACCAGCATGCGGCCCATGCCCCGCAGAATTTCGAAGAGCCGCTCTTCTTTTTCCCGCAGGCGCGCCGGATCGGTAAGTTCCACTAGAGCGGGCATATTGCTTCCCACAGTTGGCAGGTCGGGGACCTGCCCCACTTCAGTCTACTGGACGGGCAGTTCCTCTTGGGTGGGGCCGTTGCCGTTCTCGGTATCGGGGATCACACTTGCGGCGGCCACTTTGTCACCTTCTTCCAAGCTCACCAGGCGCACGCCCTGCGACGAGCGGCCCACCTGGCGGATGGTGGCAGCCTCGATGCGGATGATCTTGCCGTTCTGGCTGACGATCATCAAATCGGAATCCTCGTTCACCGAAAGCACCGCCACCACTTTGCCGGTCTTGGCAGTGGTCTTCATGTTGATGACGCCCTTGCCACCGCGCGCGGTCAGCCGGTAAGCCTCCAGCTTGGTGCGCTTGCCGAAACCGTTTTCCGCAATCGAAAGAATGAGGCCCTCTTTTTCGACTACTTCCATGCCCACTAGGAAATCGCCCTCCGGCAGATGCATCGCGCGCACGCCGCGCGCCTGCCGGCCCATGGCGCGCACCTGGCTTTCAGCGAAGCGGATGGCCTGTCCCTGATGCGAGCCGAGGAAAATGTAGTTCTCGCCGTTGGTGATCTTGGCGCCAATCAGCTCGTCGCCTTCATCGAGCGAGACTGCGATGATGCCGCGCGACATCGGGTTGTCGAACTCGGTCAGCTCCGATTTCTTGATCACCCCATGACGCGTCACCATCACGATGAACTGATCGGGCACGAAATCCGCCACAGCCAGAAACGCTTTTACGGTTTCATCCGGCTGCAGGTTGATGAGGTTCGAAATGTGCTTGCCCTTGCCCGTGGTGGTGGCGTCGGGAATTTCGTAAGCCTTCAGCCAATATACGCGCCCGCGCGTGGTGAAGATCAACAGGTAAGCGTGGGTGGAGGCGATAATCAGGTGCTCCACGAAGTCTTCCGTGCGCGTCCCCATACCGATGCGCCCCTTGCCGCCGCGCGTCTGCCGCCGGTAGGTATCGACCGAGGTGCGTTTGAGGTAGCCGCCGCGCGTCACCGTCACCGCCGTGTCTTCCACGGCCACCAGGTCCTCCAAGCGGATTTCGCCCGAGTCCTCGATGATCTCGGTGCGCCGCTCGTCGCCGTACTCCTTTTGAACTTCCTTCAACTCCTTCACGATCAAATCGCGCAGCACTTTGTCCGAGCCCAGAATCTCCAGGTATTCGGCAATGCGGCGCTGGATTTCGGCCAGCTCATCGAGGATCTTCTGCCGTTCCATGCCGGTCAAGCGCTGCAGTTGCAGCTCGATGATGGCCTGCGCCTGGCGCTCGGTGAACTCGAAACGGGCGATCAGCGAATCGCGCGCTTCACGCGGCAGCTTGGCAGCGCGAATCAGCGTGATGACTTCGTCCAGATTGTCCAGCGCCTTCTGGAAGCCCAGCAAAATGTGCTCGCGCTCGCGCGCCTTGCGCAGCTCATACTCGGTGCGCCGCCGCACCACGTCCACGCGGTGATCGATAAAGCACTTAATGATCTCCACCAGGCCCAGCTCGCGCGGCTGACCATTGACGATGGAGAGCATGATGATGCCAAAACCGGTTTGCAGTTGCGTATGTTTGTAGAGGTTGTTGAGCACCACCTCGGCCTGCTCGCCGCGTTTCAGCTCGATGGTGATTCGCATCCCGTCGCGGTCGCTGTGGTCGAGCACGTCCGCTACGCCTTCGATGCGCTTCTCATTGACCATCGCGGCGATCTGTTCGAGCAGCTTTGACTTGTTCACCTGGTAGGGAATCTCGGTGACCACGATCTGCTCTTTTTCCTTGCCCACGCGCTCGATGGCCGCCTTGGCGCGCAGCTTGAGCTGGCCGCGGCCCTTGGTGTAAGCATCGATAATTCCCTGCCGGCCGAGGATGAATCCGCCCGTCGGAAAGTCCGGCCCGGGCACCATTTCGAGGATCTTCGAGAGCGGCGCGTTCGGATGCTGCACCAGGTAAATCGCCGCATTGACCACTTCGGTGAGGTTATGCGGCGGAATGTTGGTCGCCATGCCCACAGCGATACCGGCCGAACCGTTCACCAGCAGGTTGGGAACCCGCGTCGGCAGCACTTCCGGCTCCTGCTCGCTGCCATCGTAGTTGGGTTTGAAATCGACGGTTTCCTTGTCGATGTCTTCAAGCACCGCCGTCGCCACCCACGACATGCGCGCTTCGGTATATCGGGAGGCGGCCGGCGGGTCCCCATCCACCGAACCGAAGTTGCCCTGCCCATCCACCAGCGGATAGCGCATCGAAAAATCCTGCGCCATGCGGACCAGGGCATCGTAGATGGCCATGTCGCCGTGCGGATGATACTTGCCCATGCAGTCGCCCACGATGCGCGCGCATTTGCGCGTCGCACGGTTAGGCGCTAGGCCCATCTGCTGCATCGAGTAGAGGATGCGCCGGTGCACCGGCTTCAACCCGTCGCGAATGTCGGGCAGCGCGCGGCCCACGATCACGCTCATCGCGTAATCCAGGTAGCTGCGCCGCATCTCCTCTTCGATGTTGATGGGAAGGAGGTTTTTGTTGCCGTCGCCGCCCGGCGTTCCGGGCAAAGGCAGCGTCCCCCCGGATGGCGGCGGAGGCGGTCCCTGAGGCGGTAATTCCTGGTCTGGCAAGTTGACTCCTGTTGCGAGGTAAGTCCTATTTTAGCAAATGCTTAGTCGACAAGCCAAACGCTCGTTATTTCGCTGTTTATTCGCCTGGTAAGCCTGTCCTCGCCGCACCCATGTATGATGGGGGTTCGTGACTCAACTCCGGAGCCGGAAGCGCGCCCAGCCTGCGCCCGTTTCGCCGCCCCCCGCCCCTTCTCCGCGCCGCCTCGGCCTGCTGCTGATCGTGCTCTCCGCCGTCCTCTGTCTGGGCTTGTTCTCACCAGAGACTCGCGACTCCGATTTCTGGTGGCATTTGCGGACCGGCCAGTACATCGTGGAGACACGCTCGCTGCCGGTTCCCGATCCGTTTGCCTACACTACGGCCGCGGCGCCGCTGGCGTACGCGGGCGAAGCCGTGGTGCGGCACTTCAACCTGACTCACGAGTGGCTGGCGCAGGTGTTGCTCTATGGCGCTTACCGCGTCGGCGGCTTTCCTGGAGTGGTGTTGTTCCGCGCGCTGCTGCTGGCGGCGTTTTGCGGCCTCGCTGGTTTCGTAGCATGGCGGCGCTCGGGCGTGCCGGACCGCTCTTCCATGGCCGCTCTCGCCGCTGCCGCCATCGCGTTCCCCTTCGCGCTCGACCGTCCGCAACTGTTCACATACATGTGCCTAGCCCTGACGGTGGTGGTTCTGGAATCGCGCCGGCGGTTGTGGCTGCTCCCGCCATTGTTTCTGATTTGGGCCAATTGCCACGGCGGCTTCTTCCTGGGCTGGGTGGTGCTGACGGCGTACTGTGTCGAGGCGCTAGTCGCCCGCGTGCGGGGTAAGTCGCTCCCGGAAGAACGCGCCTTGTGGCTGTGGTCGGCCGTTGCCGTATTGGCTTCGGGGATCAATCCTAACGGCTTCCGGGCGTTGCAGGTTCTGTTGCTCTATCGATCGAGCGCGATGCAATCCCACCTGCTCGAGTGGGGGCAGCCGGCGCTATGGCCCCCGCCCCTCTTCGCCCTGCTGCTGGCGGCTGCGGCGGGCGTCATGCTGTGGCAGCGGCGCAAGGTGCGGATCGGCGACTGGCTGCTGCTGGCCGCCTTTTCCGTAGCCGGATTCACCGCCGACCGGAACACGATTTTCATCGGCTTGTTCGCGCCGGTTTTTCTCGCTTGCTATCTTCCCTGGAAGCGCGCGTTACCGGCAGTGGCTGGTTGGGTTGCGTCGGCAGCGCTGGCCGCGGGCATCATTTGGGGAATTGCGGTGGGCGATTTCTTCCAGCTTCGCGCCGCTGACTGGCGCTATCCCTCGGGTGCGGCCGATTTCCTGGACGCGCACCATGTTACTGGCCGCATGTTCAATACTTACGAATACGGCGGCTATCTTATCTGGCGCTTGTGGCCGCGCCAGCACATGTTTATCGATGGCCGCGCCTTGAGCGAGAATGTCTTCGACGATTACGCCCGCATCCTTTACAATCACGATGCTTCCGGCGGCAAGAGCGCGCGGCAGTTACTCGAACAGTACGGGATCCAAGTAATCGTCATGAATACCTTCGAGTATGTCACCGGCACGGTGTATCTGCTGGCCCCCGCGCTGGCCGATCCCGCTCAGACCGAATGGAAGCTGGTCTACCGCGACGCCCAGGCGTTGGTGTGGATGCGGCGCCCGCCCGCCGGCGTCGGGCCGCTCGATTCGCTCGAAGTCTTCGGCCAGATGGAAGCCGAGTGCGGCCTGCACCTCGACCGCGAGCCGGACCGTTCCCGCTGCGCCCGCAGCCTGGCCCAGACCTTCGCCAAGATCGGCGACTTCACCCGCGCCCGCCGCTGGCTCGGTGTGTATCTCGACCACCCGCACCCCCCGGACCCCGAAGCCGAGCAAGCCTACCGGCAGTACGTCAGCGCGGGAAAATGATACTTTTCATGACGCCCGTAGATCGATGCGCATTGCAAGACAAGCTGTTGTTACTAGCCGCCCTCTTTGCCATTGTGTGGGCAGTAATCCGGGTCTGCGTGCAGTCGATCACCATGGATGAGGCCAACACTTATTTCTGGTTTGTCACCACGTCAAACGTCTGGTATCCCTTCTCGAACAACCATATCCTCAACACGCTGCTGATGTGGATTACGACTCATGCATTCGGCACCTCCATCCTCGCCATCCGGGCGCCGTCGCTCCTCGGTACGTTTCTTTACGTAGGTGTTTGCCATTTCTTGTGCCGGAGCATTACGGACCGGTTCAGTATCCAGCTTCCCGTTTTCATTTGTTTGACCTACAATCCATTCATTTTCGATTACATGGTGGCAGCGCGCGGCTACGGCCTGGCGAATGCTTTCCTGCTGGCGGCGATTGCGGTTCCAGTGTGGCACCGCGTGAAGAGCCGGCCTTCCCTGCGCCAGTCCTGTGCATTGGCATCGCTGGCGCTGGGGCTCTCGTTCAGCGCGAATTACTCATTCGCCTTTGCCGATCTGGCGACGTTTTTCGCGATTACGGCGTGGGCCGTAGGCCATCGCGGCAGGGAGTCCGTGCTACGCACGGTGGGATTCTGCGCCCTGCCGGGGCTGCTGGTCGCGCTCCTGATGTGCGGTTATCCCATGTTGCACTGGTGGGGCTATGACTATGGCATCGGCGCGCATTCGCTCAAAGAAATGCGGCAGAGCCTGATGCAGTCTTCGCTCTATCGCCTCGACCCGCGGTTCCAAGGGACCGCATGGTACAAGGCGATGAGTTTTCTGAGGCCGTTGCTGCTGCCTGTTTTCCTGATTCTCTGCTGTTGCCGGATTGTGTCGGCGTGGCTCGACGGCTCGTGGCTTCACGACAAGCGCGCCAGGTGGCTGGGAAGATTCGCCGCCGCGCTCGCTGGCATCGTGACGCTGTGCGTGCTGATGCACTGGCTGGCGTTTCGCTTCTACAGGCTGCCCCTGCCCTTGGGCCGAGCCGGAATTTTTCTCCTGCCCTTGTGCACTCTTCTGGGAGGTATCATACTAGCCGCGCCGGCCCGATCCCTGGTTTCTCAGTGGCTCCGCCGCGGCCT
Source organism: Bryobacteraceae bacterium (assembly GCA_049587755.1). Taxonomy (GTDB): domain Bacteria; phylum Acidobacteriota; class Terriglobia; order Bryobacterales; family Bryobacteraceae; genus Bog-375. The sequence continues at coordinate 94,293 of JBAVEN010000003.1, read as the reverse complement.
CACCGCCGTTTCTCTCTGCCTGGCGCTTTACTTTCTGCTCTGCCTGCGCCTGTCGTATTTTAAGGAATATCAATGGGACGCGGATTCAAAGCAGGTTTATTGCGTCTTAGCGCGTTACAACCATACCTATGGTGTCACCGACGTCGGAATGTTCGATCTGTCCGCCTTTGCGCTGAACTATTACCGCGTGCTATCCAAAGCAGAGACATTTCGGGAGTTTAAGCCGGAGCCTCCCAATCCTCCCGCCGACAAGTCAGTCTATGTCATGAGTCGAGTGAATCAACGGAGCTTCATCGACAAAGAGAAACTGGTGATTGTCTATCGGGGCAAGTTCTCCGACACAGTGATCGCGGTCAAACCCGGTGGGCCGATTCCGCCGACCCCGGTCAGCCCCTGAGTCAGCATCGCCCAGCCGCGGTCACGCCTACAAAAACGCCATCGTCTTGACGCCGGAAATGTCGAAGCGTTTGCGGCAGCGCAAGTTCTTGCAGGCTACCTTATCATCCAGAAGCACCATGTAGCTCTGCGCTTTAGCGAACTTGGCGCGGTCGCGCTCGTCGGCGCCGCCCGGCAAGCGGTCCTTCTTTTTGCGCACCACCCAGTGCAGATCGTACGACTCCGCGCTGCGGCAGTACGGGCAGTTCAAGGTAGCAGGCTTGGTCGCCTGGCTTTCGGTGTAGTAAGCTCGCTCGTCCATCAGCTTTCCCCGATCAAATTCCAGGTTTCGTCCTGCGCCTTGCCGCGGTACTCGGCGCGCGAGCGCATTGGGCGTTGGTTGCGGCAGGGCGCGAGCGGGTCGGTGGCCGTCGCCCTCACTGCTGCGACCCGTGGAGATACGTGTGCCCGTGCATGCGGTACTTTAGGTCGCGGAAAAAATCGTAAATGCGGTTGCGGCGCGGGCCGCACTCAGGGGCCGGCGGATAGCTAAGCGTGCGCGTCCCGTTTTCCACCCACAGACGCTTGTCGCCGGCCTTGCCGGCATCAACATCGACGATGGTCCCCGAACCGCACGATTCGCCGTTGAGCACTTCGAACCTCCCCGGCGGCACCGCCTCGGGCCCCCAGTCTTTCATGAAGTCCTGGAGGGAATACGCGCTGCACGGCTGCGCGGGGGTGCAACCCCACAGAGCATAAGCCTGCTGGTATTCGCCGGACTGAAGATCGTCCATGAAAGCCCGCACCCGCCGCTCGGCGGAGTTGGGGATGAAGAAGAAACGGACCAGGCTGCCGGCCAGTATCACGGCCACCGCCGCCAGCAAAACGTAGAATCCCATCTTGATCCGTTTGCTGCGGCGCTCATCGCCCGCGCCGTACTGATCGAGATAGCCGCCCATCTCTTCTCCGGAACCTTGCGTTATTTGCCGACCGGTGCCGCGGCCACCGGATAAGCCTTATCGTAGGCCGCGGTGGCGTCGGCGGTGATGTCCAGGGTGGGCTTGAAGAAAACGATGGCCTGCTGCTCCACCACCACGTCGATGCCTCTTTCCGTGGCGAGTTTCTTGACGATGTCGGTCATGCGCTGGCTGGCTTTGGACAGGATGTCCTGGCGGTCGGCCTGCACGTCGGCCTGCAAGTCGTCCTGCATGCGCTGCGCTTCTTTCTGCAATCTCTGTCCTTGCGAGCGCAGTTCCGATTCGGCCTGCGGCGTCATTTGACCCGCGCCCTGCTGCAGCCGTTGCGAGACCGAGGCCAGTTCCTCCTGCATCTGCCGCAGCTTGTCCGCGCGTGGCTTGTACCGCGCCTCCATTTCGGCGCTGGCTTTCTTGATGTCCGCCGTGTCGAACACTGCCTTTTGCAGGCTGATCACCGCAATCTTGGGCTGCGCGTGGGAGAGCGGCGCAAGGCTAAAAAGGGCCGCGCAAGCCGCGACCGGCCCCAGGCCCATCCGAAGTGACATGAAAAAACTCCTGAAATGATGTGTAGAAACATTAGCGTAGCACACCCCACTCCAAGATCCCGCCGATCGGCAAAAACCCGTTCGGCGATAACGCCGAATCGGGCGCTTGCCGCCGGGATTCTCTACTGGGCGAACATTTCTATCAGCACGCGGCCGATGGAGCCGCTGGGGGTTTCCACGCGGAGGACGGTGGCCAGCGTGGGGGCGATATCGTTGGGCGTGATGTTGTTGTCGTACTCGCCGGCGCGAATGCCGGCCCCCAGGAAGATCACCGGCACATGCGTGTCGTAGCCAAACGTCACGCCGTGGGTCGTGCCCGTGCGGGAAAACATCCAATAAGGCTCGGGCAGCACTTCCAGGTCGGCGCCGCGGCGCGGGTAATAGCCGTTCATCATCAGTCGTCCCACCGATTCCTCCAGCGCCTGGCCGCTCGCCAGTTGCACGCCCGTATAGACGCGGAAGACGTGCGGCACTTCGCGCAGGGCCGCGGCCGCGGTACGCTCCACCTCGGCGAGGTCGAGTTTCTTGACGGCAATCAGCTCGCGATTGAGATAGACCACCGATTCTTCCACGGCGGTGATCCAATCGAATTTGCCATATTTCGCGCTGAGCGCTTCTTGCACCGTTTTGGCGACGATTCCCTCCGGCATGCGACCGCCTGGCATATGGCGGGCCCGGTTCACCTCGGGCACCGGGGCCACCCCGTGATCCGCCGTCAGCACCACCAGCACGTTATCGAGGCCCACCGCACGGTCCAGCGCGGCGAAGAGCTTTCCCAGTAACTCGTCGGTGGCGACCGAAATGGCTCGCGCTTCCGATGAATCCGGGCCGTAGGCGTGCCCGACGTAATCGTTGGAAGAAAAACTCACCGCCAGCAGGTCGGTGACTCCCCGCTGGCCCAGTTGCTCGCCGGCCAGCGCGCGCTCGGCGAAGCCCTCCACCAGATCGTTGCCGTACGGCGTGGCTTCGAGCGCGTTATACAGCGCGCCCGGCTGCGGCATGCGGTGCCCCAGCCAGATCTGGCCGGCGTAGCGGTCGGCGGGGCGTGCGGCATTGGTTTCCTTGACCCACGCCGGCGCGTCTGCGAAATAGTAAGTGCTGGAGACGAAGTTACCGCTTTTGCTGTCGAACCAATAGGCCGCATTGGCCATGTGACCGGCCGGCAAGATGGCGGCCCGGTCCTTGAGCGAGATGCCGATCACGCGTGACTGGCTGTTGTCCGCCATCTTCAACTCGTCGCCCACCGTGTCCACCAGCATCCGCCGCGGCGAGGAGCCTTCACCCGGCCCGCCCACCAGCGTGGTCTCCGGATCGGAGACGCTGGTGACTTCCATTTGCGCATCCCGGTCGTACCAGGTATTGGCGATGATGCCGCTGAGCGCGGGCGTGGCGCCGCTAAGGAAGATGCTGTGGCCCACCGCCGTCACCGTCGGGAACTGCTGGTAACGGGCGTTAGTGAAGACGGCGCCCTTGCTCAGCAGCAGGTCGAAACCGCCGTGGTAGTCCGCCCGGTAGCGCGTGAGGTAGTCGTAGCGGAACTGATCGATGACGATCGCCACTACCAATTTCGGTCTTTTGGGAGCGGCGCTCAACAGGCCGCCCGCCATCAGGACTAAGGCAAGGATCTTGCTCATGTCCACTTAGGCTAACACTCGAATGTGACGAAGGAATGATCGCCGGATGGCATCTTCCCGGCTAACTCGCGGACGCCTGCCCCGCCTACTTATCGGCGCTTGCGGCGGGGGCGGACGTGTTCTCGGACTTGGTTTCGGGCTTTGACTCCGGCTTGCCGCCAGTCTTGGCTTGTCCGTTCTTGGAATCGGGCGCGGAAGCCTTGCCACTTCCGTAATCGTTGATGTACCACCCGGACCCCTTAAACTGCAGCGTGGGAGCCGACACCAGCCGCTCCACTTCGCCGCCGCACTCCGGGTGCTGGGTGAGAGGCTCGTCGGCGAACTTTTGCAGCACCTCGAAGCTCTTCCCACACCGGTGACACAGGTATTCGTAAAGCGGCATAACGAAAGAAAGCGTTCCCCTACGACCTGGTTTCATTATACCGCACCGGGTTAGTGCCGGCACCGCGCCAGCTTACTGCCGGTCGGAATCTTCCGCCTGCAACTTGCCGGGGACACCCGCGATCCGGAGTTCCTTGGCGCCGTTCGTGAGCACGATCAGCAGCTTGCCATCGTCCTGAGAGGCGCCGCGCCCGGTGTAGATATCGTCTTCGGTGCGCAGGTTGAGGCCAGTGAGTTTGGCCTGCGGACTGCCCCGCCTCCACGCCAGGCTGTAGCTACCGCTGGCGCGGCAGGGCGCGACCGGCCCGAAGTCGAGATCGGTTCCGGAGAAGGTCCCCGCCGAAGTCAGGTTCGCCACTAACTCCGCACCAACGCCGGAAGTGGTGAACGAGCCCGCCGCATCCAGCCCGCCGGATTGCCACGGCACGTTCTTCACCTGTCCGGTAAAGCGGTACCCGGGCAGATGGCCACTCAAATTTACCGCCAGCCGTCCCTTGATAACCGCGCGGGCCAGCGTAGCTTCGAGGTCGCTGAACTCCACCCGGGCGGCGTTCCATTCCAGACGCGAGCGCACCCCGTCCAGGCGGGCGGTGGCCATCGCCAGGCGGTCGATCTGAATCGTGCCCTCCACCTGGCGCGCCTTCAACCAATCGGGCAGGGTGGTGCGGCCCAGGGCGCGATCGAGCAAGCTCGATCCGCGGCGCAGCACCGGCAGGCATTCCGTTTCTACTTCGGCTGCATCCCAATCCGACGCGTGCAGGTGCACGCGATTCGGATGCGCCACTCCCGGCAGGTAGCTGTAATCGCCCGTGAACTTGAGTTTGCCGGCGGCGCCCCGCAAACGGTCGATGGTCACCCGCGCGCCATCGATCTCGACGCGCGCGGAATCCATCAGCAGCGGATCGGCGAGTCCATCCACTGGAATTTGCGCCTGGTTCACTTGCAGGTTGCCGGTCCATCCCGCGTTCCCGGCGTCGCGATGATAGCGCAGTTGCCCGCTCCAATCGCCCCTTTGCACCTGCTCCAGCCAGGGAACGGCCGCCAGCGTAACCTGCGCGCGCAGAGCCGCCATCTTCGTGCGCGCGCCGGAGATCGTGATATCGAACGCGCCTTCGAGGAAAGCGTAGTCGGCTTCCACCTGCACATGGTCCGGGCCTGCGGTGCGCACCAGTGTCTGGGCCAGCCGCGCGTGGCCGTCCTCGAGTACGATGATGGACGGATCGAGCTTCAGCGGCGGAGCGTCCGGTATGGTGACCGCCGTGTCGTGCAGCGCGAGTTGGCCCTGCAGGCTGCCCGCGCCCGAATAGCCGATGGCGCCGTCCACCGTGCCGTCCACTTGCAGCTTGGGCGGAACCTCCAGTCCCATGTGCCGCGCCAGTTCCACCAGCGGACCCAGCGGAAAACGATTCCAGCTCAGCGACACCGCCCAGCGCGGCTGCGCCAGGTAATTGCTGGCATGCAATCGCACCGCGAGCGGCAGCGCCGCACCGTTCACCGAGCCCGAATCAATCTCGAGATCCTGGCCGGGCAGATTCAGCTGGCCCCGCACGTCGAGCGGCCACCCTTGCCCGTATGGCGGCATCTGGTCCCAGCGGTGAACGTCTTCGATATTGAGCCGGCCGGCAATGCCAATGCGGTCAATCGGCCCAGCCAGGTGGAGCAGCGCCGAAATCCTCCCGTTCACGCCGCCGGCCTGACCGCGCAGCAGCACCGTCATCTCGCCCAGCAGCGTGCGCTCGATCTCCAGGTTGAGATCCACACGCTCCGGCGCCACGTACCAGCGGCCCCGCAAACGGAATTCGCCCAGCCCTTGCGCGGTGCGGTCGCTGCGCGCCGGCTTGGCCGAACAATCGAGGCTCCATCCGCCCCCCGCCGATCCTGGCGGAGAAATGTCGAGGTCGGTTTCGGTCAGATAGAACACCGATTTCTCATCACCGAATTTGAAATGGATGCGGCTGTTGCGCACGTGCAGCGAAGGCGCGCGCCTCATCACCGAGCGGTCGATGAGCGAGGCGAAATTCCAGCGGCCCCACTCCGAGGCCGGGCCGGACTTGGAGAGGTTGATGCTCGCGCCATCCAGGCTGATGGACGCAATCACGAAACGGCCCCCGGCCAGCGACCACAGGCCGGGCCGCACGGTCATGTTGTCCATGTACGCGATCGGCTCCTGGCCGATGGATGGGTCCTCGTGGATCACCACGTCGTCCACCGAGAACCCCGGGCCGCTGAACAGGCTGAAGCGCACCGGCCCGCGGAATTCCACGCGCCGTCCCAGGGAGCGCTCGAGCGAGCCTCGCAAACGTTCGCCGTACGAGCCGGTATCGATATAAGGTACGACGATGCCGGCAGCCACCACCAGCGCCAGGGCGGCTCCGGCGAGTTTCCACACCGTGCCGGCGCGCAGTTTCATCGCTCACCCTCGAGCAACGTGCGGTACGCTGCGAGATCGTCGATGTCCGCCACCACGCCCGCGTCGTCCACGTCCACGAATCCGGTTTCGCTAGCGCGCGCGCGCACCACGTCGCGCGCGGCGCCGGATTCCGCCAGCGCCAGGAATTCCGGCACCAAGCTGCGCGAAAACCAAATGGGATGCCCGTTGCGCCCCCGGTACACCGGCACGCGCAACAGCGCCTGACTCTGCGATTCCTGCCCGCCGCGGCTGGCGATCTGCACCCGTGTTGGGGAATGTTTGAGCTTGCCCGGCTCATGCCCGGCGCTGACGTCCGCTCCCAACAGCGCGTCAATCGTCTCCATCCTCACCGCCGGGTGGTCCACTAGCGTGAAGAGGACGCCGGCGGCCTCGGCCGGCACAGCCCGCAATCCGCACTGCATGGAACTGGTCTGGCCGCTCTGCCAATGCTTATTTTCGACGAACGTTGCCGCGCGGCGGCTTGCGGCGCGGACCTCCTGCGCCGCTGCTCCCAGCACCACGATCACGGGCGCGCAGCGCACTTCGAAGAGGCCGATCAGCGTATCCAGGAACGATTCTTTGCGGTACCGCAGCAGCGCTTTGGGCGTACCCATGCGGCGCGATTCGCCGGCGGCCAGAATGAGCCCGGCGGTCACTGCGAGACTGCGGCGCGCGGCGCGCTCCCGGCCAGCACCGAAAGGGAGAGCGCCCGCCAGTTGGACGGCGCGTTGCGGCGCACCGCGATCATTTCCGCCGCCACCGCGATGGCGATCTCCTCCGGCGAAATGGCGCCGATATCCAGGCCCATCGGGGCGTGAACGCGCTCGAAGGCGCTGCGTGCCACGCCTTCCTTTTCCAGCTCCTTCACCACGTTGAGGACTTTGCGTTTGCTCCCGATCATGGCGATATAGCGGGCCGGCGTCTCCACCGCCAGCTTCAGCACGCGCATGTCATCGCGATGGCCGCGGGTAACGATGATCACGAAGCCGGTCTCGTTGATGGCCAGCGTGGGAAACACGGTTTCGTATTCGCCCGCGTGCACCGCCGCGGCTTCCGGAAAGCGCTCGCGGCTGGCGAAGCTTTCCCGGTCGTCGATCAACACCGTCGCGAAACCAGCCAGGGAAAGTACTTTCGACAGGCTCTTGGAAATGTGCCCCGCGCCGAAGATGAAGGCGTGCGGTATGGGCAGCACCGGCTCCACGAAAATGTTGAGCTGCCCGCCGCAGATCAGGCCATTGTCATAAGCGGCGTCCTGGCCCAGGTTGAACGTGAGCTGCCTCGGTTTTTCGGTTTCCATCACTTCGCGCGCCGCGTTCCACACTTCGGCTTCCACGCAACCGCCGCCGATGGTGCCCACCATGGAACCGTCCTCGCGCACCAGCAGCTTGGCGCTTTCGTAGCTGGGAATCGAGCCGCGCACCTCCACAATGGTGGCCAGCGCACACTTTTGACCGAGCCCGCGCAGGCGCACCAACTCCTCAAATACATCCATTACGTTGCGATTATAACGTGCGGAGCGCAGGTGGGGCATGCTTTAGCTTGCCCGTTTTCGTTCTAGAGTAGACTAATAAGATCCCTTCGCCAGATTGGAGGTAAACCAGCCACAACCATGTCTGTTCACATTGTCCAAGTCGACGCTTTCACCAACCGGCCATTCGCCGGCAATCCGGCGGCGGTTTGCGTGCTTTCCGAGCCGCGCCCGGATGCCTGGATGCGCGACGTAGCGCGCGAAATGAACCTCTCGGAGACCGCCTTTCTGCATCCGGAAAACGACGGGTACCGCCTGCGCTGGCTGACGCCCGCGGTGGAAGTGGATCTGTGCGGCCACGCCACCATCGCCAGCGCGCACGTGCTGTGGGAGGACGGCCATCTGCCGGAGGGCCGGCAGGCGCGCTTCCAGACACGCAGCGGCTTGCTGCTGGCGGACCGGCGCGGCGAGTGGATCGAGCTCGATTTTCCGGCCAAGATTGCGGCCACAGTGGAAGCGCCGGCGGGGTTGCTCGCCGCGCTCGGCGTGAAAGCCACCAACGTTGCGCGCAATCAGTTCGATTACCTGGTGGAAGTGGCGTCGGAAGAGGAAGTGCGCTCCGCCGCGCCGGATTTCACCGCCTTAAAGAAGGTTGGCGCGCGCGGCATCATGGTCACCGCCCGTGCCTCGACAGCCGGCTTCGATTTCATTTCGCGATTCTTCGCTCCCGGCTCGGGCATCGATGAAGACCCAGTCACCGGCTCGTCGCACACCGCCCTGGGACCATACTGGGCAGAACGCCTCGGTAAGCGCGAGTTCACCGCTTACCAGGCTTCCGCGCGCGGCGGCGTAGTCCGCGTTAAAGTGAACGGCGACCGCGTGATCCTCGGCGGCCAGGCGGTCACTGTGATGCGTGCGGAGTTGCTGGCATAGGTTTATGAACGCACTGCTGTTGAGACAGTACAAGCGGCTGGAGCTGATAGACATGCCTGCCCCGGCGCGGGGGGCTGGCGAATTGCTGGTGCGGGTCCATTCCTGCGGCATCTGCGGCAGCGACGTGCACGGCTTCGATGGCAGCACCGGGCGCCGCCAGCCGCCGCTGGTGATGGGACACGAAGCCGCCGGAACAGTCGCCGGCGTGGGCGCGGGCGTCGCCGGCTTCCGCGAAGGCGACCGCGTCACCTTCGATTCCACCGTGTATTGCGGCGCCTGCTTTTTCTGCGCGCGCGGCGAATTCAATCTCTGCGATAACCGGCAGGTGCTGGGCGTCTCCTGCGGCGACTATCGCCGCCACGGCGCCTTCGCCGAGTACGTGGTGGCGCCGGCGCGCATCGCTTACCACTTACCGGATGCGCTGCCGTTCGAGCACGCCGCCATGATCGAGGCCGTTTCGGTGGCCGTGCACGCGGTGGGATTGACGCCGGTGCGGTTGGGCGATTGCGCGCTGGTGGTGGGCGCCGGCATGATCGGCACGCTGGCGCTGCAGGCGCTCAAGCTTGCCGGCTGCGCGCAGGTGATCGTCGCCGATGTGGATGCAGGCAGGCTGAGAATGGCGCTCGCGCTTGGCGCTACCGCCGTCGTCAATCCCAAGGAAAGCGACGCGCCGGAGTTCGTCCGCGGGCTCACCAGCGGGCGCGGCGCGGATGTCGCCGTGGAAGCGGTCGGCGCCACCGAGCCGATCCAGACCGCCATCGCCGCGTTGCGCAAGGGCGGCTCGCTGACGCTGGTGGGCAACGTGGCGCCCAAGATCGAGCTGCCGCTGCAAGCGGTAGTGACGCGCCAGCTTCGCCTGTTCGGCTCCTGCGCCTCTTCGGGCGAGTATCCAACCTGCATCGATCTGCTGGCGCGCGGCGCTGTCCGCGTCGAGCCGCTAATCAGCGCCGTTGCGCCGCTGGCCGAAGGCCCAGCCTGGTTCGAACGCCTGTACGCCCGCGAGCCCGGCCTGATGAAAGTGATCTTGCAGCCGTAGGGACTTCTCGCACCAACCGGCCGTGGCGCTGATGCCCGCGGCCCCGGAATATTCTTTCAGGTCCGTCCCTGTTGCGCGAAAGCTTCAGCCGTGATTTGGTAGACAAAATTGTCGTGGCCGCCCGAGTCGTCGGGTCTTATTCCCACACGCACACCGCCTATTTTTTCCACGGCCCTCTGTGAGCGCACGTTCTGCGGACCGACGACAAGAATCACGCTGTTTACAAACCTGAAGGCGTGCCGCAGCATGAGGTGTTTCATTTCCCGGTTGTAGATGCCGCCCCAGTGCGATCTGGCCAGAAACGTCCAGCCGATCTCGATCTGGCTTCTCTCTTCGTTATATCCGCAGAATCGTGTCGACCCGATGACTCGCCCGTCTTTGGTATCCGTGACGGCGAACGCTCCGCCGGATTCCATGGCCCCGCGGAAGAATGCTTGGAACACCGCTTCCTGGTAGCGGTCCCTGGCCGGATGCTGCTCCCAAATGAGCGGATCGGAAGCCGCCGCATAAAGGTCGTGAAAATCCTCTTCCCGAAGCGGCCTGAGCTCCACGAGTTCGCCTTTCAGGACGGGTTGGAGATCAAAACTCATTCCCGACTCTGTCCTCAGGCTTTGGATGTATCATTTCTTATATTGATTCGTATATCTATCTGTTGGCGTCGCTGCCTGCGGAGGACACGCTGAGTAGGCGCGGCTTGGCCTAACCAAACGGCGGAGGGGAGCGTCTAATCGCCATGACTAGCTTTGCGGAACTGCGCCAGGATTTTGCCTACGGCGTGCGCATGCTCGCCAAGAGCCCCGGATACTCGGCCGTAGCGGTGCTCTCGCTGGCGCTGGGCATCGGCGCCAACACGGCCATCTTCAGCCTCATCGATTCGGTGATTCTGAAAATGCTGCCAGTGCGCAACCCGCAGGAGCTGGTAGCGCTGACCGATCCCACCGACTCGGGCGTCTGGATCGGCACCAGCGACGGGGAGCGCGGCATCCTTTCCACGCGCGAATTCGAGGGGCTGCGCGACCGCACGCAGACGTTCTCCGGTGTCCTGGCAGCGGAGAGCCAGATGAGCAGCCAGAATGCCAGCGTGAATGGGGAGCCTCCCGAAGAGATTCATACCAGGCTGGTGAGCGGCAACTACTTCACCGTTCTCGGCGCCAACGCGCTCGTGGGCCGCGCGTTTTGGGCCGCCGATGAACGCGGCCCCGGATCGGCGCCATATGCCGTCCTCAGCTACAGCTATTGGCAACGCCGCTTCGGCGGCGCGTTCTCCGCCATTGGAGCGCGCCTGCGCGTGGCCAAGGCCGACCTCACCGTAATCGGCGTGGCGCCGCCGAATTTTCGCGGCGAGCAGATCGGCGCTGCGCCCGACGTTTGGGTTCCGCTGGACATGCAGCCGCAACTGATGCCGGGCCGCATGTGGCTGGAGGACGACCCAGGACACATTGCCGAAAAGGTGATGTGGCTGCAAGTCATCGGCCGCCTCAAACCGGGCGTCACCCGCCAGCAGGCGCAGGCCAACGTAGACGTGGTTTTCAAACAACTGGTGGCCGAGGAATTTTCCGTGCTCAGCCGCAGCCAGCCCAGTATTCTGAAACAGAATCTGAAACTGCATGACGCCGGCAACGGTGTCTCCAGCCTGCGCGGCGATTTCGCCGACCCACTCTACGTGCTGATGGCTGTGGTGGCGCTGGTGCTGCTGATCGCTTGCGCCAACGTGGCCAACCTGCTGCTGGCGCGCGCCACGGCGCGCCAGAAAGAGATCGGTGTGCGCCTCGCGCTGGGCGCCGGCCGTGCCCGCGTGGTCCGCCAGTTTCTGGTCGAAAGCCTGGTTCTCGCCGCGGCTGGCGGAATGGCCGGCGCTGCATTTGCCGCCGCCGGCGTGAAACTTCTGGTGCGCATAGTCTCGAGCGGGTCCAATCCGCTGACGCTCGATGTTCGCCCGGACCTCAAGGTCCTGCTCTTCACCGCCGGCGTCTGCCTGCTCACCGGCTTGGTTTTCGGACTCGCGCCGGCGTGGCAATCGTCCCGCGTCAACGTCAGCCGCACGCTCAAGGATGCGGGCCGCGGGCTCACCGGATCGAGCGCGCGCATCGGGTTGGGAAAGATCCTGGTGATCGGACAGATTGCCATCTCCGTTGTGCTGCTCATCGGAGCGGGGTGGTTCGTGCGCACGCTGCGCAATCTGGAAAATGTCAATCTGGGTTATTCGCGCGACCGGCTGATCCTGGTGGGCGTGGACCTGCTCTCGGCCGGCTACTCGGGCGACAGACTGCCGGTTGCGTACGAAAGCCTGCGCGACCGCCTGGCTGGTATTCCGGGCGTGCGCGCGGTGACCTATTCGTCGAACGGCTTATTCAGCGGCAGCGAGTCGGGCGATGAAATCAGCGTGGAGGGCTACACTTCGAACAAACCCAGGGACTTGTCCAGCGCGTTCGATCAAGTCGGCCCCGGTTATTTCACGGGCGTCGGTATTCCGATGCTACTAGGCCGCGATATTGGGCCGCAGGACGTGGCCAGCGCGGAATCCGTCTGCGTCGTGAATGAGACTTTCGCCAGGTTTTATTTCGGCGGATCGAGCCCTATCGGCAAACATGTTACCGACGAATTCCCCGATAGTCGCAAGACCTTCACGATTGTCGGTGTGGCTCGCGACGCGCGCGACCACAGCCTGCGCCGCGAAATATTCCGCCGCTTTTACCTGGCCGCGCGTCAGCCCCTGGGCGATTACTCGCCGGGCATGCACTATGAGATCCGGACTTTTGCCGATCCCGCTCCGGTGATCGAGGCCTCGCGCAAAGCGATTCTGGCGTACGACCCCGACATCCACGTCGGCACGCCGCGAACCATGGAAGCGCTGCTCGACGACAACCTGCACCAGCAGCGCATCATCGCCCAGCTCTCCACCGCATTCGGCGCGCTCGCTTTAGTGCTGGCGGCGATCGGCCTTTACGGCGTGCTCTCTTACGGTGTCGCGCGCCGCACTAACGAGATCGGCATCCGTATGGCGCTGGGTGCGCAAGGCGGCAGCGTGGTCCGCATGATTCTGCGCGAAACCGCCGTGCTCATCGCCATCGGCCTGGTGATCGGCATTCCGGCCAGCCTCGCCTGTGCCCGGTTCATCCAAAGCAAGCTCTTCGGACTCAAGCCGGCCGACCCACTTACTCTTGCAGTTGCCCTCGGCGTGTTAGTGGCCGTTGCCTTAACCTCCGGTTGGCTCCCCGCCCGCCGCGCCGCGAAGGTCGATCCGTTAGTCGCGCTGCGCTACGAGTAAGCTCCGTGGCGCGGGCAGTCATGCCCGCAGCGTCGGCATTCGTGCCGACGTTTCTTGGCAACGGCCACGCGCGAACAAAAGAGATGTCGAGATGACTTTCGACACAGCAGGCCCGACAGCCCGCGCCACGCTACGGCTCTATCGGCGTCACCGGGTCTAGCAGCATCCAAAAGACGACACCGGTCAAGTACACGGCTGCGGAAACATAGAATGTAAGATTCCAGTTACTATGCGTCCAGCGCAGTAAGTAGCCGATAACCACGGGCGCCACGAAGCCGGCGAAATTACCCCACATGTTCATGGCGCCGGAAAGCGTGCCGGCGAATTTGCCGCCGACGTCCATGGCGGCGCTCCACGCGCCGGGCATCACTAGGTCGTTGCAGAAACTCGCCATGGCGATGGCCAGCATGGCCGACAGCGGGTCGGTCCTGGTAGTCGAGAACACCAGGAACGCGGCTGCGCCCGCGAAGCCGACGCTCGCCATGATGCGGCGGGCCCACGTCACGCTGATGTTGCGCCGCCTCAGCCAGCTACCCGCTACCACCGATGCGGGATTGCCCAATCCGCCAAAGAACAGCGGCAGGATGCCGAGCCACGCCGTGGCGCCGATCTGCACGTGGCGCGATTCGCGCAGATAAGTGGGAAGCCAGGTGATGTAGAAATACCACCCGTAGGAAAGCGAAAAATATTGCCAGCAGAGCATCCACACCTGGCGCGAGCGCGCCAGTTTGCCCCAAGGAACGTCGCCGTGGCCGGTGGCCAGCGTGGCGCTTTGGCTCAGCAGGCGGCGCTCGGCATCGTTCAAGCGCGCGTTGTCCCGCGGATCGTTGCGATACCAGCGGTAGAACAAGACCGCCCAGAGCACGCCGAGCAGGCCAAAGAACGCGAACGCATTGCGCCATCCCACGAACCCCATCACCAGCGCCACCAGCGGCGGAGTGAAGGCGCCGCCCCAGCGCGCGCTCAGCCACATGATGCCTTGCGCGCGCACTTTTTCGCGGGCCGGCAGCCACGTGGTGAACGCTTTCGTCAGGTTGGGAAAGCAGCCCGCTTCGCCGGCGCCGAACAGGAACTGAGTGGTGGTGATGGAGACCAGGTTCCACGCCCGTCCGGTGGCGGCGGTGAAAAACGACCACCACAGCACGATGCGTAGCAGCACGCTGCGCGGGCCCAGTCGGTCGCCGAGATAGCCGCCCGGCATTTCGAACAGGGCGTAAGCCAGCCCGAAAGCTCCGAAGGCCCAGCCCAACTGGTCGGACGAAAGGTGCAGATCGTGGCGGATGAACAGCGCCGCGTAGGAAATGGAGACGCGATCGATATAGGTGAGGATCGCCAGCGTGACGGCGAAGACGATCACCCAGTAGCGAACGCGCGTCGGCCGCTCGGTGGTGGCGACGCCGGCGGGACTCATTCGCGCGGCCGCGGCCGGATGGCGAAGTGGTACACCAGCGCGCCCGCGCCCACGGTGCCGAACGCGGTGAGCGATGCTACCGTCGCTTCCTTGATGCCGAAGATCACCATGGCAGCGCCTACCAGAATATACGAAACCGGCAGCAGCGGGTAAGCGAAATCGACCGCCCGCAGCCGCTGCCAGCTAGGACGCCGCCGCCGGAACACCATCAGCGACGCGACCGAAAGCACGGTGAAGATGGTCAGGCTCATGCCGATGTAAGTCAGCAGGTCGCGAAACGAAGTCAAGGTCATCAGCATGGCGCACAGGCCCTGGCTAAGAATGGCGAACACCGGTGTGTGATACCGGGCGTGCACTTTGCCGGCCGCCGGAAAGAATGCGCGGTTTTTGGCCATGGCGTAATAAACGCGCGGCCCGATGGTCAGCTCGGCATTCACGGTGGCCACGATGGAGAGCGCCATCAGCGCGGAGAATAAGCCCGCGATGCCCGGCCCGAACAGGTTCGAGGCCGCCAGCGCGCCCACCTTGATGACGCCCTTCATCTGCTCGAGCGGCGTGGAATAGATGTAAACTACGTTAAGCCCTAGATAGAGCACGGCTACCAGCGCGGCGCCCGCCGCCAGCGCCGCCGGCAGCGTGCGCTCCGGGCGGCGCACCTCCTCGGCCACATAAGTTGCCGCGTTCCAGCCGCTGTATCCGAACATCACCCACAGCAGGCTGATGGCGAACTGCGCCGGTAGCGAGGCGGTCGACGTGCGCACGGCGGGATGCGAAAAATGGCTCCAGCTTCCCGTTCCGAACGCGAGGCCCAGCACCACGAACCCAGCCAGCACGCAGAGGTTGGTGGTGGTGAGCGAATTCTGCACCTTAGCGGCGAGCCCCACGCCCAGGCAGTTGAGGATGGTGAGAAGCGCGATCAGACCGCAGGCCGCCGCCTGGGCCGGTCCCAGGTGGATCGAAAGCATTCCCGAGCCGAATACGAACGGCGTGTTGGCCTGCGCCAAAACCGGGAAGAAATGGCTGAGGTATTCGGTGAACGCCAGCGCCGTCACCGCAATCGGCGCCGAGAAGCCGGCGAAGAACGAAACCCAGCCGGTCATGAATCCCCACTCCGGGCCAAAGGCGTGCGTCAGGTAAACGTACTCGCCGCCCGAGCTGGGAAAATTGACGCCCAACTCGGAGTAGCTGAGGGCGCCAGCGAAGGCGAAGAACGCTCCGGCCGTCCAGCAAGCGATGATCAGCGCAGCGCTGCCCAGATCGCCCGCCATGAATCCGGTGGTGGCGAAGATGCCGGTGCCCACCATGTTGGAGATCACCAGCGCGGTGGCACTGAAAAAACCAAGCTGGCGAAGCAGGCCCGGCCTTGAAAGCTGCGATTGTGTCTGGGGCATGCGCGGCCTATGGACCCGTTCTGTTACCACTGCGTCAACCACTCCCCTTCGGTCGCGGCTCCGATGCGCCTTCAGAGGCGCGGCCGTAAGAGAGCAGTCGCCGGCGATTCAACTGATTATTTCATGCCGGGCCCTAAAGGTTATTGTAGATGAGTCGCCATGCGGACTACTGGCTTTTCGGGCGCGCATAGAAGCTGGCGGTGAGATCGTAGAGGGAGCGCTCCGGTTTCGCAGCTCGAAGATGTTTCAGGATGCCCTCTTTGTCGGCTTCGCTTCGTTCCTGCCCCAGTTTGAACTTGCCTTCCAGTAATTCGATGTCCAGCTCGAAGCCCAGAATGCCTGCGATGAGGCCGGATGCATAGCTCCGAGGCAGCTTGCCGAGGTCATACGGCGAGTTCGGTTCCTCGAACTTGCGGATGAGCCTGGCGAGCAAATCGCGCATCGCGTCGTCGCCGGTCACAGGTTTCAGTTTTCCCGTTGCATGGACTACGGCAAAATTCCACGTCGGGACAACTTCAGCCTTCGAATACCAGGTGGGCGAAATGTAGGAATGGGGTCCGTGGAAAACGACTACCGCTCGCTGCCGGGCAAGAATAGCCTCGGTCTGCGCGTTTTGGCGCGAGATGTGCCCGTAGATTGCGCCGTTCGGGCCGAAGTTGCGGTCGAGCACAACCGGAATGTGCGTGATGCGAACGGACGGCTCCGAGGTGACCAGATCGACGAAGGAGAACTCGTCCATGAAGTCGTGCAACAGCTTCCGGTCCTCGACGAGCTGGACCTTGGGAATATAAACCGATTCTGTGGGTGAAGGATTCGTTTGCGCCTCCAGGTCAAAACCAGCCGCAACCATCCCTGCTAGCATACTGCGTCTGTTCATACGTGCGCTCCCTCTCACGCTATAGTAGAGGTCCTGGCGCTGGATGTCATGGTATCGCGCCACAAACTATCTATGCTTGTGCTTGCCTCGCAGTCGCCGCGCCGCAGCGAAATTCTGCGCCAGGCCGGCATTCCCTTCGTCGTTCGGCCGGTGGAGGTGGATGAGACGCCGCTCGATGGGGAAGGCCCGCGCGCTTACGTGGAGCGCCTGGCGCTGGCCAAGGCGCTGGCGGTGCCCGCCGGGCCGATGGAAACCGTGCTGGCCGCCGATACCACCGTGACCGTCGATGACGCCCTGCTCGGCAAGCCCGCCGATGCGGCCGACGCGCGCCGCATGCTGGCGCTGCTCTCCGGCAGGCGGCACGACGTGCTCACCGGCATCTGTCTGCGCAAAGACGATTCGCTGATCCGCGATTGTGCATCGACGGCGGTGTGGTTTCAGGCGCTCAGCGCCGAAGAAATCGATGAGTACGTGGCCAGCGGCGAACCTCAGGGTAAAGCCGGAGCGTATGCCATCCAGGGGAGGGCGTCGAAGTTCGTCGAGAAAATCGAAGGCTGCTACTTCAATGTTATGGGCCTGCCGGCGGCTTTGGTGTACCGCCATCTTGCGCGGTTGGGTTGAAGCTGAGGGTCAGGGCCCGTTGCGCATTCCGAGCCGCGACCGTGAGCGAGCGGCTGGTGCAAGTCTTCAAATCACTACGGCCAACGCGCGGAAAATCGCCTCCGCAGCCTGCTCCGACCACAGGCTCAAATAGCTTCCCAAGGACGTGGCAACCATCAGCACCACCAGCAACAGAAAGCCCGCGCGGGCGATCTCCCGGTAAAGGGCGATCGGGATGCGCGCAGCCAACAGCAGCTTGGAGCCATCGAGCGGCGGCACCGGCAGCAGATTGAACAACGCCAGGTAAAGACTCAAGAGCACTCCGCGTTGCGCAAACCAGGACAGGCCGGGCGCGCTGCGGACCGCGGCCATGGCGACCGCGGCCAACAACACGGCCATCACAACATTGCTCGCCGGGCCTGCCAGCGCCACCGCCGCCAGCCCGTTCAGACCGCCGCGCAGCTTCGCCGGGTTGGTGGAAACGGGCCGCCCCCAGCCGAGGAAGCCGGCGCCTGTCAGCGAGGTCACAAACGGTAGCAGGGCGGTTCCGATCCAATCCACGTGAGCCAGCGGATTGAGCGTCACGCGCCCGTCACGGCGCGGTGTGTCGTCGCCCAAGCGGGTGGCCAGCCAGGCGTGGGCGAACTCGTGCGGCGCGGTGAGCATCCACAGCAGCAGGACGTCAATCAAAGCACGCTGGATTTCGAGATGCAGTCCGTCTCCATTTCTCAGCCGGCTCAGCCACGCCGCGTCACGGCCGCCCACAGCAACAGCAAGGCGGCAACAGCCAACACCGAAACTACGGCGGTGATTCCGATAGCTTGATTGTAGCGTGCGGCAAATCTGTCCCACCGCCGGAAGCTAGATGCTTGCCGGCCCGCCCCCCAATTCTCGAAAGCGGAGGTTCGCGAGCTACTCCTCGCGCAAAACGGAGGCGGGGTCGGTGCGCATGGCGCGCAGAGCGGGAAAAGCGCTGGCGGCGAAGGCCACCGCCAGCAACGCAACCGTTGCGGCGGCCAGGGTGACAGGGTCGCTCGGGCCGACGCCGAAGAGCAGCGCGGCGACGATGGGGCGCATCCCGAGGCACCCGGCGAGACCGAGCACAGCGCCGAGCGCGGACAAGCGCAGCGCGCGCCCCGTGATCATGCGGAACACGCTCACCGGCTGCGCGCCCAGCGCCATGCGGATGCCGATTTCGCCTCGGCCCGCGGCAACCAGGTAGGAGAGCACGCCATACAAGCCCACAGCCGCGAGCAGCAGGGCCAACGCGGCAAACCCGCCCAGCACCTGCATCTGAAAGCGCTGCCGCGCCACGGCTTCGGCCATCGCCGCGTCCATGGTCTTGAAGTCGACGGCGATTTCGTGGTCCACGGCGCGCACCGCCGAGCGCACCGCGCCGGCCAAGCTGGCCGGATCGAGCGGCGTACGAATCATCAGCGCGGGCTCGAGCAGCCGGTTGGCTTGCGTATAGCAGACGTAAGCCTCAGGCATGGTCGGCTCGGTGAGGCCATCCTGGCGAACGTCCCTGGCGACTCCCACGACGGTCAGCCAGGGTGCGTTCTTTTCATACATGCTGTCGAACTGAATGCGCTCGCCCAGAGGGCTTCGGCCAGGCCAATACCGGCGCGCCATTTCCGAACTGACGATGGCGACGCCCTCGCTCGCCGTGGTATCGGCGTCGGTGAAGTCGCGGCCGCTCACAATGGGGATGCGCAGGGCGCGGAGATAGCCGGAGCTGATCACAGAGTAATCCGCGTCGGCATCGTCGGGAAGTTTGCGGCCCTCCACCTTAAAGGAACCATCGCTGCCGCCTTCCAGCGGAGGGCTGTCGGTAGTGCCGGCAGCCTGCACGCTGGGGAGGGCCCGTACGCGCGCCAGGACGTTGGCATGTTCGGCCCGCAACCGGGGTATTTCCTTGTCGTCCCCCGTGGAAGCGAACGAGAGCGTCGCGGTCAGCACGTGATCGGAGCGGAAGCCCGGATCGATGGCGCGCAGCCGCAGGAAGCTGTTCACCAGTAGGCCCGCGCCGGCCAGCAGCACCAGAGAGAGGCACACCTCGGAAACCACCAGGGCCGATTGCGTGCGATGCGACTGCCGGCCCGCTGAATAATTGCGGGAGCCTCCCTTGATGGCTTCGTTCATATTCATCCGCACGGCGCGCCACGCCGGCAGCAACCCGAACAGCACCCCGGCGGCGGCCGTGGTGGCGGCCGCAAAGAGCATGACTCCAATGTCGATCCGAATATCCGCTGCGCGCGGCACTTCGGCCGGCAGCAAAGCCTTTAATAGGTCCATCGACCACAGTGCCAGCAGGAGTCCGCCGGCGCCGCCGGCCAGAGCCAGCACCATGCTCTCCCCCAGCATCTGCCGGAAGAGGCGCGCATGGCCCGCGCCCAAGGCCCGCCGTACGGCTAGCTCGCGGGCCCGCGCCGTCACCCGCACCAGCAGCAGGTTGGCTACGTTCACGCAAACGATCAGCAGCAGGAAGCCCACCGCTCCGAACAGCAGCAGCAGCGCCGGCCGCACCTTTCCCACGGTATGCGCCTCGAGCGAAACGACCGAAGCATCCTTGCTCATGAAGTGGCCAGGCGCCTGCAGGTACAGCCGGTGCATGATCGCCCATGTCGCTCTGGGCCTGCGCGAAGCTCACGCCGGGGCGCAGCCTGCCGATGGCCATGAAATTATGAGCTGTGCGGCTGGGTGTGGCGTTGCCTATGGCGACCGCCGATAGCCAAATCTCTGTTTTGGGCGGATAGCTGAAGCCCCGCGGCATCACTCCAATCACCGTTACCGGGAAACCACTGATTTTGAGAGCGCGGCCGATGATGTTGCGGTCGCCTCCGTAAGCGCGCTGCCACAGTCCGTAGCCCAGGATGACGCGCAGGGGAGCGCCGGCAATCTGTTCATCCGGCAGAAACGTCCGGCCCATCGCCGGCTGAACGCCCAAGGTGTCAAAGAAGCCGGGTGTGATTTCCGCGACTGCGGTGTGCTGCGGGAGGTCGCCACCGGTATTCACGTCGTCGATTCCGAATGCCGCCATCGCGCTGAACGTGCGGTTCTGCGCGTTCCAGTCCTGGTAGTTCGGATACGCTACCGCTCTGGGGAAGCCGTCGCTCCATTCCGAAATCCACGCCAGGCGGTCTGGCTGCGGATAAGGCAGCGGGTTCAACAGGACCGCTTTCACTACACTGAACAGGCTTGTGCCGGCGCCAACGCCCAGGGCGACCGTCAATATCGAAATGACAGTCAGGCTGGGAACGCGGCGTAGGGCACGCAGGGCTTGACGCAGATCACGCAGCATAATGTGTGCTGTAGCAAGCGGCGGGCCACTGGGGGCGGGCAGAGGCGAGCTGACGGCTAGGGCGCGCGGATGCCGGCAAATGCAATGTTTTCTATCGGCCTCGCTGGGTGGCGAGGGAAAACACGCCGGGTCGTTCCAGCAGGGACCGCTTCCCGGAGCCGCGCCGGGATGTTCGATTCTGGGAAGGGGCGATCATGTGCGAACTCGCGTGGGGCCCCATCGCGCAACAACCAGTTCAGTCGCCGCATGGGAACTGCGAACGAAGGGAGTAGAACGGAGTCCTCAGCCGGCTACGCCGAGGTGCAACGCGACGATGCCTCCGGTGAGATATTCGTAGCTCACTTGGGCGAAGCCGGCGCGGCGCATCTCGTCCGCCAGCTCTGCTGCTGCGGGAAATTTGCGCACCGATTCCGGCAGATAGCTGTAAGCATCGCGCGACCCGGACAACGCGCCGCCGATGACCGGCAGAATGCGCCGCGAATAGAAGTTGTAGAGGGCGGCGAAGGCGGCGTTGGGCGGCTGGGAAAATTCGAGAATGGCGGCCATCCCTCCCACCGTCAGCACGCGGCGCATTTCCGCCAGACCGGCTGCGTAGTTGGCCAGGTTGCGAAAGCCGAACGCCACCGTCAGCAGATCGACCGAGCCGTCGCCGAGCGGCAGGCGCAAAGCGTCGGCTTCGAACAGGACGATGCGCGCCTGCCGAGCGTCAGCCTTTTGGCGCGCGCCCAGCAGCATGGGATGGCAGAAATCCGAGCTCAGCACCAGCCCGCGGCGGGCATGGGCTAACGCCATCGCCAGGTCGCCGGTTCCGCAGCAGATATCGAGCACCCGCGCTTCGGGCCGCTCCAGGATGTGCCGCACCCGCTTCACCGTGTGGGCGCGCCAGTAACGATCGATGTTGAAGGACAGCAGATGATTGGCCAGGTCGTACCGGTGTGCCACGCGGCCGAACATGTCGCGCACCCAAAGCGCGGCTTCCCGCTCGTCGCGCGCGCCTGCGGGCGTCGTGCCCTTCATGTCAGAGCGAACCTGAGACAATCCAGCACCAGCGCTTCGTCGATGCCGCTCACTATCTCGACCGCGCCGACGCGCACCGGCAACACGAAGTGGATTTTGCCGCGCACGGTCTTCTTGTCATGCACCAGGCGCGCCAACAGCCGCTCTGCGGCGATTCCGTCGAGCGGCGGAATCGGCCCGTAGCGCCGGATCAGTTCGAGCATGTGCCGCGCATCGGCGGCGGACAGGTGCCCTGCGCTCTCGCCCAGCCGCACCGCCGCGCGCATGCCGAATGCGACCGCTTCGCCATGCAGGAAACGGCGGTAGGCTGTCTCCGCTTCAAGCGCATGCCCGAAGGTGTGGCCGAGATTGAGGATGCGCCGCAGGTCGCCTTCGCGCTCGTCGGCCGAAACCACTTCGCATTTCATACGAACCGAATCGGCGATGATGCGGTCCACTGCCTCCGCCTTCCGCGCCAGCACGTCGGCGCTGCGGTCGTCCAGAAAATGAAACAGCTCCGGCTCGCGGATGATCCCTGCCTTGAGGATCTCCCCCAGCCCGGCGCGGTATTCGCGCTCCGGCAGAGTCTCGAGCGCCGAGGGGTCGATCAACACCGCGACCGGCTGGTGAAAGCTGCCCACCAGGTTCTTGCCGCTTTCGAGATTGACTCCAGTCTTGCCGCCGACCGCCGCATCCACTTGCGCCAGCAGCGTAGTGGGAATCTGAATCACGGGAATGCCGCGCATGAAGATGGCGGCCAGGAAGCCGGCCATGTCGGTGACAATGCCACCGCCGAAGGCGATGACGACGCTCGAGCGGTCGCCGCCCGCTAGCACCATCCGCTCCGCCAGAGCCTCAAGCGGCGCCATCCGCTTGTTCTCTTCACCGCCCGGCAGGTAGAGAACTTCGTGCGCCACCGCGCGCAGGCCCGCGGTCAGAGCCGCGCCCTGGTGTTGCCACACATCTTCGGTCGAGACCACGAAAATCTTGCCGGCCCGGGCCGGAACGAATTGCGCCGCACGGCCGATGATGCCGCGTTCGACGATGGCGTCATAACACCCCTGCGGCGTCTCGACGCGAAAAGAAGGCATACGCACTTTGTACCATGGGCAGGCGGATCAATTCCCCAGGAGAGTGACTCGGACAAAGCTCGATAGGGAACGCTATACTCAACGAGGCGGGGCTGAAATGAGCGCGAGACGCTATCCGGTGGTTATCGAACAAACAGCCAGCGCGCACCAAAGAAATGTCGAGACGACTCTCAACACGGCAGGCTTGGACCGCCTGGGCGCCGCCTACTCATACCTTAGCGCTTCCACCGGGTCCAGCCGCGCCGCTTTGTTGGCGGGCCAGATGCCGAAGAAGAGTCCGACGGCCACGGACACCACTACGCCGGTCACGGCGGCCCAGAGCGGAACGCTCGCCGGTATCGAGGTGAACACCAGCCGGCTGATCAGCGCAATGAGCCAGCCGAAAATGATGCCGGCAATGCCGCCAAGACCGGTGAGCGCCGCGGCTTCGAGCAGAAACTGGATCAGGATGTCGGTGGTCCGCGCGCCGACCGCTTTGCGGACGCCGATTTCATGCGTGCGCTCGGTCACCGACACCAACATGATGTTCATCACGCCGATGCCGCCCACCAGCAGGCCGATCGAGCTCAACACGGCCATCACCAGAAATGTGATCGCGGTGATCTGATGGAAATCGGCGACCATCTGGTCGGCCGTCGAGAGCGCGAAGTTGTCGGGCTTGCTGTAGGGTACGCGGCGGTCGATCCGCAACACCGTGCGCACCTGGTCCAGCGCCTCCGGCAACTCTCCATCGTAAGCGGTCGCTATAATGGCGATTTCCTTGGCGTTGGGGTACATCTTGCGCATCATGCCGTAAGGGATCAGCACCCGGTTATCGGTATCACCAAAAAAGGAAGCGGCCGGGCGCAGCATGGTGCCCACCACCAGAAACTCGTGGCCGTCCACCAGGATGGTCTTCCCGATCGGGTCCATGTTGGCGTAAAGCCCTTTTTCGATGTCCGCGCCCACCACGGCTACCGGCACGCGGCGGCGGCCCTCCTCGTCGGCGAAGAAGCGCCCGAGATGAATGTCCACCTGGCCGCCGCGCGCATAAGCTTCCTCTACGCCCATCAGGTTGACGTCGTACATGTCGTTGCCCTTGTAACGCACGTTGACGCTCTTGTTGGGGAAGATCATGGGCGAAACGTCAGCCACGGCGGGGCAGCGTTCCTTGATGTCAACGGCGTTTTCATAAGTCAGGTTCTTGCGCGTGCGCTCTTCCGGGCTCAGGTTGCCGACGCGCGGGCCCACCGGGAACTTGAAGACGATAATCGAATTCGGGCCGAAGCTGCGCAGCACGTTGGCGATGGAAGTGTCGAACCCGCTGAGAATGGCGCTGACGCCGATGATGGTGCCGGTGCCGATGATGACTCCCAGCACGGTGAGAAAGGCGCGCAGCTTGTGTCCGCGGATGGTATCGAGCGCCAGTTTCAGGCCGTTGAAGAACGCCAGTTTCGTCACGCTTAGCGCTCCGCCCTCAGGGCTTCGATCGGGTCCAGCTTGGATGCTTTTTGTGCCGGATAGATGCCGAAGAACAGTCCCACCACCGACGATAGCCCCACCCCGATGACGATCGACGACGCCGGCAGCGACATCGGCATCGAAGTGAAGCTGCGCACCACCACCGCAATCAGCCAAGCCGTTCCCACGCCTACCAGCCCGCCCACGCCAGCGAGCACCGCCGATTCCACCAGGTATTGATTCAGAATGTCGCGCCGCCGCGCGCCCAGCGATTTGCGAATGCCGATCTCGCGGGTCCGCTCCGTCACCACCGCCAGCATGATGTTCATGATGACGATCCCGCCCACCACCATGAACACGGAAACGATGCCCACGGCCATGGCAGCGATGGTCTTGGTGAGCCGCTCCCAGAGGGTCACGAAGGTCTCCGAGGCGAAGATCACGAAGTTGTCGTCTTGCGCCGGGCCCAGGTGCCGGTAAGAGCGCAACAGCACGCGCGCCTCGTCCTGCGCCTGCACAAGGTGCTCCTGGTCCACCGCCTTGGCCACCAGCCGGATCCCGTTTCGCGCCCCATAGGTTTTGAAATAACTCTCGATGGGAATCATCACGAAGTTGTCCTGCGACTGACCGAAGACGCTGCCCAGCGCCTGGGCCACGCCGACGACCACATACGGGTTGCCCTCAATCGCGATCGTCTTTCCCAGCGGATCCTGCCCCTCGAAGAAGCGCGTGAAAATGTCGTTGCCGATGAACGCCACCGCCACGTGACGGCGCACTTCGTCATAGGTGATGCCGCGCCCCAGCCCCACCTGCACATTATTGATGGCCGGTATATTGTCGGTGATGCCGTTGATGTTCACGCCCTCCACCGAGCTGCCTTTGTACGCCACCCGCGCCTGCCGCGACGTCATCATACCGATGTCCTTCAGCAGCGTGGCCTTGAAGCGGATGAAGTCGTACTCGTCAACCCGGATCTGCGGGTTGCGCTTGTCCATTTCGAAGAACTTCTTCGGGTCCCAAGGGCCGAACCAGGCCATGCGGACGATGCGAAAACCGTCCGCCCCCATGTTGGAAACCTTGTCGGCGATGTAACGGTCCATGCCGTGAATCAGCGCCATGACGGCAATCAGCGTGGTGGTAGCGAGAATGATTCCCAGCAGCGTGAGAAAACTGCGCAGCTTGTTCTTGCGCAACGAATCGAGGGCGATGCGGGCGGCTTCCCACAGGGAAGCGCTCCATTGGTTCTTGCGCCGGGGCACGTAAGTAAGACGGGCGATCACCCCCGATTGTTCCTGGGGCCTCAGCATTTTATTTCCGAAACATGCGCAAAATCGTGGATTGTCCGCTAGATGGACTCGCCGGGAAGGCGTGGAGAGGACCTTGCGGCCCTTGGGGTCATAGGCGCGCGGGCCTGGGCCTGGCGCCGCTTTCGTGAGGCATAATAGTCTGAGCGGATGAATCTTCCAAACGCGCTGACCATTTTGCGAATCTTCTTCGTGCCTCTGCTGGTAGCGGTGCTGCTGGAGGAAAACGTCGGCATCCGGCTGGGACCCTGGCAAGTCACCAACGAATGGCTGGCGCTGGCCATTTTCCTGTCGGCCGCCGCCACCGATCTGCTCGACGGCTATCTGGCCCGCCGCTGGAAACAGGTAACCACCATCGGCACCTTGCTCGATCCCATCGCCGACAAACTGCTGATATCGGCGGCACTGATTTCGCTGGTTCAGGTGCGGGTTCTGCCGGGCTGGATGGCGATTCTGGTGATCGGCCGCGAGTTCGCCGTCTCCGGCCTGCGGGCCATCGCGGCGGCGGAAAGCTACACCATCAGAGCGAGCGATCTGGGCAAGACCAAGATGCTGGCGCAGGTGGTGGCGGTTTCCTGCCTGCTGGTCAGCGTCCGCCATCCGGGCCTGCACCAGCCTGCCATCTGGATGATGTGGGGCGTCATCTTCTTCGCGCTGCTTTCCGCGGTCAGTTATTTCCGCAAGTTCTGGCGCAAGGTGGATGAGCACGTCAAGCAGCGCCGGCGCCGCGAGCTGCTGCTGCTGGAAAGAAAACGCCAGCGCGAAGCGCTGCGTCAGAGAGGCTCGAGGAGAGCCGGCGCGCGCGGGGCCGGCGCCGGTGCCGCCGGCGGCACAATCTGGAAGCCGCCCGAAGTCAACTGAACCGTCCGCACCTCGCCTTCCTGGCCGGTCGGCGGAATCGGCTTGCCATTCAGGAGAATCTTGAGGCCCCCGGCATTGCCGACCCTCAACGTGATTTCCGTGTTCGCCACCAGGGTGCGAACCTCGTTCGGTTGCAGCACACCCTGATAAACCGACTGGCCGTCGCGTTGCACGCTGACCCAGACCGGCTCGGCGGCCACCAGTTCCACGTGCACCGCGCCCGGCCCGGATATCCTGGTGTCCGGCACCAGGGGCTGCGGCATCCCCGGCTGGGATGCGGGCGGCGGAGCGGCCGCTGGCCCCGCGTTGTGGGCAACGATGGTCTCAGTGGCCGGCTTCGGCGGGATCTGCACGGGCCGCCGCTGGCTTTGCACGGCCGGTTGCGGCGCCGCGCGCCGGGCTACCGCGGCCGGCGGGCGCTCCTGTCGGGTGGCGGCAAGTTGACGGCTCCGCTGCCACCATCCGTACACTCCCGAGCAGATCATCATCACCACCACCACCGCAATCAGCGATGGCAGGGCGCTCCGCGACCTGGCAGCACTGAACCGCGGCTCTTCCAACTTGGGCAACCCGGTCGCGGTGTGCGGCCGCCGGAGTTCCGCCAGACGCGTCAGCTCGGGCGATTGCACGGCCTGCTCGAACTGGGTGGCCACTTCTTCCTCGTCCAGACCGAGCACTGCCGCATATTGGCGCACAAAGCTCTTGGCAAAAACGCCGCCGGGCAGTTTGTCGTATTCGTCGGCCTCAATGGCCTCCAGCATGCGTGATGAGATTTTCAGTTCTTCGGAAACGCGCGCTAAGTCCACCTTGCGCCGCAGGCGCTCCCGGCGCAAGGTCTCGCCGACCGACATCATAAGTAGAGACCTGGCACTTATTCTTCATGATACAACGGGGCGACTTACCGGGCATGAAAATCCGGTTGAACCGCTTGATTTTGAGGCGCGCGGCGCGCAGCCGGCGCTGAGCATGGCCGTCGCCGAGTTGGAAGAACAGAGCCGCCGTCGCAGTCGCGAAGCGGGGACGGGAAAGGGGATGACCCGCTTGTGGTTTTCACCTTTTCCGGACCGCTTCGCCGGAGCTGTGGGAATCTCGCCGCTTGGGGGGCGAGATTTCCAAGGGACTGGTGGAAAGAGTGGGAAGCCTGCGCTTGGCTTTCCACGTTTTCCACAGCTCTGTTTCGCGCGCGGCGCCCCTACGGGATCCGGGGCGGAAAGGGAGATTCGATTTTGCAGGCCCGCAGCAGCTTGGCTTTGGCGGCCGTCATGCGCTTCGCCCAGGCGGTGTCGCTCATGCTCGGTAATTTGCGAATGCGTCAGACTCTCGGCATTCCGCATCCTGATCTGCATTCCCTAGCGGCATGCCTACCCTGCACCACCCATTTTCAGGATCATCTTGTGTTGGACAATTCTGGCAGCGCTAGCCTTATCGCGCCAAGCTAAAATGAGAGATTCGGGTGCGCCCGGTCCCTACTGAATGACTGATCACAAGTTGCACGTAATCCCCCTGGGCGGTTTGGGCGAGTTCGGAATGAACATGACCGCCATCCGCTACGGGGAGGACATCATCGTCGTCGATTGCGGCATGATGTTTCCGGAAGCCGAGCTGCTGGGCGTAGACCTGGTAATGCCCGACCTGACTTTCCTCAAGGAGAACGCGGCCCAGATCCGCGGCCTCATTCTTACGCACGGCCACGAAGACCACATCGGCGCCGTCCCTTATTTCCTCGGCGATATCGATGTGCCGGTGTATGGCACGGCGTTTACGCTGGCGCTGGTCGACCGGCGGCTGGAAGAGTACGAGCTCGATCAGGAGCCCGTGTTCATCAAGGTCGAGCCGAAGCAGATTGTCGAAGTGGGCCCGTTCAAGATCGAGTTCATACATGTCACGCACTCGATTGTCAGCGCGGTCATGCTGGCCATTACCACACCGCTCGGCGTCATCATCCACACCGGCGATTTCAAGGTGGATCCCACTCCCACCGATAATCAGCTCTTCGACCTGCATACTCTGGCCGAGTACGGCAAGCGCGGCGTGCTGCTGCTGCTTTCGGATTCGACCAACAGCGACCGCCCCGGCTACACCGAGAGTGAGCGCGGAGTGCGCCCGCGGATGGAGGAGATCTTCAACCGCAGCGAGCGGCGCATCGTGGTGGCATGCTTCAGCTCGTCAATTCACCGCATCCAGTTGGTACTCGACCTGGCGCAGGAATACGGCCGGCGCGTGGCGTTCGCCGGCAGAAGCATGATTTCGGTGACGGAGATCGCGCACTCGCTCGGCCTGCTGGATATTCCCGACGGCATTCTGCTGCGCCCGCAGGACGTGATGGATCTGCCGCCGGATAAAGTCGCGATTCTCATGTCCGGCACCCAGGGCGAGCCGATGTCGGCGCTTTCGCGCGTGGCGGTGGACAATCACAAGCACATATCGGTCGAACGCGGCGATACCGTAGTGCTCAGCTCGCGCATCATTCCCGGCAACGAAAAGGCCATCTTCCGCATGATCGACCACATGGAACGGCGCGGCACGGACGTGATGTATGGCAGCATGAACCCACCGCTGCACGTCTCCGGGCACGGCAGCGTGGAAGAGATGAAGCTGGTGTTGAACCTGGTGAGGCCGCGCTACTTCATGCCGATCCACGGCGAATACCGCCAGCTTGCCAAGCACGCCCGACTCGCCGAGCACCTGCGCTTCGCGGGCCTGGAGGATTCCTTTGTCATGGAATCGGGCGATGTACTCGAAATCGACGAGCACGGCGCGCGCCGCGCCGGCCGGGTGCCGGTGGGCCGGGTGTGCATCGATTCCGGCTCCGTCGACGACGCCGTACCGGAGGTGGTGATTCGCGACCGCCGGCTTCTTTCCGAAGACGGCATCGTGCTCCCCATCATCGCCATCAATCGTCACACCGGGCGCGTGGAAAACCTGCCGGAGATTGTCAGCCGCGGTTTCGCGCTGGCCGAGGACGGCTCGGAGTTCATGGCCCGCGCGCGCCAGGTGGTGGCGAAAACGTTGGAGGGCTCCAACCAGGAGGAGAAGACCGATTGGGGAGTCATGAAGGAGAAGATCCGCGCCGACCTGAAACGCTACATCGTGAAAGAAACTTCGCGTCGGCCGCTGATCATGCCGGTGATTCTCGAGATTTGATCGCGGCCCCGAACACCGAGCCGGTCCCCGATCGTTATCTGGAAGACGCCTCCGGCTATCGCGGCCACGCCGAGCGCGTTTTCGCGCCGGCGGATGAATCCGACGTTGCGGCTGTCTTGCGGGAGGCGTCGGCCCGCGCTACGCCGGTCACCATTGCCGGAGCCGGCACGGGCGTCACTGGCGCGCGCGTGCCGTTCGGAGGCTGGGTGCTTTCGCTCGAAAAGTTCAATCGCGTGGAGATTCGGCCGGGCCTGGCGGTGGTCGGCGCCGGCGCTCTGCTCAGTGAGCTGCACGCGGCGGCGCAGCGCAACAGCCAGTTTTACCCGCCCGATCCCACAGAGACCTCGGCCAGCATTGGCGGCACCATCGCCACCAACGCCAGCGGTTCGCGCAGCTTTCGCTACGGTTCCACGCGCCGCTGGATCGCAGGTCTGCGCGTGGCGATGGCCGATGGCCGCGTGATGGACGTCAGCCGCGGTGATGCGATCGATTTCGATCCCGGCACCGTCACCCTGCCCGCGGTCACCAAGAACACGGCCGGCTATCCGCTGCGCCCCGGCATGGATTGGATCGACCTGTTTGCCGGCTCGGAAGGCACGCTCGGTGTTGTCACCGAAGCCCGCCTGCGCTTGCTGCCCGCACCCAGGCCGCTGATGGGCGGGGTGGTTTTCTTCGCCGATGACGGCCGCGCTTTAGATGCGGTGGAAGCGTGGCGCCCCGTGGCCGGCCTGCGCATGCTCGAATATCTGGACGCGCCTTCGCTCGATTTGCTCCGCCCGCGCTATGCCGAGATTCCCGCCGCCGCGCGAGCCGCCCTGCTGATTGAACAGGAACTCTCCGGTGAGGATGATCCCGCGGTGGATGCCTGGCTCGAGCGCGTCGAACAAGCCGGCGCATTCGCCGAGGAAAGCTGGTTCGCGCTTTCCGCCGCCGACCGAGAACGCTTCCGCCGCTTCCGCCACGCCCTGCCCGAACTGGTGAACGAAACCGTC
Organism: Bryobacteraceae bacterium; assembly: GCA_049587755.1. Lineage (GTDB taxonomy): Bacteria > Acidobacteriota > Terriglobia > Bryobacterales > Bryobacteraceae > Bog-375. The sequence continues at coordinate 63,858 of JBAVEN010000003.1, read as the reverse complement.
CGCCGCTCTGGCGCCCTCAAGATGAATTCCGATTACGCGGTTCCCCGCGCCCGCAACCGCGAAATGCTGGCATACTACCGGCGGCGCCTGGAGATCGAGTTTCCTGGCCGTCACGTGATTTTCGGCCACATCGGCGACGCGCACGTGCATGTCAATTTGTTTTCCGATCCCGCCGATCCCAACCGCGCGTCGGACCTGCTGCTCGAGTTCGCCCGCTACGCCGTTCAATTGGGCGGCACCGTCTCCGCTGAGCACGGCCTCGGCAAGCGCAAAGCTCATCTGCTCGAAATTCAGTACACGGCGGAGCAACTGGACGCTATGCGCGCCGTGAAGCGCCGCCTCGATCCAGCTAATATTCTAGGCCGCGGAACGCTCTGGGCATGAGGTGGAGCGTGCTTTAGCCTGCCCGTGTCGAGATTCTTCTGCGCGTGGCGTGCAGAGAACCGGCTGCAAAGACTGCCGGCGTTACGGCCGCGGCATTGCGGCTACCGAGCCGCGTTTCTTCGTAGCGCCGGCGGTCTTGCAGCCGGTTCTTTTTCATGCTCCTCACATGCATAATTGTTCTAGTGGCAATTCGTACCGATCGCAGGCCGGACCCCGAAGAACTGCTGCGCCGCGTGCAGGCTGGCGAGCGGCGGGAGCGGCGCGGGCGCTTGAAGGTGTTCCTCGGTTACGCGCCGCGCGTAGGCAAATCATTCCGCATGTTTGACGAGGGGCGGCGCCGCAAACAGCGCGGGCAGGACGTGGTGATTGGCTCCATGCAGGGCAAGCTGACGCCCGACCTGGAGGCCATCATCGCCAATTTCGAAGTGATCCCTCCGGTGCGCGAGCGGCATGCAGGCCAGGTGTGGGACGTCATCAACCTGGCGTCCATCTTCCGACGCCATCCCAGCACATGTTTGATCGATGGCCTTGCCTTCGACAATCCGCCGGGCAGTCGGAATCCGTATCGCTGGCAGGACGTGGAAGAGCTGCTCGATCGTGGCATCGCCGTCATCACCGCGGTCAACCTGCAACACATCCGCGAGACGCAGGACGCGGTGGAGCGCATCACGGGCAAGCGCGCCGCCAACAGCGTGCCAGAGGAATTTCTGCTCGAAGCCGACGAAATAGAAGTGGTCGATGCGCCCACCGAGGCGTTGATCGGCCGCGCCCACGACGTCAGTATGCCGGACCCGCGCCAGCTGGCGGAGTTGCGCGAGATGGCGCTGCTGCTCGCCGCCGACGTGGTGGAGCGGCAACTGCAGAATTATCTCGACGATCACGGCGTCGCCGTGCGCTGGGGCGCGCAGGAGCGCATCCTGGTTTGCCTCACCGCCCGATCCAACGCCAGGGCCATGCTGGAGAGCGGGCATCGCAACGCGCTGCGCTTTCACGGCGCTCTGATGGCCGCTTATGTGGAGCGTTCCCGGCTGGACGCCGCGGACCAGGAGCGCCTCGATTCCAATCTGGATCTGGCGCGCCAGCTGGGAGCGGAGGTGCACTGCCTGCGCAACGAAGATTTCGTCGAGGCCATCCTCGACTTCGCGCGCGAGCAGCGCGTCACCCAGGTGTTTCTCGGCCACACCGGCCGCCAGCGGCGGTGGTGGGAGTCGCGCAGCCCGGTCGACCGGCTGATCGACGCCGCCGAAGATTTCGATGTGCGGCTGTTTCCGCACCGCGAGGGCCGATGAGCGAGCGGCACAAGGGGCGCCTCAAGGTCTACCTCGGGTACGCGGCCGGCGTCGGCAAGACGTACCGCATGCTGGAGGAGGCGCAGGCACTGAAGCGGCAGGGCGTGGACATCGTGGTCGGCTATTTCGAGCCGCACGGCCGCAAGGAGACGATCGCCATGACCGAGGGTCTGGAGTTCGTCCCTCGCCGCGCAGTTCCGTACAACAACACCGTCTTCGAGGAGATGGACACCGACGCCATTCTGCGGCGCAGGCCCGCGGTAGCGGTCGTCGACGAGTTCGCCCATACCAATGTGCCGGGAAGCGAGCGGCTGAAACGGTGGCAGGACGTGCACGCCTTGCTCGACGCCGGCATTGATGTGATCGCCACCATGAACGTGCAGCACCTGGAAAGCCTCAACGACCAGGTCTGGCACGTCACCGGAGTGCGCGTGCGTGAAACCTTGCCGGATTGGGTGATCGACGATGCCGACGAGATCGTGTTCGTCGACCTGACGCCGCAGGCGTTGCGCAACCGGCTGGAGCGCGGCGTGGTCTACGCGTCCGAAAAGGCCCAAAAGGCCATGGACAATTTTTTCACCGAAACCAACCTTTCGGCGTTGCGCGAAATGGCCATGCGGCACACCGCGCACGAAGTGGAAGAGAGGTTGGCCGCGGCGCCGCCGGCTGTCCGGGTGGACGTCCCCGCTGCCGCCGGCAGCCGGCCGCCAGCGGACCCGGCGCCTCAGCACAAGGAGCGCATCCTGATCTGCCTCACCGGTAATCCATTTTCGGCCGTGCTGATTCGCAGGGGTAAGCGGGTGGCGGACTATTTGCAGGCCGATTGCCTGGCCATTCATGTGGCGGCATCCGGCGAAGACCGCGATGCCATCGAGCGCCACCTGAGCTTCGCGCGCAATCTGCGCATCGAGACGCACGTGGTCGAGGAGGCGGAGGTTCCCCGCGCCATCGCCGACTTTGCGCGCCAGCAGCGCATCACGCAAATTTTCATGGGCCGCTCCGCCCCGCGCCCGTGGTACCGCAGCCTGCGCGAAACCGTGGTGCAGGAGGTGGTGCGGCACTCGCGCGAGATGCAGGTCACCATTGTGGCTTCGAGGAGAAGGTAGCGGCGCTCGCGGAACGCTACACTAGGCATTTCATGCGTCGCATTCTTCCCGTTCTGGCCGCGGTTCTCTTCGGCTGCGGCTACGTGGCCGGGCCGCTGCCGCCGCTCGTCGACATTCCGGCGCGGGTCACCGATCTCGCGGCCGTCCAGCGCGGCGGCAAGCTGATCGTCCAATTTGTGGTTCCGCATCTCACCACCGAGGGTGTCATTATCAAGCAGCCGCCGTCGTTCGACCTGCGCATCGGGCCCGGCCCCGCTCCCTTCAGCGCCGCGCAATGGGCCAGCGAAGCGAAACGGATTCCGCCGGTCGCAGCCGCTGTCGGGACGCTGGCGCGGTACGAAGTACCCTGCGCGGAATGGACGGGGAAGGGAGTCACCATCGCGGTGCGCGTGGTGGGAGCCAACGGGAAAGACGCCGGGTGGTCGAACTTCGCCAACGTGGATGTGATTGCGCCGCCCGAGCAGCCGGCCGACGTGCGCGCGGAAATGACGCGGGGCGGCCTGCGCCTCACCTGGCACGCGCGGGGCGGGCACTTCCGCGTGCTGCGCGCGGTGGCGGCATTGGAACGATACGACCAAGTCGCCGAGGTAACGCAGCCGGAATGGACCGACGCCAACGTCGAGTTCGGCACGCTGTACCGTTACCTGGTCCAGACCTTTGTCCCGCAAAGCGGCAACCGGGCGGCCGAAAGCGAACTCTCCGAGCCGCTGGCAGTGACGCCGGAGCCGCTTCCACCCCCCTCGGCCAGCGGTCTGCGCGCCGTAGCCGGGCCCAATTCCATCGAACTGGCCTGGGATGCCGCCGCCGAATCCGGCATCAAAGGGTACCGTGTGTACCGAGCGCTGGCCGGCGGCTCGTTCCAGCTCATTGCCGAAACCGGCGCCGTCCCCACGTATTCCGACCACGCCGTGGAACACGGCAGGACGTACCGCTACGCCGTCGCCGCCCTCGGCACATCGGGGAAAGAGGGACCGCAATCGGCGCCGCTCGAGATTACGCTGCCGTAACCGCCGCAGCAGGGAACCGGAGGCCGGCGTTGCACCTGGCTATTTTTTTGCGGGCGGCTTAGAAGTGTCCACCACGTCGCCGTACTTGATGGTGGCCTTGCCCACGTAGCGCTTATAGTCCTGGTACTTCACCACCAGCCGGATGCGCTGGTTCAGATTTTTGAAATGCAGCGTGTCGTCGGCATGAGTGTACGTGGGGAACCAGTATTTGCCGTCGATCTGCTCGCGGTAGGTCTCGAACTTCGGAAACTGCTGGTCGGCGTTTTTCTTTTCCAGACCCACGCCTTTGCCATAGCTCTTGACGATCTGCAGGTCGCGATCGTCCACCCACACCTGACCTTCGAAGTAGCGCTTGTGGGGCAGCAGTTTCTTGGGCTTCACCGAAAACACGAAACAGCCGATCTCATCGATCTTCTCCCGGCCCAGATAGTTGATGTCGTACTCCGGTAGCTCCGCAGTAGTCAGAACGAACGGCTGCACCTCGCGCAGGTCCTGCTCGTCTTCCTCCGACATCAGAATGTTCTGCAGGGTAACCACGGGCGCATACACCACCTTTTCGATGCGTTTGCCTTCGGGCGTGAAGATGATGTCGTCCACTTCCTCCCATTTCCCGCCGGTGGGGTTGCCGTTGGAGTCCAGCTCTTCCAGCTTCAGGCTCTGGCGATAGGTATAGTTGTCGCGCGCCTCGGCGAATGCGGTTTCCTTGGCGGCGAACTTGCGGATGATCTCGTCGGCATTGACATTGTCGTCAGCGGCGGCGGCCCAGATGGGCATGCTCAACGCGGCCACTACGGATGACAGAATTAGCGCTCGCATTTTTCCTCAATATACTTCAAGACGGCGTCACCTGCTCAAGAGTTTCTTGGCGATAGTGAGCAACTGGATGTTGCTGGTGCCTTCGTAGATACGGCCGATCTTGGCATCGCGGTAGAGCTTTTCCACCGGGTAGTCCTTGGTAACTCCCACGCCGCCGTGGACTTCGATGGCTTTAGATGCCGCCTTTTCGGCCACCTCCGAGCTGTAGTATTTGGCCATGGCGGCTTCCGCCAGAAAAGGCATTCCGGCGTCACGCAAACGTGCGGCGTTATACACCAGCAGCCGCGCGGCTTCGATTTCAGTGGCCATCTTGGCCAGCTCGAACTGCACACCCTGAAATGCGGCAATGGGCTTGCCGAATTGCTTGCGCTGCCGGGCGTAGGCCGTAGCGTGTTCGAGCGCGCCGCGCGCCAGGCCGATCATCTGCGCGCCGATGGCGATGCGTCCTTCGTTCAGCGTCTCGATGGCGATCTTATATCCCTGGCCGACTTCGCCAATCACGTTTTCGCGCGGCACGCGGCAGTTGTCGAGGACCAGTTCACAAGTGGAAGATGCGCGCAGGCCGAGCTTGTCTTCTTTCTTGCCCACCTGGAAGCCGGGGAAATCGCGCTCCACCAGGAACGCGGTGATGCCCTTGTAACCAGCCGCCGGGTTCGCATTGGCGAACAACAGGAACAATCCGGCTTCAGCGGCGTTGGTGATCCACAGTTTGCGGCCGTTGAGCAGAAAATGGCCGCCCTGGTCCTGGGCGCGCGTGGCGAGGGAGAAGGCGTCCGATCCGGCGCCGGCTTCGGAGAGCGCATACGAGGCCACGGTGTTTTCCGCCAGGCGCGGAAGATAGCGGGTTTTTTGCGCGGCGTCGGCCCAGCGCAGCAAGGCGTTGTTGCAGATGGTGTTCTGCACGTCCACAATGACGCCGGCCGAAGGGTCCACCGCGGAGAGCTCCTCCACCGCGAGAATGGCCTGAAAGAAGGTGCCGCCTTGCCCGCCATACTCTTCGGGGATCTCGATGCCCATCAGGCCGACGGCGAAAAATTGCTGCAGGATGTCCTTGCGGAAAACGCCCGCTTCGTCCATTTCGCGCACGTAAGGGCGGATTTCCTCGCGCGCGAACTTGCGCACGGTGGTCTGGAAGAGCTTCTCTTCCTCGCTGAGCGCGGTCAGGGGGCGCGGGGCTTCCGGATGTTCCGTCGCCTGCATTTCCCGAGCTTACTCCACCGCGGCCAGCGCGCACCACTGGCGGCCCTGCGACCCGGCCACTCCGCGGTGCGTGACATGGCCTCTATAGGTGTTGACACCCTCGCGCAGCGCGGCGTGCCTTTCACAGGCGGCTTCCAGACCGTGGTTCGCCAGCTCCAGCAGGTAGGGGAACGTGGCGTTGGTGAGAGCGAAGGTGGAGGTGTGCGGCACAGCCGCGGGCATGTTGGAGACGCAGTAGTGGACCACACCGTCCACCACGTATGTCGGATCGGTGTGCGAGGTGGCGTGCGAGGTTTCGAGGCACCCGCCCTGATCGATGGCCACGTCCACCACCACCGCTCCGCGCTTCATGCCGGCGATCATCTCTCGCTTCACCAGCTTGGGCGCCGATGCGCCGGGAATCAGCACCGCGCCCACGACTAGGTCCGCGGTTTTCAGGTTCTCAGCCGTAGTCAAAGCGTTGGAAGCCAGCGTCACCACCTGGCCGTTGAAGATGTCGTCGAGTTCGCGTAGCCGGTTCAGATTGCGGTCGATGATGGTGACGTGCGCGCCCAGTCCCAGCGCCATCTTGGCGGCGTTGGTTCCCACCACGCCGCCGCCCAGAATCACAGCATTGGCAGGCGCCACGCCCGGCACCCCCCCCAACAGAATGCCGCGCCCGCCGTTGGGCTTTTCCAGGTATTGCGCGCCCACTTGCACGCTCATACGGCCGGCCACTTCGCTCATCGGCGTCAACAGCGGCAGCGAGCCATCGGCTTCGCGAATGGTCTCATAGGCCACTCCGCTGACCTTGGATTCGAGCAGGCGGTCCGTCAGTTCGGGCAGCGGAGCCAAGTGCAAGTAGGTGAACAGCACCAGCCCGGGCCGGAAGAAGGCATACTCGGCCGGCTGCGGCTCTTTCACCTTGGCCACGATGCCGGCCTTGCCCCACACTTCCGCCGCGCTCTCCACGATGCGCGCGCCGGCGCGGATGTACTCTTCGTCGGAAATGGAACTGCCTTCGCCAGCCCGCGCCTCGACCAGCACGTCGTGGCCCGCTTCGCGCAGAGCGATGACGCCGCTTGGGACGAGCCCCACGCGCGTCTCGTGATCCTTAATCTCCTTGGCAACTCCGACGACCATGAATGCCTCCGATTCAGATTAACACCACGACATGGTGGGGCGTGTGTCAGGCTTAGTGTGCGACGCCGTGAAGGAATTATAGCCGCAGTTTTCGTCTTCGCCAAAGGCGCCTGGGTAGCCGGCGCCGCCGGCCTTCCGTAGAAGCCCGAACCCTGGCGGCACGGCTGGATTAGCCGTGGAGGGCCGGGACGAGAACGTGCGCCCCACGGCGCTGCATGCCGCGCAAGCGATCTGCGCGATACTGAACCTTGTGACGTTCGAGGCTGTTTCGCAAAACTTGCGGGAGTCGTTCCGCATCATCGCGGCCAGCCGGGTGGCGGGCGAGGTGCGCGAATTGCCCGGTGTGAGCATCGCGTCGGCGGGAGTCGCGTTTCAGATGTTCAACGCGGCATTCCTCTCGGCGCCGGTGCCGACGGAAGCCTACCTGTCGCGCTGCATTCTGATGTGCTCGCTGCAATTCAACACGCGCGGCCTGGAGTGGTCGTTTTGGGTGTGCGAGGACTGGCTGGCCGCCAAGGCGCACCGCCATCTGCGGCAAGTCTTTGAGCGGCACGGTCTGCGCCGCACTGTCGAGCTGCCGGGCATGGTGGCCGAGCAACTCAGACCGCCCACTCAGCAACTGCCGGAGATCGAAATCCGCCGCGTGCGCGACTCCCGCACCGGCGACGATTTCCGCGGCATCGGCTCGGTCTGCTTCCACGTCCCCATCGCTTGGTTCAACGAAGTGTTCGACCAGGATTCCGTCTGGGACCGCTTCGCGGGATACGTCGGCTATGTGGACGGCCTGCCGGTCTCGACCGCGGCTACCGTCGCCTGCGGCAACACCATCGGCGTGTATAACGTGGCCACGCTGCCCGAGTACCGCCGCCGCGGCTATGGCGAGGCGGTGATGCGCTACGCGCTAGAGGAGGCGGAACGCGAGCGGCCGGCGCGGCCCGTGGTGCTGCAATCCACCGAAGCCGGGTTGCACCTTTATGAACGGATGGGCTTCCGCACGGTGGCCCGTTTCAGCGTCTACGCCAGTTGAAGGCCGCCGGCCGCGATCAGCGCTTCGAGTGCCGCCAGGTCGCGATACAACGGCCGGTCGGAAGCGAGCGGCGGGGACACGGCGCGAATCCGCGCCCGCACCTGCTCCAGCGCGGGGCTGGTTTTAAGCGGCGCCAGCAAGTCCAGCGCCCGCGCCGCGCACAGCGCCTCGATGGCCAGCACGTAGCGTGCATCGCGAGTCACCCGCTGCAATTTCACCGCGGCCGTCATCCCCATCGAAACGAAATCCTCTTTGTTGCCGCTGGTGGTGATGGAGCCGGTGGAGGCCGGGTTGGCGAGCACGCGGATTTCGGCCACTAGGCCGGCGGCGGTGACCTGCGCCATCATCAGGCCCGATTCCAGGCCGGGGTGGCCGGCGAGGAACGCGGGCAGGCCTTCGTTGAGCGCCGGGTTCACCAGCCGGTCGATGCGGCGCTCGGAGATGCCGGCCAGCGCTGCCAGCGCTATGGCCAGGTAATCGAGCTGCAGCGCCAGCGGCTCACCGTGGAAATTGCCGCCGGAGAGGATTTCGGAACCGAACACCAGCGGATTGTCGGTGGCAGAGTTGACCTCGATCGAGAACACGCGCCGCGCTTCGGCGAGCGCGTCCAGCACAGCGCCGTGGACTTGCGGAACGGCGCGCAACGAATAGGCGTCCTGCACGCGGCCGCAGCCGCGGTGCGATTCGCGAATCTCGCTGCCCTCGAAGAAGCGCACCAGGCGTGCCGCGCTCGCCAGTTGGCCGGCCTGCGGGCGCGCCTGGTGGATGCGCGTGTCGAACGCCCGCGGCGTGCCGCGCTGCGCATCAAGCGTCAGCGCCGCCACCACGTCCGCGGTGTTGGCCAGCGTTTCCGCGGCTTCCAACTCAAGGCAGCCAATGGCGAGCATGGCCTGAGTCCCGTTGATCAGGCTGATGCCTTCCTTGGGATGCAGCTCAACCGGTTCAATCCCGGCTCGCCGCATCGCTTCGCCGCCCGCGAACACCGCGCCCTCGAATTCGGCTTCGCCTTCGCCGATCAGCACCAGCGCCACGTGCGCCAGCGGCGCCAGGTCGCCCGATGCGCCCACGCTGCCCTGCGATGGAACCACCGGCGTCACTCCGCGGCCCAGCATCTCGCAAAGGCGTTCGGCAATCATCGGGCGAATGCCGGAGAGTCCCTTCGCCAGAACGTTGGCGCGGATCAGCATCATGGCGCGCACCACTTCTCGCTGCAACGGCTCGCCCACGCCGGCCGCGTGCGAGCGCACCACGTTGCGCTGCAATTGGTCCAATTGTTCGCGCGGAATGCGCACGCCGGCCAGCAAGCCAACGCCGGTGTTCACCGCGTAGATGGGTTCATCGCCGGCCGCCAGGCGGTCGACCACGGCGCGCGAGCGCTCCATGGCGGCACACGCGGCCGGCGCGAGAGACACATCCGCCGTGCGCGCCCGCGCCGTGGCGCAGACTTCGGCGATGGTCAGAGAGTTTCCGTCGAGAGAAAGAGGCATGGAAAGTGCACAGGCCGGGGGCCTTTTACTGGAGCTTCCACATACAAGCGTTTCGCAGCGCGGCACCTCGCCAACACAAGATCGTTGCCCTGATACACAGCTCATCATATCCCCACGCGCTCGGGAAGTCAGGAGCTAATCCGCAGGTCGAAGGCCTGTGCCACCCTCAGCTTAACGCTTCTGGCTGCCGGCGATGAGTCCTTCGATGTTGACCAGCTCGGTCGGATAGTCGCCGGTGTAGCAGGCGTAGCAGTACTCGTGCCGCTCATCGTCGTCCACCGCCTTGCGCAGCGACCCGATCGAGAGATAGCCCAGCGTATCCGCCTCCACGAAACGGCGGATCTCTTCTACGCTGTGGCTCGAGCCGATCAGCTCGGAGCGGTTGGGCGTGTCCACGCCATAAAAACACGGTGAAATCGTCGGCGGGCAGGAGATGCGCACGTGAACCTCGCGCGCACCCGCCTGCCGCACCATGCGCACAATCTTGCGGCTGGTGGTGCCACGCACAATGGAATCGTCCACCAGCACCACCCGCTGGTCCTTCAGCAGATAGCGCACCGGGTTGAGCTTGAGCTTTACACCGAAATCGCGTATGGCCTGGGAGGGTTCGATGAACGTGCGCCCCACGTAGTGATTGCGGATGAGCGCCTGACGGAACGGCAGCCCCGATTCGGCGCTATAGCCGATGGCCGCCGCCACGCCCGAATCCGGCACCGGGACCACCAGGTCGGCGTCCGCCGGGCATTCCCGTGCCAGCCGGCGCCCCAAGTTCTCCCGTGATTCTTCCACTGAGCGCCCGAACACCATCGAATCCGGCCGCGCGAAATAGACGTGCTCGAACACGCACTGCGCGCGCTGCTGTTCGGGGGCGTAGCGCTCCCGCGTCATCCCTTCCGGGCCCACCATCACCATTTCGCCCGGTTCCACGTCGTGGAGGTAGACCGCGCCGATCAGGTCGAACGCGCAGGTTTCGGACGCGAACACGTAGCACTTGCGGCCGCCGGAAACCTCCATTTCGCCCACCGCCAGCGGGCGAAAGCCGTGCGGATCTCGCGCCACCAGGATGCGGTCCTGGGCCAGAAACACCAGCGAGAACGCGCCTTCCACTTGCAGCAGCGCTTCCCGCAGCGCTCCGTCCAGCGCGCGCTCCGAGGAGTGCGCCACCAGGTGCAGCACCAACTCGGTGTCGCTCGAGGCCTGGAACACCGAGCCCAGCCGGCCAAGCTCCGCGCGCAGCTCCGCCGTGTTGGTGATGTTGCCGTTGTGTGCCACCGCCAGCCGCCCCTTGTTGCACGAAACCGAAAACGGCTGCGCGTTCAGCAGCACTGTGTCGCCGGCCGTTGAGTAGCGGGTGTGGCCGATGGCCAGCTCGCCCGGCAGCGTGGCCAGCACCGGACTGGTGAAAATATCCGCCACGTGCCCCATTTCCTTGCGCGTATAGATGTGGTTGCCGTCGGAGGTGCAGATGCCGGCCGATTCCTGGCCCCGGTGCTGCAACGCATAAAGTCCCAGGTAGGCAAGCTTGGCAGCTTCCGGGTGGCCGTAAATGGCGATCACGCCACACTCTTCGTGAAATTTATCGGGCATACCAATGGAGCGGCGCCGCCAGAAGCGGCCGCCGCGGCCTGAGTGGTTTAAACTGTCGGCCCTGTCGATATCTCTATTGTAGAGCAGCTTGGCTTGATTTCGAACCCTCATTTTCGCTTCGCGCCCCGCTACAACGGTTATAATCTCAGTCATAAGGGAGGATCAATGGCCAAAGACAAGAGCCCCAAGAAGGAAGTCAAGAAGCCGAAGAAGAAGAAATAATCCGGCGCGGGCTTGTCCCGCCGGTAAACCGCGGGCGCCCCTGGTCGCGCCTTTCACAAGGCGTGCCGGGCGGCGCCCGCGGACTTTGAGGAGCCGTCGATGCGCACTGACTGGGTAGCCAAACGTAACAACGACAAAATCCGCACGCAACTGCACTATGCGCGCCTGGGGCAGATCACCGAAGAGATGCACTATGTGGCGCAGCGCGAGAGCTTGCCGCCCGAACTGGTGCTCTCCGAGGTGGCGTGCGGCCGCCTGATTATTCCCGCCAACATCCACCACCCCAACCTGGAGCCGATGGCCATCGGAATCGCCTCGAAGTGCAAGATCAACGCCAATATCGGCAACTCGTCGGTGCTTTCGGACGTGGAAGGCGAACTCGAAAAGCTGCGCTACTCGTTGAAATATGGCGCCGACACCGTGATGGACCTTTCCACCGGCGGCGACATCCCCGCCATTCGCAAAGCCATCATCGACGCTTCGCCCGTACCCATCGGCACCGTACCCATTTATGAAGCGCTGTCGCGCGTGCGCCGCGTAGAAGACTTGAACGCGCGGGTGATGCTCGACGTCATCGAGGAACAAGCCGAGCAGGGCGTGGACTACATGACCATCCACGCCGGCGTGCTGGTGCAGCACATTCCGCTCACCACGCGGCGCGTCACCGGCATCGTCAGCCGCGGCGGATCCATCCTGGCCGAGTGGATGGTGAAGAACCACAAGCAGAATTTCCTGTATGAGTGCTTCGATGACATCTGCCGGATCTTTCAGAAGCATGACGTGAGCTTTTCCTTGGGCGACGGCCTCCGTCCCGGCAGCGTGGCCGACGCCAGCGACGAGGCGCAGTTCGCGGAGTTGGAGACGCTGGGCGAGCTGACCAAAAAGGCCTGGGAGTTCGACGTGCAGGTGATGATCGAAGGGCCCGGCCACATTCCTATGGACCAGATTGAGCTGCAGGTGCAGAAGGAAAACGAGCTCTGCTACGAAGCGCCTTTCTACACGCTCGGCCCCCTGGTTACCGACATTGCGCCCGGTTACGATCACATTACATCGGCCATCGGCGCCGCCATGATCGGCTGGTACGGAGCGTCCATGCTGTGCTACGTCACGCCCAAGGAACACCTGGGCCTGCCCAACCGCGAGGACGTCAAGGCCGGCATCATCGCCTACAAAATCGCCGCCCACGCCGCCGATGTGGCGCGCAAGCGTCCCGGCGTGCGCGATCGCGACGACGACCTTTCGCGCGCCCGCTACCGTTTCGACTGGAACCGCCAGTTCGAGCTTTCGCTCGACCCGGAAACCGCCCGCGCCATGCACGATGAAACCCTGCCCGAGGAAGGTTTCAAGGACGCGCATTTCTGTTCCATGTGCGGGCCCAAGTTCTGCTCGATGAACATTTCGGCGAAAGTGGAGTCCTTCACCGCCGAAGAGGCCGATGCCGTGCTGAACGGCCAGCCCGGCGAAAGCCTGGTAAAGATTGCCGGCGAAGATTAGCATGGCACGGCGGGCGGCGTACGTTTGCGCTCCACTGCTGACGTTCTGCGCCTCCAGCGGCATCCTGACGGCGCAGACTCTCAAGATCACGGAACCGAAGGACGGCGCCGTTGTATACGCCGGCTATACGATGACTGTCGTGGTCGAAGCTTCTCCAGCGCTAGCGTTCCGAGAGGTTATCATCATCGGGCAAAGCGCCATCGGCTTCAGTAGGCCGCTCGCAACGCCGCCCTACCGTTTTTCCATGACCATCCCGCCGAACACTCTGCCACGCCGATACGAGTTGAGGGCGGACGGCACAACCGAATCCGGCCGAGGCGCTACTTCGGAGCCGGTTGGGATCTTGGTAGAGCGGTCTGACAGCCCGCTTAGCCTGACGGCGGAGCCCGCAGTCTTGGACTTTCACGAAGTCGGCGTCCAATGTCCGGTAGCTGCGGTCGGGAAGTTCGCCGACGCGCCGCGCGTGGACCTCCACGAGTCCAGCTATGTCAAGTTCACCTCCGAGAACCCCAGCGTTGCGACTGTGAACCAGTGGGGCCTCGTGACCACCACCGGATTCGGTTCGGCAAGGATCACCATCGAGTACAACGGGAAATCCACGGTTGTTCCGGTGACCGTCAGAAAGCCGGCGGCCGGGAGGTAGTTGCAGGAAAGAACCCGACATGAAATACCCCCTCCGGCGGGCTGTTCCTTGGAACTTTCGGTCTTTTTCATGCAATTCTCTATTGAGCGGAGGTTTCGAAGCAGATGAGAAAAGCGGTTGTAATCGCGTTGCTGGCCGGCGGTGCGCTGCTGGCACAGGGGCCGCGCGGCGGCCGGATGGGATTTGGCGGGCCCGGTATGGGCATGGCGGGAGCAGGGAGCCTGATGCGCGGCGCCACGGTTACCGGCGCGCCGTTTTCGGCGGTCCAGGTGACGACGCACCAGCAGACGCTGGCCAACGGCAACGTGATCCAGCGGCAGGAACAAACCAACCTGTTCCGTGACAGTCAGGGACGGGTGCGCGAAGAGACGACCTTCGCCGGAGCTAACGGACAGGCCAGCCGGACCATGGTGACGATTTCCGATCCGGTGGCCCAGGTGGTGCGGAGACTGAATCCGCAGACCAGGACCGCTTCCGAAATGGCGATGCGGCAGCCCCCGGCCGGTGGATCGAACGCCCGGATGGCCGGGCGCCAGCGCTTTGGCGCGAACTCGGCCAACGTGGTGAAGGAAGACCTGGGTACGCAGACTGTGAACGGCGTGCAGGCGACCGGAACGCGCATTACGCGCACCATACCGGCCGGAGCGATGGGCAACGCGCAGCCGATTCAAGTCGTGAGGGAAACCTGGGTTTCGACCGATCTGCAGGTGCCGGTGATGGTCAAAACCAGCGATCCGCGCTTCGGCGCTACGACGACGCAGCTTATCAACATCACCCGCGCCGAGCCGGACGCTTCGCTGTTCCAGACCCCGGCGGACTATACCGTGAGCCAAGGCCACGGCATGCGCATGGGCACCCGGCAGGCGCAATAGGGACGGGAAATCATGCGGCGGGGCAGGCTTTTCCAGCTTGCCGGGTTGGCGATTAACTTGGTCCAAATGCCGGTAGAGATGCCGTTCACTCTTATGATTTGAGGGCAAGCTAAGAAACGTTCAGCCCTCACTTTGGCTTCTCTCCCGTAGCCAGGATGCTTTCGAAATACGGGGCCTCGGTCTCGCGATGAACGATGGCGGTTTCCACGTTGCGGAAGCCGGCGTGTTTGAGAAAGCGTTCCAGATCGAATTCGGCGAATCCGAGCCATAGGTCGGCATACATCTCGCGGGCTTCCTCAAAATGGTGGCGGTTCAAGTCGAGGATGGCGGCGCGGCCGCCCGGCTTCAGGATTCGCCAGGCTTCGGCGATGGCGCGCTGCGGGTGCGCCGCGTGGTGCAGCGCCTGGCTGAGAAAGGCGAGATCCACCGTGCCGCTGCGGATGGGCACCTCTTCCAGGTCGCCCAGGCGGTATTCCAGATTGGCGATGCCGTTCTTGCGCGCCAGGGCGGCGCCGAACTTCACCATTTTCGGCGAGTTGTCGATGGCGATCACCCGCCGCGCGCGCTGCGCCAGCAGTTGTGCAATGGTGCCTTCGCCGGCGCCCAGGTCGGCGACGACCAGCGGCGGCATCAGGCTGAGGAGCGCTTCGGCGATTCCTTTCCACGAACGGCCGGGCACGTACTGGCGGCCGAATTTGCCCGCCAGATCGTCGAAGTAGCGGCGCATCTTATCCTGCCGTCTGCGCAGCACCAGGCGCAGGGCGGCGCGGTCCTGCGCGGCTTCGGGAACCTCGGCCGCGGCCTGGCGCAGGATGGCCGCCAGGCCGGCGGGCGCGGTGAGGCGGTAAAACGCGTTTTTGCCGGTGCGCCGGTCGGCCACCAGGCCGGCCTGTTTCAATTGCGCAAGGTGGGTGGAAACCTGGCTCTGAGGCTTGCCTACGATGTCCTGCAGCTCGGCCACCGAGAGCTCTTCCTGCTCCAGCAGCAGGAGCAGGCGCAGCCGGCCCGGATCGGCCGCCAGCCGCAGCGATTTCAGGATTGACGCCATACTTCGAATCTTCTAATATCAATGTATCAAGATTTCTTGATACGAGGGTTGAAAATGAGCACTGCCACGCTGAACCAGAATAATGTAGTTGCCAACAAGGTCGCCGACCCGGCGCTGGCCGATTGGGGCCGCAAGGAAATTTCCATCGCCGAGCAGGAAATGCCCGGCCTGATGGCGATCCGGCACAAATACGCCAAGGACAAGCCGCTGGCGGGCGTGCGGATCACCGGCTCGCTGCACATGACCATCCAGACCGCGGTGCTGATCGAGACGCTGGTCGAATTAGGTGCCACGGTGCGCTGGGCGAGTTGCAACATCTTCTCCACCCAGGATCACGCCGCCGCCGCCATCGCCGCCGCGGGCGTTCCCGTGTTTGCGTGGAAGGGCGAGGCCCTGGAGGACTACTGGTGGTGCACCTACATGGCGCTCAGCCACGCGGAGGGTAAGGGTCCGCAACTGGTGGTGGACGATGGCGGCGACGCCACCCTTCTGATCCACAAAGGCTATGAACTCGAAAACGGCAGCGATTGGGTGAACACTCCCTCTTCCAGCCACGAAGAGGAAGTCATCAAGAATCTGTTGAAGGAGGTTCACGGCGAGAATCCGCGGCGCTGGCACGAAATTGTCAAGGAGTGGCGCGGCGTTTCCGAGGAGACCACAACGGGCGTGCACCGGCTCTATAAGATGCAGGAGGCAGGCCAACTGCTGGTGGCGGCAATCAACGTCAACGACTCAGTCACCAAGTCGAAGTTCGACAATCTGTATGGCTGCCGCGAATCACTGGCGGATGGCATCAAGCGCGCCACCGACGTTATGGTGGCCGGCAAAGTAGCGGTGGTGTGCGGTTACGGCGACGTGGGCAAAGGCTCGGCCCATTCGCTGCGCGGCATGGGCGCACGCGTGGTGGTGACCGAGATCGACCCCATCAACGCGCTGCAGGCCGCCATGGAAGGCTTCGAGGTAACCACCGTCGAGGACACGCTCGGCCGCGGCGATATCTACGTCACCTGCACCGGCAACTGCGACATCATCACCCTGGAGCACATGACCAAAATGAAAGACCAGGCCATCGTGTGCAACATCGGACACTTCGATAATGAAATTCAGGTGGATCGGCTGAACGCCTCCGGCGCGCAGCGAACCAACATCAAGCCGCAAGTGGATATGTACACCTTCCCCAACGGCAACAGCATGTTTCTGCTGGCCGAGGGCCGGCTGGTCAATCTTGGCTGCGCCACGGGCCACCCGAGCTTCGTCATGAGCAACAGCTTTTCCAACCAGACGCTGGCGCAGCTCGACCTGTGGAAGAACCGCGATTCGTACAAGCCGGGCGTCTACACGCTGCCCAAGAAACTGGATGAAGACGTGGCGCGGCTGCACCTGGAAAAGATCGGCGTCAAGCTCACCACGCTGACGCCGAAGCAGGCCGCCTACCTGGGCGTGGCGCCCGAGGGGCCCTATAAATCGGAGCACTACCGCTATTAAGGCGGCCCGGCTCCGCATGTTAAATTAGAGTGACACACGCAGGAGGACAACCTTTGTCAGACAATCAACGATACCTGTTTACGTCGGAATCGGTGACCGAGGGTCACCCGGATAAAATCGCCGATCAGATTTCCGATGCCGTTCTCGACGCCGTACTGGCGGAAGATCCCACCGGGCGTGTGGCGTGCGAGGTCCTGGTGACCACCGGCACTTGCATCGTGGCGGGCGAGATTACTACCAAGACTTACGTCGACGTGCAGCGCATTGCGCGCAGCACCATCGATTATGTGGGCTACAATGACGCCACCTACGGATTCGACGCCCATACCTGCGGTGTGCACAACCTGATTCAGTCACAATCGCCCGACATTTCGATGGGCGTGGATACGGGCGGCGCGGGTGACCAGGGGATGATGTTCGGCTACGCTTGCGACGAAACGGCCGAGCTGATGCCGCTGCCGATCATGATGGCGCATAAGCTGGTGCAACGCCTTTCCCAGGTGCGGCGCCAGGGCGTTCTGGACTTCCTGCGCCCGGATGGCAAGAGCCAGGTGAGCGTGGAATATGTGGGTGGCGTGCCGAAACGCATCGAAGCGGTGGTGATTTCCACCCAGCACAGCGTGGACGTTTCGACCGAAGAATTGCGCCGCGAAGTGAAGAAGCACATCATCGACGCGGTGGTTCCGTCCGGCATGGTGGATTCCCAGACCAAGTACCACATCAACCCGACGGGGCGTTTCGTGGTCGGCGGACCGCACGGCGATACGGGCTTGACGGGCCGCAAGATCATTGTCGATACCTACGGTGGGATGGGGCGGCACGGCGGCGGCGCATTCTCCGGCAAGGACCCGACCAAGGTCGACCGCTCAGCCTGCTACATGGCGCGTTACATCGCCAAGAACCTGGTGGCCTCGAAGCTGGCGACGCGGGTGGAGGTGCAGCTTGCCTACGCCATCGGCGTGGCGGAGCCGGTTTCGGTGAATGTGAATACGTTCGGCACCGGTGCCATCCCGGACGATCGCTTTACCGAGCTGGTGCGCGAGAATTTCTCGCTAACTCCGCGCGGCATCATCGACACCCTCAACCTGCGCCGTCCGATCTACCGCAAGACTGCGGCGTTCGGCCACTTTGGCCGCAGCGAGGAAGGTTTCACCTGGGAAGTCGCCGACAAGGCCGAAGCGCTGAAAGAATCCGCAGCGGCGGTTCACGCAGTGGCGCGGTGACGGGGTGGGGCAGGTTTCAACCTGCCAACTCCCGCTTGAGGGCGGGCTTCAAAGCTTCTGAGTTGCCGGGCATGCCCGGCACCTACGGATTCGCGCGTGCCGGGACGAATACCAAGCGTGCAGGGCTTGCGGACGTATCCACGAACCAAACTGGGCCGGAGCCGGCATCGGTGAGGCGGAACAAGTTCCCCAGGCGCGACACTCCTGTGGGAGCGCAGTTGCAATCGAGCGTGGCGGCGACGCCAACGGCAAGATCGAAAATCATCACGGACTTACCGGCGCGGGTCGCGGCCAGCACAAATTTGCCGTCGGCGGAGAACGCCAAACCCGAAGGCGCGGCAAAGCCGGGCGCCGCAATGCGCTGGGTGGGCGCTTCGGAAATATCCTGATATACCTGCAGCCATGGACCCGCGCCGCCTAAGACCGCCGCAACGTGGCCGTCGGGCGCAAACGCCACACTCAACGTGCGCGACCCCTCCACCAGCCCGGTGCTCGATCCGGACGCCCCCAGGAGTCGAAGGCGGCCATCGCCCGCCACCAACAGCCAGGTTGCATCGTCGCTCACGGCCATGGCCTCGGGCGCGGCGGTTGTGAATTCGCTCACCGGTCTCGCCGGCGATGGACCGAGTTGGGCGGCGAACGCCGGCACCGGCGCGTCCGGCAAACCGCTCACCACCTGCACCCGACCCGAGGCATAAATCGCCGCAGCGGTACCGGAAGGGCTGTAAACCACCCGCGTCGGCCCGCGCGGCACGCCATTCCACGCCACTTCGGCAGCGCTGCGGCCACCCAGGCGAAACAAGTGCAACGAGCCGTCGCCGGCCGTAACGATGGCCGAATCGAGCTGTGGAGAGACCGCCGCGGCGCTCGCCACAATCCCCAGGTCCAGCGACTCGCCCAGCGTGGCGCCACCCGGCACGCCGTTGATGGGCCGCAGCGCCGCGCCATCGAAGACGTATCCCGCCACCGGGCCGGAGACCTGCCCTTGTTGCCCGTGGATCGCAATCATCGGGACGCACGCCAAAAGCGCAATTGCCGATCTCGGAACTGACATGATGTTACTTTAGCCGCAGAGTAACTCGATTGCGCGGATAGCGGCAAGGGCATCGGCGAGCCAGAGTCATCACCGCAGCAGGTCCGCCAACGCTTCCTTCAGTTGCGGGTGCCGAAACTGGAATCCTGCGGCTTCGGCCGCCGCCGGCACGACGCGCTGGCTGGCGAGCAGCATCTCGGCCATTTCACCGAATATCATCCGCAGCCCCAGTCTTGGCACCGGAAGAAACGCGGGCCGGTGCAGCGCTGCCGCCAGCGCGCGCGTGAATTCGGCGTTCGTCACCGCGCCGGGCGCAACGCCGTTCACCACCGGCGGCGCTGACTCCTCCAATGCGAAGCGAAACATTTCCGCCAGGTCGGCAATGTGAATCCAGGACATCCATTGCCGGCCGCCGCCCAGCGGGCCGCCCAGCCCGGCGCGAAATGGGGCCAGCATTGGTTTGAGCGCGCCGCCACCGGCGTTGAGCACCAGCCCTATGCGAATGCGCGTGACCCGTACGCCGAGAGCTTCGGCCTTCGTCGCTTCCCGCTCCCAGGCGACGCAAACGTCCGCCAAAAACCCTGTGCCGGGGCCGGAATTCTCGCTAAGGATCTCATCGCCGCGCGAGCCGTAGTAGCCGATGGCGGATGCGCACACCAGCACTGGGGGCCGCGGGGAGCAGTTCGCCACCGCCGCGACCAGATTCCGCGTCCCTGCCACGCGGCTATCGTAGATGCGCTGTTTGGCCGCGGCGGTCCAGCGCTGCGCAACGGGTTCTCCCGCCAGATGCACCACCGCGCCTGCATCGCGCAGCGCGGCAGCCGGGGCGGGGCCTTTGAGTGAATCCCAGACGGAGAGCTCGACTCCCGCCGGCAGATTCGTGCCCGCGTGACGGCTCAGCACGTGCAGCCGATGGCCGCGGGCAGCCAGCAGTTTCATCAGCCGCCGCCCGATGAAACCCGAAGCGCCCGTGATCGCGATTTTCATGGCTTCAGGTTCCAGTGTATTGCGCCTGCAGCGGCAGCGTCGCAAAGCCGCCTAAAGCCCTTCCCACCACCCGCCGGATACAATAAAAGCTCATGCGGGCTTGGAACCGGACAAAGCTTTTGTGGGGCTATCTGCGGCGGCGGACCACGCTGCGGGCGCTGCCGGTCGAATACATCGTCGAGACCACGGCCAAATGCAACCTCTACTGCCCCATGTGCCCGCGGGAGAACCACGCACAACCCAAGGCCGACATGGCGGACGCGATCTTCGATCGCCTGGTACGCGAATCCGCCGATTCGGCCGAGCACATGATGCTGATCGGCCTCGGCGAGCCGTTCATGGACCCGCACATCTTCGACCGCATCGAGTATTGCCACCGCCATAGCATCGCGACGCTGCTTTCGACCAACGGCACGTTTCTCGACGAACGCCTCGCGGCGCGCGTGCTCGATTCGTCGCTCGATGAGATTACGCTCAGCTTCGACGGCGCCAAGAAAGAGACCTTCGAGTTTTACCGCAAGGGCGCCAAGTTCGAAAAAGTGCGCGATAACTTTGTGCGTTTCGCCCGCCTGAAGCACGAGCGGCGATCCAAGCTGCAGGTGGTGGTGCAGATGGTGTCGATGGAGGGCAACGCCGGAGAGGTCGGCGATTTTCTGGCTTTCTGGAGCGCGCTTCCCGGCGTGGACCAGGTGCGTATCAAGGAAGACGAGACCAACCTGATGCGTCCCGACGCCGGCCACGCCGCGGAAGACTGGAAGCACCCCTGCCATTACCTGTGGCGCGGCCCACTGTACGTCAAGCAGAACGGCGACGTGTACCCGTGCTGCCAGAGCTATATGCTGGACGGCGCGCCGCTGGCAAATCTCGCGGATCAATCGCTGGTGAACATCTGGAACTCCGCGGAGATGGAGCGTATGCGGCGGCTCCACGCCTCCGGCCGCGGCGGCGAAGTCGATGTGTGTTCGCGCTGCTGCACCACCATCCCTCACCCGGCGCTGGTAGTCGGCAGCCTCATTCTGCACGGCCACACCGTGCGCCGCTTGCTGCCGTTGGTGGAACGGCTGACCTATCTTTCGAAGCTGCCGCGGCGCCTGCTGCAGCCGCCCCGGCGCATGAGCTAACGCCGGAGCCCAATTGCTGTAGGCGGTCGGCATACTAGGATCCGCTCCGAATGAGGTGAGAATCCAGAGCGCCCGGGATTACCTGTTGCTTTCCCAATAGAACTGTGGCATCCTCATGTTGGTAAGCCAAATGACCGTCCTGCGGGACGAAACCCGATGAAACAGAAAAGAGATGTCCAGCAAGGAACGCTGGCCCTGATGGTGCTGAAGACCCTCGACGTGCTGGGAGCGCTGCACGGGTATGGCATCGCCCGGCGCATCGAACAGATTAGCGGCGACTTGCTCTCGGTGAATCAGGGCACGCTTTATCCCGTCCTGCTCAGGCTGGAACAGGAAGGGGCGATTGCGTCGGAGTGGGCCTCCTCGGAGAACAACCGCCGGGCGCGTTTCTATCGGCTGACGCGTGCGGGACACAAATTACTGGAAGCCGAAAAACGCGATTGGGAGCAGACAGCGGCGATCATCACGCGCTTCTTTGGAGTGAGAGCGAAGGATCTGGCATGAGAGCCCTGAATCGGTTGTTCACGCGCCTTCTCAACTTCACGACCCGGCGCCGCGGCGACGAACGGCTGAGAGAAGAGATGGAATCGCACATAGCGGCCCAAACTGAAAAGAATATCCGCGCCGGCATGACTCCCGGGGAAGCCCGCCGCCACGCCCGCCTGAAGTTCGGCGCGGTGGAGGCGGTTCGGGAGGACTACCACGCCGAAGAGGGCCTGCCATTCGTGGAAAACCTGCTGCTGGATGTTCGTTATGCGCTACGCGTGCTTCGCAAGTCTCCCGCGTTCACGGTCGTAGCCTTACTCACTCTGATGCTGGGGATTGGCGCAAACATCGTCGTCTTCGGAGTGCTGAATGCGGTCCTGCTGCATCCGCTCGATGTGAGCGACCCACAGAGCCTGTATCAGATTCGCCATAAGCAGTGGATGAGCGGACGGCTGCTGACTACGTCGTATCCCGCGTTTGAGGATTTTCGGCGGCGCAACACCGCCTTCAGCGGGATGGCCGGGATTTATGGATACTCTCATGTGAGACTGCTCTGGCGGAACGCGGTGCGGAGTATCCACGGCGATGCGGTCACCGGCAATTATTTCGATCTGCTCGGAGTGCAGCCGGAGGCAGGACGGTTCTTTCACGCGGGGGACGAGCATGGCCCGGATTCAGCGCCGTATGTGGTGTTGAGCGATGCTCTGTGGCGAAGCGCATTTAATGCCGATCTCGGCGTAGTCGGGACCACCGTGGAACTCGACAAGCATCCGTTTACCGTGGTTGGCGTGGCGCCGGCACCGTTCCACGGCACGGAGCGGTTTGTCTGGCCGGACTATTGGATGCCCATGGTGATGGAGGGGTCGGATTACCTATATAGCCGGACATCCATAGATGTCACCGTGATTGGCCGCCTGAAGCCGGGCATGACGCCGCAGCAGGCGACGGAAAATCTGAACGCGATTTCGGCCGAGCTGGCGAAGGAGTATCCGGAGACCGACGATGGACAGCCGCTGCGGCTGATCCATCCGGGACTCTGGGGAGACGACGGTGAAGTCATTCGCGGATTTCTTTACGGCGTGACCGTGCTCGCGCTGCTGGTGCTGGCGGCCGCATGCGCCAACCTGGCTAGTTTGTTTGCGGCGCGCGTGGCGGATCGCAGCCGGGAACTGGCGCTCCGCGTGGCCCTGGGGTCGAGCCGACGGCGGCTGGTGAGGCAACTGCTGACCGAGGCGGCGATGGTATCGCTGATGGGTGGAGCAGCGGGGCTGGCGGGTGCGCGGCTGCTGCTGGGCGTGCTGAACCGGTGGCCTCCCGCGGCAGAGGCGCATCTGGCGGCAGGCCTGGATGCGCGTGTCTACCTCGCAGGGCTGGCATTGACACTGGGAAGCGCGCTGCTCTTTGGGACGGTTCCGGCACGGCACGCGTGGCAGAGCACTCCGTTGCAGATGATGAAGGACGGACCGGCGGATCGAATGCACTTCGGGCGGTTTGCCCTGCGTGACCTGCTGTTGGGCGTTCAAATCGCAATCTGCATGCTGCTGGTAACGGCCTCGCTGGTGGCGGTCCGCGGCATGGTGCGCGCGTTGCACACACCTCTGGGCTTCCAGCCGCAGGGCGCGATGCTAGCCGGCCTGGACCTGAGCCAGGTGGGACAGGCAGGCAACGTGGAGCTCAAGAAAGCGATCATTGAGGCGATGCGGAGCATCCCCGGCGTGACGGCCGTGGGTACGGTGAGCCGCACGCCCTTTACCGGCGGGATGCATGGGATTCCGATTTTCCGGCCGGGGACGACCGAGTTCAAGCTGAACAATTCCGTGCTGGCGCCGTACGTGTTTCCGGTGTCGCCGGGATACCTCGAGGCGGCCGGCACCCGGCTGCTGGGCGGGCGCGATGTCTCCTGGCATGACATCGCAGAGACGCCGTATGTGGCGATCGTGAACGAAACTTTCGCGCGCAAAATGTGGGGCGAGACGCCCGCGATCGGACAGCACTTCATTTTGTCGGGCAACCTGACGGAAGTGGTGGGCGTGGCGGAGGACGGCAAGTACCACGACCTGGCAGAGTCTCCGCAACCCGTGGTGTATCCGCCGTTATCGCAAAGCGAGGACAGCGAAGCGGTCTTCGTGGTGCGGTCGCGGCGGGCGCCTAATGAGATGGCGGCGGCGCTCGCACACACGCTGAGAGGCGTCGAGCCGGATGTGCCAATCACGGTCGAGAGCTGGTCCGATTCGCTGGATGATGAGCTGCTCCCGGCACGGGCGGCGACAGTGGCACTGGGCGTGATGGGCCTGCTGTCGGCGATGCTGGCCGTGACGGGCATCTTCGGCATGGCGGCTTACAGCGTGAGCCGGCGGATGAAGGAGCTGGGCATCCGCGTGGCATTGGGCGCGCGCCGGACGCACGTGATGAGCGCGGCGGTAGGGCGGCCCATGGTGCTGCTCGGCGTGGGATCGGTGGTGGGTCTGCTAGCGGGGATCTTCGCCAGCCGCCTGCTGGGGCAGATTGTATATCAGGCGAATCCGAGCGATCCCGTCGTGGTGGGGGGCGCGGTGCTGACGATGGCACTGCTCGGCATGGCAGCGTCCGCCATTCCAGCCCGGCGAGCGCTGGCCGTCGAGCCATCCAAACTCATGCGGGAAGAGTGAAGCAGGTAAACAGACATCTTCACTCGTCGGATACGCGTGTTCCGCATTTCGCGCCAACTCCGCGAAAAGCGGCAACCTCCCGCGCAAGACTTCGGCCCCGTCTACTCTTCGAACATCCCTTCGAACAGCACTGAGGTCAAATAGCGCTCCGCGGCGTCCGGCAGCACGGCGACAATCGTTTTGCCCGCGAATTCCGGCAGCTTCGCTAGGCGCACCGCCACGGCCGCCGCGGCGCCGCACGAAATGCCGGCCAAGATGCCTTCTTCCTTTGCCAGCCGTTTCGCCATCTCAATCGACTCTTCGTTGCTGATCAGCTCCACCCGGTCCACCACGCTGAGATCGAGCGTGCCCGGTATGAACCCGGCACCGAGGCCCTGGATCTTGTGCGGCCCGGGTTTCAGGGGCTGCCCGGCCAGCTTCTGCGTGATCACCGGGCTCGCCGCCGGCTCAACCCCCACGGCAGTAATTTTCTTGCCCTTCGCCTGCTTAATGTAGCGCGAAACGCCGGTAATGGTGCCGCCGGTGCCGATGCCGGACACCAGCACGTCGATCGCACCGTCGGTGTCGTCCCAAATCTCCGGGCCCGTGGTCTCAAAATGGATCGCCGGATTCGCCGGGTTCTGGAACTGCTGCAGCAGCACGTAGCGCCCGGGATCGGACGCACGGATCTCCTCAGCCTTGGCAATCGCCCCCGCCATGCCGCCTGCGCCGTCCGTCAGCACCAGGTTCGCTCCCAGCACCCGCAGCACCTTGCGCCGCTCCGCCGACATCGTGGAGGGCATGGTCAGCGTGATCGGATAGCCTCGCGCCGCCGCCACATAAGCTAGCGCGATGCCGGTGTTGCCGCTGGTCGGCTCGATCAAGTGCTTGCCTGGCTTCAGCACGCCCCGCTTCTCCGCGTCCCACACCATGGACGCGCCGATGCGGCACTTCACCGAATAGGCTGGGTTGCGCCCTTCGATCTTGGCCAGCACCGTCGCGCGGGCGCCCTCCGTCACCCTGTTCAACCGCACCAAAGGGGTGCGCCCAATGCTCAATGAATTGTCTTCGTAAACCCGCACTCAGATCTCCCAGTTCAATACGTGCTTGTTCTGTCTGTCCGCCCAGTCGCGCAGCACTTCCGCGATACTGGTGTGGTCGATGATGGCCGCCACCGCCATATCCACCTGCTTCCACATGTCCGTGAACGGCGTCTCCGGCTTCGTCCGGCGCCCCTTGCCCTCCGGCGGGCCATCCACCGAGCGTATCACTTCGCCCACCGTGATCGAATCCGCCGGCCGCGCCAACAGGTACCCACCCTCCGCCCCGCGCCGTGACTCCACGAACCCCGCCTGCTTCAAGCCCACCAGGATCAACTCCAGGAACTTCTGTGGAATCTTCCGCCGCCGCGCAATGTCCGCGATCTTCACCGGCTCGCCAGGCTTCTGCGACGCCAGGTCCAGAATCGCTTGCAGCGCGTACTCAGCTTTAACGGAAGTCGTCATACCGCAGGCGGA
The DNA here is from genome assembly GCA_049587755.1 of Bryobacteraceae bacterium. Classification (GTDB taxonomy): domain Bacteria; phylum Acidobacteriota; class Terriglobia; order Bryobacterales; family Bryobacteraceae; genus Bog-375. The sequence goes on along the minus strand of JBAVEN010000003.1, from coordinate 38,075 downwards.
GCAATCTCCGCAATCCCCACAGAGATTCTAGGTCAAACCGGAACCCCGGTGCAATCGGTTTGTTTTCCCGCGCTTTGCCCTCGCGCCGGCGTTACGCCAGATTGAGAACCTGTTTTACCGTGCCGCTCTGATCCTGGATCTTTTGCTGCAACAGGAGCAGCGCGTAAATCAACTGCTCCGGACGCGGCGGGCATCCGGGCACGAATACGTCGATCGGAATCACCTGGTTGACTGGGATCAGCGCGTAATTGTGGAACACCCCGGTGGAAGTGGCGCAGGCGCCCATCGAGATGGCCCATTTCGGCTCGGGCATCTGCTGATACAAGTGGCGAATCACCGGCGCCATCTTGTTCGAGACCCGGCCGGCGATGATGATCAGGTCGGATTGCCGGGGCGATCCGCGAAACACTTCCGCGCCGAAGCGGGCGATATCGAAGCGCGAAGCGCTCATCGACATCATCTCGATGGCGCAGCACGCCAAGCCGAACGACATGGGCCAGATGGAATTCTTGCGTGCCCAGTTCACCGCCTTGTCGAGCGTGGTGAGGAGGATGCCCTCGGAAGCCGCGGCGGCGCTATTCGAAAACGTATAGTCGTCGAGGCGCGCGAACAGGTCCGCAGGGCCGCTGGCTAAGGGCTTTTCCATGTCTTCTCCTCTTCCATTTTCGCATGGCCGGCGGCGCTCTTGTAGAATCGAAGTTTACCCACCCGATGCCGTCTGAGACCTTCGAGCAGTTGCTGGACCGCGCCGCCTCCCTGTATGGCATCGAGCCGTACTTTTGGGATATCTGGGGCAACAAGCACGAAATCACGCTGGAAGCCAAGCAAGCCCTCCTGCGAGCCCGGGGCGTCGAAGCCGGCAGCGCCGCCGAACTCGAACAAGCGCTCGCCCGCCGCGCCCGTGCCGAATGGCAGCAACTGCTGCCGCCCGCGGTTGTGGTGACCGTCGCCGCGGAAACAGAACTGCCTCTCAACGTTCCGGCCGATTGCCCCGACACGGTGGCGCACGTAGCCATCCATCGGGAGGACGGCGGAGAGATGGCGTTCCATCTCCAATTGGCGGACCTGCCCGTATCCGCATCCGCTGAGATCGACGGGCAAACCTGGGCCCGGAAGCTGGCCCGCCTGCCGGTGGCGCTGCCACTGGGTTATCACCAGGTGACAGCGGCCATCGGCACGGCGCAGGCGGAAACCCGCTACATCGTAACTCCCGAGCGCGCCTGGAACGATCACCTGCCGGTCGCCGGCCGCTGCCCCGCCGGAGTCGCCGTAAGCCTGTACGGCGTCCGCTCCGCGCGGAACTGGGGATGCGGAGATTTCCGCGACCTGTTGGGCGTGATCGATTGGGTGGCGGACGATCTGGAAGCCAGCTTCGTCAGCCTCAACCCCCTGCACGCCATTCACAACCGCCGCCCCTTTAACACCAGCCCTTACCTGCCGAACTGCATCTTCTACCAGAATTTCATTTACCTCGACGTCGAAGGAAGCGAGGATTTTCTCCACTCCGCGCGCGCCCAGCAGTTGCGCGCCTCCGCGGCCGTGGAAGCCGAAATCCGCCGCCTTCGCGAAGCTCCGTTCGTCGAATACGAAGGTGTGGCCGCGCTCAAGCTGCGCTTTCTCAGGCTCATGTTCGCCGAGTTTCTGCGCGAATGGCGCGCCGGCTCGCAGCGCGCTGCCCAGTTCCGTGAATTCTGCGCGCGCGAAGGCGATCTGCTCGAAAGGTTTGCCCTCTATTGCGCGCTCGATGAGTGGCTGCACGGCCGAGATCCCAGCGTGTGGGTCTGGACCGACTGGCCGCCCGAATATCGCGAACCTGATTCGGACGCCACCCGCGCGTTCCGTCAAAAACACTGGCGCTCAGTCATGTTTTATCAGTATCTGCAGTGGCAGATCGGCTTGCAACTCGAACACGCCCAACAGCATGCGCGCGGCCGCAAGATGTCGATCGGCCTCTACCACGATCTTGCTCTCGCCACCGACCGTTTCGGGTCCGATCTGTGGGCCCACCGCCCCTTCTACGCCTTCGGCTGCAGCGTCGGTTCGCCGCCCGACGATTTCGCCCTTGCGGGCCAGGACTGGGGCTTCCCGCCGCCCATCGCCGAAGTCCACCGCGCCAATGGCTACCGGCTCTTCGCCGAAACCATCCGCCACAATGTGCGCTACGGCGGCGCTCTACGCATGGATCACGTGATGCGCCTGTTCCGGCTGTACTGGATCCCCGATGGCTCCGACGCAGCGCATGGCGCCTACGTCAGGGAAGTCTCGCTCGATCTCCTCCGTGTTCTGGCGCTCGAGAGCGTGCGCAACCGTGTGGTGATCGTCGGAGAAGATCTGGGCACCGTGGAACAGGGCATCCGGGAAACGCTTGAGAAATTCGGCGTGCTCAGCTACCGCCTGTTCTACTTCGAGAAAAACAGACGCGGCGAGTTCCGCCGCTACCAGGAATACCCACAGCAAGCGCTGGTTTCTTCCACTACGCACGACCTCCCGACGCTGGCAGGCTTCTGGATCGGCGCCGACCTTGCCGCCCGCCGCGCCGCCGGCATGATCAACCAGGCCGGATTCGAAGCGCAGTCTCGCGCGCGCCTCGAAGAGAAGCAGAAGATGCTCAACATGCTGTTCGATCTCGAACTGCTGCCGCCCGATTCGCCCCGCCGCGCTCAGGATTACCCGGTGCTCTCCGGCGAGCTGCACAACGCCATCGTCGGCTTCCTCGCCTTAACACCCTCTCAACTGCTGGCCATCAACCAGGAGGATCTTACCAAGGAAACCGAGCAGCAGAACCTTCCCGGCACCACCTGGCAATACCCCAACTGGTGCCGCAAAATGCGCTTCTCGCTCGAACAATTGCGCGCCGATCCCGAAGCCCGCGGCTACACCGCCATGTTCCGTAACTGGATCGTCAAATCCGGCCGCAAAAACGAACCGCCTGAATGAGCGGCGCCGTGCGCGCCGGTGGCGCTCTTTACCGGCCATATTCATTAAATGAAGAGCACTGAGTCAATTCTTGGCCAGACGGGGGTCTCTCGACAGCTGCGCCTACTAAACTCTTCGGCGTCAGGGAGGATCGATTCACGCCTCTGCCCGGGCGACATCCCTTTAGCAAAAGAACTCCATCAGCACTTCGTCGTCCTCAACGCCGTCAATCATCACTTGGCTAGTCAGCCGACCGCATTCGCAGAAGCCTAGATGGCGATAGAACGCCTGTGCGGCGACATTCGATCCGCGAACCTGAATTGCAAGCTTCCGATACCCCGCCTCGCGGGCAAACGATTCGGTGACGCTCCACAATTGGCGACCCACACCTTGCCCTCGCCATTTTCGCAATAGAAACGTTCCAACTTGACCGACGTGTGCCATCGAACTGAGTTGAGGCGACCACAGGTCGAGGCTCTGAAAACCAACAATGCCTTGCGCGACATCGATGGCTACGTGAAACGCCTCGCGGGGAGAAAGCGATTCGAGGTAGCGCATTTCCTGGTCGACGGTCCACACACGATCAATCGCAGAGTGAACCCGCTCCGCGGCGACAGCCTCAAGCACTGCTACGATGCCAGCAGCGTCCCTCGGCGAAGCTCGCCTGATTTGCAGGGCCATCATGCTCAACGTATTGTAGCCCTCCTGCCGCGTAGCCTATGTCTGGCCGTCAAGGATTTGCCGATTCCCGGCTACAACAGCCCATCACACCACCAAGCCGTCGCATTTGTCCTCCCGCGGCGCTTGTCTAAGAGCCCACGTCGTCGCCGTACTTGGTCCCGGGCGGACCGCGGCGCGCCAGCCCGCCCCAGGAACGCTTGGATTTGGGATACACTGACGCAAGAGGCAGAGACACGGCTTTGGCCGTGCCGGCATGCCCTTTCGGCCTTCGGCGGCGGACAAAATGGCCCGCCACACCCGGTTGCCAGACTTAAGGAAATTACGAATGGAACAAAAACTAAAGATCGCCGTGTTTATTGATTTCGATAACATCGAGATCGGCGTCAAGTCCACACTGCACCGCGAATTCGACGTGGCGGCGGTGTTGGACGCGCTCAAGGAACGCGGCGAAATCGTCACCAAGTTCGCTTATGCGAACTGGGGCAGACAGGAAGCGGCCACGCGGCCTCTCTCCGAACACGCCGTCCAAATGGTGCAGCGCGACCCTTCGCCGCGCGGCGACAAGAACGGCGCCGACATCAACCTCGCGCTCGACGCGCTGGAAATGGCCTTCACCCACGACCATATCAATGCTTTCGCCATCGTCAGCGGCGATAGCGATTTCATCGCGCTGGTGAACAAGCTCAAACAGTACGACAAGCGCATCTTCGTGGTGGGCGGACGCGCTTTCACCAGCACAATTCTGCAAAAGAACTGCCACGAATTCATCGCCTATGAAGCCATCATCGACGATGCTCCCCGCTCGCGCTCGCATGAGCGGCCGCCGGTCGAAAAGCAGCAGCATCTGCAACCGCTGCCGCAGCAACAGGCGCAGCCGCCGCAGCAGCGCTCGCAACACAAGCGGGTAGCGCTTGATCTGAGCCAGTCCATGCCGCTGGTGGAACGCGCCTTGGGCGTGCTCGAGCGGCGCGAAGTGCGGCCGCAGCTCGGCTTGCTCAAGTCCACCATGCTGCAGCTCGATTCCACGTTCAATGAGAAGGCCTACGGCGCCAGTTCCTTCACCGACTTCGTGGAGAAACTGCAGAAGGCCGACTTCGTCGATGTCTCGGGCGGCGAGGGCCGCTACATGATTCGCCTCAAAGGCAGCGTTGCGGCCGAGAAGCCCGGCGCCAAGCCGGAGGAGGCGATCCCGCTGCTCCGCGATGTGCTCGAAACTCATCGGCTGGATGTGGACAACGGTGCCCTGGCCGACGATCTGGCCGAGTGGGTCAAGAGCGACCACCCCGCCTTCGACTGGCGCCAATACGGATTCCAGGAATTCAGCGAGCTGCTTAACTACGCGCAGGACAAGAGCCTGGTGCGCATTCAGGCCGATGAGGAACGCGGCTTGATCGTCTTCCTCGGCGCCGAGTTCCATCCGCCCGCCGCGCCGCCGGAGCCCGAACCGGAACCGCACATCGAGGAAGAAGAGGACGAACCGCAGCCCCTGGTGCCCGGCCAGCCGACCGCCACCGGCGAGATTCCCATTCCCGCGCCGCCGCCCAAAGTACAGCGCCGCCCGCGCGTCCCGCGCAAGACCGCCGGCGATGGTACGCAAAAGAAGCGCGTTTCCCGCCCGCGCAAAAAACCCTCGGTGCAGTGATTCTGCAGGGGCCGGGCATGCCCGGCCCGCGGGCTTCCTGCCCTTGCTTGCGGCCCCTGTGTCGCGCACTCCTTCCGTGCCGAACATAGCTCGCGCGGCATCGCTACGCTAGAATAGTTTGGATTCGCTTTTCATGGCAAATATCATCATCCTCGGCTCCCAGTGGGGAGACGAGGGCAAGGGCAAAATTGTCGACCTGTTCTCCGATCGATTCGACATCGTGGCGCGCTACCAGGGCGGGCACAACGCCGGCCACACCGTCTTCATCGGCTTGAAGAAGTTCATCCTCAAGTTGATTCCCAGCGGCATTCTGCGGCCCGGGAAGAAGGCCGTCATCGGCAACGGCCTGGTGCTCGATCCGGCGGCGCTGCTCGACGAAATCGAGACTCTGGAAGCGGCCGGCGTCGACGTCACCCACAATCTGGCCATCAGCAATCGCGCCCACGTGCTGTTCCCGCAACATCGTATGATGGAGCGCATGTCCGAAGGGCGCCCCGGGCGCATCTCCATCGGCACCACGTCGCGCGGCATCGGGCCGTGTTATGAAGACAAAATCGCGCGCCGCGGCATTCGCGTCGCCGACCTGCTTGACCGCGACGCCTTCCGCGCCCAATACGATTCCCTGATGGAGGAGAAGCACGCCATCGCCCGCACCTTCGGCATCGACGAGGAAGACGATGCGCACGCCATCCGCGACCGCTACGAAATCCTGGCCGAACGCATCCGCCCCATGGTGTGCGATACGGCCATGCTGCTCAATGGCGCCATCCGCGCGGGGCAGCGCGTTTTGTTTGAGGGCGCGCAGGGAACCATGCTCGATATCGATCACGGCACATACCCGTTCGTCACCTCGTCGAGCGCCTCGGCCGGCGGAGCCTGCACCGGCACCGGCGTCGCTCCCACGCGGATTGGCGGCGTGATTGGCGTTTCCAAAGCCTATATCACCCGCGTCGGCGGCGGCCCGTTTCCCACCGAAGCGCGCGATCCGGAGGGCGAACAGATCCGCCGCCGTGGCAACGAATTCGGCGCCGTCACCGGACGGCCCCGGCGCTGCGGATGGTTTGACGCCCCGCTGCTGCGCTACACCGCAACCATCAATGGCATTGACAGCCTGGTGGTCACCAAACTGGACGTGCTCGACGAGTTCGATACCATCCCCGTCTGCGTCGGCTACCGCGCCGGCGGCCGGGAGCTGTTGGAGATGCCGCCGCGTGTGGCCGGCATGGAAAACGCCGAGCCGGTCTACGAGTGCCTGCCCGGCTGGAAGACGTCCACGTTCGGCATGTCTTCCTATGACGAATTGCCCCCCCGCGCCAAGGACTACCTCGCGTTTCTCGAAAGCCGCGCCGGCGTGGAAATCGGCTCCGTCTCCACCGGGCCCGAGCGCAACCAGACCATCGTGCGCGCCGGTTCGCGGCTGGAAGCGCTGTTGCGGTAAGCCGGCGAACGTGTGTGCGACTCGATTTGGTCCCTCGGAGTTGCCACGGTATGCGAGCGCACTACTTGATCTGCACGGTTGCGCTCGCCGCCGCCAGCTTGCCTTCCAGGGCATCCAGCGCCACCGCGCGCACGGAGTAGTTGCCCGGAGGTGCTTGGAGTGTCATGGCGGCAGTGAGGCCGGTCTTCGCCAACCGCGCGAAAGTCGGATCCGTGAAATTCAGCTCTACCTCGCTCTCCTTGCCCGTCACGAAGCTGCCGCGGCTATCCAGCAGAACCCCCACAATGATCAACCTCTGCGCCCGGCGGTTGTGACTGGTCACGAAACGCAAGCGTTTGACGTCCAAGTGCGCGACCATTGCAACGCCCGGCAACCCCGCCCACTGCTCCCAAGTGAACCATGCGGGCAAGTCCGTGATGGTGTCCGAGGCCGTCACTTCACTGTCCAACCTGGATAGCGGCGATGCTGACGCGGCAGCCTGGGCCGAGGGCGCCGTGTAGCCCAACCGGGCCTGCAGCGAATACCGTTTGCCGGCGGCGAGCCGCACTTTCAGGGTGTGAAAACGCCCGTCGGCCACCACGTCCGAAGGCGCGAAGCCGAGTACGTACATGGTCTCCGGCACCATGCCCAACTCCCGGAAGCCCCGCGCCAGATCGTTGCTGTTGCGGCAGAACGTGCCACCCGTGCCAGAGGCCAGAACCGCCATTGCGTCGTCCCCCGCCTGCGCCGTCCTCTCCGCCATCTTCGCCTCTATGAATCCACCCTCACGCTGGGAAGCCTCACCTGCCGGAATGACCGAGTGCAGCCGCTTGGCGTCCAGAGTGTTGATCACTACTTCCGTGTGCAGCGCCTTGGCCATCAACCGCTCCAGGTCGACCTCCAGGTTGCCCGCAAGAAATCCCGCGGAGGTCAGCAAAATCGTGCGCTGTCCCGGCAATTTCGCCATGGCATCCACCATGCTTTCGACCACGCGCAGCGTGTTCCTTGAGTTACCCAGCCCGCGCTCCCAGATAACCCGTGAACGAGCCATCACCTGGTTCTCGGGACACGGAGTGTGCTGGCAGGCTGAACATTCGTCCGTTTTGGCGCTCAGTAGGTCTTTATCCAGGTAATTGACGATCAGGTACGCCTCATAGGGCGAGATGGGGGGGCACTCTTGCGAGGAATCAGGGGTGAATCTCTGATGGGCGGTAACCTTGGCGATCTGCTCGACCAGCTTTGGCACATCCCCGGTGAACTCGGAATCCTGCGGCTGTGCCGTAGTGACTACCGCCACGCGGTCGTCCGGTGCCAGGGCGGTTTTGACGAATTGTTCAGCCGCCTTCTTGACCGGCTTCAAGGCGATCACGTCGGTGTTCAGATCGTCGAAGCAAAGTGCCACGAAGCGGGGCCGCGATTCGCCTTTCGTCGCCGCGACGTCAGCGGACGCTGCCGCGACAGCAGCCGGCTTCGTGCCGCTACTGGTGTCCCCCTGTGGCGTGAAATGTTGCACCGAGAAGGCTGTGATTGTCTGTTTCTTCCCGGCGTCGTAGATTTCGAAGTCGTCCCGTGTGAGACCGGCAACCGCGCGGCGCTGCCCATCGCGGACCACCACCGGAACCTCCACCAGGTCCACCTGGGTGCGCAACGTGACCGTCGATGGAGGCAGGTAGGGAAAGGTACGCGCATGCATCTCGTCGGGCGCGATGGACTGAGCCGTCGCCGGGCCGAAAAAGGCAAGCACGGCTGGCACCGCCAAATACGGCCTCTTGAAGCAATGCATCTTGTTTATGCTGCGAGCATAGCATGCGAACGTCGGCATTAGCTCCGCATGGCGTTACATCGGCTCCGTGGGGAATACGCCGGCTGTCGCGCAGGTCGTCAGCCCTCGCCGAAGCCTCGCCCGGTTTGATGCTATCCTGCGGAAAGACTCTGGGTATGCGCGTTCCAACGCCGCTGCTGTGCGCGGCATGCGGTTTAGCCCTCCTCAGCGCGGTCTACGCCTTCCAACGGCCATTCCGCCAGTACATCAGCATGGAGGGCTATGACGCCATCCCCATGCCCCCCGACTGGCGGGAGAAAACCGAGTGGGTGTTCGCCCGCCTGATGTACCCCGAGCATCCCAACGCCCTATTCGGCAATTGGGGACGGTTCGGCCGGCGCGGCCGGCTTGACTGGCGCGAAGGCGGCACCAGTTGGACCCAGGATTACCCGCGCGCCGACCGCCACTTCGCCCAGGCGCTCCGGCGCCTCACACGCATCCACGTGCGCAGCGTCGAGCAGCCGGTCAATCCCGATGACACCGACGACTTCTTCAACTGGCCGTGGATGAACGCCGGCGAGATGGGCGACTGGAAGCTCACCGCGGCCCAGGCCCTCACTTTGCGCGAGTACCTGCTGCGCGGCGGCTTCCTGATGCTCGACGATTTTTGGGGGCCAGAGGAATACGCCCGCTTCGATGAGACCATGAAGGCCGTGCTCCCGGATCGCCCGGTGGTCGACATGCCCAACGACGACCCCATCTTCCACACCGTCTATAACCTCGACGACCGTTTCCAGGTGCTGGGCCAATGGGCCTTGAACCCAAACCGTGGCATGTTCCGCCGCCGCGCCCTCGGCACCGTCGCCCATTGGCTCGGCGTTTACGACGATAAGGGTCGCGTGATGGTGGCCATCTCATTCAATTCCGACATCGGCGATTCCTGGGAGTGGGCCGACGATCCCGACTACCCCGAGAAATTCTCCGCCTTGGGCATCCGCATCGGCGTCAATTACGTGGTTTACGCCATGACCCACTGATCGCGCGCGCCCGTCTTTGATATCCTGAATGCCTCATGCCATCCAAAGTCACCGTGTTCAGCAATGGCCCGATTCGCATCGAGGGCGAGTTTGAAATCGTGGACCCCAACGGCACCGCCTTTGGCCTCGCCGGCCGCACGCAAATCGGCCTGTGCCGCTGTGGGCACTCGGCCAACAAACCGTTTTGCGATGGCTCGCACAAAACCACCGGCTTTACCGACGCCGTGGTGGCGCGCGAATTACCGCCCCCCAAGCCCAAGGTGTAATCCCGCGCCCCTGCGCACCCCATCGGTTCGACTGCCATGAAGCTGATATCTGCGGTCGCGGCTTGCTTCTGCTTCGGCGCGGTCTCCCATCTTCACGGCCAGGCGCTAAAAGTCGAACCGGATCGCGTCATGGTGGATCAACCGGCCACCGTTCGCGCCACTGGACTCCAACCGAATGAGCGCGTAACCATCCGCGCCGAATTGGTCGACGGAGCCGATGAGCAATGGACATCCCAGGCCGACTTCGCCGCCGACGCCCAGGGCAACATCGATTCTTCTCTCCAGGCGCCCCTTGCCGGCTCCTACAAAGAAGTTTCGGCCATGGGCCTGGTCTGGTCCATGATGCCGCATTCGCGCAAGGAAGGCCGCTATCGACCGCCGAGAGCGTTTGCGCCCCAGACCATCGAATTCCATTTGATCCGCAAAGGCGAACAGCTTTCCACCGCACGCCTGGAGCAGGTGGCGCTGGCTGAAGGCGTGAGTCATATTCTGGTGCGCGACGGCGATCTGCGCGGCATGCTTTACCTGCCGCCCGGTAACGCGCCCCATCCGGGTGTGTTGGTTCTGGGCGGATCGGAAGGAGGCTATCCCGGCCGCCGCGCGGCCTGGCTTGCCTCGCACGGTTATGCCGCGCTCGCGCTGGCCTACTTTCACTTTGACGATTTGCCGAAACTGCTCGCCGCAATTCCGCTCGAATACTTCGGCCGCGCGCTGGGGTGGATGGCCCAGCGGCCGGAAATCGTGGCGGACCGTATTGCCGTGATGGGCACCTCGCGCGGCGGCGAATTGGCGCTGCAGCTCGGATCTATGTACCCGCAGATCCGAGCCGTGGTGGCGTACGTGCCGTCCAACGTCCGCAATCGCGCCTGTTGCGGCTTCACCCAGGTGCCTTACGCGTGGACTTGGCAGGGAAGGCCGCTGGCCTTTCGTTGGAACCCGGGAGCGGTGCCGGCGGCGGCCGCTATCGCCGTGGAAAACACCCAGGGACCGCTGCTGTTGATTTCCGGCCAGGCGGACGGCGTCTGGCCGTCATCCTCCATGGCGGATTCCGTGGTTACACGCCTTCAGCGCCATCACTTCGCCTACAGCGTCGAGCATTTGAAATATCCGCACGCCGGACACGTCGCCTGCCGGCCCGAAATCGTTCCCACCTGGCAGGGGACAGTCAGTCAGCCCATTTCCGGCCGCGACGTGAACGTCGGCGGCTCGCCACAAGGCAACGCCGAATCCTCCCTCGACGCCATCCCCAAGGTGCTCGACTTCTTGAGGCAAAACCTGCCGCAAAAGTAAAGTGGCGCAGGCCCCCGGCCAGGTCCCCGACCTGCCAACCGCCCCGTAGGGGCGTCATGCGGCCGGCTATCGGCACGCCGGGTACCTGCGTCACGCTACGCTACAATCAAGGCGAGCACAACATGAGACCTTGGCGAATCGGAGTGTTTCTCCTACTCGGGCTTTCCCTACTTGGGCAGAAACGGAATCGGGACCAACGGCATTGGACGGAAGCGGAGGCCCGGCAGTGGTACGCGCGCGAAGCCTGGTTGGTGGGCGCGAACTTCATTCCCTCCACCGCCTCCAACGAACTGGAGATGTGGCAGGCGGACACGTTCGATCCGACCACGATCGATCGCGAGCTGGGGCTGGCCGAAGGGCTCGGAATGAACACGGTGCGCGTGTTTCTGCACTACCTGGTCTGGCGCGAGGATGCAGCCGGGTTCGAGCGGCGCATCAACGTGTTCCTCAAGATCGCCGAGAGGCACCACATCAAGACCCTGTTCGTGCTCTTCGATTCGTGTTGGGACCCTTTCCCCGAAATCGGCCCGCAGCGTCCGCCGCAGCCTGGCATCCATAATTCACGGTGGGTGCAAAGTCCCGGTGCGCCGTACTTGATGAACCCCAAGGAATACGACAGCGTGCTCGCCTACGTGCAGCACATCATCCGGGATTTCGGAGACGATAAGCGCGTGGTTGCCTGGGACCTGTGGAACGAGCCGGACAACACCAACGAGGGCAGCTACGGCCCCACCGAGCCGGCCAACAAGCTCGCGTTGGTGGAGGCGCTGTTGCCGCAGGTTTTCACTTACGCGCGCGCCGGGTTGCCCCAGCAGCCGCTGACCACCGGCCTTTGGCACGGCGATTGGTCGAGCCCCAGCAAGCTGACTGCAATCGAGAAAATCCAGCTCGACAATTCCGACATCATCAGCTTCCACAGCTACGCGAAACCCGCGGAATTCGAACAGCGCGTGGTCTGGCTGGAGGCCTTGCAACGCCCTATCCTATGCACCGAGTACATGGCGCGGCCCAACGGCAGCACGTTTCAGAGCATCCTGCCGATCGCCAAGAAGCACAACATCGGCGCCTACAATTGGGGGCTTGTCGCGGGAAAAACGCAGACCTACCTGCCATGGGATTCCTGGCAGAAGCCATACATCAACCGCCAGCCCGCAGTCTGGTTCCACGATATCTTCCACCCGGACGGCACGCCCTATTCGCCCGAGGAAGTCGCATTCCTCCATTCCATTTTGCAGCGGGAGAAGGCCGTCAAGAACCAACGCGCGAAGTGAGCCCGCGCCGCCGGCGCCACACCTCTCGCTGTTCAGATGCGTCGTGGGCCGCGGCGCTTCCCGGCTTCACTTGCTTTGGCCGGCTTCGCAGGGGGCTGGGCGAAATGCGTCGCCGCATGCCGGTGAACCGGCGGGCGGGCCGGCGAACTTCAGGCCCTGGTCCAGCACTCGCTCGCGTATGGACGAGAGCGAGCGCCGCAGGGTCTTCTCCGGATTGATGCCCAGTAGCATGCTCCCGAGCGCTCGCGCCATGGCGCCAAATTCGCCGGTGAGCGAGATGGATTCGCCCTCCACGTAGACGCCGTTCTGCACTTCGGCAACGCGCCAGTAGGAGTAAAGCCGAAGCAGGTAGCCGTGATTCGAGCCGATTTCGCGCAGGTGGGTGGAGTACGATCGGCACCGCCAGCGGTGCGGGTCCACGCGCTCCCAGACCACGTCGCTCTGGACTTCGATGCGCGTTGGCTCCTTCAACACCATGGAGTACTGAAAATGGCCGTCGCCCGTCCGGCAGAGGAGTTTGGAGTCCGACACCATGTCGCTGAAGAACTGCGCGCGGTGGTCGTAGTCCTGGAGCAGGCGGATGGTCCGATCCGCCGTGCCGCCCGGAATGAACACGCTGCCGATCCAGTCATAGAGATGGGCCGAGGGGAGTTTGTGCGGATTAACTCCGTTCGCCGGGGAGGTTTCGACACGGTGGCCGCGAACGAGGCGGTCATTTAGGGCCGCGTCGGCATCCGCCGCCAGAAATGCCTTGCGGGCGTTCAGGCGCGCTTCGGCAGATTGCACGTAGCAATCGAAGGCGTGCGCTGTTTCGAGCTTCAGTTCCTGGGTGCCAAGGCCGGCGGGCCTGCATACCGAGACCGCCACCAGTAACGCCCAGGGAACGGGCGGCAGAAGGCGATCGGCGTCGGGCATCCGAATCATTATCATCCAACCGGCCCGCCGGTGTTTCGCTTGGACGGCCGCGGTTGTGTCTCCAGCGGCGCGGTAGCTGCCAGCGGTGTGAACTCTCGGCGTTCCACAGCGGGGGCCGCCGCTCTGCTCGTGCTATTGCTGATCTGCCTGGTGTCGCAGCCAGTCTCGGTACTCCGCCGCCCTTAAGCGGTAAAGCACGTGGCGCCGTAACGGGTGGCCAGCGGCGATCCATGGGTGATCGAAATCGTCCGCCGGATCGCGCCGTAGCCCCAGCTTCTCCATGACACGGATGGAGCGCAGGTTTCGAGCAACGGTGAACGACACAATCTCGCTCAGCCGCGCTTGTTCGAATCCGAAGCGCATAATCTCGCGGGCGCCCTCGGTTGCCAATCCCCGGCCCCAGAATCGCGTGCCCAAGCGCCAGCCGATTTCCACGCACGGCGTGAAATGCGCTGTGAACTGCGGCCTGGAGAGCCCGATGAATCCGGCCAACTCGCCGGTTGCGAGCACTTCGGCGGCCCACAAGCCAAAGCCGTGTTGCTCGAAGTGCGCTTCCATGCGGTCGATTGCGGCATCGCTTTCGGCGCGCGTCAGGCAGGCGGGGAAGTACTCCATCACCCGCGGGTCTGAATTGATGCCGTAGAACGGCTCGCGATCTTCAGCGCGCCAGCGGCGGAGAAGTAAGCGCGAAGTGGAAAGCAAGGTCACGCGTTAACGACCCAAGAAAATCGTTTTGAGCCGCAGATAAACGCGGATGAACACCGATAAGATTCTTGCTGAGTTTTATCCCCGTTCATCTGCGCTGATGAGTGGCTGTGATTCTTCTTATTAGATCGACCTTACTGGCATGGCTACGATATCATCCACCCGCATGGCTTCTTTGACTATAAAAGGCTCGCCGTATCTCACGCCGATCAAGTTGCCGTAAAAGCGCGCGATGGCGCCCAGGCGCTCGCGGATCTCCGGCTCGTCGGGAAACAGGCCGCCGGCGTGATCCGCCGCGCCGTACTGCGAGCGATAACTCAGCAGCGCCTCCATGCGGCGCTCAAATTGGCCGGTGATATCCACGATGAACGACGGCTTCACATCGGCGTAGAGGCTCGAATAGAGAATCTTCTGCGGACGGTGCGGCTCGGAATACTCTTCGAGCTTCTTCAAGCCGGCCAGGAAGCAGGCTTCGAAGCCGATTTCACAGGTGCGGTAATGGTCGGGATGGCGCGCTTCCCAATACGGCAGAATCACCACGCGCGGCTTCAATTCGCGAATCTTTACCGCCAGCGTCGTGCGCGCGGTGAGCGTGTTTTCCAAACGCGCGTCGGGCATGTGCTGGTTGCCGCGCCAGGCCAGCAGCAGGTGACCGGCCGCTGCCTGCGATTCGGCGATGCGCTCTTCAGGCGTGCCGCGCGAACCCATGTCGCCGGCGGTGAGATCGAGCACGCCGGCGCGGTAGCCCATCTCCGCCATGCGGATGAGCGTGCCGCCGCAGGTCTGTTCCACGTCGTCGGGATGGGCCGCGATGGCCAGCACGTCGAGGCTGATGCGCGCGCCGCCGGTTTCTTCAGGAATGGCAGCACCTCCGTGGCGCACGCACTCCTGCGTGCAGCGTCGAGACTTCTCTCGACGCGTCCTCATCTGCCCTCGGCACCGGGCGCCGGCAAGAGTGCCGGCGCGGCACGCAGGAGTGCGTGCGCCACGTTTGCTCGTCAGGCGATGTAGCTTCCGGCTTCATTTACCAGGAGAGGTCGCGGCGGCGGTAATAGGGCCGCCGCGTGCCAAGCAAAAAGATGAGAACCATGCCGGTGATGAACCCGCCGACGTGCGCCAGGAAAGCCGTGCCTCCGCCTTGCGAATACTGCGAAGCCGCGATGCTATCGAAACCGCCGAACAGTTGCAGCACGAACCAGTAGATCAGCATTACCCAGGCGGGAACTTCAAACGTGAAGAAGAAGAAGATGAGAATGACGAACGTCAGAATGCGGGCGCGCGGGAACTTTACCATATAGGCGCCCATCACGCCAGCGATGGCGCCGGAGGCGCCGATCATCGGGACGCGCGAAACAGGGTCGGCCAGGACCTGCGCCAACGCCGCCGCCACGCCGCACATCAGGTAAAACAGCAGGAACTTGCCGTGCCCCAGAATGTCCTCGATGTTGTCGCCGAAAATCCACAGGAACCACATGTTGCCGAGCACGTGCAGCCAGCCGCCGTGCAGAAACATGGAAGTGAAAATATTGGTTACCGCGAAATGGTCCGGCACCAGGCCGTAGGTGGAAATGAAAGCATTGCGGGTGTAAGGGTCGAGCGAAAACTCGAACAGAAAAATCAGGATGTTGACCACGATCAGCAGGACCGTGACCACGGGCTTGGAGTAGCTCGGCTGTGTGTCTCGTAGCGGGAACATTTAATCAGTCGGAGAGCCGGCGGACCGGGCGCGCACCGCAAAGTCGGGATGGGAGCGCCGTTCGCCGCGCGCCATCAGCAGGCGGATTTCTTCGAGGCCGCGAATCCCGCCACGGGCGCCCAGTGCGGTGCAGTTGAGGGCGGCCATGGCGTTGGAGAAATCGAGAGCTTCGGGCATCGTCATCCCTTGCAACACAGCATAGCAGAACGCCCCGTGAAAGACGTCTCCGGCGCCAGTGGTGTCGACGCAGTTCACCACGTAGGCCGGCGCGTAAAAAAAGCGGCCGTCCGCGCGAGCCAGGGCTCCGTGCGCACCCAGCGTCATGGCCGCCACCTTCATCCCATACTCGGTTTGCAGGCTCTCCAGCGCCTCGAACGGATCGCGGTTGCCCGTCCAGTTGGAGGGGAATTCGGAGCTGGCCACCAGGTAATCCACGTTCGGCAACACGCAATCAAAACCGTGGTAGATGGTGTCCACGTCCACCGTGACCGGAATCCCGTGGCGGCGCGCGATGGCCGCGGCATGAGCCACGGCCGGAGTGTCGTGGCCGTCGATGTGCAACAGGCGCGCGCCGGTAATCTGCTCCTCGGCGATCTGCTCCGGATCGATCCGCAGGCAGTCGTCGCGCCGCCAGAGCACCGTGCGCTCGCCGGTCGAACGATCGATGATGATGTAGGCGGATTGATTGGCACAGCCTTTCCGCAGTTGCACGTGGTCCAGGTTGACGCCGGTGGAGCGCAGGCTTTCCATCTGAATGCGGCCGCGCTCATCGTCGCCCACCGTGCCGATGTACTTCGCCCGCAGCCCCAGCCGCGCGCATGTCACCATAGCGCTGGCCACCTGCCCACCGGGGCTCATCACCTCCGCCTCAAACGGCACCTTGCCGGCATAGGCCGGAAAGTGCGGCACCATCAACAGCGTGTCGGTGGCATTGAGGCCCACCCCCACCACGTCGAATTCAGGCATCGATAGACATTGTAACGGCGCGCCGGTGCCTCCAGCGTGCATAATGAGGACACCGGCAGCCGTGCTTCGCCGGAACGGGACGGCCTATGTACTCGGCGCTGCTGCTCGATCATTTTCAGAATCCGCGCAACGTGGGAGAGTTGCCGCTGCCGGCGGTTGCGGTGGAGGTTTCGAATCCGGCTTGTGGCGACATCCTGCGGTTGTCGGCGCGCTTCGCCGAAGAACGCGTGGTGGAGGTGCGCTACCAAGTGCGCGGCTGCACGGCATCCATCGCCGCCGGTTCGGCGTTGACGGAGTGGCTGCTGGGCAGGCACCGCGACGAACTGGCGGCGTTCCAGCCGGCTGTAATCGATGCCGCGCTGGGCGGCTTCGAGCCGGAGTCGAAGCATGCAGCCGTGCTGTGCGGCGACGCGGTCAGGCGGCTGCGCGACTCGCCGCGCCAGTAGAGTATCGCCGCGACAGCTACCGCGCCAGCCAGAGCAGCGGCGTGAGCCCGGCCGCGGCCAGGGCGGCCAGGAGGCTCAAGCTCAACACCCCCGTCTTGCGGTCGCTCAGGGAGAACGAGTAAATCCCTTTGATCAGGTTATTGCTGGAGGCGGCAATCAGAATCGACGCCGCCGCCACGCCCAGCGACGTGTTGCTGCCGGCCTGCGTCATTCCCATGATGAACGGGTCCACGTCCGTCACGCCCATCAGAGCCGCCAGTGAGTATACGCCCGCCGTGCCCAGGTAAGTCACTACCAGGTGCGTGGCCACCAGCATGGCGACGAAAAGCACCGCGAAGCCCAGGGCGGCACGCAGTTCCAGAGGGTTCTTTGGCTCGAACTTGCGCTCGATGTCTCCCTCCTTGGCATCGGGAATCCGGCTCCACAACCAGCCACCGGCGATGCCGGCTCCTGCGAGGGCGAGAAACGGAACTCCCAGAATCATAATCAGGTTTCGGTTGAAGATAGTCACCAGGCCGGCCAGCCGCAAATACATCATGCCCGAGGCAACCAGGGTGACTCCGGAAAACAGGTGCGGCCGGCTCTCGCTTTTGGCGCGCTTGGCGAGGACCACCGTGGTCACCGTGGAAGAATAGGCGCCTCCCAGCAATGCCGACAGCATCACGCCGCCTTGTCCCTTCGTGACCTTCTGAATCACGTAGCTGCCGTAAGAGACGGTGCTCACCGCCGCCACCACCAGCCAGGCCTTGGCCGGATTGATGGCGAACGGCCCAAACTCGCGGTTGGGAAGCACAGGCAGAATCACCGCCGTGAGCAACAGGAACTTAGTGAAGGTGAGGATCTCCACCGGGGCGATGCGCTGGGTGAGACCTTCCAACACGCCTTTCAGCTCCAGCAGCAGCATGCTGGCCACGGTAAGAGTGGTAGCGATCCAGAACTGTTCGCGATACACCAGCGCGGCTGCCACGTAAGTGGTCAGCGCCGACATCTCGGAGGTCACTCCCGCCGTTCCGGAGGACTGCAGCTTGTTGCGGTAGGAAAGCATCAGAAAGCCCGCCACCACCGCGAAGCCCAACGTCACGGGTAGAACCTCTCCTCCTGCCAGGAAGGAGATGCCATAGGCGATGAGACCTATGAGAGGATACGTGCGCACGCCGCCGAACGAGAACTGCCCGGTGCCCTCGCGCCGCTCCTCACGCTCCAACCCGGTCAGGAACGAGAGGAACAGGACCAGAAGAATCTTGACGCCTTCCGGCGGCAACAGTCGGTAGAGATCGCTGAACACGAGTCAGGTACAAGCATACCCGATTTCGCTGCCGCGGATAGGATAGGTAGTGTCTCAGTTCAGATATTAGTGCTTTTCAGCGAACCAAGGCTCGCTGCCCGTTACCGCGCCCTCACGGAATCAGGGCTTTGCGGATAGGTTCCACCCAGCCATCCTTGGCCATGTCCCAGACGATGAAATCGGAATCGAATTGCCAATAAGTCCACGCCCAACCCAGAGACTCCACCGTGCGCGCTACGCATGAGATGTAAAGGACGCGCGATTCCATGGGGCCCTTGTCATACGCGCCAAACTCGCCCAGCAGGATCGGCCGGTGATGCTCCTTCGACCAGCGCTGAACGCCTGCGAAATCGTCCACCACCCGCTGCTTCTCGGCATCGGTGCCCCAGGTTACCCCGGAGAGATCGGCGGTCTGTTTGTTCCAGCTCGCTCCCTGGTGGGTGAACGTCATGGGCAGATAGTAGTGCACGGTGACGATAATATGGCGGTCGTTTTCGGGCAGTTCGAGCTGGTCCAAAGCGCGAATGCCATTCCAGAACGCGGGGCCAATCACGACATTGCGCACGGGATTCGTCTTGCGAATCACCGCCAGCGTCTCTTGCATCAGCGCGTTCCAGCGCTCGGTGGTCAACTCGCCGTTCGGCTCGTTCAGGATTTCGAAAATGACGCTCGGCGGCGCATCCTTGTAAATCTCCGCAACCTGTTGCCAGAAGGCCAGCAACTTGGTCCGGCAGACGTCGGCGTGCTTCCCGCAAAACGTGTAATCGTGTTCGTCGAGAATCACGGTAAGATCGTTGGCCAGGGCGTTCTTCACCACCCAGTCGAGGGTCTTCAGCCAGACCGGGTTCAGCCGGTTCTGCGCATCCATGTGGCTGAAGGCCTGCAGGTTCACGCGCACGGTTTGAAACCCCGCTTGCCGGATAAGCTGGAAATGTCGCTCGTGGAAGCGTGCCTTGGCAAAGTCCTTCCACAGCGGGTCATAGCCGATGATGTTCACTCCGCGGCGCATGGTCGCGATTTGTTCGAAGGGATCGATCTGCGCTGCCAATCTGCCCACAACCGGGCCACAGGCAAGCAAGGCGGCAACCGCCACGAACCGCAATGATGAGTTCATGTCCTTATCAGCTTTTGGAATTCCACGGAACAGCTATCGTCAAAAGGCCGCCTACTGAGCGGCAGTTTCTGTCGCCGCCGGCGCCGCCGGTGGGGCTGCTTCTTTCGCCGCCGCCTTCTTCAAGGGCGCAGCTTTCTTCGCCGTCTTTCGCGGAGCCTTCGCGGCCGTCTTTTTGACAGCGGCCTTCTTCCTGGCCGGTGCAGCTTTCTTTACGGCGGCGGGCTGCGCCTTGGCTGCCTTCGCTAACCGCCAGCGTTTCTTGGTAGCCGCAATAATTCGCTTCATGCCCTCTTCGCTGATCCGGCGTTTCTGCTTCTGTGCTTGTGGCACGGCTGCTGCCGGCGGCGTGGATTCGCCGCGGAGCTTGGCCCATCGCTCTCGCTGCGCTGCGGCAATCGCCCTTCTGCCAGCGGCACTCATCTTCCGGCGCTTCCGTGGAGCCGCCTTTGGGCTAGCGGCAGACTGTACGGGGCCACCCGATAACATCGCCCGAAGTTCGGCAATCTGAGCATTGATTCTTGTCTTTTGCGCTTCGTAGCCTTGAATGGCCGCGGTGACGATTTCAGATGTTAGTTTGTTTGGCATGGGATTCTCGACGTATTTGCATCCTACACATTAACGCATTTTCGTCATCGGTAGTGGGAAATCATCGATGTCTGAGCCGCCGGGCGCCTATCTCTTCCCGAGCCTCAACCGCCGCCCAAGAATCATTTTCACCAGTAGGTGATCGGTTCCTGCGGTCACACCGATGCCCGTGGCGAAGTTGAATTCCCAGTCAGGACCGAGGTTCAGGTCAATAGCCGGCATGATTGCCTGCTGCTGGTCACGCAAGGGATCGAAGCCGGTGATGGAGCCGACCGCACCGTAGTATTCAAAGCCCACTGTGACCTTTTTGGTGACATCGAAGCCCACTTTGGCGTTTGGTGCGAAGGTAACTCCCTTGCCCACTTCGAGGCCGTGGAAGGACCGGTCCAAGGTCGGGTTGAGACTCACATACCAACGGTCCAATTGCTTGTCGACGATGGGCCGGATCTCCCAAGTCCAGGTGTCGGTGGAGTACGATCGGCGCTGGTAACCAATTTCGTTGGAGAGGCTCACATTCACCGGCCAATGCCAGGCTTCGGGGATACGCACGCGCGGGCGAATATGATCGCCAACCCACTGGTAACCTTCGTTGGCGCGGTAGCTCATGAAGATATAGAAACCGGTTTCGAACCACTGATTGAAGCCTTGCGTGATCTCAATAGTTTCGTGGAGCGCGTGCTCATCCGCGCGCACTCCGTCTACCGTGTCCTTGGATCCCTCGAAGGTGAAATTGGAGTGAAGTTCCACCATCGTGTGGCCCGGGGGAACCAGGTCGGCGCCGTACACCTGTATCTCATAGTTGTCCTGCGCTCGAACCAGCGCAGCCGTTTGAAGGAATAGCAGCACCACCAGCAGACCCGCCGTCACCGGACGGGAAGGTCCGCCCTCCCGCATCTTGAGGACGGCGCCCTGCATTTGGCCGGGCAAGCATACCGCGGACCGCTTCCCTTGGCCGCAAACTTGTTGCCACTGTCTCTTCGGCCGCTCCATCGGGGTCTATCCATTGTAAATCTCTGTTTTCGCTGAAAAGCGAATCGAAAGTGAAGGATGCCGGATACTACTGAAGCCGCGGGCCGATGGCGCGACGCAATTATGGATTTCGATCGGATTGATAGGCACAGAGCCTTGTAGAGCCTTGGTAGGCGGGAGTGAGATCGTCTTCTCTGATCCGATTCCGCGCTTCAGCTCCGGTATCCGGCAATCCCGACCGCGCCCCAAACGCTGTGCTGGCTGAGATGCTTGGCGGCCAGCCTGCCGTAATACCCTTCGGGGTCCAGTTCCGCGGCCCGGCGAAAATGTCCGACGGCGGCCAAGGGCTGCTGGCAACATGAGGGGTTTCGCTGTCCGCCCTCTAAGTCCAGTTCACGGTGCCCTATTGATTCAGCCGCTCATCCCCGGCTCTTGTCCGTAGACATTACACCGGAAATGCGGCCGAGGGTCCTCAGGGAAATCTGTCCCCGTCTTCTCGGTTTCCTATCGCTTCGTAACATCGATCCAGTTGTCGTCTGAGTCTCGGTCGATGAGCTTGTTATAGGGGTCGATGCCCGCCCGGGTGGGCGGCTGGTCGACCACAATGTCGAAGGTCTGAGTCGGCCCGGTGAGCCACGCCTTCTGCAGATAGAGAGGCTTTTCTTCGTCCTTCCTGCCGGTGAAAACGCCGATGTCGATAAGGTCGTGCAAAGGCATGGGGGATTCGTTGCCACTGCCGTCCGACCGCATCTTACGGGACTGCACGGCCAGAGTGACTTTGTATTTGTGGCCGGCGGTTTGCGTGTAGGTAGCCGAAAGGGCCTTGTTGTCGTAGAGAACGATGTTCTCGAAGGCGTCGGTGATGTAATACTGCAATTCGGCGGGGGTTTGGGCGCGCAGCGCTTCCACCAATTGACGGGTGTCGGGATACGGGCCGGACTGTGAGTCGTTGGCGTTGGCGTAACGATACTGCAAAAGGAAGTTGTGCAGCGCGAGGTTGACCTTGTCTTCCCCAATGTAATCGGTGAGCGTGTACATGACTTGCCCGCCCTTCTGATACCAGACGTACGGCTCGTCCTGAACCAGAACGACGGGGCGCTCGCGGCGGGTTTCGCCGGCGCGTCCGCGCAGGTAGCGATCCAGTTCGTGCTTCAGGAACCGGTGCATGTTGTCGCGGCCGTACTTCTGCTGCATGACCATCAGGGCGGAGTATTCGGCCAGCGTCTCCGACATCATGTTGGAGCCTTCGACGCGGCCTCCGATGAGTTGATGCGCCCACCACTGATGGCCAAGCTCATGCGCGGTGACGAAGTAGGCGAAGTCGATATCGGTGGGCTTCTCCACGCGGCCGATAAAGCCGATCCCTTCCGAGAAGGGGATCGTGTTGGGAAAGGACTGCGCGAAGGTGCGGTAGCGCGGGTACTCGAGGACGCGGTATTGGCGGTACTGGAAGGGACTGAAGTTCTTTTCGTAATAGGCAAGACCCGCTTTGGACGCTGCGATCATGTCGTCGACGTCGTAGTTATGAGTGCTGGCGTGGTAGACCTCGATGGCAATGGGGTTGGCGACGCCCTGGTACATCTCGCGTTTCACGTCGTAATGTGCCGAGACGTACGCGAAAAAGTCCAGCGTCTTGACGTCCCCCATGTCATATGAGAAATAGTGGCGGCCATTGGCGTGCCAGTCGCGCGTCAGGTAGCCGGGGGAAAGCGCAATCTGGTCGTCGGACGTGCTGACCGTCGTGCGGTAACTGATCCAGTCGGACTGCGGCGTGAAAATGTTGGTGATGGAGCCAGCCGGATCGCCACGGTGTGGCAACAGTTCCTGGTCAGGGAGCTTCTCTTCGCGCCGGCGGCGGGGATCGTCCAGTTCCACCCTCACGTCGTAGCCGATGGTGGGGAAGTAACCGCTGTCGAAGAAGGTGCCGGAGTAGGCAAGCTCGGGGCGCTCGTTGCCGTCTTTGAATCCGCGGCTGGTGTAACCGGCATTGAAGGTGAGGTCGAGCTTATCGCCCGGAGCCAGCGGCGTATCGAGCTGGTAGATCGTGTAGAGCGCGCGCGGGCTTGTGGACACAACGTGGAACGGCCGGTCGAAATGCACGTTCGAGACCGATTGCTGCGAGTTGGTGATGTGGACCTGGCCGATCGGTTGCGCGGTCTTGTTCTGAAGCACGAAGTGGCCCGTGCCGGAGAAGGAGCGGCGCTCGGGAAAAATGTCGATGTTGGCGTCGACGGCGATGACCTTGGGTTGTGCCAGGTGCTCGTACTTCTTGAAGTCACGCTCGTAATTGGCGCTGATGTCGCGGCGCTCCTGAGCAGTCAGGTACTCATTAAGGACGTGCGCGTTGTAGAAGTACCAGGCGCCGCTGCCGATGGCGACGAGGAGGAAGACCGCTGCCGCCGGGATGAGGCGCGGAGCGCGCTGCGCGGCGAGGCGGAATCGCGCCGGCCAGGCGTCGTCGGCGCCGCGGCGGGCCAGCGCGATCGAGATCACCCCCAGCACGCAGGAGATGGACAGCCAGTATGTGATGGACCAGAAGAGCCCGGGCACGAAATGGCCGTAGCCATTCATGTCCGAGTAGGTGTAGGGCGGCGTGTTGCCGAAAAGGTAAAGGGTATTCTCCCACCCGAAGCTGAAAAGGATGGGTGTGATGACGAAGATGCCGATGACAATCCCGTAGCCGATGAACTTGTTGGAAACCACGGTCTGGATGAACAGGGAGAGCAGGGCGAAGGTCAGCACCTGAGGGAAAGTGACCAGATACAGCTCCTTGGCGTACTGCGCCAGCTCATAGTGGTAATAGCCGGCCACCGTCTGCATGAGAATGCCGCAAAGGCCGGTAATGGTGAGCATGACGATCTCGACAAAGCAGAGGGCGAACAGTTTGGAGAACCAGTCGGTGGTTTCGGCGATCGGCAGCGCATCGTGGATGCCGGCGAACTGCGTGTCGCGCTCGCGCCAGAGAAGCTCGGCGGCATAGAGGGCGGCGACAATGTATAAGAAAAGTTCGGCTCCGCCTTCGACGGATTGCAGCATCAGATAAGTCACCGGCCAGACGTTCTGTCCCGCGACGCGTCCCGCGTAGTGGCCGTTATTGATGGCAATGCCGGCCATCAGGATCATGATTCCCCAGAAGGGAACCTCGCGCACGATGTTGGAAATGCGCAGGCGGGTGAGCGAGGCCAGCTGCGCTAAGGCCGTTGCGGAGCCGAAGATCTGATGCGCGGCGGGGAGTCTTGCCGCAACCAGGCTGCGCCGCGGCGCAACTTCAGCGAGGTCCTGCTCGCGGGCCAGGGCGGCGCGTTTGCCGCTGGAACGGGCCGTCAGCGCTTCCACCGACATGGGGAAGAATCTCCAAAGCGCGATCAGCGAGAGCAGGCCGACAGAGCCCCAGAGCAGACGGTTATAGAGGAAGACCCCGTTGGCGGAGTGTGCCGACCAGGAGTAAAGAAGCGTGTTGCGCTCGACCACGGTCCAGTAACGAGTTATCGCGTCGTGATACAGGAAGCCGACCGGATCCAGGATGGCGGACCAGAAGTGCTCGAGTGAACGCGTGGCGCTGAATATGGCCATGCCGATCAGGTAGAGCATGAAGATCGCCGCGCCCTGCAGATAGACGATGAAGATCTTGCGCGACAGGGCGGCGACCAGGAAGAAGAGAGAGCCGAGGAAGAAGATCTGAAATACCACGATCGAGAAGAACGGCTGCAGATACCACGAGAGGTGGTTGGGGGCGATGCGGGCGTGGTCCGCCCAGGGGGCCAGGGTACCGAAAAACTCGCCGAAGAGCAGGCCGGAGAAAGCGAAGACCGTGGCGACAAGCGATCCTGCCCAGCGGCCGCCCAGGTAGGCGGCTTTCGAGATCGGCTTGGTGAATAGGATCTGCACGGTGTCGCGCTGGAAATCGCGCAGGATGGAAGTGCCGAAGATCGCGGCGATCACGATCATGCCGAAGAAGCTGATGCCGATGTCGTTATAGATATTGGCGTAGGGGCCGTTCAGCAGCACCTTGCCATTGGCACTGCCGACCGGGCCGAAGTTCTCAGCGGCGATGTCGAGGAAGCTGAAGGCGAACCAGACAGCAAAGTAAACGTAGGTAGACAGGCTCTTGAAGCGGAATTTGAGCTCGAAGGTGAAGAACTCCCGGAACATGGTCATCTCGCAAGTCTCCTTTGCCGGCTCAGTTCTTTGCCTGGCGGGCGAGGCTCAGGAAGTAAACATCTTCTAGGCCGGAGTCGACTGGCCGGAAGCCGTCGCCGGGGCTGGCCTCGGCGTGGACGCGGACCTCATGCAAGCCGCCGATCAGATGAGTGGAGATGACGTTGCAGGTGGTTTCCAGAGCGCGGAGTTCGTCGTCGGTGGCGACCACCTTGGACCAGATCTTCCCGCGCAGGGATTCGAGGGCCTGGGCCGGAGCGCCTTCGATCAGAAGTTCGCCGTTGGAGATGATGGCCATGCGGGGGCAGAGCTCGCGCACGTCGTCAACGATGTGGGTGGAAAGGATGACCGTCATATTAGAGCCGATCGCGCTCAGCAGATTCAGAAACCGGTTGCGCTCCGCCGGGTCGAGGCCGGCGGTGGGCTCGTCGACGATAATCAGCTTCGGGTTGGCGAGCAGGGCCTGGGCAATGCCGAAGCGCTGCTTCATTCCACCGGAGTAAGTGCTCAGGGCCTTCTTGCGCTCGTCCCACAGATTGGTCTGGTTCAGGATGGCATCGACCATCTGCTTGCGCTCGGTCTTGTTGATAACGCCTTTCATCACCGCCAGGTGCTGCAGCATGTCGTAAGCGGAAAGCTTCGGGTACACCCCGAACTCCTGCGGCAGATAACCCAGGATCTTGCGCACCTCGTCCTTCTGCGTGAGCACGTTCAGCCCGTCCAGATCGATCGAGCCGCTGTCGGGATCCTGCAGCGTGGCAACCGTGCGCATCAGCGAACTCTTGCCGGCGCCGTTTGGGCCCAAAAGCCCGAACATGAGGTTGCCGATAGACAGCGAAAGGTTCTTCAGCGCCTTTACACCGTTCGGATACGTCTTGGATAGACCGGTTATCGTAAGTGCCAAGGGAACTGTCCTCCGATTCTTAGTGTTTTATCGCACTCTTTTCGGGCGGCTCCGGAGTGCCACAGCACGCCAGCGCGGGTCTCGGGATCTTTCGATGATACCAATCTGGCGCGCCCGGAGGGACTCGAACCCCCGACCTACTGGTTCGAAGCCAGCCGCTCTATCCACCTGAGCTACGGGCGCGCTATCGCAATTTTAGCAGGGAGAGAGATGCCATCCCGCATCCCATGACTTATTCCTCGGCAACCACGGGATTGAACAGCTCGCCGAGGCCTTCGATCCGGATGCGCACCTCATCGCCGGGCCGCAGCCAGCGCGGCGGCTTGCGGGCGAAGCCCACGCCGGCGGGAGTGCCGGTGGCGATGATATCGCCCGGCTCCAGAGTGAACACGCCCGAGAGATAAGCGATGAGCTGGGGCACCTTGAAGATGAGGTTGCTGGTGTTGGAATCTTGCATGGTCTCGCCGTTGAGAGTGAGGGAAATGCGCAGGTTGTGCGGGTCGGCGATCTCGTCGGCGGTAACCACGGCGGGGCCCATGGGCGCGAAGGTGTCGCACGTCTTGCCGATCATCCACTGTGAAGTAGCCATCTGAAGATCCCGCGCGCTCACATCGTTGAGGATGGTGTAGCCGAAGACGTAGTCGCGCCAGTGGTCTTCCGCGATGTGCCGCCCGCGGCGGCCAATCACCACGGCGAATTCTGCTTCGTAATCCGGTTTGGCGGAATTCTTGGGCAGCACGATGGGGTGGCCTGGGCCGACGACCGAGTTCGGAAACTTGGCGAACATGACGGGCACTTCGGGAATGGGGAGCTTCGCTTCCGCCGCGTGGTCGCTATAGTTGAGGCCGATGCAGATCACTTTGGGCGGACGCGGAATGGGCGCGGCGAAGACGACACCCGCGCGATCCAGGATATGGCCCGAAGGCGCGCCGCCGATCCAGCGCTGCACCCGGTCCTGGGCGTCGGCACCGCCCTCCATCACCTCGATCAGGCTCGAGAAGCCGGCGCCGCGAAGTGCAATTACCCGGTCATCTAACTGGACGCCCGGCTCCCTGTACCCGTCTCGCTGAATGGTTACATAACGCAATTTAACGATTCCCCGCTGAGAATTGTATCATTGCGCCGGGTTCGGTCTGCTATGATCGGAGGAACGACTCTTTTGGGCCCGGCCGGGAACCTCCGCGCAGAGTCTTCAAGAGAATCGAATTCCCGCACAATCGAGGGGTACTGGGGTAACCAATGAGTCTTCTGTGGATGTCGGCGATCACGCTGGTGATCCTGCAAGTGTCAGTCTTTTGCACGACGATTTACCTGCACCGGGCCAAGACCCATCGCGGGTTGGAACTGCATCCGATGGTCGGACTGCTGATGCACCTGGAGTTGAGCCTGTTCACCGGCGTCGTCCCACGAGAATGGGCGGCCGTGCACCGCAAGCATCATCATTTTTCCGACGCGGAGGGCGATCCCCACAGCCCGTATATCTACGGCCTCTGGACTGTGCTGTTCGGCAACTATTTCCTCTATCGCCGCGTGACCAAGGACCGGGCCGTGATCCGCAAGTACACCCCGGACTGGAAGGACGACGCGCTCGACCGGCTGCCCTTCATGCATTACGCCGCGCTCGGCGGAATCGCCATTTTCATGCTGATGTTCGGCATATGGTGGGGTCTCGCGGCGTGGGCCACGCACGCGGTGCTGTATGTTCTGCTGAATTCGTCGGTCAACAGCGTCTGCCACATGGTGGGCTACCGCAACTTCGATAACCAGGCCACCAACCTCAAATCGATCGCCATGCTGACGGCGGGCGAAGGCCTGCACAACAACCACCACGAGTTTCCAACCTCGGCGCGGTTCGCCTGGCGCGGGCATGAGATCGACCTGGCATGGTCGGTGATTTGCGCCCTCGAAGCGCTGCACCTGGCGCGAGTGAAACCGCTGCCGGCGGAGAGAGTGGCGGCGTAAGCGGCCCCTCAACTCCGATCAGCCTGTTGACTGCAACCGCCTTCATCGACTCGGGCGGTAGCCGTCCAACCGAAGGCGCGCCAGCGGGCCACCGTCTTTGGTGCGAATGTCGATTACGCCCTCGGCTTCTTCCGGCGTTCGATCGCTGAGGAACACGTAGGCCACGCCGCCCGGAATCGTCTGCACGGAAGGGCGCGCAACTTCCCGCATGCGCTGCAGCAGATCCCAATCCACCGTCAGTTTGACTGGCGAGCGATCGGTGATCGCAAACTGGTACGCGTAACGGTCCGCAAAGCGTGACGCCGAGCACTTCAGCGCGAGGTCGATCTGCACGGTCGCGCCGGCGGAGTCGAGCGAGCCGCGAATCGAATAGTTTTTCACCCGCGCGTCGCTTTCGATCAGGTCGGGATAGCCTTCCTCGCGGTCCGCGCCGCCTTCTTCCGCTTCGCGGCGCATGCGGATGGCCAGCGGCTTTTCCGGCGTGCCGATCCAGAGCTTACTTGCGGCGCTGCTTTCGGCGGGTGCGCAGCAGAAAGCCATCTCCAACTGGCCGGCAACAACGGCGCGGACGATGCCCGCATCCGGCCAGTGCACAGAGAGGGCCGTGGAACCGAGGTTGCGCACCTGGTTCGCAAAGCAGTAGCGGTCCTGGGCCAAGCCGTGCGCCGCGGAATGCCACTCCAGCACGCCCGGTACGCCGCCTTGCTCAGCCGGCCCGCCGGGCGGGCACACCGTGGCAGCGTTGGCGAGAGGAAGAAGAAGGCATAAGACGGCCGTTGCAATCCCGCGGCCTAAGAGGAAAAGCACGCAAGCCAGCATGGCATGGATACACGACGTGAAAGTGAATCGTAGGTTCCAGCTTCGGGTGCCAGTCTCCTGATTCCGAAGTTCCTTTACCGCTCGCTCACGGTCGATGCTCTGCTTCGGAGCCGCCCGCGCTGGCAAACGGTCAAGACACTGCAGAGACATGACACTAGGCCCAGCTCCGGAGGAGCGAAAGAAAATAGCCCACGGCGTTAGCCGTCGGGAAACGACGGCAGTGACCAGAGCCCCGGAACGGGGCGGAAGACGCCTCCGCCATCCCTGTTTCGCCCCGTTCCGGGGCTGGGACTGGAGCCATCGGACTTCCGCACGGCTCACGCCGTGGACTATTTCCTGCCGCCCTCCGGGCTGGCTGCTTCGCGCCGTGTTCCTGCATGCTCGGATACTGGCGGAGTTCTCGAGTATACAAGCCCCTACCATTTTCATGTCGTGCTCCTAGATGGCTTCCTGCGCCGCGGGAGACACCCCTCAATGCTATCCTGAAATCAGCACCTCATTTCGGATACACACGCTTGAAAGTCGGTTTTGTCAGTCTGGGCTGTCCCAAAAATCTGGTCGACAGCGAAGTCATGATGGGCGCTCTCCTAGCCCGTGGCCACGAGTTGACGCCCCATCCCGGCGACGCCGACGTGCTGGTAGTGAACACCTGCAGCTTCATCGATCCTGCCAAGAAGGAATCCGTCGACACCATCCTGGAGATGGCCGAATACAAGAAAACCGGCCGCGCGCGAAAACTGATCGTCGCCGGCTGCCTGGTGGAACGCTACCGCAACCAAATCCGCCAGGAGATGCCGGAAGTCGATGCCCTGGTAGGCACCAACGATCTCGATCGCATCGTGGCCGTGTGCGAGGGCGTGGAGGACGGCGACGGCGCGGCGTCCGCGGTCCCCTATCTCTACCACGACCTCACGCCCCGGGTGCTCTCCACGCCGGGCCACTTCGCCTACATCAAGATTGCCGAGGGCTGCGATCACCCGTGCAGCTTCTGCGTCATCCCGCAGTATCGCGGCGCGTTCCGCAGCCGCCGCTTCGAATCGGTCGTCGCCGAAGCCACGCGCCTGTTTCAGCAGGGAGTGCGCGAAATCAACCTGATTGGCCAGGACACCACTTGCTATGGCGACGATCTGGGCCTGCGCGACGGTCTGGCCGCTTTGCTGGAACGGCTGGCGCAAGTCGACGCCGGGCACGAAACCTGGATCCGCTTCCTCTATGCCTATCCGAACAAAGTAACCCAGCGCCTGTTGGACGCGATCGCCGCCCACCGGCCGCTGGTGAAGTACATCGATATGCCGCTGCAGCACTCGAGCGCGCGCGTGTTGCAGCGGATGAAGCGCGGCGGCTCCGGCGACATTTTCCTGCGGCTGATCGAACGCATCCGCCGTACCATCCCTGGCGTCGCCATCCGCACCAGCTTCATCGCCGGCTTCCCCGGCGAAACGGCTGCCGATTTCGATGAGCTCTGCCAGTTCGTCCAGGCCGCGCGGTTCGACAACATGGGCGTCTTCCTTTATTCGGATGAAGATTCCAGCCGCAGTTATGCGCTCGATGGCAAAGTGGACGCGCACACCAAACGCAGCCGCCAGCGGCGCTTGATGGCGTTGCAGCGCAAGATCGCCCGCGCGCGTACCCGCGCCCTGGTGGGCGCGGAAGTTCCGGTGCTGGTGGAAGGCGTCTCGGCGGAGACGGATTTGTTGTGGGAAGCGCGCATGTCCACCCAGGCGCCGGAAATCGATGGCGTCACCCTGATCAACGATGTGGAGGGCGCGGCGCCGCGGCGCGGCGAAATACGCCCGCTGCGGATCACCGAATCGCACGATTACGACGTGGTGGGCACGCTGCTCGCGCCCACCGAAGCTGCGCCCGTGTCGCCGCCGCCGGGCCTGGTGCACATCGCGCCGCTCGCGGCCCGCTTATGAAGTGCCCGATCTGCAAGAAAGAAGTCGCGCTGGGCGACGCCGAGTTCCCGTTTTGCAGCGAGCGCTGCCGCACCATCGACCTGGGCAATTGGGCGTCGGGGAAGTACGTGATCTCGGCTCCGCTCCGCCCGGACCGCCCCGACACGAACACTGTGGCCGAAACGGACGACGATGAGTAGCGGCCCGCGCACCCGAATCGCTTTCGCCATCGCCACCTGGTTCGGCTGCGGCCGCTCGCCCTGGGCGCCGGGTACGGTAGGTTCGGCCGCGGCGGTCGCCATCGCCATCGCGCTCCATCGCTACGCCGGATTCGCGCCTTGGCATTTCCTGCTGCTCGCGGCGGCACTGGCCGGTCCCGCCGTGTGGGCCGCGGGCGTGGCCGAAAGCGTCTCCGGCATCAAAGACCCGGGCTTCGTGGTGGTGGATGAAGTGCTCGGCCAGTGGAT
The DNA here is from genome assembly GCA_049587755.1 of Bryobacteraceae bacterium. Classification (GTDB taxonomy): domain Bacteria; phylum Acidobacteriota; class Terriglobia; order Bryobacterales; family Bryobacteraceae; genus Bog-375. The sequence goes on along the minus strand of JBAVEN010000003.1, from coordinate 6,904 downwards.
CGCGCTGGCCGCGGCGCATCCGTGGAACTGGATAAGCTGCCTCGCCGCTTTCGCCTTGTTTCGCTTGTTCGATATTTGGAAGCCGCCGCCGGTGCGGCAGTTGGAATCGCTGCCGGGCGGGCTCGGCATCAACGCCGACGATTGGATGGCCGGTCTCTATGCCGCACTTGTGCTATTGCTGGCGGAATGCTTCAATCTATATTAAACATGTCCCTCCGGAAATCACCCGCAGGCCGGCCCCAGATTTCGCAGGTGTCGCCGCACGCTGCCATCGCCGGCGGCGAGTTCCAGATCCGCGGGAAGGGATTTGCGAAGTCGGAACGGCCGCGCGTCATGATCGGGGACGTGGGTGCGCCCATCGTCATCGGCTCGGATTCCTTCGTCATCGCCCGCGTGCCGGAAGGCGCCACGGCTGGCGAGCTGGTGATCGAAAGCGGCAAGCAGACGAGCGAATCCTGGGCTTGCGACATCGGCGTGTCCGTCGCTGAAAACCTGCACCCGGTGGGCAATCCGGCTATCGACGCCGTGGGCAACATTTACAGCACCTTCAGCGGTTCGCGCGGGCAGAAGGTGCCGGTGGCGGTCTACAAGATCGACCTCAACTTCAACATGAAGCCGTTCCTCAACGACCTCATGAACGCCACCGGCCTGGCGCTCGATGCCGAAGGGCTGCTCTACATTTCCAGCCGCTATGACGGCTTCATCTACCAGGCCACGCCCAGCGGCAATGTGACCGTCTACGTGGAAGGCATGGGGGTCGCTACCGGCATCGCCTTCGACCGCGAGCGCAACCTGTACGTCGGCGACCGCAGCGGGACCATCTTCAAAATCAACCCCGAGCGGCAGGTCTTCGTCTTCGCCACCATCGAGCCTTCCATCGCCGCTTACCATCTGGCATTCGGTGTCGACGGCTACCTGTACGTCACCGGTCCCACCACCTCCAGCTTCGATTGCGTCTACCGCGTCGCCGATCACGGCGAAGTGGAAGTCTTCTATCGTGGCTTGGGCCGGCCGCAGGGTCTGGCGTTTGACGAAAACGGCAACCTGTACGTAGCGGCTTCCATCGGCGGCCGCAAGGGCGTGGTGCGCTTGACGCCGGAGCGCGAGGCCGAGCTGTTCCTGTCCGGCCCGGGCATCGTCGGTTTGGCCTTCGCGCCGTCGCGCGCGCTGGTCGTTGCGACCACCAATGGGCTCTACCGCGTCGACGTTGGTATCAAGGGTCTGCCTCTTTTCTGATGAACGCCGAGATCATCGCGGCCGGCTCCGAACTGCTTACCGCGGAGCGCGTCGACACCAATTCGCTCTACCTCACCGCCGAGCTCAACAACCTGGGCGTGGAGGTCACCGCCAAAGCCGTGATCGGCGACGACCGCGACCGCCTGGCCGAAGCCGTGCGCGCCGCCCTTTCGCGCTCGCCCATCGTGATTGTCTCCGGCGGGCTGGGGCCGACCGAAGACGATGTCACGCGCGAAGCCGTCGCCCTGGCGCTCGACCGCAAGCTGGTCTTCCACCCCGAAATCGCCGCCCAGCTCGAAGTGCGCTTCGCGCGCATGAAGCGAAAAATGGCGGAGGTGAACAAGCGGCAGGCGTTTATCATCGAGGGCGCCGATGTGCTCCTCAATGACCGCGGCACCGCGCCCGGCCAGTGGGTGGAGGAATCCGGCGGCGTGGCGATGCTGCTGCCCGGTCCGCCGCACGAGCTGAAGGCCATGTTCGAGCGCCAATGCCTGCCGCGCCTGCGCCGCATCGTGCCAGGTCAGGCCATCCGCACGCTGCTGTTGCGCGTCACCGGGATGCCGGAATCCGATCTCGATCAGCTCATCTCGCCGGTCTACAAGAAATACCTCAACCCGGTCACCACCATCCTGGCTGGCAATGGCGATATTCAGGTGCACCTGCGCGCCCGCTGCGCCAGTGTGGGCGAAGCGGAAGCGCTGCTGGCCGAAGTGGGCGCGCCCATTGAAGCGCTGCTGGGCGACAAGGTCTACTCACGCAATGGCAATCCGCTCGAAGTGGTGGTCGGCGAGATGCTGCACAAGGCTCGTGCCACCGTGGCCGTGGCGGAGAGCCTGACCGGCGGCATGCTCGGCGAGCGTTTCACCACTGTCCCCGGCAGCTCCCGCTATTTTTTGGGTGGCTTCATCACTTACTCGAATGCCATGAAGGTGGAGTTACTCGGTGTGGACCCGCAGCTTCTGGCCCAGTTTGGCGCCGTGAGCCGCGAGACCGCCGAAGCCATGGCTGCCGGCGCCCGCCGCCGCACCAACGCCACCTACGCGCTAGCAGTCACCGGTGTGGCCGGCCCCGATGCGGACGAGAACCGAGCGCCGGTCGGCACGGTTTATGTGGCGCTCGCCGATCCCGAAAAAACGGTCGCCGTCCATCGCCAATTCATCGGCGACCGCACCCGCATCCGCATATTCACCACCCAGATGGCGCTCGATGTGCTGCGCAGAAGATTGATGGGCCGCGCGTAGGACGCGACGCGCAGCCCCTTACCCAAACAGACCTCAGGCGGATGCGGCGGACACCCCAGGCGAAAATCGCTAGCACAAGACCTTGAGCCTTCGCAGGGCTTCGACGCGGCCCAGCGCCGCTCAAGCCCGCAGCCGCTCGGCGGAAAGCAGCACCAGCGCGATCCATAGCAGATCGGCCAGCATCAGATGGACCAGTTGCATTCCCACCGGGGCGAGCAGCAAGAGGTTGATGGCGCCCGCCGCCAGTTGGCAACCCAGCAGCGCCAGCACCGCGTACGACAGGCGCCGCCCCACGCTGCCGGCTGCGAAGGCCGGGACCGCTGCCAGCGCGTAATAGAGCACCCACACGCTGGCGCCGCCGGCAATCAGCGGGTGCCACACGCGCAGGCGTACGAACAGGTTCGCCGACGGGTCGAAATCCCGCGCGAATCCGGCCGCGAGCGAACCTGCCGGGAAAAGCGTGTCGCCGAGCGCGGCAATCGCGCCGCTCACTCCCAGCACCGCAAATACCGCCAGTGTCGCGGCGGCCATCCATGCCGGGCGGCCGCGCAGGCGGACCGCCGGCCGCCCGCTGCTCCACCACGCGGTCAGTGCCAGCGAAGCCAGCAGCGTGAGCGTGTTGATCAGGTGCGCGGATAGCGACCAGGCGCGTGAAGACGATGCATTGCGCGCTACGTGATTGAGCAGCACCAGTGCCGCGCCCAGCAACGCTTCGGTCACCAGAAAAATGGCCGACAGCGTCGCCCCGAGCCGCACCTGGTGCCGCTTGGGATAAGCGCGATGGGCCCACACCACCAGCGCCGCCACCAGCGCCAGGTCGATCCCGCTGCTCACCCTGTGGGTGAACTCGATGATGGTCGCCCCCACCGGAGTCTGCAGTGTAAGCGGGCCGTTGCACAGCGGCCAATGATTGCCGCAGCCGGCGCCGGAGCCCGTGGCGCGCACATAAGCGCCCCACAGAACCACCGCGAGATTATATGCCAGCACCCCCCACGCAAAAATGGCGAACCGGCGCCCCCGCCGCGCGGAAGCCACCAGGGCAGCCCCAGCAGCGGCACTCGCAAGATCAGGCATGAACGGAAAATCACATTATACGGAAAACGCGCCAAGCGGGAATTCGGGTCGTTTTTCTGTTTGCGGCAGTCGCGGCAACAGCCGCGTTAGGCATGAGCCATTTAGTCGCGCCGCGTTTTGATCGCGCAGGAGCGAAAACTCACACTTCACGGGTAACGGGACTTGACACCATATCCCTAGAGGTTTACCCTAGCGAACTAGGGTAGAACGCCGTGCCCGTGGATTGACTCATGAAAAGTACCGATCGCCTTTTCGGTTCGCTCGAACTTCTCATCTTGAAAACCCTGGCTGCCGGGCCCAATCACGGTTTCGGCATCACCCTCCATGTGGAAACCGTCTCCAAGGGCCTGCTCCACATGGAGGAAGGTTCGCTTTACCCGGCGCTGCACCGTCTCGAGCGGCAACGGCTGATCGCGGGCGAGTGGCAGCGGACGGATAACGGCCGCCGGGCCCGCGTGTATTCGCTCACCGCGGCAGGCCGCAAGCGCCTGGCGGAAAACGAGGCGAGCTGGTCATCGGTGGCGCTTGGCATCGAAAGAGTGCTGAGGTTCGTATGAAGCGCGCCATCGAGTTTCTGCGGCGTATCTTCCACCGCGATTCCGCCTGGCAGGAGGAAATCGAAAGCCACCTCGCCATGCGCGCCGCCTGGCATCAGGCGCAGGGCGTTGCGGCGGATGCGGCCCGCGCCCGCGCCGCGCGCGATTTCGGCAGCCGCCTACGCGCGCTCGAGGGGGTTCGCGCGGTGCATCGGGCGGCGTGGCTGGACGCGTTGGCGCAGGATGCGCGTCACGGCCTGCGCGTGATCCGCCGCTCGCCCGCCTTCAGCCTGGCGGCGGTAGCAACGCTGGCGGTTGGCATCGGCGCTTCCACCGCTGTCTTCAGCGTGGTGGATTTGCTGTTGTTCCGCAGCCTCCCTTACCCCCACGCCGACCGGCTGGTGTCGGTCGGCTTCAGCGGGCCCATCGACACCAATGAATTCAATGTCGGCAATGCTTACCTGGACTGGCGCGAGCAGCAGCGCGTGTTTGCCGCCATGACCTCGATGTATCCCGGCGGGCACTGCGATCTCGGCGAAGCACCGGCGCTGCACGTCCCCTGTATCCAGGTGGAAGCGAACTTTCTCGCCACCCTTGGGATCGTTCCCGCCACCGGCCGCGATTTCCGCCCCGAGGACGACCGGCCCCGCGCTCCCAAGGTAGCCCTGCTCTCTTACGCCATGTGGCAAGCGCGCTTCGCCGGCGATCCTGGCGCGGTGGGCAAAACCATTCTCGTAGACGATGCCCCGGTGCGCGTGATCGGCTTTCTGCCACGCAATTTCGAGATGCCGCAACTTGGCGATGCCGACGTGTTGCTGGCCGAGCAACTGGACGAACGCGCGGCGCGCGCGCCCAACTCCACGGTTTTCCTGCGCACCTTCGCCCGTTTGAAGGATGGCGTCAGCCGAGAGGCCGCGCGCCAGCAACTGCTGCCGCTGTTTGCCGACAGCGTGCAGCGTTATGTGCCGCCCTCGCTGCGGCGCGAGGTGGGGCTGGTGGTGCGCAGCCTGCGCGACCGGCAGATTCATGATGTGAAGCTGGCGTCCTGGCTGTTGTTAGGCGCGGTGCTGGCGCTGTTGGCACTGGCGTGCGCCAACGTCGCCAACCTCATGCTGGCGCGAGCTGCCGCGCGCAAGAAGGAACTGGCAATGCGTGCCGCGCTCGGCGCGGGCCGCGGCCGCCTGGCACGGCAAATGTTCACCGAAAGCCTGCTGCTCAGCCTGGCCGGCGGCGCGGCCGGGTGCGTTTTCGCCTGGGCGCTATTGCGCGCGGTGGTGGCGATGGCGCCTCAAGCGCTGCCGCGGCTTCTCCAGGCGCGCCTGGATGGGCGCGTTCTGCTGTTCGCCACGGCTGTGTCGCTGGCGGCCGCGCTGGCGACCGGCTTGTTGCCGGCCTGGGAGCGCTTGGGCGCGGCCGCGCTCGCCGGATGGCATTCGGCCGGAGAAGGGCGATCCTGGTCGCGACCCGTGCTGGTGGCGGCGCAGGTGGGGATTTCGCTGGTGCTGCTAACCGGTGCATCGCTGCTGGTGCGTAGTTTGTGGAAGCTGGAAACTGAATCGCTGGGGTTTCAGCCGCAGCGCGTGGTCACGGCAGCCTTCACCCTCAACCGCCATCGTTACAATTCGCCGGAAAAACAGGACGCCTTCTACGCCGCGGTGGAGCGGCAGCTTGCCCGAATTCCCGGCGTCAGCCGATTTGCTCTGAGCGATACCATTCCACCGTCCGGCGGCATCCGCGGCCGGCCGTTTTCCAACATCCGGATTGCCGGCCATCCGCCGCTTCCCGAGCAGGGCGGCATGGTGGCGTTCCGCTACGTCACGCCCGGCTACTTCCGCGCGCTCGGCATTCCCATCCTCGCCGGACGCGACTTCGACGAAAAGGAGCGCTCCGCAGCCGAGACGCCGCTGATCCTCAGCCAGTCGCTGGCCCGGCGTATGTTCCCAACCGGGAACCCTGTAGGCCAGCGGATCGACCTCGATGCGGACGGCCATTGGCTGCCGGTGGTCGGCGTGGCCGGCGATGTGAAGAACTCGGGGCTGGTGGATGCGCCGCAGCCGGAATACTACCGGTTGCGCATGAATCAGTCGAATGCGCTGGGACTCAGCGCCGTGGCGCTGCTCGAAACGCCGCTCGAAGCGGGCGCGCTGGAAGGCTGGGTGCGCCAGCAGATGGCGGCCCTCGATCCCGCGTTGCCCGTCACCATCGAGACCATCGAGACCAAGGTCGCCCGCTTGAGCGAGCGCCCGCGGTTCCTGGCGGCGCTGATCGGATTGTTTGCCGCCTTCGGATTGCTGCTGGCTGCCATCGGGCTATATGGCGTACTGTCGTTCCTGGTGGCGCAGCGGACGCGCGAAATCGGCGTGCGGATCGCGCTCGGCGCCTCGCCGGGCCAGATTGCGCGCATGGCGGCGCAGCAGGCCGGCGTTTGGACCCTAGCTGGAATGGCCGTGGGCTGGGCGGCATCCGCGGGACTGGCGCGACTCGCGCGCGGCGCTTTGTTCCAGGTTTCGCCCTTCGATCCGCTCTCGCTGGCAGCCGCCGCAGCGATCCTGACGATGGCCGCCGCTATCGCCGCGTGGCGCCCCGCGCGCCGCGCCGCACGGGTCGATCCAGCAGTTTCTTTGCGCGAAGAATGAGCAGGGGTGGTTTGGAGACACTGCGGCTGGGAGTATTGAGGAAAAGGAGTGAGACGTTGCGGGTGGCCGGGCTTCGCGGACTTATCGCCGTGCGTGCGGCCACCCAATGGTTTGAGTAGAAACTACGTTGATGTGAGCCCGCTGGATGGCGGACAATATCAGGTCGATTCGTTCCTTACTC
>JBAVEN010000002.1:0-73473 GCA_049587755.1 Bryobacteraceae bacterium | reverse complement strand
AAATGAAACCGAGCAAGGACGCACAAAAGTGTCCATGATGTCGCCGGTCTAAAGTGTCAACCATGTCCCCGGCCGGACAACAAGGCCTGTTTTTTCTTGGTTCTCCGTTGTGGAAGTGCAACTTCGCTGAAGTTGACTTCGGAATCCGGGCTAAACCGGCCCTTCGTTGCGGTGGCGAGCCAACCCTCCTCGCGTGAGGCCGGCCCGGCGTCCCTCGTTATCCGGCGGCCCGGGCCGCAACGCGGAAATCTTCCCGGTCGGTTGCGGTCGGGTTGTGCCAGCCACCCGGAGGCGAAACTTTTTCGTCAGCCTCGCTGGGGCCCCAGGTGTTTGGGTCGTATTCGTGGATCGGAATGCCGGCCTTCAGCACCGGATCGACAATGCGCCACGCCTCTTCCACGTAGTCCTCCCGCGCAAACAGTGTGGCGTCCCCCGCCATCGCATCGCCTAAAATGCGCTCATAGGCATCCATCTCGTCCGGACGGGGATGACGGCTGGCGATCATTTCCACGGTTTCGCCTTTCATCGCGGGGCCAGGACCCATGACCGTCGTGCCCACGGCTATCGTCATCTCGGGGCTGATGCGAAACCGCAGATAGTTTCGCGACGCGGCACCCTCGCGGATGACCTCAGGAGGCTTTCGAAACCTTCCCATCACTTCGGTGCAGGTAACCGGCAGCTTCTTTCCGGCGCGGATGTAGAAGGGCACGCCTTTCCATCGCCAGGAATCGACTTCCAGCCGCAGGGCGGCAAATGTCTCCATGTTCGAATCGGGCGCGACCCCCATTTCACGGCGGTAACCGCGGAACTGCCCGCGGACCAGATTATTCGGCTCAACAGGCGGGATCGCCTTGAGCACCTTCACCTTTTCATCGCGAATGGTTTCGCTGTCGCCACGCACCGGGGGTTCCATCGCGAGATTGCACAGAATCTGGAAAAGATGGTTTTGGACCACGTCGCGGATGGCGCCGGTCTGATCGTAGAACGCGCCGCGCCCTTCGACACCGAAGTCTTCCGCCATGGTGATCTGCACGCTGTCGATGTAGTTTCGATTCCAGAACGGCTCCATGAACGCGTTGGCGAACCGGAAGACCACTACGTTGTGCACCGGCCGCTTGCCGAGATAGTGGTCAATGCGAAAAATCCTGGATTCGGGAAAGATGCGGTGCAAGGTCCGGTTGAGATCCCTCGCCGAGCTAAGGTCGTGGCCGAACGGTTTCTCGACGATGACGCGAGCGTCCTGGGCGCAGCCCGATTTCGTCAACTGTTCCACGACGGATGCGAACAGGAGTGGGGGGATGGCCAGGTAATGCGCCGGCCGCTGCGCTCCGTTGCGTTCTTTGCGAAGCGCCTGAAAGGTGGCGGGGTCGGTGTAATCGCCGCCTACATAACGAAGCAGACCGCTCAGCTTGGGGAACGCTTTGGGATCGACTCCGCCGTGTTGCACCAGGCTGTCGTGCGCCCGCGCGCGAAGCTGTTCGAGGCTCCAACGCTCCTTGGCCACGCCGATAACCGGCACGTTGAGGTGGCCGCGTTTCACCATCGCCTGCAGCGCCGGGAAAATCTTCTTGAATGCCAGATCGCCCGTTGCGCCGAAGAACACCAGAGCGTCCGAAGGGGAATCGGTCATCGCCAATCTCCATTTCCCGCGCGGTTAGCTGGCCGCCGCCTTCTCCAAGTGCCCGCCGAAGCCGTAACGCATCGCCGATAGCAACCTGTCCTGATAATCCGCTTCCCCGCGCGAGGCGAAGCGCTGGTAGAGCGCGGCGGAGAGGACCGGCACGGGCACGGATTCGTCAATCGCAGCCTTAATCGTCCACCGTCCCTCGCCCGAATCTGCGACGCGGCCGGCGAACTCTGAGAGGTCGGAATCCTTAGTCAGGCCGGCCGCCGTCAGATCCAGCAACCACGACGAAATCACGCTGCCGCGGCGCCATACCTCGGCGATGTCGCGCAGGTTGAGATCGTACTGGTAATGGCCGGGGTCGCGCAGCGGCGTGGTCTCTGCGTCCGCGTCGCGGTGCGTTTTCCCGACGTTGGCGTCGCGCAGAACACTGAGGCCCTCGGCGTAGGCGGCCATCAAGCCGTACTCGATTCCGTTGTGGACCATCTTGACGAAGTGGCCGGCGCCGCTGGGGCCGCAGTGCAGGTAACCTTGTTCGGCGGTGCCATCGAGCTTCTCCCGTCCGGGCGTGCGCGGGATGCTGCCTCGACCCGGCGCCAGCGCCGCGAGGATCGGATCGAGGCGTTTGACCGCATCCACCTCTCCGCCAATCATCATGCAATAACCACGTTCCAGGCCCCAGACGCCGCCGCTCGTCCCTACGTCGACATAATGTATCCCTTTCGCTGCAAGTTCCTTTGCACGCCGGATGTCATCGATGTAATAAGAATTGCCGCCGTCGATGAGCGTATCTCCTGCCTCGAGATAGGGAACGAGGCCGGCGATCGCATCGTCCACCACGGCGGCCGGCACCATCAACCAAACCGCGCGCGGCTTCTTGAGTTTCGCCGCCAGGTCCTGCAGCGTCCTGCTCGGCGCCGCTGTCTCCTGAGCTAACTCGCTCACGGCGTCCGGTGACTTGTCGAAAACGACGCACTGGTGCCCTCCTTTGAGGAGCCGCCGCACCATGTTCGCCCCCATCCTTCCCAGACCAACCATTCCAAGTTGCATCGCTCACTCCTTTGCCGTCCCCTTGATGCTTCGGTAGCGTCGGATCAGGCTGTTTGTCGAACTGTCGTGGCCTTGGGCGGGCTCCGCCGGGCCTTCGAGCTCCGGGATGATCCGCTGCGCCAGCACCTTGCCAAGTTCCACGCCCCATTGGTCGAACGAGTTGATTTGCCAGATAGTGCCTTGCGTGAACACGCTGTGCTCGTACAGCGCCACCAGCTTGCCGAGAGTCTCCGGCGTGAGCCGCTGCGCGAGGATTGTATTCGACGGGCGGTTGCCCTCGAAGACGCGGTGGGGTGCGAGCCACTCCGGTGTGCCCTCGGCCCGGACTTGCTCCAGGGTCTTGCCGAACGCCAGCGCTTCGCTTTGCGCGAAAACGTTGGCCAGCAGCATGTCGTGGTGGCGGCCAAGCGGATCGAGCGGTTGTCCGAACGCGATGAAGTCACACGGGATGAGCCGCGTCCCCTGATGGATCAACTGATAGAAGGAGTGCTGGCCGTTGGTTCCCGGCTCGCCCCAGTAAATCGGGCTGGTCGGATAAGTAACTTCTTTGCCGTCGAGCGTGACGTGTTTTCCGTTGCTCTCCATCGTCAACTGCTGCAGATAGGCGGGAAACCGCTTCAGGTACTGCTCATAAGGCAACACGGCAATCGTTTCGGCGCCGAAAAAGTCGCTGTACCAAACGGTCAGCATTCCCATCAGCACCGGCAGGTTGCGTTCGAACGGCGCAGTGCGGAAATGCTCGTCCATCTGGTGGAAGCCGTCCAACATCGCCCGGAAGTTGTTGGGCCCGATGGCCAGCATGGTGGACAGTCCGATTGCCGAATCCATGGAGTAGCGTCCGCCCACCCAGTCCCAGAAGCCGAACATGTTGGCGGTATCGATGCCGAATTTCGCTACCTCCGCGGCGTTCGTCGACACCGCCACAAAGTGCCTGGCGACCGACGCTTCGTCGCCGCCCAGGCCGGCCAGCGCCCAGGCACGCGCCGAGTGGGCGTTGGTCATCGTCTCCAGCGTGGTGAACGTCTTCGAGGAAACAATGAAGAGAGTCTCCGACGGGTCCAGATCGCGAACCGCTTCGGTGAAATCGGTGCCATCGACGTTGGAGACGAAACGGAACGTCATGCCGCGGTCGCTGTAATGCTTCAACGCCTCGTAAGCCATCACCGGTCCGAGGTCGGAGCCGCCAATGCCGATGTTGACGACGTTGCGGATGCGCTTGCCGGTGTGTCCCTTCCATTCCCCGCTGCGGAGACGGTTGGAGAAATCCGCCATCTTATCCAGCACTGCATGGACCTGGGGCACGACGTTCTCGCCGTCGACGACAATGGAAGCTTCCCTGGGTGCGCGCAGGGCCACGTGCAGGACGGCCCGCTTCTCGGTGACGTTGATCTTCTCGCCTCGAAACATGGCGTCGATTCGCGTCCGCAGGCCCGCTTCTTCAGCGAGCCGGACGAGCAGTTTGACGGTTCGGTCCGTGATGCGGTTCTTCGAGTAGTCGAGGAAGATGCCGGCAGCCTCGGCCGTCATCCGTTCCCCCCGGGCAGGGTCCTCCGCGAAGAGACTTCGCAGATGGATTCCTCGAATCTTCTTGTAGTGGCTTTGGAGAGACCTCCTGGATTTCCGCTGGGTCAGCAGTTCGGGGCCCTGGCTTGTGGCGTCTGCCGTGGTCATCATTTGGTTCTCCTTTCGTTCTCCCGTCAACTGGCTGCGGCCGTCTTCAACGCCGCACTCTTGGCGGCGATCACCGCCATCAGGTCATTCCAGGACTCGACAAACGCGTCCGCCCCTTCATTCTGAAGGTGGGCGGCCAGAGCGTCGACATCGATCCCTGCCCTGGCGAACTGCGCCAGGACTTCCTCGCAGTCGCCGCCATCCGCCGGCAGCACTGTGTTCACTTCGCCGTGAGCGGCGAGCGCTTTCAAGGTACCCTCCGGCATGGTGTTCACCGTGAAAGGCGCGGCCAGAGCCTTCACGTAAAGAATGTCGGACGCTTTGGGGTCCTTGGTTCCCGTGCTGGCCCATAGCAGCCGTTGGGGAAGCGCGCCGGCCCTGAGAGCGCGCTGCCATCGCGGGGAGTCAATCAGCGTGCGGTATGCCCGGTAGGCGCGCTTGGCGATAGCGATGCCGAGCTGGTCGCGCAGCGAGTCAGGCGCTTTGCTCATCACGGCCACGTCCCAGCGGCTGATAAAGATGGAGGCGACCGAGCCGACGGCCGGATTAAGCCCGGCCTCGATGCGCCGCTCAACGCCACGCAGAAACGCCTCGGCAGCCGCCACGTATTGCTCGCGGGAAAACAGCAGGGTGACATTGACCGGGACGCCGGCGAAGATCGCCTCCTCGATCGCGGGCAGACCTTCCCTCGTGCCCGGGATCTTGATCAGCAGGTTGGGCTGTCCGGCACGCGCGTGAAGCGCCTTGGCGGCAGCCAAGGTGCTCGGTGTGTCGTGGGCCAGCAACGGCGAAACCTCCAGAGACACCCACCCATCCACGCCCTTCGTCCGGTCGTAGACCCCTCGAAACAGGGCGGCGGCCCGGGTAAGGTCCTCGAGCGCCAACTCGAAGAAGAGCGCCTCGCCGGTTTTGCCCCTGCCCACCTTCTCGCGGATCGCGGCATCGTAGGCAGTGCTGTTCTTGACCGCGTGGTCGAAGATTGTCGGATTTGAGGTAAGCCCCGTTACCGACAGTTCATCGATGTAGCGTTTCAGCGTGCCGCTATCCAACAGGTCGCGTGTGATGTTGTCCAGCCAGATGCTTTGCCCCAAATTGTGGAGCGCTTGTGTCGCTGTCATCGTGATACAACCTCCAGAACCATCTTCCTATTTGGAGTTGCCATCGCCACAAAACGGTTCGAGGCTTTTGTTACGTTGCGCACCCATTGGAAAGCCGGACCGTCGAGCAGGGCGCCTCTTCCGCGCAGTGCCGGTTGCCCTCTGTGCGGCCGGGCACATTCTTGTGCCAATCAAAATCCCGGCCGGCCGCGGCGGCGACATTCGTGGACACCATCCTGCACGGTCCTGATCAGCAAGGGCACACACACGATACCACGGAGCCGCCATGCAGCTTTTGAGCCTCCCGATCGACTGGAATCCACTGCCGTGATTGGGCTGCGATGAGCGGCTGGCGGGGCCCATGAAACGATCCAGGGTGGCTCGTACGCCAAATAGAATCAATAGGATAGCCCTGCTCACCACCGCCCCAAGAAAAGCCGTGGCACACCGTTGCCGATGTTGGCAGGCCAACACGGAAATCCAGCCTCAGTACCCTGCGACCCCTGGCATCAGTACCCATAAGTATGGGCAGGACTATGAGATGAAAGGAGCACACCACATGATTGAGGCGGACAGAGCGCCATGACATCAATCATCGGAGACGCATTCGAAAGGTCACAAAACGGATTTTTCGGCGCACCAACGCTTCGTCCGGCGGGACCGCAACTGGTTCCGCAGATTTCGGGCATGAGATGCGCATGGGGCTGGAATCGCCGGCTCGACCGGATATCGAGCGGCATTTGCGAAAACGCGGTCAGGCTTCACCGGAGGGAGCATCGAGCGTTGATTCGCCTGACCGCGGCGTTCCAGTTCCGGGCGAGGCTCGCGGGCCTGAAGAAGGAGATCGAGGCCAATGTCCTGTGTCTATGACTTCATTACAGCTTCCAAGCCAAAACCCCGCGAAAATGTTTTGGGCGCCTGTTCTAAGGGAAAGAGCGCCGGTCCGCTTGGGCGTGCTGAACCAGTTCAAACTTCTCGAGGAGATCTCAGAATGTACGCGTTGATTCGGCTGTGCGACGGGACCACTGTGGAAGCCGTAGTGCTGGCCCACACGCGCTCGTGGATGCGTGTGGCCGCCGCCGGTCTCGATGATGTGGCCGAACTGCGGCTTTACGGATCGGACTGGCTCGACGAATGCAGCCAGCCCGTCGAGTTCTCGTTCTTACTGGCGACGGATGAGGAAGAGGCCCCGGCGCTAAGCCTGCCCCGGGCGGTCTCTGCGCACGCCTGTTAGCGGCGCGTTCCAATCCGGCGTCACGAGGCGCTGCCCGCAATCGCGGTTCAGGGGCACGAATCTGCGTGCAGCAACTCTTTGTCGATCGTCAGCAGGACGCACCCCTCCTTGTCGATCTTATCGAGCGCCAGCCCGTTCCACCACAGGCCGGCGCCGGCCCACGCTGCGGGGACGGTGAGGCGCATTTCGGTGACGGTGCGGCTGATGATGAGGATCTGCTTTTGCGCCGGGTCGTACTTGCCTTGCACGCGCGCGGTGGGCACGAAATCGTGGTGCGGCACCAGGATGCGCGTCTCGATGCGGGTACGCTCCTTGCCGCGCTGCACCATGACCACGACGCGCCGCTCTTCGTTAGCTTTGTTCATCATTTCCTGATACGCGTGCGCGTCGGCGATGCGGCGCCCGTCGAGCTCGATGATGCGGTCGCCGGGCTTGAGCGGGCCTGAATACTTCGCGGGCAGGCGGGCGACCAGCACCCCGGGCCCTGGCTCGTCCAGCTTGTAAGCGAAGCCGCCCAGGTCCAGCGCAGCCGGCGTCGAGGTGGCCACCAGCGTGCGCGGCAGCACATCGTTGCGCTCATTGACATCGAACTTGCCGGGCGTGAGCCAGAAACAACTGGAGAACGTCGGGGAATCGGTTTCGCAGTCGACATCCAGCGGAAACGGATCGCGCGCATGCGCACCCAGCCAGAGGAACACATCCGCGTCCTTCACGCCGCTCGAGGAGCGCCACTCCAGCCACATTCCGGCGGCTTTGAGTTTCTGCGCCACCGCTTCATCCGCCTCATTGTCGCTGACCCACAGCACGGGACAGTTGCTGAAGTTGATGGCGTAAATGCGTCCGGTGGTGAGGGCGGCTTGGGGCGAGCCGCCAACCGCCACTCCGGCGGCGAAGAGGTCGGGCAGGCGCGAGATGGTATAGAAAACCGCCGCTGCGCCGTCGCCGCGGCCCGCCAGATAAACGTGCGCCGGGTCCACGCCGCCGTTTTGAATGGCGTCGCGTACCGCAGTGGCCACGGCCAGCACTCGCGTGTCGATAGGATCGGTGGAGGCGCCGCCGGGAACGATAGCTTGCCAGCCTGCCTCCTTCGCTGCACTTTGCCAGTGCGCGGCGTCTTGGGCATCGACAAGCGCCAGAGCAGGCGATTTCGTGGGCGCTTGCGCACCGGCAAGGCCACCGGCCATCAGACTAAAAATGCTGCATGCGAGTGCGGATTCTGTGCGCCAGTTTCTCAATGTCTTCAGCCTTCTTATGGTCGGCTAGCGAAAAAACGTATTGGCTGTTCTTCTCCAGGTCGCCGCGCAGTTGCTGCGCCAGCTCCACCAGTTCCGTTGCGTCCTTGAGGTTTTCGGCACGCTCCGCTTTCAGCATCTTGTCGCGCTGCAACCTGCCGCCGGGCAGCCTGGCCTCGGGTGCGGCCGGCGGCTCGGCGGGCGGCTCAGCCGGTTGCTGGGCCAGGCAGAGGACGGCGAAGGCCGCCAGCAGAGTGCATCGGCGGAGGCGATGTTTCATGGTGAGGACCTGCCTTATTATGATAGTCCGCGGTGGGTGCCCTGTTATCATAGCCACTATATGGAGGAAGTGAAAGTCGGCATTGTGGGCCTGGGCAACGTGGGTTCGGGCACGCTGGCCATTCTGGCCGAGAATGCGGACGAAATTGCCGGCAAGCTCGGGTTCCGCTTGAAAGTGGCGGCCGTGTGCAGCCGGTCGGTGCACTCGAAAACGCTTCCTGCCGGACTGGGCGATGTGTTCAAGACCGCGGACTGGCGCGAGTTAGTCGGGCATCCGGACGTCCAGATCGTGGTCGAGTTAGTGGGCGGTGTGGACGTGGCGGCGCAAATTGTGGATGCCGCCATCGCCCATCGTAAGTCGGTAGTGACCGCGAACAAGGAGCTGATGGCCGCGCGTGGCCCCGAGATCTGGGACCGCGCGATTCGCGCCGGCATCAACCTGGCGATGGAAGCCAGCGTGTGCGGCGGCATTCCGATCCACGCCGTGCTGCGCGAGGGAATCTCGGGCGACGGCATCGTGGCTCTTTATGGCATTCTCAACGGCACCTGCAATTACATGCTGACCGAGATGGAGCGGCGCGACGTGCCCCTCGACGAAGTGCTGCGCGAGGCGCAGGCCAAGGGCTACGCGGAAGCCGACCCCAGCGCCGATATCGATGGCTACGACGCGCGCTCCAAACTGGTGCTGCTGGCGGCGCTCGCGTTCGGCGAAAAAATCACTCCCTCGGACATTTTCATGGAGGGCATCCGCCGTATTTCTCCCATCGATTTCCGTTACGCCCGGGAGTTGGGCCACGGCATCCGTCTGGTGTGCGGGGCGCGCAAAACGCCCGACGGGCTGATTCTGTTCGTGCGCCCGGTGCTAATTCCCCTGTCCACCATCCTTGCGAGTGTGCAAGGCCCTTACAACGCGGTTTGGGTGAAGGGCAAATACGGCGAAGACACTTTTTACTACGGCTGGGGCGCAGGCGCGCTGCCCACCGGCGTGGCCGTGACCAGCGATCTGATGCGCGTGGCGCGCGAGATCCGCGCCGGCAGCCCGGAGCGCGTTTCGCCCTTCGCCCACGAACGGCTGGGCGAGAACAAGCCGGTCGACATCACGCTCCAGCGAAGCGCTTACTATCTCCGCTTCCGCGTCGACGACCGGCCCGGCATCCTGGCCCGGCTGGCGGGCATCTTGGCCAGCAAGAAAATCAGCCTGGACGCGGTCTTGCAGGAGCCGTGCGAGACCAAGCACGACCTGCCGTTCGTGATTACCGTCGAACGCACCTCCGAGCAATCCATCCGCGAATCGGTCGCCGAGATGGCGCAGCTCGATTTCTTGAAGGAGGCGCCGCTGGCGCTGCCCATGGTACCGCCGTTATGAAAAGGATCGCGTGTGTTGCCCTGGCGCTCGCCGCCAGCCTTGCGGCGCAGGTCGCGCGCGAAGCCAACAGCGGCTACCAAACCGAGCAGCAGCGCAAACAGATGGCCGCCGGTCTGGGTAATCCCAACCGCGAACAGACGGAGAAACCGGGGCTGCTGATTCGCGAAATGGGCCTCGAGCCGGGCATGACCGTGGCCGACATCGGCACCGGCGTGGGATTCATGCTGCCCTACCTGAGCAAGCGCGTCGGGCCGGGCGGGCATGTCATCGCCGAAGACATCTTCGACGATTTTCTTGCCGCCGCCAGGCTGAAAGCCGCCGAAGCCGGTTTGCAAAATGTCACCTTCATCAAGGGCACCGAGACCGATCCGCGCCTGCCGGACGGCCAGTTGGACATGGCGCTGGCCCTCGACGTCTATCATCATTTCGATTATCCGGAGCAGATGCTGGCGGCGATTCACAAGGCCCTCAAGGACGGCGGCAGGCTGATCATCGTAGAGTATTACAAGAGGGAGTCGGCGATGCCCAATGGGCGTGCGCTCACGCACATTCGCCTGGACATGCCGGACGTGATCAAGGAGGTGGAAGCCAATCACTTTCACCTGCTGGAAGAGAAGGAACACATCCGCGACGTGCAGTATATGCTGATGTTAGAGAAGAATTAGGAACCGAATGAGAAGCATTTTAGGAATTGCGACATGCGCCGCGCTGGCGCTGATCCCGGGGGCGCGTGCGCAGGTTGCTGCCGGCGCCACCCAGGAACAGGGCATCACCCGCCAACAAGCCGACCAGATTTTGCAGGAACTGCGGCAGATCCGGCAGTTGCTGGAACGGCAGCAGCAGCAACAGCCCGCCGGCCCGCCGGCCAAGATCAAGATGAACCTGGAGGGCGCGCCGGTGCTGGGCGACAAGAACGCGCCCATCACGATGGTGGAGTTCACCGACTACCAGTGCCCCTTCTGCCGGCAGTTTTACACGCAGACCTTCGCCGAGCTTAAGAAGAACTACATCGACACCGGAAAGGTCCGGTTCTACAGCCGCGACTTGCCGCTCGATTCCATGCACCCCAACGCCATGCGCGCCGCCGAAGCCGCACGCTGCGCCGCCGACCAGGGACAGTTCTGGAAACTGCGCGACGTGATTGGCAATCAACCCGACAAGTTGGACCTGGAGAGCCTGCTTGCCGACGCAGAGTCCCTCAAGCTGGACGTGACGGCGTTTCGCGTCTGCGTGGTGGCCGAAAAACACAAGAGCGAAATCGAGGCCGACCTGATGGAAGCCATGCGCATCGGCGCCGACGGCACTCCCGCCTTCGTGCTCGGCAAGAGCACCCCGGAAGGCGTGAACGGCGATCTGGTGGTGGGAGCGCAGCCCTACAACATCTTCGACCTGAAGCTGCGATCGCTCGAATAAGCGGGGCAAGCGCGGTCCGCGCCCGCCGGGCGGATGGGTCCGGGAAAGCACCGGCCGCCGGGAGCTGCCTCTACAGGGTCGTCTGCTCCGTCTTCGCCAGTTGGGTATCCGGCACCGAGCGGCTCATATGGACCGCAAAATCCGCGACATCGTGCAAGGCGAAGATGGGTGTATCTGCTTCGCGCGGCGCGCGGATGCGGAAGAAGTCGGCGTCGCGCACGTCGTCCAGCACAAACGCCGGACGCAGGTCCGGCTTCTCGGCGACAATCTCGACGTTGTCGAAGCGGATGCCGTTGACATGGCGGATATAGAATCCCTGGGCGGGCATGCCCCCGAACATGCTCGGCTCCGGATAGCCGGTCTCTTTTTCGGGCGGCTTGATGGCCGCCTGCTCCTTCGTGCCGCCGCCCTGGTGCCATATTTGCACATGGCTGATGGTGACATCCTCCACGGCGTGGCCCGGAATCCCGCTGATGATGGAGCCCAGCCGGGAGGCGGAGTTGGAACAGACCAGGTTGCTGATGATGACACGTTTCAGCGTACCCACGGGCGTGCCCGCCGGACCGCGCATGCGGCTTCCCAGACGCAGGAAGATGGGCGCACTGGCGATGTCGCGCATGGAAATGTTGGTAACGGTTACGTCTTCCAGCAGCGCGCCATCGACGGATTCCAGAGCCAGCCCCTGGCAACCCTCGAAAACACAGTTGGAGACGGTGATGTTGCGAAAGCCGCCATTGGATTCGGTGCCGAACTTGATTCGCCCGGTGTGGGGAACGCGCGTGCCCGGGGCAAAGTGCTTGTAAGTGCCGTCGAGCAGCGTGCCTTCTTCAAAGCATCCGCTGACATAGCAATTGGTGATGGTGACAAACTCAGTGGGCTTGGCCCAGCCAAGCGCATAGCAGCTTTTCAGGCAGATGCCGTCGTCCCAGGGAGAGTTGACATAACAATTGGAGATGCGCACGTTGTGGCAGCAATCGACATCCATTCCGTCGCGGTTGGTGTCGATGCGCAGGTTGTCGATGGTGAGATTATCGACTCCGGTCGCCAGAATGCCGAAGTGCCCTCCGTGGAGGATGGAGAAGTCGCGCAGCAGCACGTTGTGGCAGTTCTTGAGACTGATGCTCTTGTTGCCCACTCCGGGGTGTTCCGCAACCGGACCCGGCCCGTGTCCCCGGCTGAGACCCTTTCCCCAGATGAGTCCGGGTCCGAGGATGGCGAGGTTCCCGATTCCTTCGCCCCACAGCAGGCTGTTGTGCCAGTGGCTATGGCCGAAGTCCTGGTATTCACTCCACTGGTTCGGCTCCGCCGCGTCGTAGCCGCCGCTCTCTCCGGGCGCCGCCGTGTCGGCCGCCACGATGGTGGAACCTTGATCGAGATACAGGTCCACGTTGCTGGTCAGGTGAATCGAGCGGCATAAGTAACTGCCTGCGGGGAACAACACGGTTCCGCCTCCCGCCGCGGCAGCAGCGCCGATGGCCTTGTTAACGGCCTCGGTGTCGAGCGACTTGCCGTCGCCCAACGCCCCAAATGTCCGCACGTCGAAGATCCCGGCCTTCTGCGCCGTTTCCGCTGCCCCGGCAGTACCCTGGCCCGCCTGAACGGCGAGTGCGGTGCCGGCCAAACCTGTCCCGGCACGCTTCAGAAACTCCCGGCGCAATCTGTTTTCGGTGAGCATACACTCTCCTGCAAGTATGTGAAGAGAGGAGTATAGCGGCGTCGGGCCCAGGCCTGCGCCGCATTTTCGCTAAACTGATTCTTTAGAAATACTCGATCACCGGTTCCCGGCAACAGCACGCCAAAACCTCTCTACGCGTGACTCAAGCGGATCGAAGAGTTCCCCCGCGGCGCTGGCCGTCTGCCGCCGCGCCTGTAAAGACAATCATAACACCGTCTTAATCTCAGCCAAATAAGTATCGGATATCATTTATTGGCATGAGTCAGGAACTAATAGAGTGCGAGGTAGCATCTCTCCCTTTTCAAGGCGCGCAAGAAAGAGTGCCGTATGATCACATAGGACATGTGGCAGTAACACTCTGCGAACAGACATTAGTGCATAACTACACACTCGCACCTCCCGCAGCCTTGTCAGCTTTTTAATCAGTATAACGAGCGGCTCAGGCGAACCGCGATCTTTACGCCGCGAGGTGCTCGTATGGGGGACAAGGATGGGCGGCGCCGAGCTGCTTTTCCGGGGCGCGGGGAGGTCGCAGAAGCGATGGCCGACACGTTCTCCAGGTCTGAGGATCTGTGGCAATCCCGCCGGGGACGTTAGCCACGCGTCAGACTTGCGGTCGACAGTGCGCCGCGGCCTCCCAGATCAAGTGTACCAACACCGTCGCCCGCGCGATACCATGCCGGGCCGCTACCGCGCCCGAAGAAGGGCCCCGCAAAACGCGCGGGCGGCTGGCCACTAAAGCAACGCTTGGATTGGACCCCCTGACGGTGGGAGGCGTCTGTGAAGGGCGGCCAGCTCATGACACGGATCACGGGTCAGCCGAAAACCGCTCGTGTCCCCCAAAACGCGCCGCGGTTTTTCTGGTAACCTGGGCGGATCGAAGTACGTCACTATACTATTCGTGTGCCTCAGCTTCGTGACGGCAAGCCAGCCAACACGGCACGCCACGGGTGCTCTTCATGAGAAAACTGCTCGTGCTCCTGTTGCTGTGTCTGATCGTCGCGGTCCAGTCTTTCGCGCTTGCCTCGGGACACGAATCACACCATGCGCCTGGCCATTGCTGCCTGTTGTGCCACGTGGGCTCGCTGCCCTTCCTGCGGACTATCGTTCCGGCAGGGGTGACGCCCGTTTTCCTGGTGACTTGGCTGGCGCCCGTGCCGGATCTTCAGCCTTTCCACGAAGTACTGCTGAACACGAGCTCTTCACGGGCTCCTCCTGCCGCGTAACTCCTTTACTGTCGTTCTGACGGCCTGGCACCGTTTGCCCGGTGCCGGATCGTATTGTTTTCTAACTGGAATCAGGAGAAGAGTTCAGCCATGCAGACAGCATCAAGCATTGGCATGCGGCGGTTCCGAATTGCCGCGTGTACCCCCGCAGTTCTCGTGGCGGCGCTGGGGCTATCGCAATCGGCGTGCGGACAGTTGAAAAGGGTCGAAAGCGAACCCGCGGACCAGTCCAACGCCACCGCCGGCCTTTTCACCGTTCCGCCGGACCAGTTGGCTCATCTGAAAATCGCTCAGGTGGCGAAGACCTCCTGGGGAGTTGCGATCCACACCACTGGCACGGTGGATTGGGACCAGGACCACACGACGCAGGCCATCACCCAGGTGAACGGACCCATCACGCGAATTCTGGTGGACGTCGGCACGCCGGTGCAAAAGGGCCAGCCGCTGCTCTATGTGTCCAGTCCCGATGTCGCCAATGCCATCGCCACCTATCGCAAGGCACGCAACCGCGAGCGATTCAACAAAACCATCGTCGACCGCATGAAGGTAATGCTGGACCGCGGCGCGGTCGCCACCAAGGACTACGAAAGCAGCCTGGCGGACTACAACGACGCTGCAACCGACGTTCAGAACAGCCTGCAGCCACTGCGAATCTTCGGCATCACCGCTCAGGAGATCGATCAGGCGGAGAGGCAAGGCGCATCCATCAATACCGAACTGGCCGTCCGGTCTCCCATCTCCGGAGTGATCGTGCAAAAACTCATTTCGCCCGGCATGCTGATCCAGGCAGGGCAAACCGTTTGCTTCCAGATCAGCGAAACCTCCACCGTCTGGGTCCAGGGCCACATTTTCGACCGCGACCTGCCGTCGGTAAGGAACGGCGATCCAGTCGAGGAGACGAATCCGTCCTTGAACCGCAGCTTCCATGGCACGATTGCTTACATCGGGTCCTTCGTGGATCCCAACACCCGCACCACGCCCGTCCGCATCGTCACGGCCAATCCGGGCGGCCTGCTGAAGAAGGATATGTTCGTCGACGCGGTAATTCATACCAGCACCCAGAACAACATCGTGGTGGTCCCCGTGGCCGCTGTCTTGCGCGACGACAAGAACGAGCCGATCGTGTACGTCCAGGTCGAACCCGGCAAGTTCGCTCAGCGTTCGGTCGCAACCGGGGCGCAGCAGAACGGACTCTTCGCCATTACCAGTGGTTTGCAGGAGGGGGAGACCATTGTGAGCGACGGCAGTCTCTTCCTCCAGTTCGCCAACGCCATTCAATAGAGGCGCTCACGGCATGATCGCAAGAATCGTCTCCTTCGCCCTCCAGCAGCGCTTTCTGATTGTGACGGCTTCGCTGGCCCTGATGATTTGGGGCGCGTTCTCCTTCCTGAACCTGCCGATTGACGCTTACCCGGATCTTTCGCCGCCGCACGTGGAAATCATCACCCAGTGGCCCGGCCACGCGGCGGAGGAAGTCGAGCGTCTGGTCACCATTCCGCTCGAAATTGAGATGAACGGCATTCCGCGGCTGGACGCGCTGCGCTCGATTTCGCTCTACGGCCTTTCCGCTATCGAGATGAATTTCCAGTACGGCGCCGACCCGTACTTCGTGCGCGAACAGGCATTCGAGCGCATGGGAGACGCCACGGTGCCCTCAGGCACGCAGCCCACCATCTCGCCGCTGTTCAGCCCCAGCGGCCTGATCTACCGCTATGTTTTGCAGAGCCCCGACCGTTCGCCGCAGGATCTGAAGGTGATCGAAGATTGGGTGCTGGAGCGGCACTATCGCTCCATTCAGGGCGTCGCCGACGATTCGGGTTTCGGCGGCACCACCATGCAGTATCAGGTGCTGCTCGATCCCAACAAGCTGTTCTCCTATGGTGTGACCGTCCCGCAAGTCACGCAACAACTGGCCAACAACAATGCCAATGCGGGTGGCGGCTTCTATTCCCTGGGCGGCCAGTTTTATTACGTCCGTGGATTGGGCTTGGTGCGCGACACGGCGGATATCGGGAACATCGTTTTGCAGGAGAAAAACGGGATTCCGGTTTATGTGAAGGATATCGCCAAGGTGGAAATCGGCCACGCGCCGCGGCTCGGCCAGTTCGGATACATGAAGCAGGACGAAGCGGTGGAAGGTGTCATCCTGATGCGCGTCGGTGAGCAGGCCCAGGTCATTCTGCGGCGCGTGGAAGCCATGACCAAGGAGCTCAACGATCACGTGCTGCCGCCGGACGTGAAGGTGGTCCCGTACTACGACCGCCAGGGGCTGATCGAGGAGACCACCAAAACGGTGGAAGACAACCTTCTCCGCGGCATGGTGTTGGTGTTGATCATTCTTGGCCTTTTTCTGTTCAGCACACGGACGGCTCTGATCGTCGCCGTCACCATCCCGTTCGCGCTGATGTTCTCCTTCATCTGCCTGGACTGGCGGCATATCCCCGCGAATCTGCTTTCGATCGGCGCCATCGACTTCGGCATCATCGTGGATGGTTCAGTGGTCATGGTGGAGAATATCTTCCGCGAACTAGCGGCCCGCTACGGCACGGAGTACAACTTTCTCGATGTGATCCGCGCCGCGGCGCACGATGTCGAGCGGCCCATCTTCTACGCGATCGCGGTGATCATCGCCGCGTATCTGCCGATCTACGCCCTCGTGGGAGCTTCCGGCCGCCTCTTCCAGCCGATGGCGGCCACCATGTCGTTCGCGCTGCTCGGCTCGCTGCTGTGCACGCTGACCCTGCTTCCGGTGCTGTGCGTCTTCTTTTTGCGCAGGCACGTGCACGAACCGCGGGCGCGTTTCTACGAATGGGTTCGCGACAAGTACGGCGCCATACTTGGCTGGTGCCTGCGCAACCGGCTGATCACGGTGACGGTCATCCTGGGGATCTTCGGCGCTTCGCTGCTCCTGATTCCCTTCATTGGCGGCGAGTTCATGCCCCACCTGGACGAGGGGGCGCTGTGGGTGCGTGCCACCACGCCCTACACCATTTCCTTCGAAGAGGCTGCCAAGCTGTCTCCGCAGATTCGCGACATTCTCTCGAGCTTCCCGCAGGTGACAACCGTGGCCAATGAGCTGGGCCGTCCAGACGACGGCACCGACCCCACCGGCTTCTTCAACAACGAATTCTATGTTGGCCTGAAACCTTACAACGACAGCGCCTGGAAGCAGGGCAGCATCCGCATCAAGCCACAATTGATTGAAGCCATCCAACACAAGCTGGCGGCATTTCCCGGTATCATCTTCAACTACACGCAGCCGGCCGAGGACGCGGTGGACGAAGCCGAAACCGGATTGAAGAGCTCCCTGGCGGTGAAGATTTTCGGGCCGGACCTGGCTACGCTGGAAGACAAGGCCGTCCAGGTCAGGAACATCCTCAACAAGGTTCCCGGCATCAACGAAATCACGGTGGTGCGGGAACTGGGCCAACCGAGCCTGGTGATTACCCCGGACCGCGCCAAGCTCGCTCGCTACGGCATCAATGTGAGCGACGTCAACACGCTGGTGGGAACCGCCATTGGCGGTTCGGCCGCGACTCAAGTGATTCAAGGCGAGCGCCAGTTCGATCTGGTCGTCCGCATGCAAGAACAGTACCGCAGCGACGAAAACGCCATCAGGAACCTGCTCATCGCCACGCCTGACGGCCAGTATCTGCCGCTCAGCCAGTTCTGCGATATCAGGGTGAAAAGCGGCGCCTCGTTCATTTATCGCGAAGCGAATTCGCGCTTCATCGGAGTGCAGTTCAGCGTGGAAGGCCGCGACCTGGCCGGCGCCGTCAACGAAGCTCGCGAGAAAGTCGGCCGGGCGGTCCAGCTTCCCATCGGCTACCGCTTCGACTGGGGCGGGGAATACCAGGAGTATCTTTCGTCACGGGAGCAGATGAAGGTGATCTTGCCGCTGACCGCGATTGTGATCATGCTAATCCTGTTCGCCCTGTACGGGAACTTGAAGTTCCCGCTCATCATCTTCTTCAGCGTGATGGTGACCGAGCCGGTCGGCGGATTGCTGGCGCTGCGGATTACGCACACCAACTTCAGCGTCTCATCGATGTTAGGTTTCGTGGCGTTGATGGGAGTCGCCGTGCAGACTAGCGTGATTCTCTACTCGTTCATCAACAAACTGCGCCTGGAAGGCAAAGACATCATGACGGCTACGCTGGAAGCGTCGTTGCTGCGGCTGCGGCCGATCATGATGACTGCTCTGGTGGCCTGTTTCGGCTTGTTGCCCGCGGCCCTCTCCACGGGAATCGGCAGCGACTCGCAGAAGCCGTTCGCCATCGTGATCGTGGCCGGCCTGGCTTCCCGGCTTTTCCTGTCGATCTTCCTTTCGCCCGTGCTCTACGCGCTGACTGCACGGGACGGCGACACTTTACAGGTTTAAGAAATTCAGGTTTGAGGAGTAACATGCGGCGATTCATCCGGCATTTACCAATCGGCTTGTTAGCAGGCGTGTGTTTGTGCCCCGGCGCACTCGCACAGACCCCTTTGACATGGCAGCAGGTGAAAGCCAAGTTTGAGGCGGACAACCCCAACCTGCGCGCCGGCCAACTTAATATCCAGGAATCCAAGGCGCAGGAGGTGACGGCCAATTTGCGGCCCAATCCGAACCTCACTGCCGGTCTGGACCAGTTGGACCCTTTCACCGGCAATCCCTATCGTCCGTTTGGCTACGCTTTTCCACTCATCGCTTTCGACTATCTGCACGAGCGGCAGCACAAGCGTGAGCTTCGGCTGGAAAGCGCGCAGAAGGGCACCGCCATCGCCGAATCGCAGCAACTGGATCTGGAACGCTCGCTGCTTTTCAGTTTGCGCAGCGCCTTCGTCGAGGTCCTGCAGGCCAAGGCCCTGCTGGCGAATGCCAAGGAGAACCTGGATTACTTCGAGAAAGAGCTGTCGATTAACCGCGCGCGTTTCCAATCCGGCGATATTGCGCGTGTCGATTTGGACCGGCTGGTTCTGCAGCGCGCGCAATATGAATCCGACTATCAAACCGCTATCGTCAACGCCCGAACCGCGAAAATAACCTTGTTGACGCTACTCAACGACCGGACGCCGGTGGACCAATTCGACGTGACCGGGCCGTTCGATTTCAGGGAGCAGATTATGACACTCGAAGAGTTCCGCGCCGCCGCGCTCGCCACCAGGCCGGATTTGAAGGCGGCCATCGAGGCCATCGACAAAGCCGAGACAGACCACAAGTTGGCCGTTGCGAACGGTTCCACGGATCCCACCTTCGGTGTCGACCTTGGGCGCAATCCTCCGATCGCGGCTTACATCGGATTCAGCGTCAACATCCCGCTACGTATCTTCGATAAAAACCAGGGCGAGAAGGAGCGCACGCAAGTCGACATTTCCCATGCGGAGCGGCAAAGGGACGCCGCGACGGCGCAAGTATTCAGCGATGTCGATTCGGCTTACTACACGCTGCTGAGCTCGGCGAATCTGTTGCGGCCTTATCGAAGCGCAGACGGTTATCTGGCTACAGCCTCGCGAATTCGCGACACCATGTCGTTTGCCTACCAGCGGGGCCAGGCGGCGCTCCTCGATTACCTGGATGCTCAAAGAGACTACCGCACAACCCAAGTAGCTTACATCAACCTGGTGGGATCGTACCTCACCGCTGCCGGCCAGTTGAATATGGCAATAGGCCGCGAGGTCATCCAAT
This sequence comes from Bryobacteraceae bacterium, assembly GCA_049587755.1. Lineage (GTDB taxonomy): Bacteria > Acidobacteriota > Terriglobia > Bryobacterales > Bryobacteraceae > Bog-375. Next base: position 53,941 of record JBAVEN010000002.1, on the reverse strand, counting down.
AGCGCGCCCAAGAAGGTCGCTTGCCAGCCTCGACAACGCCGGCGCCGCACTCCCGCCGGTCGCCTCGGTTACCATGATGAGTTGCCGCTTATGCGGGAGGATCACTTCGTGTCCGGCCATCTCTCAGTGTCGGTGTACCTGGCACGCGGCGAGCTTGGCCTGGCAAGCGCTCGAGCCGCGTCCGCAATCCTCCGGGCGGCTATCGAGAAAAACGGCAGCGCCGCCGTCGCGTTTGCCGCGGCGCCGTCGCAGAACGAGTTCCTCGCGCACTTGCGCGCCGATTCTTCCATCGACTGGCGGCGGGTTACGGCTTTCCACCTGGACGAATACGCCGGGCTGCCCGCTTCGCATCCGGCATCGTTCCGCCGTTTTCTCCGCGAGCGGCTGATGGACCATGTGCCGCTGGCCGCGTTCCACGAACTGGCCGGCGACGCTCCGGATCTCGAGGCGGAAGCCGCCCGCTACCAGCGGCTGCTGGCGGAACAACCGCCGGAGCTGGTGGCGCTGGGCATCGGAGAGAATGGCCATCTGGCATTTATCGACCCCGGCGAATGCGATTTCGAGGACACGCACGACGTCCGCGTCGTCAACCTCGACGAGCTCTGCCGCCGGCAGCAGGTTCACGATGGCGCATTCCACCGCGTGGAAGACGTGCCGCGGCGCGCGCTGTCGCTCACCGTTCCGTTTTTCCTGCGCACCCCGCACGCCGTGGTGACCGTGCCCGGCGCAGCCAAGCGCCAGGCCGTGCGCGACGCGCTGGAAGGCCCCCTCAGCCCGCGCTGCCCCGCATCGGTGTTGCGGCGGCATCCCGGCGCAGCCCTTTTCCTCGACCGGGATTCTGCCGCCTTGCTGCAGCGCTACCGCGTTTGAGTCCTCCCGATGCCGGCCCATGGAAAACATTCGATGTTACGCGCCATCGTGACCGACGTGCAGTTTTGGGTCCCTGTCGTGGTTCTCGTGCTGGGGACTGCGCTGCTGTTGGTGTTGAGGTGAAGCCGTGAGCCACCCGCAGACCGCCGGCGCAGGTTCCTCGCGTTCTCTTCATCGCCTGGGCGTGGCCTGTGGCTTGGCCGCGGGCGCGTGGCTTGGCGGTGCTGAAGCTCCCACCAAGCTGGTGACGATGGGCTTCTCGCCCTTCATCATCTCGTTGGGCATGGTGGCGGGAGTGTTCGTCGCCCGTTGGACGGTGCCCATGGCGCTCAAGGGCACCAGCTATGTTTGGCTGGACCTGAGGGAGAAGCCGCACCTGATCGTGTGGGCCGTTCTGGCGGGCATGCTGTGGGCCGTCGCCAACACGCTGACGGTTTTCGCGGTTCGGGATGTGGGGCTGTCGATTGCGTTCCCCTTGTGGAACATTAACAGCCTGGTCGGCCTGTTCTGGGGCTGGCTGCTGTTCAACGAACTGCGGGGTTCCAGCGGGCGCGAGCGCGCCAAGGTGATGGGCGGCGCCGCCGCGATTGTCGCCGGCGCATGCTTGCTGGCCTATGCGACCGAGCATCATTCCGGCGCCCTGCCGCAGCGGGCCACGCTCGGCATTCTGGCCGCCTTGTGCGCCGGCATGCTGTGGGGCACCATGTACATTCCCTATCGCAAGGCGTACATCAGCGGCATGAACCCGCTCTCGTTTGTAACTGTCTTCACCTTCGGCGAACTGGCGACTACCTTCGTGCTCGCCGCCATGTACCACGGAGGCTTCGGCCCGCTGGCGGTGGAGCTTGCCAAGGCGCGGCCGGCGTTCTTCTGGCTCTTTCTCGGCGGCTTCTGCTGGGTGTTGGGCGATTTGTTCCAACAATACGCGGCCAAGTACATCGGCATCGGCCGCGGCATTCCGCTTTCCAACACCAATCAGCTTTGGGGCCTTGCCTGGGGCGCGCTGGTGTTCGGCGAGTTGGCCGGTTTGGGGTTCGCCGCGCAAGCGCTGGTCATCGCGGGCAGCTTGATCATGATCGCCGGCGCTGCGGCAATCGGCTTCGCCGAAGCGCTGGACGCCGAGCAGCTTTCCTGGAGGAAGGCCGTCGAGCGCGAGTGCGGCCGCTATGGCCTGAATCTTGCGCGAGTGGAATCGACGCTCGAGGGGCACGATCCTCTCTCCCGCGAAAAGACCGGACGGCACTGGTGGGAGGCGCTCGTGGTGCTGGCGGCAATTGGCGTCTTCGTTTACCTGGCTGCAGGCGCCAAACGCCAGGCGATCGAGGTCCATGTGGGGTGGATGGCGGTGCTGGGGGCAGCCTCGCTGGTCTCGCTGGTTCTTTGCGGCCTTCTGCTTTGGAAGCGCACACGGTTTTCGTAGACGCGCCCGGTCGCTGCCGTATAAAGGGCAGCCCAAAGAGGACCGCGGCGGCCCTCGCTTGCACAAACCGTTGGGTTAGTGCCGAGACATTTCGGTTCACCTGGCGGGCGCCGGGGACGCTTGGGTGCCCCCGCAAACCTCGCATTTTCAACGGGCTGATACCGGCAGCGCGCGTGGCCTTGCGATTGCGATAACCAGCGCGTATGTCTACCTCAGCAGCTTTAGCTAAACCGTTCCCCGCCTGCGGGGATCCTCCCGTGCCCTTGGGCACGGATTCGGCGAATGCTGGCCGGAACCGGAAAGCATTACGCTTCCCATTGGCCCTGCCTGTGCGTTACCGGACAGACGACGATGCAGGTGTGGGCGAGATCCTGAACATCAGCAGTTGCGGCGCCCTGTTTACAACCGAGCGCCCGCTGGCCTTGAATGCGGATGCACGGCTGAGCGTCAAATGGCCGGTGCTGCTTTCCAATTCGGTGCATCTGACCCTGGTGGTCGCCGGCAAGATCGTGCGCGTGGAGGCGGGGCGGGCCGCGCTCGAGATCCAGAAATACGAATTCCGAACCTGCAGTCCGTCGTTCTTCCTGGCGCCGGCTGACCAGAATGTCTCATGCGTCGGGCTTGGGCTTCAAGTTCAGGTTGCGGATCATGCGGTGCAGAGAATTGGGATGTAGGTCAAGCAGCCGTGCAGCCTCCGCGTGATTCCCGTTGGCTCTCTGCAGCGTCTCGAGAATGAGGCGTTTCTTGGCTTCCGTGATCGAGTCGTTAAAACTGCCTGCGGAGACTGTGGGGGAGCCGCTCGCTTCAATCACGGACTCGGGCAGGTCCTCCGGCTGAATGCGATCTGTGCTGCCAAGTACCAGGGCGCGCTCGATGGTGTTCTCCAGCTCGCGCACGTTGCCGGGCCAGTCGTACGCGCGCAGCAGCGCGAGCGCCTGCGGTGAAATACCGGTAATCCATTTCTTCAACTTACGGCTGTGCTTACGGACAAAGTGGTTGGCCAGCGGTGAGATGTCCTCGCGCCGGTCGCGCAGCGGCGGCAGGAATAAGGAGACCACGTTGAGCCGGTAATAAAGGTCGGCGCGAAACGCGCCGCGACGGATCGAGTCCTCCAGGTCGCGGTTCGTAGCCGTCACGACACGCACATCCGTCCGGATGGGGCGCGTGCCTCCCACGCGTTCGAACTCCCGCTCCTGCAGCACGCGCAGTAGTTTCGCCTGCAGGGTGGGAGACATCTCGGTCACCTCATCGAAGAAAACCGTCCCGCCGTTGGCCTCTTCCAGCTTTCCCTTTTTCAGCGCCACCGCGCCCGTGAAGGCGCCTTTCTCATGCCCGAACAGTTCGCTTTCCAGCAGCGTCTCGGTAATGGCCGCGCAATTGATGGCGACGAAAGGCTTACCCGCGCGCAGGCTATTGCGATGGAGCGCGCTGGCGGCCAGTTCCTTGCCGGTGCCGCTCTCGCCCAAAATCAACACCGTCGAATCGGTCGGCGCCACTTTGGCAATGGTGTCGTAGACCCGGCGCATGCGGGGACTCTCGCCGACCATGTTGTGTTCCAGGTTGGCAACCGCCGAGCGCTGCCGGATCTCGCTTTCCCGGTTGCGCGCGCTGAACGCCGCATCGAGCAGCGCGGCCGCGAGCCCGGCTGCCTTGCGCAAGAAACGAAGATGGTCTTCCTCAAAGCCCGTCTTGGGATCGGATGTGGCGAAGCAGAGGGCGCCGACGAAGCGCCCGAACGCCAGCAAAGGGACGGCCAGGATCGAGCCGACGTCCGGTCCGATGGCCATGCCTGGCGGGCCCGCGGCGGCCGGTGCGGCGGTGCGCTTCCACAAAACAGGCGCGGGTTCCCGGGTCATTTTGTCCAGCAGCACGGCAGGCGACACCGAGACCCCGTCGCTGCCTTGCTCTTTCCGCCATTCGCGCACGCAGTCCGGCTCGCCGGGACTCGTTCCTCCCACGATCAGCACTCCCTGTTCGGCCGGCAGCGCGAAGCACAACGACTCCAGTATCCGGCCGGCTGCGTCTTCGACTCGCGTCCCGGAAGGTATCACCTCGCCTACGGCCAGCAACGCGTCGAAATATTTCCCGAGAGCGCCGCTGACATGAATGCTGTCCGGCGCGCGGAGCATTTGGGTGCTGGCCGAGTGGATGTTTCCAGCCAGCGTTGCCGTCTCGCTCTCCGGCGTCCCCGGTTCCACTTCGGTGACAAAGAGGAACAGCGACTCCCCGAGCTGGATTTCGTCGCCGTTCCGGAGCGTATGCTCGACCAGCGGCATCCCGTTGATGTAAGTGCGGTTGACGCTGCCGCTATCAGTAACTACAATCTCCGAGGCGCGGCGGGTAAGCACGCAATGGTTGCGCGAGACGGAGGGATCCGGAATGCACAGCGTGTTGTTCACCGAGCGGCCAATAGAGAAAGTCTCCGCTTCGCTTTCCGGAAGCGCAAAGACGCCTCCACACAACGGACCAACGATGGAGACCAGCTTGGGCATTCGAGAGAGCCAGTATAACGTAAGTGTGCTGGCCGCCGCGTTCGGGAACTATCCGTAAATGCTGCGGCGGCCCTCTCGCGCCGCAAAGTTTACTTGGCGAACCGCGTGCAACGACTCGGAAAGTAGGGAAAGTCACAAAGTGATAAACAGCCCATCTCTCCCCCGGCCCGGGGGCGAAGCCTGGGCGTGCGTCTTGCAAGCCGCGGTTGTGGCGAAGCGGCTATTGATTGAGGCGTCTCGCGCTAGCGGTGGCCGCATCCTGTTTCATTTGCCGGATTTGTGCCAGTTCCTGAGATAGCGCGGGCCGTGGTGAGCGCATCGTCCGCTCGAGCGCAACGGCCTCCTCTCCCAGCATCACGGCCTCATCAAATTGGCCGAGGTGCGCCAAGGCGAAGGCCGCGTCCATGCGAGTCTGCGAGCGGCGCCAGCCGTTGTTCGGACTGGCGACCAGGTCGGCAATGGTCACAGCCTTACGGAAAAGCGGCAGGGCGCGTGCAAAATCGCCAGTGCCTTCATACACGCGAGCCGCTACCTGGAGATCGGAGAGGTAAGGTTCGCTGGTAGTGCCGGTGAGCGCCTCCTGCAACTCCAGCAGCTCGCGCGCCGACGTCTCCGCCTTCTCCCATTGCGACTGGGAGCGCTCAAACTCGATCTGCATTCGCAGCGGCTCCGCGAGGGTGCCGCTATCCGGACCGTTGGCAGCGATCAATACGCTGCGACACTGTTCGATGGCGGCCGGTACCTCACTGGCGCGGTCCGGCTGGCCGATGAGGAAATGCGCATAGTTCTGCGAAATGGCAATCAGCGGCTGCAGGCTGTCCACTGACCAGTTTTGAGCCAGCGCGAACAGGTTCTGGAAGAGTCGGTCAGCTTCGGCCGCTTTCTTGTTTGCGGCCAGCGCCGACGCAATCTGGGACACCAACCATTCGACCTGCTGCCCATCCGCCGCCTGCGCGGCAGCACCCAGGGCATCGAGAGCCAGACCATACGCGTCATCCAGGCGATTCTGCCTCAAGGCGGTCTCAGCTTGGTGCAGCTCCCCTCCGATGCGAATCTGTCCCGCAGGCGGTTGAGGTTGCAGGGCTTCTCCCGCCTGCTGGTACGCATCGGCGCTCTCGGGGTCTCCCAGCCTTCGTTCCAGGTTGGCAAGGTTGAAGAGAATGTTCATTTGCTGTTGCGGCTCCAGGTCCGGCCTGCTTGCCAGATAATTGGTTAGCAGGCTTTTGCCCTGTGCGCCGCGCTGCGTGTCCGCCAAGTATAGTGCGTAGGCGAATAGTATCTGGAGCTTTTGGACCTCATCCTGGTTCTGCTGGAGAAGCTGTCGATAGACCAGGTCGGCCTGGTCCGTCAGTCCGGCCTGGCGCATGTAGTTGGCCATGTTTTGCCGCATCCAAACTGCCCGGCTGCGAATCTCGGATTCGTCCGACGATTCGACCGCCGCGATGGCCTGCTGGATCGCGTCGATGGCGTCTTTGTAGTGCTCCTGATTTGAGTACAGGTTCGCCAGCGATTGCCAGGCGAACGACCTGTCGAGCGGGTCCGCCGATTGCCCGGCCAGCGTCCGGTAGATAGCGGCAGCTTTCTCAAACTGCCCCTGCTGCGCGTAGAATCGAGCTAGCGCTGATGGGTCATTCGACGCGAGTTCGCGGATCTTCGCCGCGACGGCCGCGATGGCGTCCGGCCGGCCAAGTTGTTGATAGAGGTTAGCCAGGCGGCTGTAGGTGTTGATGGCGCTTCCAAAATAGCCGCCGAAGTAAGAGGCGCCATTCCGCGATACGATGACGCCAGGCTGCGCTGCAACCGCAGCCGCGGCGGTCTGTGCCACAGCGAACTGTTCCAGGCACGCGGCCGCCTTCAGCAGGTTGCCATCCTGCTGCCAGGAATCCGCCAGTGCGCTCAACAGCGCGATATTCGACGGGTGCGAGTCTCCCAGCGGTGCGGTCCTGGCGAGCGCTTCCAGCAGAATCGTTCGCGCCTGAGCGTTCAAACTCGAACTGAGATAAAGCTGAGCCACCTGCTGTACCCAGCTAGCGAATTGTGGCGTAGCGGGCGGCATGCGCTGCAACATTGTGCGCGCCCGCTCCCGCCCGGCAGACGCTTCTTGGAAACGACCCTGACTCTTCGCTTGCCAGACCGCCTGGATCACCGCGTCGAAAGGGTCCTCCTGCGGCGGCTGTTGCGCCAGAGCGGTCAACGAACAGACCAGAAGCAGCGGCACCCGAAGCACATTGATATAGAAACCGAAACGGGCGGTCCAGTTCCCCATATCGGCGGTCCTCCTCTGCGCCGGCTATCTTTGCACGCGAAAGGCCGGGGCAAACGCCCAACTCTTCCCTGCCGCTGACGGCGCGTGCGGTGTGTTCCGCAGCCTACTCCTGTGTCAAATTGACCTCGGCGCTGATGAGTCCCCCGGTGCTCGATCGGTGGTCCGCTCCGGCGGGCGCGGGCGCCGAATCCCTGCAGGCGGCCAACGCAGGCGATCTCGCTCGGGCAATGTCAATACGGCTCCGGGAGACGCTATAATCTGGTTTAGGCCTTGGCTGATGGAGCCTGCCCACCGTCTCGATCCGGGCCCGGGAACGATAGCTCCTACTCGTGAAGAGCTATGATTCAGCAGACGCCAGTCATTCAACCCGAAACAGAGGGCGCGGCACAAACTCCGGATTCCACCGAGCCCTTCGCACACACGCCGGACAACTCCCGGTTGTTGCCTGCGCTGAACCTGGCGGCGGAGGTGGCGGACCGATACGATCTTGACGCGCTGTCCGGCCTTATCGCCCGAGCACGGGCATTGGCAGCGGGCGCCGAGATCAGCGTTGCCGTGCTGGGACGATTCAAAGCCGGCAAGAGCAGTTTCTTGAACCATTTTTTGGGGCGCAGCGTCCTGCCAGTCGGTGTCGTGCCGGTTACTGCCGTGGTCACCGCCATCCGCTTTGGCGCCAACCAGGAGGCGCGCGTGCATCACCGGGATGGCCGCGGCCCCGAAGTGCCGCTCGATCAGATCGCCAGCTATATTTCCGAAAAGGAAAACCCGGAGAACGCTAAGGAAGTCGACCTGATCACCGTGGAACTGCCGGAACTGCGGCGATTTCGCGGCCTGCAGTTCGTCGATACGCCGGGCCTCGACAGCGCGGTCTCTCACAACACCCAAACCTCGCTGGCGTGGCTGCCGCATGCGGGACTGGCGTTAGTGGCGGTCAGCGTCGATCCGCCCCTTTCCCAGCGCGACATCGATCTGTTGAAGAGCCTTTACCGGTACACGCCGAAGGTCGCCGTACTGCTGACCAAAGCCGACCTCCTCAACGATCAGGAGCTCGTGGAAGTCACCGAGTATGTGCGCGCGCAGCTTGCCAGGAACTTTCCCGGAACGCTTCGGGTCTTCCCTTATTCGACGAAGCCCGGCTTTGAGCACTTCCGCGACGCGCTCGAAGCCGAGCTTGCCGGTGGAACCTTGGAGCACCTCGCCGAAGAGCGCGCGTCCATCCTGATGCGGAAGATGGACACTCTCCTGCGCGAATCGAGCGACTTTCTGGCGCTGAGTCTCAAGTCGGCCGAGATGCTGCAGTCGGAGCGCCATGCGCTGCAGCAGCAAGTGCTCGGCCAAAAGGAAGCCCTCAATGATGTGACGGCGGTGATCCGCCTGCTGGTGCAGGATGCCGCGGCGGGAGCGCGGGCCGAAATCAGTCATCGACTCGAGGCGCATCAGGGCGAAGTGGAGAGCGCGCTGCTGGCAGCCTTCGAGAGCGAATTTCCGAAATGGACCGGCAGTCCTGGCACGATGCGCCGCTCGTTCGAAGACTGGCTGGCGAACGCCCTGCGCGAGGAGCTTACGGCGCTTTCCGACCGCCATCGCGACTCGCTGCTCGGGCCGCTACGCCAGGTGCGGGAACGGACATTCCGCGCGCTGCAACAGTTTCGAGACCGGCTTTCGGATGTCACGATGCGAGGTTTCGGCGTGCCGCTGCGGACGACAGAAACGGAAATCGGCGTCGAGCCCAACACACCCAGCGTCAAAATCGGCCGTGTGTTCGATAGAAACTGGGAACTGCTATCGCCCATGCTGCCCGCGTATGCGATTGAAGCCGCGATTCGCCGCCACTTCGCGCGCACCACCCCCGATCTGGTGAAACAGAATCTCAGCAGGTTCAGCACGCAGTGGGAAGAAAGCGTCAATAGCGCCCTTCAGAGTCTCGAGATGGAAGCGATGCGGCGCCTGGATGAATTGATGGCCACGGTCCAGCGGCTGGTGGGAAGCGGCAACAAGAAACGGGTGCCGCGGCTCCGCGCGGACCTGGAACGCATCGAGGAGGCGCGCAAGTCGCTGGCTGCGGAGACTGTGGGTTGATGCGGCGCTGTTGATACTGGTCGCAGGCGCTACGCGAACCTCGGCATAGTGCCTGGTGCTGCGTAGAGCCCCCGTTCCCGGCGTAGAGCCGGTTTGAAGTGGTTTGCCTTCCATGGTGCGCCCGGGGTGACTCGAACACCCGGCCTTCTGGTTCGTAGCCAGACGCTCTATCCAACTGAGCTACGGGCGCGGTTGGTGGTGACCTATTCAATGTAACCAACCCGGCGGCAGCGGCGCAAGCGGAATGCCCGCCACTTCTGGCACAATAGCGGTGTCCCAATGACGGAGCGTCTTTATTACGCCGATTCCTATCTGCGCTCGTTTCGCGCGCAGGTGGTGGAGGCGGCCTCTGGCGGCCTCACCGTGTATCTCGATCGCACTGCCTTCTATCCCGCTTCGGGCGGCCAGCCCTGCGACACCGGCTCGATTGCGGGCTGCGCCGTGCTCGACGTCGTCGACGAAGGCGACCGCATCGCTCACCGTTTGAGTGCGCCGCTCGCCGCCGCCGAGGCCGATTGCGCCATCGATTGGGACCGCCGCTTCGACCACATGCAGCAGCATTCCGGCCAGCACTTGCTCTCCGCCGTTTTCGAAGAACTCTTCGCGCTCCACACCGTCAGCTTTCACCTGGGCGCGGAGAGCGCGACCATCGACCTCGAAGGCGGAGCGGTCGAGCCGCGCACCGTGCTCGATGCCGAGCGCCGCGCCAATGCGGTGGTCTTCGAAAACCGCCTGCTCTCGGTGGAATTCGAGGATGCAAGAGTGGCCGCCGGCCTGCGCAAGCCTTCCGAACGCGAAGGCCCGTTGCGCATCGTCAGCATCGCGGGCCTGGACCGCAGCGCCTGCGGAGGCACCCATGTGCGCGCGACCGGCGAGATCGGACCCGTCCTGATCCGCAAGATCGAGAAGGTCCGCGAAACCACCCGCGTCGAGTTTGTTTGCGGCGGCCGCGCTGTGCGCCGCACGCGCGCCGATTTCGATTCGCTCACCGCCGCCGCGCAACTCTTCTCGGTATCTCTCGACGGCTTGCCCGCGGCCGCAGCGGCGCTGCTGGAGACTTCGCGCGCCGCGGACAAAGCCCGCCGCAAGCTCGAAATGGACCTGGCAGTCTTCGAGGGCCGCGAGTTGTACGCCGCCACGGCGCCCGGCGCCGACGGTATGCGCCGCCACACGCGGCGCGTGGAGAGCGGCGGCCTCGATCAACTGCGCGCCTTGGCGCAGAGCTTTACCGCACAATCCAAAGCCGTGTTCGTGGCCGCGCTCAACGATCCGCCTTCGCTGCTGCTGGCCGCTTCGGCCGATTCCGGCATCGACGCCGGCAACGTCCTGAAAGCGGCGCTGGCCGAAGCCGGCGGCCGCGGCGGCGGAAACGCCCGCATCGCGCAGGGCAGCGTCGGCAGCCGCGAATCGCTCGATCGCGTGCTCGCAAAGCTGTAAGTTCAGCCGTGGCGCGGGTCGTCAAGCCTGAGCCGAGAGTCGATCAAGCGCTGCGCGGGAAAAGAACCGGCGGCAAAGACCGCCGGCGCTACGAAAAACGGCTACGGCCCCGCATTTCCTCGTAGCGCCGGCGGTCTTCTGCCGCCGGTGTCTTGCGAGCGAACGATCATGCGCCGCTGGAACAGGCCACGCGGACTCCTTGCGATACAATGAAGGCGCACAAACAATGCAGCCGAAAATAAAGTCCACGACGGTGCTTTGCGTCCGCCGGGACAACAAGGTCGTGATGGCCGGCGACGGGCAGGTGACCCTCGGCAACGAGGTGATCAAGGCCTCCGCGCGCAAGGTCCGCCGCCTTTACAACGACAAGATCGTGGCCGGTTTCGCCGGTTCCACCGCCGACGCGTTCGCCCTCTTCGCCCGCTTCGAATCAAAGCTCGAGCAATTCAACGGCAACCTGCCGCGCTCGGTCGTCGAGCTGGCCAAGGAGTGGCGCACCGACCGCGTGCTGCGCCACCTCGAGGCTCTGCTGCTGGTCGCGGACCCGACGATCACCTACCTGGTGAGCGGCAACGGCGACGTCATCGAGCCCGATGAAGGCATCGCCGCCATCGGCAGCGGCGGCCCGATCGCACTTGCCGCGGCCCTGGCCCTGGCGCGCAACACCAAGCTATCCGCCCGCCGCATTGCGGAGCAAGCCATGCAAATCGCCGGCAAAATGTGCATCTACACCAATGAGAACGTGACCTACGAGGAGCTGGGTTAGCCATGGTGATTTATCTGCCAAGCCAGTCTGTGGACGAAGAACCGGTGCTCGACGAGCTCACCCCGCGCGAAATCGTGCGCGAGCTCGACAAGCACGTCGTCGGACAGGCCGATGCCAAGCGCGCCGTGGCCATCGCCTTGCGCAATCGCATCCGCCGCCAGAAGCTGGCGCCGGAAATGGCCGACGAGGTGATGCCCAAAAACATCCTCATGATCGGTCCCACCGGGGTCGGCAAGACCGAACTGGCGCGCCGCCTGGCCCGGCTAGCCAACTCGCCGTTCCTCAAAGTCGAGGCCAGTAAGTTCACCGAAGTCGGTTATGTGGGCCGCGACGTCGAAGCCATGATCCGCGATCTGGTGGATATCTCCATCGACATGGTGCGCGAGGAACGCCTCGACGAAGTGGCCGACCGCGCCGAGATGAACGCCGAAGACCGCCTGCTGGATCTCTTGATGCCGCCGCAGCCGGAACCTAGCGAAAGTGTGGAACGTACGCGCGACAAACTTCGCGAACGGCTCCGCGCCGGCAAGCTCGACGAACGCATGGTCGAGATCGACATTAAGGACCGCGGTCCCACGCTCGAACTCACCACCAACGCCGGCATCGAAGAGATGGGCATCAACCTCAAGGATATGCTGCCCAATCTGTTTGGCCAGAAAACGCGGCGGCGCAAAATGCGCGTAGCCGAAGCGCTCGATTACCTGGTGCAGGAAGAAGAGCAGAAGCTGATCGATATGGACCAGGTGACGCGCGCCGCGCTCGAGCGCGTCGAATCGAGCGGCATCATCTTCCTCGATGAAATCGATAAGATCGCCGGCCGCGAATCCGGCCACGGCCCCGATGTCAGCCGCGAAGGCGTGCAGCGCGACATCCTGCCCATCGTCGAAGGCACCACCGTCAACACGCGCTACGGCTTCGTGCGCACCGACCACATCCTGTTCATCGCCGCCGGCGCTTTCCACGTTTCCAAACCGAGCGACCTCATCCCGGAGCTGCAGGGCCGCTTTCCCATCCGCGTCGAGCTCAAGTCGCTTTCCGTCGAAGACTTCATCCGCATCCTCAAGGAGCCGAAAAACGCCCTGGCCAAGCAGTACGTCGCCTTGCTCGAAACCGAGGGCATCAAGCTGCTCCTCGCCGACGACGCGCTCGAAGAAGTGGCCAAATTTGCTGCGCAGGTCAACCAGAGCTCTGAAAATATCGGCGCGCGCCGCCTCCACACCATCATGGAGAAGCTTCTCGAAGAAGTCTCTTTCGAGGGGCCGGACCTCAAGAAAAAGACCGTAAAAGTGGATGCCACCTACGTGCGCAAGCACTTGGCCGACATCGTAAAAGACCAGGATCTCAGCCGCTACATCCTCTGATATTGTGTCGCGGGCATTGGTTGTGGCATGCTTTGGCTTGACCTTGCGCCCGCCTCGCACACCTGTTCGGCGGCCCCGCCAATGCCGCATGTTAATCTCGAAAGTTGGTGTTCGATCGCATCATCTGGATCGTGCTCGATAGCGTCGGCGTGGGCGCCATGCCGGACGCGGCGGAGTTTCACGATCCGCCCGGCGCCGATACGCTCGGCAACATCGCCCGCCTGCGCGGCCTGAATCTGCCTAACCTGGCGCGCCTCGGTTTGGGTAACATCGAACCGCTTCAGGGAATCCCGCCCGCCGCAGCCCCCACCGGCGCGTACGGACGCTGCACGCTGGCCTCGCCGGGCAAGGACACCACCACCGGCCATTGGGAAATGGTCGGCATTCACCTGTCGAAACCGTTCCCGCTCTACCCGCACGGTTTTCCGGCCGAGGTGCTGGACGAATTCGCGCGCCGCATCGGCCGCCGTTGGCTGGGCAACGTGGTCGCCTCGGGAACCGAAATCATCCGCGAGCTGGGTGCCGAGCACATGCGCACCGGGTCGCCCATCGTTTACACCTCGGCCGATAGCGTCTTCCAGGTGGCCGCGCACGAAGAGGTCATCCCTCTTTGGGAGCTGTACAAGATTTGCGAAACGGCGCGTGAGATTCTGCGCGGCCCGTACGAAGTAGGCCGCGTAATCGCGCGCCCCTTCATTGGCGCGCCGGGGAACTTCACCCGCACCGCCAACCGCCACGATTACGCCGTGCCGCCGCCTGCGGGCATGCTGCTCGACCGGCTCGACGAACATGGCGTCCTGGTCCGCAGCGTGGGCAAGATTTTCGACGTGTTCCTCGGCCGCGGCATCCGCGACGGCGTCAAGATCAAGAACAACGCGGATGGCATGGCAAAGACGCTCGCCACCATGGCCGAGCCCGGCGCCGGGCTGATCTTCGTCAACCTGGTGGATTTCGATCAGCAGTACGGCCACCGCAACGATGTGGAAGGCTACGGCGCGGCGCTCGAACAGTTCGACGCCTGGCTGCCCTCGTTCGAAAGCGCGCTGCTCCCCGGCGATTTGGCGATCTTCACCGCCGATCACGGCTGCGACCCGACCGTTCCCGGCACCGATCACACCCGCGAGTACGTCCCCTTGCTCGCCGCCGGCCCCAAAGTGCGCGGCGGCGTCAACCTCGGGTTGCGCGCTTCGCTCTCCGACATCGGCCAGACCGTGGCCGCCAATTTCGGCGTCTCCATCGATCATGGCGCCAGCTTCTTAAAGGAACTCATATGAGAAAACCAGTCATGGCGGGCAATTGGAAAATGTACAAGACCCCCGCCGAAACCACCGCCTTCTTCGAGAAATTCCGGCCCTTGGTTGCGGCTTCCGCGCACTGCGAGATCGTGATTGCGCCGCCCTTCACCAATCTTGCCGCGGCCGTCGCAGCCGCTCACGGCACCGCCATTCGCATTGGCTCTCAGAACATCGCCTGGGCCAAGGAGGGCGCTTTCACCGGCGAGATTTCCGGGCCGATGATTGCCGCCGTCGGTGCCACGCATGCCATCGTCGGCCACAGCGAGCGCCGCCAATACTTCGGCGAAACCGATGAGACGGTGCTCAAACGCACGCAGGCCGCGCTCGAATGCGGGCTCACCCCGATCGTCTGCGTCGGCGAGCGTCTGGACGATCGCGAAGGCGGCAGGACCGAAGCCGTCCTGGTCGGCCAGTTTCAAAAAGGCATCGCCGGTTTGAGCGCACAGCAGTTCGCCAAGATCGTGATTGCCTATGAGCCTGTCTGGGCCATCGGCACCGGCAAGACTGCGACCCCCGAAATCGCCGCCGACACTCATCGCGTCATCCGCGGAGAGGTGCGCGCAAAGTACGGCAAGGAAGCCGCCGATGCAGTTCGCATCCTCTACGGCGGCAGCGTCAAGCCGGACAACGCCCGCACGCTCATGGCGCAGCCCGAAATCGATGGCGTCCTGGTCGGTGGCGCCAGCCTCGACCCGGTCGGCTTCGCCTCCATCGTCAATTTCTAAGTGGCGCAGGCTGTCGAGCCTGCAGAGCCGAGAGTCCTCTCGGCCTTTCCTGCTGTTGCCGCCAACATCGGTAGGGAGCAAGACACCCAGCAGACCAGGCTCCCGGTGCGTAGCGAGACTCTCGCCAGGGATCGCCTGCCTCCTTTCATGCTATCCTCGCCTCGTCGGCCGCGTGAAAAGGAGAGCTTATGAAGACACTGTTGCTGGCCGTGGCGCTGAGCGTCACCACCCTGCATGCCCAGGCGCCCGACCCGCTGGAAGGCGTCTGGCAGGGATATGACGGCGAGTGGGTTCACGTCTCGAAACAACTGGTCGCCCTGGCGGAAGCCATCCCGGCGGATAAGTACTCATGGCGTCCCGGGCCCGGCGTACGTTCCACCAGCGAGGTCTTCATGCACATCGCCATGGCGAACTTTTACCTGCTGAGCGTCACCGGTCCGAAAATGCCCGCCGACCTCAACTCGCCCGACCTGGAAAAAACCGTCACCGACAAGGCAAAGGTCATCGACTGGCTGAAGCGCTCCCTCGAGGCCGTCAAAGTTGCGCATGCCGGAATCAAGCCGGCCGACTTGCAGCGCAAGGTCAAGATCGCGGGCCGCGATGCCACGGTGGACGGCATGTACCTCCGCATCATTATTCACGCCAACGAACACATGGGCCAACTGGTCGCCTATGCACGCGTGAACGGCATTGTGCCGCCGTGGTCGGAATCACCTAAATAGGCGCTCCGCGCTCCTGCAACTTACTGTTCTTGGCCGTGCCCGCCTACACCGCCGCGCCGTCTTCCTTCGCGTTGTACTCGCGCAATTTGTTGTGCAGCGTTTTGAGGCTGATGCCCAGTATCTCTGCGGCGCGCGTCTTATTGTTATTGGTATGTTCGAGCGTGCGCAGGATGAGTTCCTTCTCGGCTTCGCCCACCGTGGCGCCGATCGGGAAGCGGACCATGTCGCGATCCTCGGCGGCCGGCGCGCCAGATGCCGTCGCGGCGGCGAACGTGCGGTTTTGCAAGAACGCGGGCAGGTGCTTCATCTCCAGCGTGCCCTCGCCTGCCAGAATCAGCGCCCGCTCCAGCACGTTGCGCAACTCGCGCACGTTGCCCGGCCAATCGTGGCGCGCAAATGCTTCTAGCACGGCGGGCGCGCAATCGGTTACGCGGCATTCGTGCTTACGGTTGAGGGTGGCGATCAACGCCTCCGCCAGCGCCGGAATATCCTCTTTGCGCGTCCGCAGCGGCGGCAAGTGGACGTGGAAAACGTTCAGCCGGTAGTAAAGGTCCTCCCGCAAGTGGCCCCCGCGCACGGCCTCGTCGGGCGCTTTGTTGGTGGCCGCCACCACGCGCACGTCCACCTCGAATTCGCTCTTGCTACCCAGCCGTCTCACTTTGGAATCTTCCAGAATGCGCAGCAGCTTGGCTTGCGTGGCCAGCGGCATTTCGCCGATCTCATCCAGCAGCAGCGTCCCGTTCTGCGCCACCTCGAAGCAGCCGGCGCGCCGCTCCGAGGCCCCGGTGAAGGCGCCCTTTTCATGGCCGAACAGCTCGCTCTCCATCAGCGTCTCCGGCAGCGCCGCGCAGTTGATCGCCACGAAAGGTCCGTGCCGCCGCGTGCTCAGCGAGTGCAGCGAGCGCGCCACCAACTCCTTACCCGTGCCGCTCTCCCCTGTGATCAGCACGCATGCCCGGCTTGGGCCGGCCTGTTGCAGCAGCGCGAAAATCTCCTGCATCTTGGGCGACGTCCCCACCAGATCGCCCACCGCGCCTTTGTACCCGAGGTTCCGTTCCATCGCGCGGTTCTCGGCGCGCAGCGCGGCGTGGCTACCCGCGCGGCGGATCAGAATCTCCAGCGGCCCCGGCTGAATCGGCTTCTCCAGAAACCAGTACGCCCCCAGCTCGTGCACCGTCTTCACCGCGGTTTCGATGTTGCCGTATGCGGTCAGCACAATTGCCGGCGGCATTTCGCCCGCGTCCCGCAGCCGCGCCAGGAAACCGAAGCCGTCCAGGCCGGGCATGTTGAGATCCGTCAGGATTACGTCGGCGGGAAAGGTGGCCAGTTTGCGCAGCGCTTCGTCGCCTTCGGCCGCCGTTTCCGGCGTCATGCCCCAGGCGGAAACCATCCCGGCCAAGCCAATGCGCTGGCTGGCTTCATCATCCACGATGAGCACTTTGATCGGAGGGTGCAAGTGTATCCTTTCGAACGGGCGCGGTATAAACCTATTCTACGCCGGAGCCCGTGGGGCGGACGCCCTCGTCCTGGGGTCCCCTCTGGGGACGACCCCCCGGTCGCGCCGGTTGCTCGAATAGCGCCTTACCTTCGCCCTCGAAGCGAACCAGCCGCCGCGAAGAATCAACCGCAAGCGTTAGAATAAGGACAAGCCGTGAAATTCATGCTTCCTCGAATCGTGCCGGCGTTTGCTCTGTGCGCTTTGTTGCCGCTGGCGGCTTTCCCGCAGCAAGCGGCGCCGGAGGCCGCTAAGGCGCCGCCGCAGGAGCCTCCGCCCGGCGCGCGCTTCACCGTCCAGTCCAACGAGGTCATCCTGCCCGTCACCGTCACCGACGACAAGGGCCGCTTCGTGTCCAACCTCGATGCCAAGGATTTCCTCGTGCTCGACGAAGGCAAGCCCCAGCGCCTCACTTACTTCAGCCACAATAGCAAGCAGCCCATTGTCGTCGGCTTTCTGGTCGACCTCAGCAATTCCAGCCGGATTTACTGGAAAACTTTTCAGGATGCCACCATGGACCTGGTCTGGAACCTGCTGCCCGCCGACGATCCCCGCTTCAGCGGATACCTGATCACCTACGCCAACGACGCCGAAGTGTCCGTCAACACCACCCAGGATGCCGACAAGATTACCGACGTCCTGCGCAAGTCCAAGCCCGGCGGCGCTTCCGCCTTCTACGACGCCATTTTGATGGCTTGCACCAACCGCACCCTGGTGCACGGCGAACCCTACGAGCCGCGCCGCGTCCTGATCGTGATTGGCGACGGGCACGACACCGCCAGCAAGAAGATCAGCTTCGATCAGGTGGTGGAGCTGGCCAAGCGCAACCTAGTGACCATTTATGCCATCAGCACCCAATCGTTCGGCTTCAGCAACCAAGCCGAAGATGAGCTGGAGCGCCTCACCCACGAGACCGGCGGCCATGTCGAATACCCGTTGAACAAAGACCTCTACAAGGATGTCTCCGGCTATATTTCGGTGCCCAAAGATGCCGGTAACTACGTCTACGAAGCAGGCACCGGCGGTTACGCTGCGGAAATCTCGGGCGCGATCACCAGCGCCATCCTGGGTATCTCAGGCGACATCACCAGCCAATATATCCTGCGCTACGTGCCCGAAGCCTCGGCGGACGCTAAGTTCAAAGCGTATCATCACATCAAAGTGGAGATCCCGTCCGTGCCCGGGGTGGTAATTCGCACTCGCGACGGCTATTACCCCGCCACGGTGTCAGCGCAACCCGCCCAGTAGCTTTAGTGGTCGGGGACCTACCAACCACCATGCGCGAGCCGTGCGCGACGCTGTTTCCGCCCTTCCGGAGCAGGCTCTGTTCCGCCCGGTTGGCCTCATTCCCTTCCGCCCGGCCAGCCCCCGCAAAGGCGCTATACTAGCCGTTGCAACGTACCGTGAGGCGCGCCCGATGAGCACCGCTCCCACTATCCCCACCCAGTCCCAGCGTGGCGCGGACGAGTCTGCCACGGAGGCCGATCTCGCGCGGCGCTGCTTATATTACATGTCGCTGATGCGCGAAACCGAGGATCGCATCGAGCGCAAACTCTACCGCCAGGGCAAGATTCTGGGCGGCGTCTACGTGGGCCGCGGCCAGGAAGCCATCCCCGTCGGCAGCGCCCTCCATTCGCTCCCCGATGACGTGCTCCTGCCCAGCCATCGCGATATGGCCGCTTTCTTCATCCGCGGCGTTCCGCTGGGCCGCATCTTCGCCCAGTACATGGGGCGCGCCGATGGCCTCACCCACGGCCGCGACGGCAACATGCACATGGGCGATATGGGCGCCGGCCTGGTGTCCATCATCAGCGCCCTGGCCGCCACCGTGCCCGTGGCCGCCGGAGTAGCTCTGGCGCTCAAGTACCGCGGCACGAATGCGGTGGCGTTCAGTTACTTCGGCGATGGCGCCACCAGCCGCGGCGATTGGCATGAGGGCGTCAACATGGCCACCGTCTTGAAACTGCCGGTGGTCTACATCTGCAATAACAATCAGTACGCTTACTCCACGCCGTTGAGCGGCCAGATGGCCTGCGCTAATGTGGCGGACCGCGGCCCGGCTTACGCCATGCCCGCGGAGATCGTCGATGGCAATGACGTGCTCGCCGTCCACGCGGCCACCGGCCGCGCCGTCGCTCACGCGCGCGCCGGGCTCGGGCCGTACCTGCTCGAGTGCAAAACCTTCCGCATGACCGGCCACTCCGCCCACGACGCCGCCGAATACGTTCCGCCCGCCCTTTTCGAGGAGTGGGCCAAGCGCGACCCCATCGTCCGCCTGGAACAAAAAATAATCGACCATGCTTGGGACGATCGTGCCGGGCTCGATGCCCTCCACGCGCAGGTCCGCCAGGAAGTGGATGCCGCCGTCGCCTGGGCCGACGAGCGCCCTTATCCCGATCCCGCTACCCTCCTCGACGGCGTTTACGATAGCGAGTAGTTATGCCCACCACTTACTTGGAAGCCATCCGCGAAGGACTGTGGGAGGAGATGGAGCGCGACCCGAATGTGTTTCTTCTGGGCGAGGACATAGGTGTCTACGGCGGCGCGTTCAAAGTAACTGCCGGCTTCATCGAGCATTTCGGCGAGCGGCGCGTGGTGGATACGCCGATTTCCGAATCCGGCATTGTCGGCGCTGCCATCGGCGCCGGCTTGATGGGCCTGCGCCCTGTGGCTGAAATGCAGTTCGCCGATTTCATTTCCTGCGGCTTCGACCAGATTGTCAATTTCGGCGCCAAGTGCCGCTATCGATGGAACGCCGCCGTCCCCATGGTGCTGCGCGCGCCCTCCGGCGGCGGCATTCACGGCGGACCCTTCCATTCGCAGAACCCCGAGATGTGGTTCGTCAAAACGCCCGGCCTGAAAGTGGTCGCTCCGGCAACCGCGTATGACGCCAAGGGGCTCATCAAGTCCGCCGTGCGCGACAACGATCCGGTGATTTTTTTCGAGCACAAGGCCCTCTACCGCCGCATCAAAGAGGACCTGCCGGCGGAGGAGTTCACGGTCCCCATCGGCAAGGCCAGAATCGCGCGCGAAGGCCGCGACCTCACCATCGTCACCTATGGCGCCATGCTGTGGGTGGCGCTCGGGGCCGCCGAAACGCTGGCCCAGGAAGGCATTTCGGTTGAAGTAGTCGATCTGCGCACCCTGCTGCCGCTCGATCGCGACACCGTCTGCGAGAGCGTCAAGAAGACTTCCAAGGTGCTTCTGCTGCACGAAGACACGCGCACCGGCGGCATGGCCGGCGAGCTCGCCATCAGCATCACCGAGAGCGTCTTCGAGCATCTCGACGCCCCCATCGTCCGCGTCACCGCGCCCGACACCCCCGTCCCTTTCAGTCCGCCGCTCGAAGAAGCCTTCCTCCCCAACGCCGCCAAAGTAATCGAAAAGGCCCGCTGGCTGTACCGGTATTAGTTTTGCAGGGGCAGGATGCTATCCAGCGCTCCGATTGTCAATCAGCGCAGCCGAGCGAAGCCCGGCCCGCGTTTCCGTCTCATCAACGTAGTTTCTACTCGAATCATTGGGTGGCCGGAACGCACGGCGAAAGTCCGCGAAGCCCCGGCCACCCGCAACGTAACTCTACTTCTTACTCACCCCTCACGCCTGAAGTGTGTCCAACGTCATCATACTGTTTCACGACACACGTGGCCCACGAGCGCGTGCACCACGGCCACGACTTACTGCTCCGTCTTATATTCCACCTTCGCTCGCGGCGGATACACGTAAGCTGCCACCAAACTCTCGGTACCGTCGTTGCCTATCGCCTTGACGCCGAACCTGGTCGAGTCGATCGACACTCCCTCGAGTGTGAACTCGGTAACCTTGCCGACGAAAATCTCCTGCTCCCAGACCGGCGCCGCCGTCGGTTTCATCACCACCGCATAGCCTTTGAGGTTCGGGTCCGCGGCCGCCGCATGCCAGCGCAGCAGGGCATCGTAGCCTTTGCCGCGCGAGATCATCGGCAGCTTTCGCGGCGGTGCTGGCGAAGTTGCCGCCGCGGTTTCGGCCGGCTTCGCCGTAGCGCCGGCCGCGCCTTTGCCGCCATCGGTCGCGCTGCCGCTGCTGGTCTTCGCTGTAATCCAAATGTCCGGTGTCCTCGGCGCCATCGCCAAGGCGGCTGTCGCAGCCGCATTCAGCCGGGCCACGCGCGTGGTGTACGGCACCGACATGTTTTCCAGCGTATCGGTCTCGTGATGCTGGTTCGCGTATATCTCGTTAGGCGTGGTGATCCGCACCGCGCTGAATCCCTGTTGCTGAAACGGCGTCTGGTCGCCGCCGCGCCCCAGCCGGTCCTGCGCGTATTGCACCCTCACCTTCAGGCTCGGCAGATAGCGCGCGCCCGCCCACTCCACGTAGCGCGCCAGCTCCTGCGGCCGGCTGTCGGCCTGGTCGTCGCTAAAGACATTCACCTCGCTGTTGCCGGTGCGGCCGTTGCCCGCCGCGTCGGTGCCAATGATGTCGTTGTTCAGCACGGCTTCGATGGCGGTGCCATCTTGCCTCGCCTTGGCTGCTTCCAGCGTGCTGCCCACCAGCCCCTGCTCTTCGCCAGCGAAGGCAATGAAGACCAGCGTCTTCGAAAACTCGTAGCGGCTCATCACCCGCGCCAGCTCCATCACCGCCGCAATGCCGCTGCCATCGTCGCAGGCGCCCGGAGCGGGCAGCTCCGCGGTCTTTGCCCAATCCACTTTCAGCGACCGTTCGCCCACCGCGTTGTCGCTCGCGCCTGCAGCCGGTTGCGCCGGCGCCCTGCCGATGTCGATGGAATCGTAGTGCGCGCTCACCACCACCTCCACCTCCGGCATCGTCTTGCCCGGCAGCACCGCGATCACGTTATACAGGTCGGCGTCTTTGAAGATGCGCCCGGTCTTCTTCACCCGCCAGTGGTCGTAGCGCACTTGCAGCCGCGGGCTGTAGCTCTGGAACTCGGCGAAGATCCACTTCCGCGCCGCGCCAATTCCGTGCTCCGGGTCGTCCTGAGGCGACAGCGTGTTGCGGGTGCCGAAGCTCACCAGTTTCGCGATCGTGTCGTGGATGCGCTCCGCGGAGATTTCCTCCACGATCTTTTGCACCTGGGGACGGATGGCGCCGCCATCCGCCGGATCCGCTGCCCCGGCCATCGCCGGCGCCATCATCAATGCACACAGAAGCAAGTCAACGGGTTTCATGGGAAACCAGCATATCGTATTTACCACGGCCCCATGTCAGCTTGCCAGCGTGGCGCGGGCTGTCGAGCCTGCTGTGTCGAGATTCCTCTCGACATTTCTTTTTGGGTGAGCCCTGAAGCCGTGCGCCTATGAGCCTATTTGGAAGGTTCCGGCCACTTGCAAGCTGGACTGCGCCGACGAGTTACCCAGATACACGGTGTAAGTACCCGGTGCAATCAGCCAACTGCTCGAGTTAGTATCCCAGTACGACAGTGGATGCGAAGAATCGTTCTCATCCACTTCCACCGTCACGCTCTGCTGCTGGCCGGGGCCGAGGGGAACCTTCTGCCATCCCACCAGGCGCTTGGGGGGCTCGTTGATGCTGGCCGGCAGCGCCAGGTAAACCTGCGCCACTTCGGCGCCGGCCACCGAGCCGGTGTTGGTCAGGTTGAACGTCACCTGGAAGTTAGGATTACCCGAATTCAGGTTGTTCACCAGCGCCACGTTGGAAAACTGGAAGATGGTGTAAGACAGTCCGAAGCCGAAAGGAAATTCCGGAGTGTAGCCTTTGGAGTCATACCACTTATAGCCAACGTTCAGGCCTTCAATGGTGTAGTCCGTCGTAAAGGGCGTGGTCGCAGCGTTTGATCCGGGAATCGTCGGGCGCGGCAACTGGTCCGTGCTGGCCGGAAACGTGATCGGCAGCTTGCCCGAAGGGTTCACGCTGCCGAATAGGATATTGGCGATCGCCTGCCCGCCGCGTATGCCGGGAAACCATGCCTCCAGCACCGCGCTCACGCTGCTCAGCCAGGGCATGACTTGCGCGCCGCCATTTTCCATCACCACGATGGTGTGTGGATTGGCCGCTGCCACCGCTTCCACCAGCGCGTCCTGATCGACGGGCGTCGTGTCAATCAAATCGGTGAAATTCAGGCTCGGCATGTCCATGCCTTCGCTGGTCCACTGGCTGACGAACACGATTACCACGTTATAAGATGCGGCCTGCGTTGCCGCTGCGGTGGCACTGGTCCCGTCGTTGTAAGTCACCGCGGCGGTGGGCGCCGCCTGGCGAATGTACTGAACGGGCGGAGATGGATCCCAAATCACCGGCGACCAACCGGGAACCGCGGGCGTGGTTTGACCGGGCACCGCCACGGCGCCTTCGGTCGGGTACACCTGCGCCGAACCGCCGCCGGAAATCACGCCGAGATTGGCGTGCGAGCCGACCACCAGGATGGAGCCGACCTGCGCCGCGTTCAACGGCAGTATCCCGGAGTTCTTCAACAGCACCAAGCCCTGCTCCTCGACGCTTTGCGCGATGTTCTCGTCGTTGGTGACGGTGGTGGAATCGAGCGTGGTGACGCCGGCGGGCTGATTGAAAACTCCAACCTGGTACATGGCGCTCAGAACGCGCGTGGCCATGTCGTCGATGCGCGATTGAGGGATCTCGCCGGCCGCCACGGCTGCATTGAGCGCGCTGGGGCTGAAGAACGCATCGTCCGGCTGCTCCTGATCGAGCCCGGCATTCGCCGCAGTCCACGTCGTCGAAGCGGGGCCCCCCGCGGGCAGCGCCCACCAGTCCGACATGACGAAGCCCGTGAATCCCCAACCGCTCTTCAGAACCTGGGTGAGTAAGTATGGGTCTTCGCAGGCCCAGGTGCCGTTCAGCAGGTTATAGGAGCACATTACCGACTGCACGCCGCCATCCTTAACGCCAATCTCAAACGCGAGTAAGTCGCTTTCACGGCCGCTGCGGTCGTCGATGAGGACATTGCTCTGGGTGCGGCCGGTCTCCTGGTCGTTGAACGCATAGTGCTTGACGCAACCAATCACGTGTTGACTCTGCACGCCCTCGACGTGGGCAGCGGCGATCTTGCCCGCCAGAATCGGATCTTCGCCCTTGGTCTCGAAGGTGCGTCCGTCGCGCGGCTCGCGGCCAATCATGTTGGTATTGCCGCCCAGGTTCACGTTCATCCCGTGTAGGTTAGTCTCGGCGCCGATGACCGTTCCGAACTGATACGCCAGGCTCAGATCCCAGGTGGCGGCGCTGGCGATCGAGGAAGGCAGCGCGGTGGATGGCATAGATTCATCGGCCACTCCCAGGCTGCCATCGACAAAATAGAGAGCCGGAATGCCCAGCGACGGAATGCCAGCGATGTAGCCGCCCGCGCCTTTCGGCAACGCGGGTATGTTGTTAACCGGCCCGCCCTCGCCGGTCACCAGTTGCAATTTCTGCGCCTGCGTCATCTGCGCCAGCATCTTCGCGGCGGAGAGTTGTGCAGCGGTTGCCGCCGGCGCGGGCAGCCAGAATATTCCAGTGGCGCCGTTGATGGTCAGCACCGCCTGCACCGGCGCGCCCGGCGGAACGCCCTGCGGATATTCGAAGTTCAACTGGTCGATGATCTCACCGGGCGCCGCGCCGCAGTAACTCACCGTGGCGGAGATACCGCCAATCGTCAACTGGCAGCTCGCCGCGCCGCCCACCACCCACACCGCGTTCAGGGGATCCGAGACCACCCCATCCTGCTCGGCCGGGCTTTTCGGCCCCAGCCCGTTGGCCCAAAGCGTATAGTAGTTGTTCGCCTCGACCGCGCACTGCGAGGCCGTGCAGCCTTCCGCCGGCTGGCCGCCGGTGATCCACGCCACCCCGGTCGTGTAGTTGTTGAGGAACATGGAGGGCGAGGCCGCCGATGCAATCGTAACCAGCTCGGTGTTGCTTGTCGCGCTGCCGCGCGTCACTTGCACATTCACCGCCGTGCCGGCCGGAGTTTCCCAAGGAACCTGGAAATTGATTTGCGTCGGGCTGACGTAGATGAGCGGCGCATTCACGGCGTTGACGCTCACGGTCACGTTGTCCACCGAGGTGACGAAGTTCCCGCTGCTGTCGATCAATTGCGATTCCTGATAAGTGCCATCGGCGAGCTGATTGCCGAACAACGAAACCAGGCTGCCGGGCGCGATGTCTCCCAAATAAGACGCGGCGTTCAATATCCCCGAGGGCGTGATGACGGGTGTGGTGGGTGTAACGCTGACCGGCTGGTAGACGCGCACATAATCCACCAGCATGTCCTGGTTCGGGAACGGCGCGTTGGGATCCGGCGTGCCAAGGAAGGTGGTGGGTCCGCCGATAGCCACGTTCAGCAGCAGGTAAAACGGATTGTTGAACTCCCAATATCCAGGCGGAACCTTGTCCGGCGTAGCCGTGTAGTAGAGAGCGCCATCGACATAAAACGCGACCGAGTCCTGCGACCACTGAATGGCATAGACGTGATAGTCGTCGTAGACGGTCTCGCCCAGCGGTAGCGTATACTGGCCTCCGGCGCTGTAGTCGTTGTAATTGCCGGAGCCAACCGGCGTGGTCGGCCCGTGCGCGGTCCCGTTGTTTGTGGACGCATCATTGACATTGTTGTAGGTCCCGAAATTCTCCATGATGTCGACTTCGCCACACCAAGGCCAGCCGATGGTCCCAATGTTTTCGCCGAGCATCCAGAACGCGGGCCACACGGCGTGGGCGAAGGGCAGCTTGATTCTGGCTTCCACCAGGCCATATGTCCAGCTCTGATCCGCGGTGTGCGTGGAAGCGCCGGGGCTGCCGGTCTGCAGGCGCGCAGACGTGTAATTGCCGTTGGCGTCGCGGATGGCGCGGATAACCAAATTGCCGTTGCCATCTTGAAACACATTGTTCGGGGAACTGGTATACGTTTCGGCTTCGCCGTTGCCCCAGCCTCCGCCGCCAAGATCGTAGTTCCAGTTGGCGGGATTGGGCGGCGTGCCGGCCGCTCCGTTAAACTCATCGCTCCACACGAGCTGCCAGCCGGTGGGCGTCTGAGACGCTGCCGCAAACGCGGTCAAAAAAGTTAAGGTTGTAACCCAAAGGAGACGCATAACCATGTTGATCATGAATCAATCGCAGCGGAGATTCAAGCTTGCCCGCCGCGCCCCAAGCCCACGCACGGCGGGGGCCAAACCGCGTCCTCTGGCACGGCGGGCCGCAAATCAGAATCCGCGACCTCGCGCACAGGACCCAGTTGGCTGATTCCAAGACATTTGGCTATTAAACTCCAGGTGATCGAGAGACTTGCCGAATTCCGTAACATCTGTAAGATTCAGCCCGGTTTTGGTTGGTACGAAAAGTGACACCAGTACCAGGTGTACACCGTGACGAACCGCGATCGCCCGATAACGGACCCCAATCTCCGATAAATGGAACCCTCAGACTCAGATTCACCAGTTTTATTCCATTTTTTGTATCGTTTCGGAGGGTGGCGGCGGGCCGAAACCGGGCGCAGAAACGTCCACCGCCGATCCTTTTGACCGCCAAGGATTAACACCCTTGACATGGTGGTTGAAACGTAATATTCTGCTGCGGACAGGGTTTTCAGGTATTAGAGCGTTAGAGTCTCGTTCTGCCGTTGTGCAGAAGCGCGAAACTAGCGTGAGTTTGGTGTATAGAAGCGAAACAAAGAGGAGATCTCGCTAAATGGGTTACACGTATAATCCAAAGGCAAGGGGTCCGGCCCTACAGGGGTGTAGGGGCCGAGCCACGAACCTCATTTTATTTGGGCTGCTAGTCGCAGTCCTCATCCTTTGTCAATTGCCGGCCCTCGCGCAGCACGCGGCCGGTTCTATCGCCGGCACAGTAGCCGATAAGTCGGGCGCTGTGATTCCAGGCGCCAAAGTGGTGCTGAAGAACGAAGCCAACAACAACACGTTCGACGGCGTCACCAACGGCTCCGGCATCTTTAGTTTCCCGACGGTGCTGCCCGGCAGTTACTCGGTGACGGTTTCGGCTCCGGGTCTTCAGACCTATGAGATTGAGCACATCGTTGTAACGCAGGGCGCGGCGGTGGGCATTCCGACCATCACGTTACAGGTTGCCACGACCAAGGAGCAGATTGAAATCGTGGCCACCGGCGATGTGGCGGTCCCCATCGATTCGCCACAAGCCAGCCAGACCTTGAATCAGACCATGATCACCGATCTTTCGATCGTCGGCCGCGACGCGGCCGAGCTGATGAAGATCATGCCCGGCATGGCCATGACCGGCGGTCTGAACCAAAGCATGTGGAACAGCTACACGACCCAGATCAACAATGGACCGATCGGCCAGTTTTCCGCGAATGGCACACAGGCCAATGGCGCTGTGACCATGACCTCGGACGGCGCGAACCTGCTCGACCCAGGCAACCAGGGAACGCAGACCGCCAACATCAACCAGAACCAGGTGGCGGAAGTATCGATCCTGACATCGGCCTACGATGCATCTTTCGCGAAGGGGCCGGTGACCTTCCAGGCATACGGCAAGAGCGGCAGCGCCCAGTTCCACGGGCAAGCTTACCTGTATACCCGCAATGGCGATTTCAATGCGATTGACTCCTATGACAAGTCGCAGGGCCTCAAGCCGATCAGCGACAGCTTCTATTATCCGGGCGGCGATTTCGGCGGCCCAGTGCTGATCCCCGGCTCGAAATTCAATCGCAACCGCGACAAGCTGTTTTTCTACGGCGCATATGAGTACATGAAACAGCAGCCCGCGGGTTCGTCGTACCAATTCGTCATTCCCACTGCCCAGATGCAGCAGGGCAATTTCAGCCCGGCTTACCTCGCCAGTTGGGGCCCCGGCTTTGCCAACTCCCATTCCAACGGCGCGGTGGTTCCTTGCGTCAACGGCACCAACACCGGAGCCGGCTGCGGCAGCCTCACCAACATCGTGGGCGGCATGATTCCGCAGAGCCTGATCGATCCGAATTCGCTGGCTTACCTGAAGACGTTTCCGGCGCCGAACGAGAACCCGACCAGCAACGGTTCGGGCAGCAACTACGACTACTTCCTCGGCCCGCCCGTAAACCGGTGGGAACTCCGTCTCCGCGGCGATTACAACATCAGCGACAAGACGAAGCTGTATTTCAGTTGGAATCACCAGCATGAGATCGACCAGAGCCCGTTCTACCTCTGGTGGTGGGGATCTCCCGCGACGCTGCCTTATCCGTCGCCGCAGATTGCGACCCAGCTCGCCAACGTGTATAGCGCGAACCTGGTTCATGTGTTCAGCCCCACGCTGACCAATGAACTCGTATTCGCGGATGCCGTATTCGACAATCCCTCCATCCTGACCCAGCCGAGCGCGGTGGATCCTTCTAAATTGAACTTCAGCTATACGGGCTTCTTCAAGAACCCGTTCACGCCGCAGCTTCCGGACCTGTATGGCTGGAATAACGCGACCGCCGGTTACTATTCGCAACAGTACGGTACGGTGTTCAAGGGCTCGCAAAACACCTTCGGCAAGGATTCAGCCACGCCGAACATTTCCGACAACGTCAACTACGTGGTCGGGAAGCATACTCTGAAGGTCGGCTTCTATTGGGACTACGCCCAGAACTATCAGAGCGACGCGGGCGCCGGTTCCACCATGGGTATTGCGGAATTCGACCCGTGGAACGCCACCACCACCGGCAATCCGTTGGCGGATGAAGTCATCGCACACGCAGATAGCTTCGGCCAAGCGAACGGCGCAGTGACGAATAACTTCAAATACTACACTTACGGGTTTTACGTAAACGACTCGTGGAAGGCCGGCCGGCGGCTCACCCTGACCTTGGGTATCCGGTTCGACCACCTTGGCAACTGGGTCGAGGCGAATTGCCCTGGTTTGCCCCTAGGCACGCAACAGATTTCGCCGTGTCCCGGTCTCGCGGTTTGGGATCCGGCCACTTACGTGAACTCGGCCAGCAGCACGATTCCATGGGACGGCCTGTCATGGCACGCCATCAATTCGGCGATTCCAATGTCGGGCTTCCCTTCGAAACCGCTTTTCGCCCTGCCTCGCGTCGGCGCCGCGTATGACATATTCGGCGACGGCAAGACGGTGGTGCGCGGCGGCATTGGCCTGTACCGCTACCAGATCGCCTATAACAGCGCCAGCAGCGGCGCCTTCAGCGCTCCCGTCAATGTGGAGACTCTTTATACCACCTGGGGCTGCTGCGTGGGCTGGAATAACTTCGCGGCGTACGCGCCTGGAAGCGGCGTAGCGGGTTCCGGCTCGGGTGCTTCCGGCATCATGCAGATGAATGATGAACGGGTGCCTTACACCTGGACCTACAACGTGACCATCGACCAACGGCTGCCGGGACGCAGCGTACTCGAATTGCAGTACACCGGCAACCATTCGTATGACGAGTTGAACCAGAGCAACAACGGCAACCTGTCGAACCTCGACGTGGTGCCGCTGGGCGGTTTCTTCCAACCGGATCCGTTGACGGGCGCGCCAGGCGCCACAATCAACCAGCCGGAGCCGACCAACTTCGGGACCAACGATTATTACCCGCTCCATTTCTACACGGGTATGACGCTGGTGTCGCATGGCAGCTACTCCAACTACAACGGGTTCATCGTTTCGTGGCAGAAGCAAACCGGCCGCGTGACGTTCACCACCAATTACACCTTCAGCAAGGTGCTGGGCGTTCGCGACGGTGAAACCGTCAACGGCAACGGCGACGGTTACGATGTGTGGCCGTACAACTTCGCCGCGAACTACGGTGTCCTGGCCTGGGATCACACCCAGATCTTCAACGCCGCATACGTGTTCAACCTGCCGAGTCCGGTAAAGGGGAACGCGTTTGCGGGCGGCGTTGTCAATGGCTGGGTGCTTTCCGGCATCACGCAGCTGCAATCGGGCGCGCCGATTCAGCCCAACACGCAAGGCGACCTGAACGTGAACTGGCCTGCCAACTTCTCCGCATCGACCGAACTCGGCACCAACGCGGTGCAACTGACGCCGCTGTTGACCTGCGATCCGCGTAAGGGCGGCGGGAAGTACTTCAATCCGGCCTGCTTCACTCCTCCGCCTCCGGGAATGGAGGGCGACATTGTCTGGCCCTACATCAAGGGTCCGGCGTTCTTCAACAGCGACCTGGCGATTTACAAGCGGTTTGCATTCAAGGAGCATCAGAGAGTCGAGCTTCGGTTCTCTGCATTCAACTTCCTGAATCACGCGCTGCCGCAGTTCGGGGTTGGCGGATCCAACGATATCAACCTCAACTTCGCCATGCCGGGAACCAACGCGTTCTCGTCCACCAACGTGAACACTCACACCTCGGGCAACCCCTATTACGATTCCAACGGGGTACGCCGCGTGGTCGAGTTCGCGCTCAAGTATAACTTCTAAGTCTCGCAGTGTGAGGCTTACCTAACCAAAAAGGGGCGGCCGCAAGCCGCCCCTTTTTTTGTGGCCAGACCACGGCGCCGCTGGCGATCGTTTTCACTTGCCCCGCCTCAGCCCTCGACTTGCAACTGCCCCCATGGATGTTCCGCCCCGTTCCGGGGCTGGGAAGGGCCGTCAGGATTCCACACGGCTCACGCCGTGGGCTACTCGCTTGCGCCCTCCGGGCTGGAAACTTTGCTTGCGTACCTGTGCGCTCAGATGGTGGCAGATTCACTACGAATCCAGGCCCTGCCATTTCCATGTCGCGAACCCGCCGCGATACGGTGTGCGACACAGAAGTGGATCCCACGTTTCAGAATCGGGTGCGAGTGAAGCTCCGGAGGAGCGAAAGATGGTAGCCCACGGCGTGAGCCGTCGGGAAAAGGGGGATTGCGTATAGCCCCGGAACGGGGCGAAAGACGCTTCCGTCATGGATGTTCCGCCCCGTTCCGGGGCTGGGAAGGGGCGTCGGGATTCCACACGGCTCACGCCGTGGGCTACTGTCTTGCGCCCTCCGGGCTGAAAGTTTCTTTGCGTACCTGTGCGCTCAGATGGTGGCGGATTCACTAGGAATCCAGGCCCTGCCATTTCCATGTCGCGAACCCGCCGCAATACGAGAAGCGAAGGAATGCTTCGCTAGTTGTTATCATCGAGTAGATTCCCCGCCATGCCGCCTCGCAAGAGAGCCCACAAGCGCGGCGCCCAAGCGCCTCAGCCGATCGCGGCTGGCCGCCCGCTGCTGGAAGAGATCGCGCAGTGGCTGGCTGCCCATCGGAAGCTGGTCCTCATTCTGCTGCTGGCGCTGTCGGCCCTGATCCGCGCCGGCTACTATTTAGAAGCCAGAGACGGCCCTCTTCTTTACGGACACCTGTGGTCTGAGACCGATATGAGTTTTTTGACCACTGGGCCAAAGTGATTGTCCACCGCGATGCGCTGGGCAGGCAGCCGCTGCAGCCGTTCTTCTCCTGGCAGGTTGCGCCGGCCGCGGCGTATTTCCACGCTCATCCCGAACAGATTGCGCAATACGAAGCCGCCGGCGTGCCACACGGCGACACCGATGCGCTTTATCGCGCGCTGTGGGAGCGTTGGACTCACGGCAAAGAATACTACCAGGAACCGCTCTACGTTTATCTGATCGCGTTTACGTACTGGCTGGCTGGCGCTTCGGTACGCGCTGTTTTCGCCTGGCAGATGATGCTGGGCGTCGCCACCAACCTGCTAGTCTACCTGATTGCCCGGCGGTACTTCGGCGAGTTGACGGCGGCCGTTTGCGGCGTGCTCATCCTGTTCTACTCACCGCTCCTGATCTTCGAACTCACGCTGCTGCGAACCACCTTGATGGCGTTCCTGGCCGCGGCAGCGGTGGCGGCCCTGGAGTGGGCACTTTCCGGCGGTTCGTGGCGCCGCTGGTGGATCGCTGGCCTCGCTGTGGGGATTGCGATGGCCTGCCAGGTTACGTTCAGCGTTTTCCTCGCCGGCTGCCTGGTGCTTCTCTGGCTAAAATTTCGAGCATCCCCGCGCGCTGCGTTTCGCCCGGCGGCGGCGATCATCTGCGGCGCCGCGCTGGCGGTATCTCCGATCGTCGCCCGCAACGTTGCCGTTGGCGCCCCGCCATTAAGCTGGAACGGCGCCGGGGTCTGGACGTTCGTCCGGTTCAACACGCCCTCCGAGGATCCGCGAATCGGACCCGTGTTGCCGGTCTACCCCGACCATCTTCGCGTTCTGGCCGCAAGCGACGCGAAGGCGATTCCAGCGTTGCTCGCCACACTGCGCGAGCACACACCGGCCAGCCTGGCGCGGCTGATCCTGCTGAAATTCCAAAAGACCTGGAACTGGTACGAAGAGGGGGATAACGTCAACTTCTATTTTTCCCGCCTCTACTCTTCGGTGCTTCGCTATGCGCCGGTCACCAATAGGCTGATCTCGCCGCTGCTCCTGGCCGGATTGGCGCTCTTTATCAAACAGTGGAAGCGCCTTGCGCCTTTGTACCTGTTGGCCGCGAACGGTATTTTCGTGCTGCTGGCAGCCTTCCCCATGGACCGATACCGGGCGCCCTATTTTGCCGTTCTCATCCCGCTGGCCGCCGCGGTTGTGGTGAAAGCACTGGAGTGGATTTCCTCGCGCCAGTTCAGAAAGGCACTGGTACTTGCATCTGCGCTGGTGGTGGTGTTCCTTTGGACCTCGTTCCCGTTGCCCGCGTCACAGGCGCTGATCCCAAGCTCCTATTATTGGGCCCCCTTATCTTACTATTGGAGGCCGCGGCACGATGCCGCGGTCGATAAGCAGGACTGGCACGGGGCGGCGCGGATTCTGGAACAATTCCTGCGATCGGAGCCGGAGGACTTCGGCGCGGTTGACAATCCGCAATTGATCCGAACTTTCGCATGGGCCCACGCGACGCTGGGCAGCGAGTTGCAGAAAGCCGGCGACCCGGTCAGGGCATCGATGGAATTCGCCCGCGCCAATGTACTCCGCGCTGAGATACGGAGGTGAAAACCGCCATCCTTCGTGAACCGGCCTGGGCCGCGGCGCGTCCACCATTCTCAAACCCGCCCGGCTCACGCCTTGCGCAGCCGCGGCTTGCAGGCCTGAATCATTTGTTGCGAGCGGCCGATTTACGCGGGTGAACGCGGGTGCGGGACACAGGAGTTGGACACGAGGACAAACCGGGGCAAGCCCGCCAGGGCGAAAGAAAGTAGCCCAGCGCGTGAGCGCTGAGGCCAGAAGTGAAATCCCTCAGCCCCGGAACGGGGCGAAACAGACGCCGCACTCGCCTGCTGGTCTGGCAGTTCTCTTACGCCCCGTTCCGGGGCTACATGAATTGATGCCGATTCCCAGTGCTCGCGCACTGGGCTATTCTCTGCCGCCCCTGCCGGGGCTCACTCCAGTCTCTTCTCGGAGCGTCATGCGTACAAGGTACGCTCAGAGGCTCGCTGTTCTGCGGCGAACCAGCGGCGCCACGACTCCGATGTCCCGCACCCGGTGAACGCCGATCACGACTCCTATTTTCCGATCCGTGTTACTCTGCGTTCATCGGCGGCTAGTCATCTCTTTTGCGGCCGATCAGGTCTGAAAAATGGGGACGAAAAGATCAAAGGGCCGGCACTGCGAGGTTCTTCTGGCGGCGCTTCTGTGCGCGGCGGCGCTGGTTGCGCCGCACCTGGCGGGGGGCGCGGCTTCGCCGATCCAATTCGAGCTGAAGGCGATTGCTTTCCAGCACCAGAGCGGCGAGGACGCGGGCCGCAGGCAGGCGCCGGCGACCATGGCCGGCGGGGTGGCCGTGTTCGATTACAACCGGGACGGGCGTCCCGACATCTATTTCACCAACGGCGCGCGGCTGGCGACGCTACAAAAGGACGACCCGAAATATTACAACCGGTTGTTCCGTAACGACGGCAACGGCGTGTTCACCGACGTCACCGCGAAGGCCGGCCTGGCGGGAACCGGCTACGACGAAGCCGTGGCCGCGGGCGACTACGATAACGACGGTTACCCCGATCTTTTTGTCGCCGGCGTGCATCGCAACACGCTCTACCACAACAACGGCGACGGCACCTTCACCGACGTCACCGTGAAGGCCGGAATCAAGACCGCGCCGGACCCGGAATACGGGCCCCTGTGGGCGGTGGGCGCGGTGTGGGTGGACGTGAACAACGACGGGCTGCTGGACCTGTTCGTGGTGAATTACATGCGCTGGGACTACGCGACCGAGCCGCAGTGCAACGACAAGGGGAAGCCGGATTACTGCGACCCGCGGCTTTACAAGGGAACGCCCAACCAGCTTTACTTGAACCAGGGCGATGGCACCTTCAAGGACGTATCGGCGGAATGGGGCATCCGGGCGCACGTCGGCAAGGGCATGTCGGCGTCGATGGCGGACTACGACCTGGATGGCTTTGCGGACATCTTCGTCACCAACGACACGGAGTACAACTTCCTGTTTCACAACGTGGGCGGCAAGAGATTCGAGGAAGTTGCGTTTCCGGCCGGCGTGGCGCTGGTGGAAGACGGAGTGTTCATCTCGGGGATGGGCTCGGATTTCCGGGACTACAACAACGACGGCTATCCGGATATCGTGTTCTCGGCGCTGGAGCGGCAGACATTCCCGATCTTCCGCAACGTGGGTGGAAAGCGGTTTGAAGAAGTGACGGCGGCGAGCGGCATGCGCGCCGAGTGCTGGCCGATGGCGGGGTTCGGCGTGGGGTTCTACGACCTCGACAACGACGGCTGGAAGGATTTGTTCGTGACGCGCGGCGACGTGCTTTCACTGGCGATGCCGGGCAACACGGTGGATCAGCCGAACACCGTATTCCGTAACACGGGCGCCAATGGAAAATGGCAGCCGCTGACGGCGGAAGCGGGCCTGGATGCGGCGCCGCCGGCACGCTACCGGGGTCTGGCATTCGGCGACCTGGATGGCGACGGGCAGGTGGACGTGGTGACTTCGCAGATCGACGGCCCCGGCCGCATCTGGATGAACCGCAGCCCGGGGGCGGCGCACTGGCTCGACATCGCGCTCGAAGGGACCAAGAGCAACCGCGAAGGCATCGGCGCCCGAATCAAACTCGTCACCAGGAGCGGCGCGCAGTACAACCACATGACCACCACCGTGGGTTATGCTTCCTCGAGCGACGGCCCGGTGCATTTCGGCCTGGGCGCGGATCGAAAAGCCGACTTAGTCGAGATCCACTGGCCATCCGGCATTGTGCAAACCCTCAAGGATGTGCGCGCCGACCAGGTGCTGAAGGTGAAAGAGCGGCAGTAGGCCGGGCGGCCGCTGACCGGCAGGAGTAGAACGGCGGCTAAAAGGCGGCCGGGCTGGCGCCCGGCTGCGCCGATTCACAATCGGCGCGCAGGTTATCAACCTGCCCCACAGGCTGCCGGCGGCCGCTCCGGCTAACACGGCGGACGGCGAGGCGTCCGGGTGTCCTGGAGCTCAGCGACTGGGCCAGGGCGGCGGTGCTTCGACGGCGCCGATCAAAACGTGCAGGGGCATTGCGGCGATTGAGATCGGATGCGGCGCCAACACCTCGGTGCGCTTCGACGCGCGAATTCCGGCGCCCGTTACGCTTTTAACACTGATGGATCGCGGGCCGAAGGAGGATCAGGTGGATAACTTGGCTCGTCGGGCAGAGGCTTTATGTAAGTAAGTTCCAGTTATCTTGATACTTCAACCGATTGACGAGAAATGCATAACTTATAGGTATGTTACTAACTTTACTTACAACTACTTACGGTTTGACGGGCACGGCATCGAGGCGGTCGAACTCGGCTTTCTCCCGCGCGCCATCGGCGGGGCGGTTGAGGCGGAAGTAGAGAGCGGAGAGCTCGACGTGAGGCTGCGCCCAGGCGGGGTTGAGGTGGATGACGCGCTCGAAATCCTTGACGGCGGCCTCGATCTTGCCTTCGCTGCGCTCGAGGCGGGCCATTTCATAGATGGCGAGGAAGGAATCGGGCCGGAGCTGGAGAGCGCGTTCGAGGTGGAGGCGGGCTCCGGGGAGGTCGCCCGCGGTGCGGAGGGTCTTGCCCAGGGTGAAGTGCGCGTCGTAGTCGTTGGGGTCGGCGAGCAGGGCTTTGTGGAGGGCCTCGATGGCGCCTTGGGAGTCGCCGAGCATGGGGAGGGCCATGCCGCGCAGAGTGTAGACGCCGGGCAGTTTCGGATCCAGCTTGATGGCGGCATCGGCGTTATCGCGCGCGTCCTCGAAGTGGCTGAGCTTAAGGGCGATCTGTCCGGCGATCAAGTAGGCCTGGGCGCTGTGGCCGAGGCGGCCGATTTTCTGGTAGCGCTCCATGCCCTCGCGCTGATGGCCGGTGCTGACGAGGATAGGCGCCAGCAGCGACTCGACAGTGAGGTCGTTCGGGTTGGCGTCTTCGAGAGGTCCGAGGAGGTCGAGGGCCTGTTCGTCCTGGCCGAAGTGGGCATAGCAATCGGCGAGCAGGGTGGAGAGGCGCGTATCGGCCAGGTTGGCGCGGTGCAGAATGTCGAACTGGCGGGCGGCATCCTCGAAGGCGGATTTTTTGTAATAGGCGAGGGCCAGATTGAAGCGAAGGGCGGAATTGGACTCATGGCCGGCGAGGGCGGCGAGGTACTGTTCGATGGCTTCGTCGTAGTGGCCCTGGCGGGCGAAAATCACGCCGAGGTTGGCGCGGGCCTCGATGACGTTGGGGTCGAGCTTGAGCAACTCCCGATAGTCGTGGATGGCGGTCGAGTCATCGCCGCGTTGCTGGGCGGCTACGGCGGCGTGGAAGAGCTGCTCCGGACCGGGGCTTTGCGCCGCGGCGGCGCAGGCCAGCAAGAGCAATGGGGCGCACAGGCGCATCTATTTCAGCATAGCCGGTATTTGCGTTATCGTAATACCACATGAGGTTGCAGGGATGAAGAGAATGGCCTGGACGGCGCTGCTGGCGGCGGCGCTGCCACTGGCGGCCGAGCAGGCCCCTGCGCATCCCAGTTTTGAGGACGTGGCCCGGCGCGCGCAAGCGGCGTTGCAGGTGCGGCCCGCGGAGGCCGCCGCGCTGTTCCGGCAAGCGGTCGGGATGCGGCCGGACTGGGCGGAAGGCTGGTTCGACCTGGCGGCGTCGCTCTATGACTTGAGGCGGTACGCGGAGTCGCGCGACGCGTTCCGGAAGGAAGTGAAGCTGGAGCCGCAGATGGGGCCAGGATGGGCGTTTCTGGGCCTGGCGGAGGCCGAACTGGACAACCCGGAGCAGGCGCTGGTGGACTTCCGCCAAGGCGAGGCCTTGGGGATTCGAGGCAATCACGGGTTTGAGGTTGCAGTGCGGCTGAAGGCGTCGACGCTGCTGATCAAGCAATCGGCTTTTATCGAGGCGATGGAGCAGTTGCGACCGCTGGCCGATGGCACGGAGAACTCGCCCCCTGTAAGGGAGACGATGGGCCTGTGCGAGATGGCGATTCCCCACACGATGAACGAGCTGACCGAGGAGCAGCAAGCGGTGGTCCGGTTGGCGGGGAAGGCGGCGTGGGCGCTGGTGAGCCACCGGCCGGAGGAAGCGGGCGCGGCGTACCGCCAGTTGCTCGCGGAGTATCCAAATGCGCCGGGGGTGCATTACGCGCATGCACTCTACCTGATGGAAACCGATTTGCCGGCGGCGCTGGCGGAGCTCGAGACGGAAGTGCGGAATACGCCCAAGCACTGGCCGGCGCTGATCCTGCTGTCGACGTTGCGGATCCGGCAGGGGACGCCGGAACCGGCGATTGAGTCGCTACACCAGGCCCTTAAGTTGGTGCCGCCGCGATATCTGTGGCTCTGTCACGCCGAAATGGGGCGCGCGTATCTGACCTCCGACAACGTGACAGCCGCAGTGAGCGAACTGGAGACGGCGGTGCGGTCTGCGCCGGATAACGCAGAGGTTCGTTACCTGATGGCGCAGGCTTACCGCCTGGTGGGCAGGAAAGAAGACGCGCGAAAGCAGACGCTGGAGTTCGAGAAGTTAAAGGCGCAGCAGGATCCTGCGGCGGTGCCGGAATACCAGCGGTTCGTACTGGGCGGCGGCCGGAATTAGGTCCGGGGCTGGCCGCACGACGTCGGCCGGGCTTGCGCCCGGCTGTTGGCAGGTCGGGGACCTGCCTCACTTACTGCGGGGCGTAGAGCGGGGCCAAGGAGACCAGGGTGAGGCCGCAGGCATAGAGCACCAGCATGACGGCGATCAGCGATTTGATTTTCAGGTCGGCGCCCTTGAACTCTCTCCAGAGCAGCAGGCCCCAGAGGGCGCTGATGAGGGTGGAACCCTGGCCCATGGCGTAGCTGGTGGCGGGTC
This sequence comes from Bryobacteraceae bacterium, assembly GCA_049587755.1. Taxonomy (GTDB): domain Bacteria; phylum Acidobacteriota; class Terriglobia; order Bryobacterales; family Bryobacteraceae; genus Bog-375. Next base: position 15,893 of record JBAVEN010000002.1, on the reverse strand, counting down.
CGACGTGGAGCTCGGGGGGCGCGCTGGCGGCCGTGAACGCGGCCACGGCTCCCACGCACCAGATGGCGCCGCCGGCGATGCCGAGCAGATGCTGTCCGAAACTCGTCTTCACGAAGTAGTCGCGCAGCTCGACGGGCGGGCCCTGCAGCGGCAGGTTCATGAAGAACAAGTTGAACACGAGCGTGGAAACGAAGACGCCCACGGCAAAGACGAAGGCGATGGCGTAAGGGCCCAGCCCCAGGTCGCCTTCGGTGCCCATTTCCACCAGAGGGAAGAAGCAGCCCATCAGCACGCCGCTGACGATGGAGATCACCACGCCTTTCACCCTTGTGGGGCGGCGGGTGCTCTTGGCGCGTCCGTGCCGGGCCAGGGATTCATGCTCGATGCGGCCGAACAGGGTGTAGGCGTATGCATCGGCCAGAATCGCAATCAGCACCAACAGACAGCCCCCGAACAACAGCGTGGCATTCCCGGCCGGCCGGAGGATGAAATTGAGCACGACGCCGATGATCAGCGCGAGCCCGATTCCCACGGGGAAGGCCACGGACATGCCGGCTATGGAAACGGCTCCGAGGAGCAACATGTTGGCCAGATTGAAGACCACGCCACCGGAGAAGCCGAGGAACAATTGCCGCTTGCCGGCGTGCATGAGGTCGTCTACGAAGGAGAAGCCATCGAAACCTAAGTTGCCGGCCGTGTAAGCGAGGATGACGGCGGCCGCCAGGAGGCCGAAGGCATAGTCGAAGTAATAAAGTTCGAAACGGCACTTTCCGGCCAGCTTATAGGTGTTGGCCCAGGACCCCCAGCAAATCATGCCCAGGATCATCAAAAACAGAGCAGCGTTGTAGGTATGTGGCAGAATCATCGATCAAGCTCCGGAACCGTGAGAGTACAATGCGTAGCATATACAGGTCAACCGCCCAGTACTGCCTTAGCGAACCTCAATTTCCGGCGGGTGGCCCGGCGCCTGGAAGATATGAAGGTTGCGGCCCGCGGCGGGGCAATCCGGCAAGGGCACGACGGAATAGTAGTTCAATCCATAACGAAAGCTTCTTTGGATCGGCTCCACGCAGGCACGGTCCGCCTGCGCAGAGAACCGGCGCCACAGCGGCCGCGCGGAAGCGACGCGGTCCACTTCCGGCATCACGTCCCTCTTCAGGTATAGAACTCCCAAAGCCGCGCCGCAAGCCACGCACGCCACGGCGGCAAGCCGGCGCTGGCGGCGGGCCAGCACCCACGCGGCGGCCGCCAGCGGAAGGGGGATGAGCCAGATCCAACTAAAAGTGGGAAGCGGGGTGCGCGAAAGGCCGGCCAGCAGCGCTCCGGGTAGCATGCGGCCGGCGATGGGAAACGAGACTAACAGCAGGGCAGAGAGCGCCAGCAGGAGAGGAATGCGGGCTGACAGCGATTTTGCCGGAGGCTTTTCTTTCGCCCGGTTCCGGGGCTCCTGGAGCTGACGGTCTTCCCAAGGCTCACGCCTTGGGCTACTGTCTTCCGCCCTGGCGGGCTGGACCTCAGCAGGCGCCTGGCGCTTGCGCGCCTGCGCCGAGGTCGCGTGCTCAGGAGCCGCGGCGGTCGCTTCCACGCCCAAGGCCATCAGAATGGCGCAGGCGGGGATCAGCGGGAGGACGTATCCGGGCAGCTTGTTGACGGCGACGGAAAACAGGAGCAGGCCCCACAACACCACCAGCAGCAGAAACAAGCGGCGCGGATCGCGATAGAAGCCGCGGCGGATGGCGGCAACGACCAGCGGCGCCCACGGCAGCAGGGCGCCGGCGAGTACAGGCAGATAGAACCACCAAGCCTCGCGATGCTGCAGCGCATCGGTAGCCAAGCGCGCGAAGTGCTGCTTGACGAAAAAGTCCATGAGAAACGCCCGGCCGTTGCGGAGGTAGCACAGGCCGTACCAGGGCAGGGAGACGGCGGCAAACGGCAGGACGAGGCGCGGCAGGGCACGCGCCAGGCTGTTGCGATGTTTCCAGGCGGGCCAAACGAGCGGCGCGGCCAACGCCAGCGGCACCAGCCCCTTGGCGAGCACGGCCAAGCCGAACAAAGCTCCGGCCGCAGTAAGGCCGCGAGTTTCGCCGCGCGCGACCCAGGGCAGCGCCAGCAGCAGGGCCGCGGTGAAGGCGGCGGCCATCGGCAGGTCGGTGGCGCCCACCTGGCTGAAGCCGATCCATTCCGCGCTAGTGGCCAGAATCAGCGTGGCAAGCCATGCCACTGACCCGCCGAACTCGCGGCGCAGCAGCCACCAAAAGAAGACGAGGAAGGCGAAAGAGAACAGCGCCATGGGCAGGCGCGAGGCGAGGTCGGGACCGAGGCCGAGGCGGAAGGCGGCGCCGGTCATCCAATACAGCAGCGCCGGCTTTTCAAACCACGGCTGGCCCCAGAGGCGAGGCGTGACCCAATCGCCGGAGTTCGCCATTTCACGCCCGATGGAAGCGTAACGCGGCTCATCGGGGCCGAGCATGCCGGCCGCATCCAAGCGATAGAAGTAGACCAGGCAGACGAGGAGAAGGGCGATTGCCGCCAGGACGGGAATCTTCGGGCCGCGCGGGAGGACTTTCCAAGCAGAGGGCATTGTCAAATCCTGGCGACGGACGTGGCGCACGCACTCGTGCGTGCCGTGTCGAGACTCTTCTCGACACCTGCTCGCGCCCGGGAAGCCAGGCGTCGGCACGAGTGCCGACGCGGCACGCACGAGTGCGTGCGCCACGGAGTGGCACGGCCATTTTTGCGGCCAGTCATCCTCATGCCATCAGCGCGTTTTCGTACGCAGGGCGGAGGGCGGCGATTTCCCAAGCGCCGAGGGTGTTGCCGCGCTGGCGGATCTCGAGACCGTTTTCGACGGTGACGCCGATGACGGCGGCTTCAACGCCATGCTGCGCCGCAATCACCGCGACCGCTTTGGGATTCGCCGTGGAGATGAGGATGCGCGACGGCGCTTCGTGGAAGAGCAGGATTTCCGGCCGGAGGTCGGAATCGAGATCCACCTGCGCGCCGATCTGGCGGGCGCCGAAGCAGCATTCGGCCAGCGCCACGGCGAGGCCGCCATCGCTGAGATCGTGGGCGGATTCGGCGAGGCCTTCGGCGGCGATCTGCCGCATGGCTTCCTGCACGCGTTTTTCTTTATCGAGATCGAGCGCGGGCGGCAGGCCCCAGAGCGAGCCGGCGATTTCCTTGGCGTATTCAGTGGAACCGAAGCGGACGTCGTCCGAAGTGCCGGGGCCACCCAGCAACACCACTGCGCGGCCGGCATTGGCAAACGGAATGGCGAGCGGCGCGGCGATTTTGAGCAGCCCCACGATGCCGAGCACGGGCGTGGGATAAATGCCCCCGCCCAGCGTTTCGTTATAGAGGCTGACATTGCCGCCGGTGATGGGCGTTTCGAAGAAGCGGCAGGCATCGGCCATGCCTTCGATGGCCTCCACCAGTTGCGCCATGATTTCCGGCCGCTCGGGATTGCCGAAGTTGAGGCAATTGGTGGCAGCGACCGGCAGGGCGCCGACGGTGGAGAGGTTGCGGCAGCACTCCGCCACGGCGAGCTGCGCGCCCTGGCGCGGCGAGAGGTACGTGTAGCGGCCGTTGCCATCGAGCGAGAGAGCGATGGCGGTGCCGGTTTCCTTGATGCGCAGAATGGCGGCATCGGCGCGCTCGGGGCCGGCGATGGTGTTGGTGCGGACCTGATAATCGTATTGCTCCCAGATCCAGCGCTTGGAGCAGATGTCGGGCGCAGCGAGCAGACGCGGCAGTGCGTCGGCGATGGCGGGCCGCTTCCATTCGGCGGGCGGTTTGGCGGGCGAGATGGGCGGCGCGGTGTGCGGCCGATCATAGAGCGGCGCTTCATCGGCCAACTCGCGGTTGGGGATTTCGGCGACCACCTCGCCGTGATGGCGCACGCGCAGCCGGCCATCGCCGGTGACTTTGCCGATCTCGATAGCTTCCAAGCCCCACTTGCGGAACACCTGGAAGACTTCCTGCTCGCGGCCGCTGGCGGCGACCAGCAGCATGCGCTCCTGCGATTCGGAGAGCATGATGTCGTAAGGCGTCATGCCCGTCTCCCGCTGCGGGACCTTATCGAGCTCGATTTCGATGCCGACTTCACCACGGCTGCCCATCTCGCAGGTGGAGCAGGTGAGGCCGGCGGCTCCCATGTCCTGAATGCCGACAATGGCGCCGGTGTGCATGGCTTCGAGACAGGCTTCGAGCAGCAGCTTTTCCATGAACGGATCGCCGACTTGCACGTTGGGGCGCTTTTGTTTCGATTCCTCGGTGAATTCGGCGCTGGCCATGGAGGCGCCGTGGATGCCGTCGCGGCCGGTGCGGGCGCCCACGTAGATCACTGGGTTGCCGACGCCGGCGGCGCGCGCGTAGAAGACGTCTTCCTTGCGGCAGACGCCGAGGGCGAAGACGTTCACCAGCGGATTGCCGTCATAGCAGGGTTCGAAGATGCACTCGCCGCCCACGGTGGGGACGCCGAAGCAGTTGCCGTAATGGGCGATGCCGGCGACCACGCCGGAGAGGATGCGGCGGTTGCGGGCGCCGGTTTTCGGATCGTCAAGCCGGCCGAAGCGCAGCGAATCGAGCACCGCGATGGGGCGCGCACCCATGGTGAAAATGTCGCGCAGAATGCCGCCCGAGCCGGTGGCCGCGCCCTGAAAGGGCTCGATGAAACTGGGGTGGTTGTGCGATTCGATTTTGAAGGCGATGACGTAGCCGCCGCCGATATCGATGATGCCGGCGTTTTCGCCCGGCCCCTGCACCACCAGCTTGCCGCGCGTGGGCAGCTTCTTGAGATGCAGGCGCGAGCTCTTGTACGAGCAGTGCTCGCTCCACATCACACTGAAGATTCCCAACTCGGTGTAGCTGGGCTCGCGGCCCAGGATGTCGACAATCTTTCGATACTCGTCCGGCGTGAGCTGGTGCTGGGCGATCAGATCGGGGGTGATGGCGATGGTGCTCACGGGCGCACCGCCTCGGCGGGCCGCGCGGGTTGCGCCGCGGCCAGCAGCAGGGAGTGGAAGACGCCAAGGCCGTCGGAGGAACCCATCAGCGGATCGGCGGCGCGTTCGGGATGCGGCATCATGCCCATCACATTGCGCTCGCGGTTGAGGATGCCGGCGATATCGCGAAGCGAGCCGTTGGGATTATCCAGGTAGCGGAAGGTGACGCGGTCCTCGGCTTCGAGCTCATCGAGCGTACGCGGGTCGGCGAAGTAGCAGCCTTCGCCGTGGGCGATGGGCATGCGCAACACCTGGCCCTGGCGAAGCGCGCCGGTGAACGGGGAATGGGTAGTCGAAACGCTGAGGCGCAGTTCGCGGCAGATGAACTTGAGGCCGCGGTTGCGGATGAGCGCGCCCGGCAGCAGGCCGGCCTCCACCAGAATCTGGAAGCCGTTGCAGATGCCGAGCACCAGGCCGCCCTCGGCGGCGAAGCGCTGCACAGCCTGCATCACGGGCGAGAAGCGGGCGATGGCGCCGCAGCGCAGGTAATCGCCGTAAGCGAAGCCGCCGGGAAGGATGACCGCATCCACGTCGCCGAGGGAGCGCGAATCGTGCCAGATGTACTCGGTGGGCTGGCCCAGGTTTTCGCTCGCCGCGTAGAACGCGTCGTGATCGCAATTACTGCCGGGAAAAACAATGACGCCAAATTTCATGAGTTTGTTGGGAGGGGAGGCAAACTTGAGTTTATCAAACGGCGGCGCAAGGGCGCGTCCGTTCCCGAGCGGCGTTCCCTAACGCGGGGCCGGGCTTGCGTCCGGCTGTAGCCATCTGTGAGCTGCGCCGGCACAATTGCCGACGCTCGCCGGACGCGCCCGGCTGTTGGCAGGTCGGGGACCTGCCTCACTCGGGCGGCGGTGTGCCTCACTACTTCGCGGGCTCGGTGATGGGAACGATGCGATCGGCGGCGACGTCGCGGAGGATCTGGTGAATGCCGCTGGGCCAGGTAATTTCGATTTCCTTGGCGACGGCGGAGGCGCCGAGGCCGAAATGAACGCGCGGATCGCTGGAGCAGGCGTAGCCGTTGCTGGTGGTGACGTGATTGTATTGGACCAGACCGTTGGCCGTGCTGAGCCGCACCTTGGCGCCGATCGCCATGCGGTTGCTCTTGGTGCCGGTGAGCTGGAGCGTAATCCAGTGATTGGCGTTGCGGGTGGTGTTATGGAAGATCTTGGCCTGCCCGTTGAGCACGGTCATCACGGCGTCCATGCGGCCGTCGTTATCCAGGTCGCCGACGGCGAGCCCGCGGTGAATGGAGGGAATCTGAAAATCCGGTCCGGCGCCGGCGCTGACATTCTCGAACCGTCCGTTGGCGAGATTGCGAAATATCGCGGGAGGCTCCTCAGAGTGGCGCGGCGAATAAAGAGCGATATCGTTCTGCACGTTGCCGCGGGCCACAATCAAGTCCTTCCAGCCGTCGTTATCGAGATCGACGATGGCGTTGGACCATCCGGACATCTCGTAGCTATCCATGGCGATTCTGGAGGAGGCGGTGCGGTCATCGAACTGGCCGTGCCCGAGGTTGACGAACAGGGGGAAGGTTTCCTTTTCGATGGCGGTGACAAACAGGCTGGGGAAGCCCTTGTTGAAGAGATCGCGGAAGTCGGCGCCCATACCGGAGATGACGTTGCCGTTTTCCGGAAACGCGACGCCAGAATCGAGGGCGACCTCTTCAAATCGCTTGCCGCCGATGTTGTGGAACAGTTCCAGGGGCGCGTCGTCGTTGGCGACGAAGATATCGGGGTAGCCGTCGCCATCGTAATCGGCGACGGCGACGCCCATGCCGCGGCCGAGGTGGTCGGCAATGCCGGTCTCGACGGAGACGTCGGTGAAGGTGCCGTCGCCGTTGTTGCGATAGAGGGTGTTGGGGAGCGGCTTGTAGTGGCGGGGGGTGCAATAGACCGGCTGCCCGGCGTCCTTGCATTCGGCGTAACCGACGGGCGCCCACTGGCAGTAATTGGAGACGAACAGATCGAGCAGGCCGTCGTTGTTGTAATCGAGCCAGGCGGCGGCCACCGACCACATTTTCTTCCCGGCGTATGTGGCGCCGCCGACGCCGGCCTTCGCCGTCACGTCGGTAAAGGTACCGTCGCCGTTGTTGTGGTAGAGCTTGTTTCCGCTCAGGCTGGCGACGAAGATGTCGGGGCGGCCGTCGTTATCGTAGTCGCCGATGGCGACGCCCATGTCGTAACCGCTACCGGCGAGGCCGGCTTTCTCCGTAACATCGGTAAACGTCAGGTTTCCGTTGTTGTGAAAGAGGCGATTGCTGAACTGCGGGCCGTCCTTGACGAGCCCCGGCATGGTGCCGCCGTTGACGAAGTAGATGTCGAGCAGGCCGTCGCCATCGTAATCGAACAGGGCCACGCCGGCGACCATGCTTTCGGGCTGCTCCTTTTTCGCGCTGGTGCTGTTGCGGCTGACAAAATGGACGCCGGCGCGGTCGGCAATCTCCTCAAAGGTGATGGGACCGACAACGGCGCTGGTAGCCACGGCGAGGACCGGCGCGGCGAGCAGAAGGACACGGCGCAGCATCAATTGTTCAGCGTAACACGCGAAAAACGGCGCCGGCGGTGAAGGGCCGCCGGCGCTGGGAAGGACGAATGGCTATTGAAAATTGACCAGGCTGCCCTGGAAGAACGCGTCGGTGATGACTCCGCCGTTGAGGCCCGGCGCGCTGAACGTCGCCCCAGTGTTGTACTGGCCGATCCAGATCACGCCGAGCGGGTAGGTCAGGGACCCGTTTTGCGCCGTTCCGCTCGGCGGCAACGTAGATAGGACCCAGGACGGGATAGTGAATGACGTCGCGCCCGCCGGCGCGGTGCACTGGAACACGCCGGCTTGAGTGAGATCGCTGCTATAGGAGTAGCCGCCGATGGTCAGCGGGACATTCTGTAAGGCGGCGTCGGTGTATGACCACTGGAGCGTGAGGTCACTGGACCGGGGGATGTTCTGATTGACGGCGCTGGTGAGATGAGCGCTGACGTTGCCGGTAACATCGGTGGCGGCAAATAGACCGACGTTTGCCCCGCCGGTGCCGGACACTGTGTAGTGATAGTCGCTATAGAGGAACTTTCCGCTGGCGCCCAAGAAGAGATAGTAATACCCGCTGCCGGAATACTCGGGTGTCATTGGGCCTGGAGCAACCAGTGGGCTCACGGTGAAGACGAGTGCGCTGCCGGCATCGAGCTGCGCGATACTCATATCCGCCGGGTATTGCTCACTGCTGGCGACGCAGTAGCCTGTGGAGACGCCATACTCGGCAAGATAGGCGGTCTGTGGAGTGAACTCGCTGAAGGTAGCGTAAGCATAGTCGCCGCTGCTGTTGCCGGCGGCGGCGAGACCGGCATAGGTTGCGGATTGGCTCAGCAGGCGGATGTAGCCGAAACTGACGTTGCTGCCGGAGGCGAGCTGATTGACCAGGTCTTGACCCATCACGGAATCGGAGCAAGTGTTCGTCCCGGCGGAAGATACCGCGATCGTGCCGATGTTGCTTACGGTGCCGCCGGCTTTGACCGCGATCGGCACATAACACCCCTGCACTCCCTGCGGCACGTAGAAGTTAACCTGGTCGAGGCCCGGGTATTGGCTGGAGCGGCCGGCGTAGACAGGAGTCACAGCGGTGTTGCCGACGTACATGGTGGGCGATCCTATGTTGCCGATCACCGGAGTATCGGCGTCGCTCCCGCTGAGGATGGCACCCAAGCCGGTGCCCCACAGGATACCGACATCGTTGGGATGGAACGTATTGATGATGGTGTTGAGGCTATAACTCGGCCAGACCTGCACAATCGCCTGCCCGTAGCCGTAAGTCGGCGTAAATGTGCCGAAGGCGGCGGTTACCACCTGAATCGGGGATGTAGCGCTGGTCTGGTTGTTGTAGGTGACGGTGATGGTCCCGTTACCGACTGGCGTAGGGGATGGCAAGATGGCGTTGATCTGCGTCGGATAGACGAACGTGGGAATAGGATAGGTGGATGTGCCATTCACGGTGACGGTGAGCGAAACGCCGCAGAGTGGCGTTGTGTAAGGGGTGGTGGAAGCCGAGCAGGGCGAGGCCGGCCCCAGATTGCTTCCATACACCGTGAAGATGGAGCCTTGCGCGATGCCGGACCCCGGCAAACCGGGCGCGAGGTTACTGGCTGCGTTTGCGACCTCGGAGATCGCGGGTGCGGGCTGCGTGGCTGCTCCCGAGATCATGGGGACGAGTAGCAATAGAGCGAAACGGCTGGACATGATTCCTCCTGGTCGATCCATACGTTATGCCGGGACGGCATGTTTCGGTAATTTCAGGCCCGAAATATATTAAATCACTATCGCATACCGGAGTCGATGGGTCCGGGTAGCTCTTTGGGGCTACCCGGTCGCGCTGGAAGCGGCAGAGGAGTAGAATCGATGCCAGATGAAAAGGTCCGCTTGGCCGGCCGCCGTGCGCGCAGTTCCGCTTCTTGCCGTTATGGCTGCTGCGCAAACCGCGCCAGTGGCCGAACCGGGTGACCCCTACGCGCGATCGCGACCGAGGTGATGTCGGGCGTGATGGCAAGCCGATAAGCATGGGATGAACGTGAAGGACCTGAAGTTTCAATCCGCAGCCGCCGTGAGCGGCGGAGAGGACGCTGCCAGCCGGTGGCGTCCGTCTAAATGGGATAAAATGAGTACCACGATGAAAGAGTCCGTTTTATTGCTCCCCGTATGTGCAATCTCGCTTTTCGCCGGTCTGGCCGTTGCGCAGACCGCGCCAGCGACCGAACCGGGCGCCACCATCCGCGCGACCGCGACCGAAGTAATGTTGGACGTGGTGGTCGTGGATAAGCATGGCAAGAACGTGAAGAATCTGAAGCCGGGCGATGTGGCGATTTACGAAGACGGCGTGCAGCAGCCGATCACGAGCTTCCGCCTGGCCGGGACGCGTGAATCGCAGACCCAGCAATCCGGCGCCGGGACGGCGCCCGGGACTTCACAGACCTCGAGACCGTTGCGGGCCGTCAATCTGATTTGTATTGTCTTTCACAATATCGACCCAATTTCGCGAAAGAACGCGAGCCAGGCCGTGGAGGGGTTTCTGAAGAGCGATCTGCCGCCGGACACCTATATCGGGATGTTCGTGCTATCCGACCGGCTGATTCCGATCTTAGCTTTCACGACGGATCGCACGAAGGTGACCGAGGCAGCGGAGAACGCATTTAACCTGCGTCCGATCGATTTCGCCGAGGCGTCGGTGGGCGTGCTGACCGCCAACCCGAACCGGATGACCATCAGCACGGTGGTATCGGGCAGCGGAGCCGGCACGACCGCGTCAACCACGGCGACGCTTACGGGCGGCGAGATTGCCAATACGGCGATCACCGGGGCCGACGTAACCAACGCGCCCGGCGCCACTGCGATGCGCGGCGACCAGGTCATCGCGGACCGCGACTTCGCCAATCTGACCGGCGGACGCGCGGAGGACGAGATCAACAATATGATCAAGATGTTGGGCGCGCTGCCCGGGCGCAAAACGGTACTGTGGGTTACCACGGGCACGCTGACCACGGGCGATCCCGACAAGTTGCAGGCGATGCTTTCCAAAGCCAATGCCAGCGGTATAAGCCTTTACCCGCTAGACATTACGGGTTTGACGGAGAACTCGACCGTGGAGGCCGGGAACCTGAAGTTGAACCAGGTGGCAAGCGTGAGCGCGACGCAAGGGGCCCAAGGCGCCAGCTCGGATCTTCGGAAGGAGCAAAGCCGGCAGGGCGACACGATGGACCAGGCCGTGAGCGGGTCCGACACGCAGGCGACCTTGCGCGCGCTGGCAGAGGGCACGGGCGGTTTCATGATCGCCAACACGGGAGACTACAGGAAACCGTTTTCGCGGATAGTGGACAACGTGGGGGCGCACTATGAGGTAAGTTATCGTCCAACCTCGGATAAGTACGACGGGAGCCTGCGCAAAATCGAAGTGAAGCTGCTGGGACGCGCGGCCGAATACCACGCCGAGAGCCGGACGGGCTATTTTGCGATGCCGGACCTGAAAGGATCGCCGGGCGCGCTGCAGCCGTTTGAGATCATGGGCCTGGGCGTGCTGAGCACGACTCCGGAGCCGCATGCGTTCGGTTTCAACACGGCCGCTTTCCAGTTTCAAAACGAAGGCGCGAACTCGCGCGGTGAACTGTACTTCGAGCTGCCGGGCGGAGCGCTGAGGGCGGCGCGGGGAGCGAACCAGACGGATGAATTGCACGCCTCGCTGCTGGCGCTGGTGAAGGATTCGAGCGGTCAGGTGGTGGACAAGTACAGCAACGACCAGACTTACTATATTCCGGACGACAAGCTGAAGGCCGCGCTGTCGGTGCCGATCGAGTACACGCATCCGGTGGATCTGCCTGCCGGCCATTACACGGTGGAGACGGCGGTGCTGGACCGCGAAACAGGGCGGGCAAGCGCCAGCGTTACGCAGTTCGACAGCCCGGAGATGAAGGGCGTAGGCCTGAGCAGCATCATGGTGATTCAGCGCATCGAAGCGGCCGAGAAGCCTGATCCGGCGGATCCCCTGGTGTTCATGGGCAAGCGCCTGGTTCCGCTGCTCGAAGACACGCTGCACGCGGGCAACCCCTACCTGTTATACTTCGCGGTTTATCCGGATAAGTCGAACACCGAAAAGCCGGCGGCACAAATCGAGGTTTCGTCCAAGGGCAAGGTGTTGGCAAGCGTGCTGGCAAAACTCATACAGGATGCGGGCGTGTGGAGGGCGGTAGTGGGGGCGCCGGCGCAGGTGGGCAGTTACCAGGTGAAGGTCACCGCGTCCCAGGGGAGCGCACCGTCCGCAACGCAAACGCTGAGCTATACGGTAGTGAAGTAACCGGCGGTGTTCGGGGGCCGGGCCTCCCAAATGTAATCGTGCTATCGCTCGATTACAGGGCCTAAAGGCCATATTTGGTAAGTCCCACGGCATGGCTGAAGCCCAATACTGTTCACTTAAGCAGGGCGATGCGGATTGTGAAGTCGATACGCTCCGGCTTGTCGCGAGCCCGGATTACTGGGAATTTCGTCTGATTGCGCTTCACGCCGCGCCGCTTTCGGTGACCTCGGCTGGAGACTACCCGTTGCTCCAGAATCTCATGGATGAGGCTCTCGTGCAGCGCCTTTCGACGCTGAGGGGGGAATAGCTCCAAATTGGGGCAGCCGACGTCGTAAAATCCGGACGGTGTGTATGTAGGACAACCGGTCTGGATCTTCCTGCGCCTGCAAAGCGGCTTCATGCATCAGCCCGCGGATAGCGAAGTGTGTCAGCATCAGCCCATAGAACTCCTGACGAACCAAGTCGGGAGTCTTGCTGCGCAGCACGATGCGGGCGCCCCGCAGGTGCGTTTTCAACTCATCCAGGGCGGTCTCCATTTCCCAACGGTCGTGATATAGGGGAGCCAACTCCTGGGCGGGCGCCTGTTCCGGCTCGAGGAGGCTGGTCACCAACCGGTACAGCGGCTCGGCTCCGGCGACTCCGGGCAATTGATATTCGATCACGCGCACCGCAATGCCATTGCTCTGATGCCGGCGGTCTTTGGTGGTGGGGTACAAGTAACTCCGGTAGCTGCCGTCGGAGAGGCGCTCATGGCAGGGCAGCGGGAACGACTTGGACGCACGCCACAACAGATCCGCTCCCTGGGCCCGGGCTTTCCTCCATAGACGGTGGCACAGAAACAACCGGTCCGCCATACAGAGCATGCCCTGCCCCAGCGCGGGCAACACCTCTTCGGCCAGCGCGAATTCCGAACGGCGGCACTCTCCCAACCGGGAACCGAACAGCACGTGGGTTCCGTTCTCGGCCAGCGAGACGAAACGGATCTGCGGGTACCCACCCTGGCCCCGGTGGTTGCGCGGACGGCCGAAGGCTTGCGCGTTGCGTTGCGTATCCGGCACGGCGAGCGTGCTGCCGTCCAAACTCACCAGGCGCCATTGGCGGTACCAAGCGCCCCGCGTTTTCGCCGTGGCTAGGGGACGCACCAACTGGTCGTGCAGTTGTTGCAGCGGCTCCCAGCCCAAACGCGTGCGGGCCTGGGAAATCCCGGAGTCGCCGGCGACCGCGCCGTCGGTTTCCGGGCCGTGCAGCCAGCGAATGCCTTCCAGCAAGCACCGCAGCACTTCCCGGCAAGCGCAGTGCATGTACAGGCCCAGGGCCATGACGTAGTACACCACCACATGCGCAGGCAGTTCGCGCTCGCGAAGGCTGGTTTTCTCGCACCGGGTCAACGCTTCCATCACCGAGGCGAGAGGAACTGTTCTGGCGAGAACGCCAACGGCCACCAGGTCGCTCAGACGAGTGCCTGGCGGAAGGGACGCGGGGCGGCCAGCCATGTTTTGGAAACAGTGCTCCTTCCCAGAACATAATAGCACACAAATGTTGTTAAGTGAAGAGTATTAGGCTGAAGCCGTGCCCCGATACAAGGCGTCCAAGTTCGGAATTCAGGCTTAACCCGCTTGTCTCAGGTATTCGACTGCCAAGCGTGACGCATCGCCATTGGCGATGGCTTCCCGAACAGCGCTCGCGGAAATGCGGCCGCATTCATCGTTGTGCAGGCACCTGCGCCAACACCCAGTCGGTTTCGAGTGCGGTCGAGCCGCTCGATCGCGGCGGACGGCCTTCCAACACTGCGCGGGCAAAATCCTCGATGCACGGATAGTGCAGGTTGGCGGCCGCGGGCAGTTCTTCGGCGCCTCCGGGATACACCAATGCCGGCGAGTTCAGCGGCGTCAGATCCATCTCGCCTTCGGTGCCGCGAATGCGGAACTCGTCGCGCGCCACCCGCGAATGCCAGCGTACATCCACCATCCCGCGCAGACCGGAATCGTGCTCGATCAAGACCGTGGCGTTGTCCTCCACTGCAATGGGATGCACCAGCGTGGAACGGTATCCGGTGGCGCGCAGGGGCCGGCCGAACAGATAATTCATCAAGTCGATGCGGTGGCAGGCGATGTCGTAGAGGGGGCCGCCGCCGGCCTTCGCCGGGTCGAGCAGCCACTCCCGCGCGGCGCCAGCCGGGTAAAACCAATCGTGCGATGTGGCTTCGGCGAAAACGGGGCAGCCGATGGCTCCGGCCGCCAGCAATTCGCGCGCCCGCGCCACCTTCGGATACATGCGGCGGTAATAGGCGATGCCCAGGGTTCGTCCGGTCTCTTCAGCGGCTTGCTGCATGTTCAGGGCCTGCTGGTAGTCCAGGGCCATCGGCTTCTCGCACAGCACGTGCCGGCCGGCGCGCAGCGCGGCGATGGTTTGCGCGGCATGCAGGAAGACCGGCGTGGCGACGTACACAGCTTCGGCCGCGCAGGCGGCCAGGCCGGCGTCGAGACTCTGCCAGCTTGGGACGCCATAGGGCGCGGCCTTGGCGAGGTCACGTGTCACGATCCCAGCCAGGCGGCTGTGAGGCGAGGCGAGGATCGCGGGCAGAACCCGCCTGGTCGAGATATCGCCGATTCCCGTTACCAGCCAGGTGAGAGCCATACGCTCCATCATAGCTGCCGGTTTTGCGCCCGCCGTGGGCCGAGCGCATATCGGTCAGGGCCTGCAAGTGAGTACTATAACAAGCGTGGATTCGATTCTCCGGCAAGTGAAGGGTTACCAGGCGGAAATTGTGGAGCTGATCGGGCGATTCGTCGAGTGCGAATCTCCCAGCGACGATCGTGCGGCGGTGGACCGCTTCGTCGATCTGGTGGGCGACACGCTGGCGCCGGTGGCGCGGCTGAAGACCATTCCCGGCGGGCGCTTCGGCCGTCACCTGGTCGCCGAGATGAAATTGCCGGGGCGCCGGAAAAGCGGGCAGATTCTGGCGCTGGGCCACACCGACACGGTCTGGCCGCTGGGCACGCTGTGCACGATGCCCTTCCGGAGGTTCCGCGGCCGGCTCTGGGGACCGGGCGTGCTGGATATGAAAGCGGGGATCGCATTCTTCGTTTTTGCCGCCCGCGCGCTGCGCGAACTGGACTTGCCCGTGCCCTCACGGGTTCTGCTGCAGCTCAATTCGGATGAAGAGGTGGGCAGCGGAAGCTCGCGAGCGCTGACCGAAGAGAACGCGCGGCGCAGCCACGCGGTACTGGTGCTCGAACCGGGTACGGGCTTGGAAGGCAAGCTGAAAACCGCACGCAAAGGGGTAGGCGCTTTCACCGTGACGGTGCGCGGCAGGGCTTCGCACGCCGGGGTGGATTTCGAAGCCGGCGCCAGCGCGGTGCTGGAACTGGCGCGGCAGATCGACACCATCGCCAGATTCACCAGAATCGAGAGGGGCATCACCGTGAACGCGGGAGTGATCGCCGGCGGCACACGCTCGAACGTAGTGGCGGCCGAAGCGCGGGCCGAGGTGGATATCCGCGTGGCGCGGTTGCGCGACGCCGCGATGCTGGAACGAAAATTCCGGAAGCTTCGGCCGTTTGACCGGCGCTGTACGATCGCAGTGACTGGCGGCTTGAACCGTCCGCCGCTCGAACGCAGTGCCGGAGTGCGGCGGCTGTTTCGCACCGCGCGGAAGCTGGCGCTGGAATTGGGAATCGAATTGGAAGAGTCCGCGACTGGCGGCGGCTCGGACGGCAACTTCAGCGCGGCGCTGGGCGTCCCGACGCTCGATGGTCTGGGCGCGGTTGGCGAGGGCCCCCACGCGGCGCACGAAAGCATCCTTATTAACCGAATCGCGGATCGCACGGCGCTGCTCGCCAAGCTGCTGCTCGAGCGGCCGGCGGCAGGTTGAGGGTCACGGACACCAAAAGGCGTGCCCGGCCGCTACGGGCGGGGATGGGCACACTAGGGGCTTGAGGAGTGGATGAAACGATGGATGCGTTGCGGGTGGCCGGGGCTTCGCGGACTTTCGCCGTGCGTTTCGGCCACCCAATGATTCGAGTAGAAACTACGTTGATGTGAGCCCGCTGGATGGC
>JBAVEN010000001.1:0-48239 GCA_049587755.1 Bryobacteraceae bacterium | reverse complement strand
CCATTCCGGGGTCAAAGTTCCCGGCCTGCTCCTTCGCCTGCTCGCCACTGGCTTCCGCAACCCGTTCGGCTCTTCGGCTCCGCTACCGCCCGCGGACTCTTGCCCGCCTCGGCCGCTTCCTTGCCTCTAGCCCGTTGCTGCTTCCACCTATGGCTCCCCAGATGGCTCGTCCAGCCTCCACTCCCCTTTGGGACTCTTACCTCCCTCGGGATCAAAGCGTTCAACTGGCCCGGTCACCCGGCGGCCCGCCTTCCGAACCCGCCCGATCTCCGTTCGCTCCCCGCAACCTCAAAACTAGTAAACTAGACTTGCTGGCTGCGGATCACCGTTCCCGGTCCGCTACGTTTCCGGAGGCTTGCTGTTCCTCAAACCTCTTGGAACCTTAACCAATATGCGCCCGGGGCCGATTTTCGTCAATCTTTTTCTGTACGCTAACTCATTCTTTCCTCAAGTTTTATTCGCTTTGTTTTTATATGGTTACAAGGTCGAGACCGTTCAAGCCCTGTGGATAAATCAGGTCGTGGCGAGCCTGTTTTTTGAGATACTGAAGCCAACATGCGCCGGCTCGTGATCCGCCCGGGGGCGCTCGGCGACCTGATTGTTTCGCTGCCGGCGCTCGAATGCCTGCGGGCCGACTACCTGGAAGTCTGGACCTCGAGTGCCAACATGCCGCTGGTTCGGTTCGCCAGCGCGGTGCGCTCCATCATCTCCACAGGCCTCGATCTGTTGGGCATCGCCGACCCGCCGCCGCGCCTCATCGGCGAGCTGCGCAGCTTCGACTCGATCGTCTCCTGGTACGGGGCCAACCGGCCTGAGTTTCGCGAGCTGGTGCGTTCGCTCGACCTGCCATTCACGTTCTTTTCCGCGCTGCCGCCTGACGGCGCGGGAATGCACGCCACGGACTTCTACCTGGAGCAGGTGAGCGCGCTGGCGGAGCGCCATAGCAATGCGATTCCGCGCATTCCGTGCGAGGCCGCACGGCAGAGGTTCGCCGTGATTCATCCTTTCTCGGGAAGCCCGCGCAAGAACTGGCCTCTGGAGAGGTTTCGTCTGCTGGCACGCGGGCTGGAGCGCACCATGCCCGTCCGCTGGTGCGCCGGCGCGGAAGACCCGCCACTAGACGGCGCGCAGCGTTTCGACGACCTGTACGAACTGGCCTGCTGGCTGGCGCAAGCTTCGCTCTACATCGGCAACGATTCCGGCATCACCCACCTGGCGGCAGCGGTCGAGACGCCGGTGCTGGCGATTTTCGGGCCCACCGACCCAGCGATTTGGGCGCCGCGCGGCCCGCACGTGCGCATCGCGCTTTGGAGAAACGAGCCTACACTGGAAACAGCATGAGCACGTGTCTATGGTTGTCTCTCGCGCTGGCGGCGACCGCGTTTGCCGCCGACAGCGCCCTGGTGGACCGCGTCGGTTCCACCGGCTTCGTCCAGGTGCCAGCGGAAAGCTTCCGCTCGCTGAGCGCACGCCAGCAGGCGCTCGCCTATTGGCTCAGTCAGGCTGCCATCGCCATCGATCCCATCATTTACGACCAGAACTCCATTTACGGCCTGCGCCAGAAAAGGCTGTTGGAAGAAATCCTGCTGCATCCGCAGGGCGTGGACCCGCAAGCGCTCGCCAAAATCACCGCGTTCACCAAACTGTTCTGGGCCAATACCGGCAACCACAATGAGATGACGGCGCAGAAGTTTCTGCCCGAGTTCACTTTCGAGGAGCTGCAGGCGGCGGCCCGCGCCGCGCTCCGCGCCGGAAGCTTCAAGGGCAACCCGTATGGCAACCAGTCGATCGGCGGCCAGGCCGATCTGGATCGCGAACTGGCCGCGCTGCGCGCGTCTCTGTTCGACCCTGCGTTCGAGCCCACCATTACCGCTAAAAGCCCGCGCGAAGGCAAAGACATCCTGCAAGCCAGCGCCAACAATTTTTATTACCACGTCAGCATGCCGGATTTGCGGGACTTTCACGATGCCCACCCGCTGAATTCGCGCCTCGTCAAAACCGATTCGGGCAAGCTGGTGGAAGAGGTCTACCGCGCCGGAACTCCCGACGGCAAGATTCCGCCCGGCTACTATGCGCAATTCCTCAAGAAGGCCAACCAGTGTCTCGAGAAGGCCCGGGCTTATGCCGAACCGGGCCAGGACGCGGTGATTGCCGCGCTGATTCGGTATTACCAGACAGGCGATCCGGCCGACTGGATCCGCTTCGGCATCGCCTGGGTGGGCAACGACCGGCCGGTGGACTTCGCCAACGGGTTCATCGAAGTCTACCGCGACGCGCGCGCGGCAAAGGGAACCTCGCAGGCTTTCGTCAGCATCACCGACGCCAAGCTGAACGGGCTGATGACCAAGCTCGCCGAGAATGCGCAGTACTTTGAAGACCACGCGCCTTGGCTGCCGCAGTACAAGAAGCAGGGCGTAAAGCCGCCGCTGGCGAAGGCGGTGGAAACGGTAACGGAAACCGGCGATTTCCACGTCAGCACCGTCGGCGACAATCTGCCCAACGAAAACGAGATTCGCGAAAAGTACGGCAGCAAGAGCTTCCTGTTCACGGGGAGTTCGCGCACCCTGGCGCGAGCCGCCGGCTGGGGCGCCCTGGAGGAGTTCGCGGCTTCGCCCGAAGAGATTGCTATCTGCAAGAAGTATGGCGAGGAGGCCAGCGACCTGATGACCGGCTTACACGAAGTCATCGGCCATGGTTCGGGCAAGCTCAGCCCGCGGCTCAGCGGCGGAAGCGAACCGTACCTCAAGGAATATTTCTCCACCCTCGAAGAAGCCCGCGCCGACTTGATGGCCCTGTGGAACATCTTCGACCCCAAGCTCAGTGAGCTGCACCTGGTCTCCAGCCCCGACGTCGGCAAGGCAATGTACTATAACGCCGTCCGGGTGGCTTTGACGCAGCTCAACCGCATTCCCAAGGGCGACACCATTGAGGAAGACCACCAGCGGGACCGCCAGCTCATCGTCAACTACGTGATGGATAAGACTGGCGCCGTCGAAAAAGTGGAGCGCGGCGGAAAGACTTACCTGGTGCTCCAGGACTTCGACAAGATGCGCCAGGGCGTTGGCATGCTGGAGGCCGAGCTGATGCGCATCAAGGCCGAAGGCGATTACGCGGCCATCAAGGCGTTGGTGGAGAAATACGCGGTGCATTTCGACCCCAAGCTGCGCGATGAGGTTGTGGGGCGCTACCAGAAGCTGGACCTTCCCCGTTACTGGGCCGGCATCAATTCACTGCTCACACCCAGCTTCGATGCCGCGGGCAAGCTCACCGCCGTGGAGATCTCTTACCCGCGCGACTATGTGAAAGTGCAGCTCAGTTACGCCGCCCTCTACGGGTTACAATAGCGGACGCCCCCCCATGGCAGCCAGGCTGAATCCGGTGGCCGCAAGTTCGCGGGAAGAGATCGTCGATCTGCGGGTAGTTGCCGTCGCAGACCTGGAGCCCCTGCTCGAGGAAGAAGTCGCCGCCTGGCGCGACGAGCTCGAGTGGGACTTCTCCAAATCGGCCAGCCTGGCGCGCCGTTTCGTCGGCGCCCACGCGCTAAGCGGACGCGTGCTGGCCGTCGATGGCCGCGCCGTCGGGTACCTCTATTTCGTATTCGAGGATTACAAGGCCCTGATCGGCGATCTATACATCCTGCGCGCCTTTCGGACCGAGCAGCGGGAAGATCTCCTGTTGCGATCGGCGCTGGATGAGATCTTCGCCAGCCGGCACATCACGCGCATCGAGGCGCAATTGCTGATGCTCACCCATGCGCCCGACCGCGTGTTGCCGGGTGCGGAGCAGGCCCGCGTATTCTGCCGCAACTTCATGCGCGCGGATTTGAACACGGCGGACCTTGGGGAAGGCAAGGTGCGCCGCCCCATGTATTGGGAAGCCTGGTCGGACCATTACACCCACGTCGCGGCAGCGCTGATTGCCGAAGCGTACGCGGGACACGTGGATAGCTGGATCAACGACCAGTATCGCAGCCCCGCCGGCGCACGCCGTTTCCTGCACAACATCGTGGCCTATCCGGGCTGCGGCGCCTTTTCGCAACCCGCCTCTTGCCTTGCCTTCGAAGCCGCCACCGGCCAGCTCTGCGGCCTCTCGCTGGCCAGCCTGGTCTCGCCCGAATCCGGCCACATCACCCAGATCTGCGTGTCGCCTTCCGTGCGCGGAACCGGCATCGGCCACGCCCTGCTGCGCCAGTCGCTATTGGCTTTGCACAAGCTGGGGTGCCGCTCCGTGGGCCTCACCGTCACGGCCGCCAATGAGGGCGCGGTGGCTCTTTATGAGCGCGTCGGCTTCCGCACCATTCACCAGTTCCCCGCATACGCCTGGCAACTGGTTTGACCGCGTAGCCGCTTGCAGCTAGGGATACATACCGTAGCCACCGCACCCATCGCTAACCCGCTACCCCCTATACCAGGTTTTCGTACCGGATTATCCTAATATATGGAAGCCGTTACGGCGGCGCCGCCGTCCGGCTCCAAGGGGGTAGCTCATGGTGTCGCTTGCGAAGATCCTGTTGCCAGTGGACTTCTCGGAACGCTCCATCGCAGCCGTCCACTGCGCCCATCGGCTGGCGCAACTGTTTTCCCCGGAAATCATCCTTTTGCACGTATTGGGACCGATGCAGTACCACCTCGGCGACACCGAAATGGGCGGTGTCATGTTGGGTGACTTGTACCGCGCCCAGATGGAGAGTTTGACGCTGGAGCTGGAGGAGTTTCAGCAGGCGGAGCTGGCGGGCAGCAAGGTGCGCCGCCTGGTGGTGGACGGCGATCCGGCGTTCCGCATCGTGGAGTGCGCGCATACCGAAAAAGTGGACCTTATTATGATGCCCACCCACGGTTGCGGATTGTTTCGTCGGTTCATTCTCGGCTCCAACACCGCCAAGGTGCTGCATGACGCGAATTGTCCCGTGTGGACCGGGGTGCATATTGCGGAGGCCGCGGCCCGGCCGGTCGAGATTCGGAACGTGCTCTGCGCGGTGGACCTTGGCCCGCAAAGCGTGCGCGCTTTGGAATGGGCCGACTGGCTGAGCCGCGCCTTCCAAGCCCGCCTCACCCTGCTGCACGTCACGGCCGCCGTTCCGGAGACCGCGGACCACGTCGACGACGAGTGGCGCGCCAAGCTGCGCTGGTCGGCGGAGCAGACGCTGGACCACCTGCAGGCCAAGGTGGGATCGCGGGCGGAAGTCATGCTCCAGGCCGGAGATCCGGCCCACGCCATCTGCGACGTCGCCATCCGCACCCACGCCGGCGTGGTCGTGATCGCCCGCGGCTCCGCCGCCGGAGGCTTCGGCCGCCTGCGCACCAACGCCTACGCCATCATCCGCCAGTCGCCGTGCCCGGTAGTGAGCGTGTGAATCTGGTCAGATGACCAGTTTGGTGGGTGTTATCATGGACCTATGAAGACCCGGGTTGTGAGTGCGACGGAATTCAAGGCAAAGTGCCTCGCGCTGCTGGATGAGATCGGCCACACCGGCGGTACCATCACGGTCACCAAACGCGGCCAGCCGATGGCAACGGTGGGGCCGGTACGGAGGCGCCTGTTGCCCTCCACCGAAGGTCTGTGGAAGGGCAAGGTTTACTTCCCGGAGCAGCAGCTAACAGCGGACACCTCGGATCTTTGGGAAGCTTTGCGCCAGGAATGAAGGGCTCTCACACTGGACCCACACTTTCTGCTTGACACTCATGTGCTCATACGTTGGCTCGTCGAGCCGAAGAGACTCTCACGAGATCAGCTTCGCGCGCTCCGCGGCGCGGTCCGGCACGGAGAGCCGCTTGCCTTCAGTGCTGTCACGCTGCTCGAAATCGCAATCCTCGCCGGAGCAGGCGGCGCCCGGCTGCAGGTCCCCGCTCAGGAGTTATTCACCGCTCTGGACTTGAGTGCAGGATTCCAAGTAATTCCCATCGACGTTGAGGTTGCCGGAGAGGTGGCGGCTCTGGGCGACAGGTTGAGGGATCCTGCCGGCCGGGCTATCGTGGCAACCGCGCGCATTCACCGCCTTCGCCTGGTGACCTCCGATCGGCGGATTATTGAATCGAAGCTCGTGCCGGTTGTGCAATAGCACGCCTCCTTCAGTCGCTCGCCCTGCCTCCGTGATACAGTGCTGGGAGTGAACCCCCGCACTCTGTACCAGGTACTGGAAGAGACCACGGCGCGTTATGGCGACGCGCCGGCCCTTCATCAGCCCCAAGCCTCCGGCGCTTATCTCACTTATTCGTGGAATGAGTACCGCCGCGCGGCGGAGGAGATTGCCGCCGGGTTGCGGGCGCTGGGAGTGGAGAAGGGGCACGTGGTCGCGCTGGATTCGGAGACGCGGCTGGAGTTCTACCTGGCCGATCTGGGAATTCTGGCCTGCGGCGCCGTTGCCGCCGCCCTCTACCCCAGCTACCCTGCGCCCGACCTGATTCGCACCATCGAGGCTACCGGCGCTGCAGCCGCCTTCGTCGAGGATCCGCAGACTTTCCGCGCGCTGCGGCATGCCCGCGTGACCCGCTGGATTCTGCTCACCGGCGAGGCGGAGGGCGCCCTGGCGCTAAAGGATCTGCGCGCTTTGGGGCGCGAGGCGCTGGCGCGCGACCCCGAACTGGCCGGCCGGCTGCGCTCCGAGACGCAGCCATCCGATCCGGCTGTGCTGTACTTGACTTCCGGCGCCACCGGCGAACCGAAAATGGCGCTGGTCACCCACCAGGCCATCGTCTCCAATATCGATATGGGGCCGTCCGTACTGCCCATGGGGCCGGAAGATGCGACGGTTGCATTTCTGCCATCGGCGCACATCGCGCAGCGCGTGGTCATCGAGTTTCTGCCGATGCGCTGCGGCATGGCGGTTCACTTCTTCGAAAGCCTCATCAAGCTGCCGCAGGATATCCGCAAGGTGCGGCCCACCATCCTGCTGGCGCCGCCGCGCATGTGGGAGCGGGTCTACTCGACGATCTGCACTGAGCTGCGCAAGCGCTCCGCCGTTTCCCGCAAGGCGTTTTACACCGGCTTGGCGCTGGCGCTGGCCGCTGCGCGCTATCGCCGCGAGGGCAAGCCGGTGCCCGCCCGCATCCGTGCGCCGCTGGCCGTGGCCGACCGCCTCCTGTTTCGCAAAGTGCGCTCGCGCTTCGGCGGCCGCCTGAGCGTGGCGGCTTCCGGCGCCGCGCCGCTCAGCAAGGACCTGGCCGAGTTTTATGAGGCTGTCGGCATGCCCATCATTGAAGGTTACGGTCTCACCGAGGGCGGTGTGGCCGCGCTCAATCCGCTCGACGCTCCCAAGCCCGGCAGCATCGGCAAGGTGCTGCCCGGCGTCGAGATCAAAACCTCCGAGGATCATGAACTGCTGATCAAAAGCCCCTGCCTGTTCTCCTGCTATTGGGGCGACCCCGCTACCACCGCCGAAGTGTTGCGCGATGGCTGGCTGCACACCGGCGACCTGGGCTTCACCGATGCCGAAGGCTACATTTACATCACCGGCCGCAAGAAAGAGCTGATCGTTTCCTCCACCGGCAAGAAGATTCACCCCAGCCGCGTCGAGAGTCTGTTTAAAATGGAACCGCTCATCAGCCAGGTGCTGTTGATCGGCGACCGCCTGCCGTACCTCACCGCGCTGTTCACCATCAACACCGGCGTCGCCGGGACGCTCAAGGGCATGAACGGCTCCGAGGGCCGATCGCCCGCCGAAATCTGCGGTGCTCCGCCGGTCGAAAAGGAGATGCGGAGGATCGTCAACCAGGTGAACCGCCAGCTTGCGCCATTCGAGCAAGTACGCCGGTTCCGCATCCTCCCGCGTGACTTCTCGATCGAGCAGGGTGAGCTGACGGCCACCATGAAAGTGCGCCGCACTAAGGCCATCGAAAACTTCAAGGAAGATATCGACGCCCTTTACGCCGGCCGCGAGCAGGGCGATTAGGCACCAACATGGCGTACCTGCCTGCTTGAGCCTGCTCGCCCCAAAACGACTACAATAAAAGGTCACCGGCGATCTCTGGTACGCGGCTGCCGTGTTGTGAACTTCAACACTGGCGGGCGCGAGGATAGCCGGCTGAAGGATGATGTCGACGGAGGGTGAATTGGGGGTTGGTTTTGGGAAGCTTGCTCCACCGCGTGTGCATCTCATAAACATGCCCGGCAAACGAGCCGGACGGCCATCGATCCCACACATGCGCGATTACATTGAGCTGACCAAGCCGCGGATCACTTGGCTGATTCTGATGAGCACCGGAATCGGCTACTTTTTTGGACTCGCCGGCACGGCCGGCTGGAGCGAGTTTCTTCAGCACGTGGGCCTTCTGCGCCTGCTCCACACCATGCTGGGAACCGGGCTGATTGCTTCCGGCACGGCGGCGCTCAACCAGTGGTTGGAGCGAGAGGCCGATCGCAAGATGCGGCGCACGGCGGCCCGGCCGTTGCCTTCGGGCCGGCTCGCCTCGGGGCCGGCGCTGGCTTTTGGCGTGGCGCTTTCGGTCGCCGGATTCGCCGATTTGTGGCTGGGCGCGAATCCCCTGGCCGCCTGGATCGGCGCTTTCACGCTGGCCAGCTACCTGTTCTTCTACACGCCTCTCAAGCAGCGCACCTGGTGGTCCACCACCATCGGCGCCATCCCCGGCGCGATGCCGCCGGTGATCGGCTACGCGGCCGCGGCGGGGCGGTTGACGGCGGATTCCTGGGTGCTGTTCACGATCCTCTTTCTCTGGCAGTTCCCCCATTTCTATTCCATCGCCTGGATGTATAAAGAGGATTACGCGCGCGCCGGTATCCGCATGTTACCGGTGGTGGAACCGGACGGCCGCTCCACCGCGCGGCAGATCGTACTCTTTGGCGCGGCGCTGATCCCCGTCAGCCTGGTTCCGGGTATGCTGGGAATGTCGGGGCGCATCTACCTGGCGGGAGCTTTGCTGCTCGGCTTGTGGTTCCTGCACGCGGGTGTGCGGGTGGCCCGCGACCGAACGTTGGCGCGCGCCCGCGGTGTTCTGCTCACCTCGGTGGTGTACCTGCCGTTTCTTTACGGGCTGATGCTCCTCGACAGGCCAGGCCTGTGATTCAAGTTGAAAATCTGACGCATCGATACGGCGAGCGCACGGCCCTTCACAATGTCAGCTTAGCGGTGAGCCGCGGGGAGATCTTCGGCCTGCTGGGGCCGAACGGCGGCGGCAAATCCACCCTCTTCCGCATCCTCTCCACCATGATGGCGCCGAGTGAAGGGCGGGCGCTGGTGGGCGGCTGCGACGTGGTTCGCGACCGCGCGGCGGTGCGGCGCCAGATCGGCGTGGTGTTCCAGACGCAGAGCCTGGATAAGGCGCTGACGGTGGAAGAGAACTTGCGTGCGCAAGGCCATCTGCACGGGCTTTCAGGCGGGCTGCTCCGGGAGCGCATGGAACACGCCATGTCGCAACTGGGCCTGGAGGACCGCAGCAAGGACGTGGTGGAGACGCTCTCCGGCGGGCTGCGCCGGCGCGTCGAAATCGCCAAAGCGCTGCTGCACCGGCCGCCGGTGCTGCTGATGGACGAAGCGTCCACCGGCCTCGATCCGGCGGCGCGGCGCGACCTGACGCGCCACGTCGAGCGTTTGCGCGACGAGGAGGGAGTGACGATTCTGCTCACCACCCACGTTCTGGAAGAGGCCGACCGCTGCAACCGGCTGGTGCTCCTCCATCGCGGCGAGGTGGTGACCCAGGGCAGCCCGCAAGCGCTGCGGGCGCGCATCGGCGGCGATGTCGTCGTGCTCGAGACGGAGGACGCGAAGGCCCTGGCGGGCGCCATCGAGCAGCACTTCGGATTGCATGCCGGTCAGGTGGACGGGCAGGTGCGGGTGGAAATCGAAAACGGCCACCGCTTCATCGCCGAAGTGGTGGAGGCCTTCCCCGGCGCCATCCAATCGGTGGGCTTGCACAAGCCGACCCTCGAGGATGTGTTCGTGCGCGAAACGGGGGCGCAGATTGAATAGCTTCGTCTTGCCCGCCGCCACGCTGTGGCAGCGCGAGCTGGTCCGCTTCTGGCGACAGAAGAGCCGCGTGCTGGGGGTGGTGGCATCGCCGCTGGTGTTCTGGCTGCTGATCGGCTCCGGATCGAACGATCTGGCGCGATATTATTCCGGCGCGCTGGTGCTGACGGTGATGTTCTCCGCCATCTTCTCGACCATTTCCATCATCGAAGACCGGCGCGAAGGATTTCTACTGTCGATGCTGGTATCGCCGGCGCCGCGCACCAGCATGGTGCTGGGCAAAATTATGGGGTCGGCCACGCTGGCCTGGCTCCAAGGCTTGATTTTCCTGTGCTTCGCGCCTTTGGCGGGCGTGCGCATCGGGGTGCTGGAACTGGTTCCGGTGGCGTTGGCGATTCTGCTGATTTCTTTTACGCTCACCGGGCTCGGATTCGTGATCGCCTGGCGCATGGAATCGACGGCCGGATTTCACGCCATCATGAATTTACTGCTGGTGCCGATGTGGATGGTCTCAGGGTCGCTGTTCCCCATGTCCACCGCGCATGGCTGGGTGCGGGCGCTGATGTGGGCCAACCCGTTGACATATTCGATCGCCCTGCTGAACCACACCCTGGCGCTGCCCAACGTGCAGCCGGGCGCGGTGATGAGCCTGGCGGTGACACTGGCGTTCGGAATGGCGCTACTGGCGGCCTCGGGCATTCTGGCTACGCAAAAAAGCACGCGCAGCACAGCATGAGGTGTGGGCCCAAACATGACCGCAATCCTGCCTTCGATCAACGCCTTTCTGAACGCCAGCGCGGCGATCCTGCTGGTGTGGGGCTACCTGCTGATCCGGCGCAAGCGGAGAGAAACCCATCGCCGGGTGATGACGGCGGCGTTTGTCGTCTCCTGCACGTTCTTGGTGTGCTACGTGGTCTATCACCTGCAGGTCGGGCACGTGCGATTTCAGCGGACCGGGCCGCTGCGCGCCGTTTATCTCAGCATCCTGGGCACGCACACGGTGCTGGCCGCCGCCGTGCCGGTGCTGGCGATCATCACGCTCCGCCGCGGCCTCGCGGCCCGCTACGATCGCCACCGCCTGATCGCGCGCTGGACGCTGCCCATTTGGCTCTACGTGAGCGTGACGGGCGTGGTGGTCTACCTGATGCTGTACCACTTGTAAGAAGAAACCAAGGGAGGAAGAACGATGAGGAAGACGCTGGTCTCTGCGGCCGTGGCATTCGTGTTGCCAATCGCCAATGCAGCTAACCTACCGGAAGTGAAAGAGGGCCTCTGGTCGGTCCACACGCAGTCGGTCGATAATCCAGGAAACAAAAAGAGCGATGGCACGTATACGCTCTGCCGCAACCATGCCTACGACCAATCCGCGCAGGCGAGTGCGAAGAACCTAAAAGGCTGCACTACGGTCAGCGAAAACCTTCAAGGCGGCAAGTATTCGACCGAGCTGCGTTGCGTGGTCGCGGGTACTGTAATTGACAGCAAGGGAACGACCACCTTTCAGGGCGATACGTCGTTCCATTCCGAGACTCATGCCACTTACACTCCGGCGATGGGCGGTATTAGTGAGACGACGATGATCATGGACCAGAGGTATCTAGGCGGCTGCCCGGCAGGACTCCAGCCAGGGGACCGGGCCAACGCCGATGGAACAGTAATCCATCGAGGCAAACATTGAGTTGGCGCAAAAAGAGGGCCGCGGCTCGCCGCGGCCCTTGCTCGGAGACCTTCCCAATCGATCATGCGGCGCGCGCCCCGCGCAGCCGCCAAAAATCAAAACACGTAAGTGATGCCGACCATCGGCACAATGTTCTGCAAGATGTTGCCGTAGGTGACGCCGGGAGGCGGTGCGATCACCGTAGTGGGGAACGGGGAAATGAAGTCGCGCACCTCGGTGCGCAGATAGAGGCGCTCTTTCAATTTGTAGGTGAAACCGCCGCCCACGCTGAGCATCGGCTTGAGCTGGTGTGTCTGGGTGAAATATCCGTACTGGCTGAGAGGCTGGTAGGCCTCCTGCGCTCCGGTACCGTCGAAGATCTTCATGCCGCCGCCGAGCGCCACAAAGAACTGCACCGGCGAGTGCTTCCGGTTGGTGTGATAAATCAGGTCATAGTGGACGGCGTGGGCGACGCCGCTGAACGATGCCGAAGAGCCGGCGCCCGAGAGCTTGAGGCCGCTGTCGAAGAACTCATAGCGGACCTCGCCGCTCCAGTGCGCGTTGAGGTTCTGGCCGAAGAAGGCGCCGGCGACCACGCCCGGGGAAAACCCCGCGGTGGCCGAGCCGGCGGCGCCGCTCACCGAAACGTTGTTGAGGAAGCCCACGCCGCCGATGCCTCCCAGCTCCCACTGCTGGGCGAAGCCACAGAGCGCGAACGCAAGAATCAGGGATATCTTTCCAAGCGCTTTCATATCCTTCTCCAGGAGACTGCTAGTTGGCCACCACACGCTCATTCAGCGTGGTGGCGCCGGTGCTGCCCTGGCTGATCACCAGTGGCACGCTCATGCCCTGGGTGACGCTGCTGGGAACCACGGCATTGATCTGGTAGACGCCGATCTCACCCGGTGCCAGGCCGGCGTATTGTATTTGCAACTGGGAACCGCCCAACGTGATCGTGGGTCCAATGGAAGCCCAGGCCAACGGGCTGGTGGGCGCGGGCAAGCCGGCCGTCACCAAGGGTGAGGTGAGGCCCATGCCGGTCAGATAAATCACCAGCGTGTCTCCCGGCCGAATCGGATTGGTGGGAGTGACAAGCTGATAATTGGCGGCGCGGAGGACGGTTGCCAGGCCCGTGATCGGCCCTGCGACGCCGGACAGAAACACGCTCGGTGCGGTCGTCTGAACCGTGAAGTGGAGGCTGCTGCTGACCCCGCCCGGCGTGTGAACGCTGATGGTTGAGGGGCCAATAACGTTGTTAGGCAACTGCGCGTTGATCTGCGTGGAGGAAACGAACAGCAGCGGCACCGGCGTACCGTTGACGCTCAGGCACGACTGCCCCAGCGCCGTTGGCAGCGGGATTTGCGAAGTCGCCACGCTGACCGGGCTCATCCCGGTGCCCCAAACGGTGATCAGGCCGCCCGGCGCAACCGGCGACGTGCCATTCGCCGCATTCACGACGCTGCTGATCACAGGCGGTGCGAAGGAGGCCGCGTAGTTCTGGCTCAGGACAGTGAAACCGGAAGTGCTCAGCACGACGATCTCGCCCGATCCGGACAACGGAGCTACGGTGCGGCTGAAATCGGTCGATTGGCTGAGGCTGCTGCTGCCCGAGCCATTGGTCGAAGTGGTGCCAGTCGTGGTCGTCGAGCCCGAGCCCGAGGAACTGGAGCTGGAACTCGAG
This sequence comes from Bryobacteraceae bacterium, assembly GCA_049587755.1. Classification (GTDB taxonomy): domain Bacteria; phylum Acidobacteriota; class Terriglobia; order Bryobacterales; family Bryobacteraceae; genus Bog-375. The sequence goes on along the minus strand of JBAVEN010000001.1, from coordinate 34,985 downwards.
CCCGAGGCGACGGCCGGGCTGCTGCCGTTGGTGGGCAACAGCGGAGCTTCCACCATCGGGATGGGGCTTTGGGAGGTTGACGACAGCGACGCGAAGTACTGAATTGTGCCCGGGCTGGAAATGGTGGGCGCAGTGGTCAGATAGCCGCTGGCGGTGTTGTTCTGATCGACGAAGGTGAATCCCGAGGGATTGCCGCCGGCCGTGCTGAAGGCTCCAACCGGCACCAGCGATGCGTTCAGGATTGCGCTCCCGGCGACATAGCAGTCATAGCTGGATGCGCCGTAGGAGCCGGACAGGGCCGAGTAGTCCTGGCGCGCGACCGTGAAACTGCCGGCCGTTGCCGAGTACAGCATCACCGTGCCATCGGGCCCGGCAAGCAAAACGTTGGCTCCGTTGGGCGAGGCGCCCAGCACCGACATATCATTGACCTGATTCTTCCAGGGGCCCAAGGTAGGCATCTGGGTGCCGACCAGATTAATAGGATCGAGCACATCCACTTTCCCGGTGAAATCGGATTCGTCGCGCACCAGCGCCAGGATGCCGCTGTTGGACACGGCGACCGACCGGCCGTAGTGCGAGCCGGGAAGGGTGATGGGCGGCAGCGCCTGCAGCGAATCCAGGTTAAATACATTCACCAGGTTGGAATCGTTGTTGACCACCAGGAGGTGTGTCTGGTCCTGCGTGATCGCCATGCCGGACGGTGTCGTCGCAGTCCGCAGGCTGGCAAGCAACTGGCTGGTGGCGCCGTCGTAGACCAGCACCTTGTTCCGGTCCTGGCGAGCAATATAGAAACGGTTGCGGCCGGCATCTGGAATAATGTCGCTCAGGACGCCGGGCACATCGACCACTGTGCCCCGCTGGTCCTCGTCCGGGTTGCTCACCAGCACGCGCACCGGAATCGGCTGGTTGATCGCCGATACCGAAGAGATCGTCACCGGAACCACGCTGGTGCCGAGCGCGCTCTTGAAGTAGGTCGGGTCCGCGCTCACGGTGATGGTGGCCGGCGTCATGCCCGAAGACGGCGAAACCAGTATGCCGGCGCCCGGCGTGAGCTCGAAGTCCGTGTGATTCCCGCCCGGATCGGCGAGGGTGAAGGTCTGGCTCACCTGGGCCTCGTTGCAGAAGCTGGTTTGGATCAACACATCTTCCTGGCCCGGTTCGACCCGGTTGAACGAGTTGAGCGATCCCACCGGAAGCACCGTCACGCCGCTATCGGACATGGCGTACATCACGGTCGCCGCTTTGTTCAACACCGCCCGCCCGACCAGGTTCTCCGGGAGCGTCAGCCGTTCCCGGTAGGTCAGGTTGTCGGCATCCATCACCAGCATGGACGGCAACAGCGTGGACGATCCTGCCGGCGTGTTCGAGGATGGCAGAGGGCTGCCGCTGGGCTGGGATGCATCCGGGATCTGCGCGTAGATGATGCCGTTAATCCAGTCATAGGCGCTGCCGGTAATGTACTTCGAGGTGACCACGTTGGGGTAGCGCCCCTGAATCATGATGTTCGCGTTGTACAGCGACCAGCCGACCATGGCGCTGGTCCCGTCTCCGGACACGCTGATGCGCGGCAGCAGCGCCGGCGACGTGATCCACGTAACCGCGTTGAAGGTGCCGTTGAGGGCGTTATACCAGAAAACCAACTGGGTGCCCGTTCCCGCGCCGCAAATGCCCCATGTGGTCCAGCCATCGCCCGACGTGCTGAGGGAGGCCTCGGTGAAGGCTCCCGGCAGCGCCGGCCCCGGCTGCGGAATCGGCTGCGGCGTAATCGAAGCCGCGAGATCGGCCAACGACATCAGGGTATCGATCTCTCCGGTTTCCGGATTGAGCGCCAGGATATGCGCGGTCGTGACGATGACCGCCACGCCGCCCTGGTCGCCGCTCATGGTGTTGACGAAGCTCACTCCCAGCGGCGATTCGCCCAGCGTGTATGTGGTTTGCGCCTGGGTGCTCAGGTTGATCACCGTGACCAGATTGCCGCCCGCTGCCGTTGCGCCCGTTCCGGTGGAGCTGGCGAAGTTGGCATAGTGGACCGCTACCAGGTATTGCCCGCTCGGTGCCAAAGAGATCGCTGCCGGAAATGGAGCCACGTTGAACGAGCTCTGAATGGTGTAGTCGGCAAGCGACATCACGTCGATGGTAGCGGAGGCAAAATCCGCGATGTACAAAACGTTCCGCGACTCATCGAGGGCGATATCGGAAGCCGTGCCGCCGATGGGCACCACGGTTCCAAACGTTGCGGCAACTGACAGCCCTGCTCCGGCAGTCAGAAGCGTCATTGTAATCGAAAAGAGTAGTCTTGTCCCACGCATACAATATAGTCTTCCCGCGACTATTCGAATTACAGGACCAAATGGGGCGTGAATCAATGATCGAAATGGCTAGTAATTTCGCCATTACCAAAGTTAGTCGTGTATTTCTGCGGGTTTACGCGTATACTCGCCTCGGAATCGAGGCTGCAAGGTGTCACATTTGTTCGAGCGCTCCAGCGCGCAATACAGCTTGATCGGAAATGTTACGGCAAGGCTCTTCCTGGCCGCGGGTCTTCTCGGTGGGCTGGCGTTTACGCCGCAAGCCCGCGCTCAGACGGTGTTGGTCCATGTCTCGGCGGTGCCCGCGGGAGCCTATTTCATGGTGGACGGCCAGACCTACAATTCTACGCAGAGCTTCGCCTGGCCCGTGGGGAGTCAGCACACGCTGGTCGTCGCTTCCGCCATTCAGCCATACATTCTGGCTCCCACTGTGTACACGTTTGTCGACTGGGCCGTCGGTTCGGAGACGTTTACCTCGCCATCGATCACGGTCATGGCCAACCCCTCCGTGACGCAATATACAGCGAATTTCAGTACCACCTACACCCTCAACGCAATTATCAGCTCGACCTGCGGATCTGTCCCCTGCGGAGGAGTGCCGGGGACGATTTTCGTAAACGGGGTCGCAGAGGGGCTGCTGGTGCCGCCGTTACCGCAGCCTTATGCCGCAGGTTCCAGCGTGCTCCTGGTTGTCGTCACCAACCCCGGCTATACCTTCACCGGTTGGACTCCCGGCGCCAATCAGTTGATTACCGGAGAGCAGGACACCGTCACCATGAACGCGCCCGTGGTGGCCGTTGCCAACTTCACGTTGGCCGCGCCGATCACGTTTGCCTCGGTGCCGTCGGGACTTGAAGTGCTGGTGGATAGCCAGCCAACCGTCACTCCTTCCACCGAGTGGCTGGCTTGGGGAAGTGTGCATGCGGTGGCCACGCTTTCTCAGCAGACTGACACTAAGGGTAGTCTATGGGTGTTTTCTTCCTGGAGCGACGGCGGAGCCATTAGTCACAACTACACGGTGCCTCAATCCTCAGCGCCGGTCACACTTACAGCCACCTTCACCCCCGGCGTGCTGGAGACTTTTCTTACTTCGCCCCCCGGACTCGATCTGACGGTGGATGGGCGCAGCAACTGGACCGTGTGGAACTTCGCCTGGGCCGAGGGCTCGACTCATACCTTCGCGGCGCCGGCTACCGAGACCGATGCGCAAGGCCGCTTATGGAGCTTTACCGGTTGGTCCAACGGCGGAGCGGCGGCGCAGACGATGACCGTCTCCACCAGCGGCACCTATACGGCGACTTACCAGCAGTTAGCACAATTGACCGTGAACAGCAGTCTTCCCGGCATCTCGGTGAGCGTGAATGGAACCTCCTGCGCCACGCCTTGCACGGTGCAGCCGCCGGTGGGCTCGCAGGTGACAATCAGTGCGCCGGCCAGCGTGCCGGCAGGCGCCAATTCGCGGCAGGATCTTCTGGGATGGTCAAACGGAGCCGGACCCGGCAACCTGACGCTCAGCGCGCCGGCCAGCACCACCACCGTGACCGCCAATTACCATTTGATGAACTACCTGGCAACGGCCACCAGCCCCGCAGGCGCGGCAACCTGGAACTTCCAGCCGGCTTCGCCGGACGGATATTACGATTTCCGCACCGTGGTCAACATCAGCCTGAGCCCGTTGCCGGGCTATCAATTCCGTAATTGGAGCGGCGACTTGAACGGCATCACGCCGTTCGGAATGCTCTTGATGAGCCAGCCTCGCTCGGTGACGGCGCTGTTTACCACGGTTCCCTTTCTGCCGGCCGGCGCGGTGACCAATGGCGCCGGAGCGACTCCCTCCACTGCCGTGGCGCCCGGCTCGGCGATTTCCATTTTCGGCGCGAACCTGGCCGACGACGTGAAGGTGAATCTGGCCAGCCCGATGCCGCAGACCTTGGACGGGGTGACAGTCTCGGTCGGTGGCCGGCTGCTGCCGCTGTATTATGTGTCGCCGACCCAAATCAATGCCGAATTGCCGGCGGACCTGCCGCTGGGCGCCTCGAACGTGGTGGTGACCACGCCGGAACAAGCCCAGGTGACGGCCGCCTTCACTATTGCGCAGGATGCACCGGGGTTATTCGCCATCACCTCGAATAACAAGGCGTACGCGCTCGCGTTTCACCCGGACGGCACCCTGGTGACCGAGGCTTCTCCGGCGAAGGCGGGCGAAGTGCTCACCCTGTACGGCACCGGCTTCGGCCCCACCACACCGCTGCGGCCGGAGGGCCTGCCGGTGCCGAAGTCGCCTTCGTACGTGGTGACGGACCCGGCCAGCGTGCAAGTGGGCACGGCAAGTTTCGCGGCACAAAGTGCCTATGCCATGCCCGGCGCGGTGGGCATCGATGTCGTCGAATTCGCGCTCGGTGCCGATGCGCCTTCGGGCGGTGATTTCCAGCTCACGGTAACTATCAACAAAGTGGTGAGCAACACCGTCCTGCTGCCGATCCAGTAGACGACGGGCGGCGCGGCGGCTCTCCACGCCCGGCGGACCCTTCGCGTGCGCGCGATCGCAACCCGGCGTTATCGAAACACCATGTGACCCGGCGTGGCCTGGCGCGCCGCGCACCACTCCAGGTAAAGGCGGCCGTAGCTGGCGGTGATGTAATCCTGCTCGCGAAAACCAAGCCGCCGCGCCATTCGGTCGATCCAGCGCGGGCTGCCTTCCAACTCGAGGTAGACGCCGATCGGCGTCTCGTCCAAGGTAGCGATACCGGAAGTGCCGGGCAGGCGATATTCGGTGCGGTACTTTTCGTAGCGAAACGCCGGCTGGTAGCCGAGGCGCTGCAGTATCAGGCCGCACGTGGCGGCACTCGACAGGTTGACCTCCAGTTCCTCGCGGGTTTTGTGCCTGGCCGCGAGCGGTGGGCCCTTGAAGGTGAAGGTGTCCTCGCCCGGAGTTTCGCGCACGCGCAGCAGAAGGTTCGCCCGGCGCAGGCCGTGATCCGGCGTGTCGAAAACCGTGTTGGCTTCGAACACGCGGCGGCGCGCTACGCGAAATCCGGCCTTGCGCAGCAGGCGCCGCGCCGTTGCCGCGTCCGGCGCCGCCAGCTTGATTTCGGTTTCGTGAGTCCCGCGGAGCATTCGGGTTCAGTCGCCGCGATGGTTGTCCAGAAAGTCGCGGTCCACCGGCTTGCGGCCGCGAAACCCTTCATCCACCCCGTGCCAGAAACCGATCCCCGGCTCGCCCAGCCGCCAGCACAGGTAAACTTCATCGCCGTGCAGCAGGGTGGGGAAGTCTACCAGGCCGGTGTCCAGGTCTTTGATCAGGCAGCCCAGGTTCTGCACCTGCTCGATGGCGGCGCGCAGGTGGGCGATGGCGGTCTCCCGGCGCGTCTGCACCGCGCTCACGCGGCCGCGGTCCAGCTTCACGCCGCCCATCAGGGCCACGCGCTCGCGATATTCAGTGAGCTCCCCTTGCGCCTGCTCGAGATCGCTTTTGAGATCGATGGCGCTCCGCAGCAACGGCTCCAGCCGCGAAAGCAACCGCTCGGCTTCGGCCAGCGTGAAGCGCTTGGACATGGTCTCAGATGCCGGACACCTGGACCGACATGGTGCGGCTGCGCGGGCCGTCGAATTCTGCCAGAATGATGCTCTGCCAGGTGCCCAGCAGCACGGCCGAATTGCGCACTTGCAGGCACAGGGCCTGCCCCATCAGCATGCCGCGCAGATGAGAATCGGCGTTGCGGCGCTCGCAGTCGCTGTAGCGCGGGTCGTTGTGCCGCCAGTTGCCGTCGCGGCGCACCAGGTCTTCCAGCATCGCGCGCACGTCGGCCAGCAGCGCGTCCTGCCACTCGTTGAGGAACACCGCTGTGGTCGTATGCAGCGATTGCAGGTGAACGATGCCCTCGCGGACGCCGCTTTTGCGCACGATATCGTTGATCCGGTCGGTGATGTTGATGAGCTGCAGGCGCTCGTTGGTGATCCAGTCCACCACCCGATGGAAGATTTTGAACGACGCAGACGGCGACGCCTCCGGAGCTTCGGCTGCCGTTGCGATTGACCCTTTGTGAGCACTCATGAATTTCCACGCCCCCCTTTCCCGTTCAGATGCGCTGACCGCGCAACCCGTAACGAAAAGGCGGCGGTTTTCTCCAGTATAGCGCCGGCCGGGAAGGGCGCCCCGGACCCGCGGCCGGCGTTGGGATCGTCGGACCCGGCCGCCGTACGCTACTGCGTGATCGGCGAGCAACACGGCGTCTGAACCGGCTTCGGCTCCATCAATTCCACCCGCGTCAGATTCGGATCGTAGAGGTTCAACTGCCACTTGCCATCGCGTCCGATCTTGGGCTGCTGGCCGTCGAGGTCCATGCCGCGGGCCTTCAGCGTCTCCAGTGCGCGCGCCACGCTGGGCACTCCCAGCGCCAGATGATGCATCACGCCCAGCGTGCGCGGCGTCGGATTGTTGACGTTCAGCATGTATTCCAGCCAATCCGTGCCATCCGGCACGCGCATGTCCACCCAGTCGGTGCGATCGTCCGTCATGCCGCCGTGCCATGTCTCGTGGAAGCCGAGGATGTCTTTGTAGAAGCGGTCGGCCGCGGCGCGATCCTTCACCGTTATGCCGACGTGGATGATGCGCTCGGAAATCCGTGTCGCCGGCAGATACTTGCCGAAATTGCGGCTATGCAGCGATCCCGGAATGTACTCCATGAACTCCACGTTGTGGCCGTCCGGATCCTTGACCATCAAGCTGTAATTCCCGTCGCGGCCGAGCTGGAGCGAATCCGGAACCTTTACCCCGCGCCAGGCCAGATAGGCCCGCAGTTTGCCGGCATCCGCGGTCTCAAAGCAGATGTGGGAGAGACGGTCTTCGGCCGCACCTTTCAATTCCGGAAAGATTTCGATGTACTGATGGTCATTCACTTTGAAATAGGTCAACAGCAGCCCGCCGGTGGGTTTATCGAGCGTGAACGGCTCCTCGAAACCGAGATCGTGGCCGTAGAAGTTGCGGGCTGCGGCCAAATTGTCGGTCTTCAGGGCGATGTGACCCACGCCGACGATCGGTGGACGCGGCACAGGGGCCGCCTGCGCGTTCGCGGCCGCGGCACACAAGGCGAGAGTTGCGGCTAACAATCCGAGGTGACGCTTCATACGCAGTAGTGTCATGGCGCGCTACTTCTTGGCGGCGGCAGCCGGCATCTGCCGTTCGCTGGAGGGCGGCACGATGCCTTTGATCCGCATATAGGTGACGAGGTTGCCGTAGTGTTCCATGTTGTGAGCGGTGTTGAAGTCCATGGCGCCGAGCTTGGTGATCTTCATGCCGAAGAAGGCGACCAAATCAGCGGCGTTGACGTCGGTCATCTTGTCGTACGCGGCGTCGCAATAGGCGAAGGCTTCTTTCAGCGCGGGCACAATCTCGTCCTTGGTCTTCATGGTCTTCTCGATGCCCTTCTGAACGCTCTTCCCTTCGGCGACAAGGCCGCAGAACTCATACTGGCCGTCGGCGATGTGGGCAAACAACTGGCCGACGGTGCGAACGTCCTTGGTCGGCTGGAAGGACCACAGGTCGTCGGGGATCTTGTCCACCGAACGCAGCACGTCGCTCTTGGAGATGGCGTAGATCCTTCTTGAAACGGTGACCAGCGGGTTGGACGGCATTTCCTGAGCGGAAACGACGGCGGTAAACAATAGCGCAGCGGCGAAGAGTTTCATAGGTTGTCCTTTTGGTGGGATTCGGGACTATTATTGCACTTCCTCGGGCCGCGGTTGAGCACCCGCCGGCGGGCACTGGCTACGACGCCCCGGAACACCTGCAAGCCGGGCTTTCGAACGAAATCGACACCCCGCTGGGCGAGCAACGCTGACGAATCCGGGCCGGCAGGATGCAGAAAGGTCCCGGTGCTTCAGTTCGTCGGCCGGCTCTGCGCGGCGACCTGCGCCGTGCGCCGCGCCAGCAGCAGGTTGGATTTCACCTTGCCGTATCCGTAGCCAATGCGGAAGGGCAGGGGACGCACTCCAGGATCCTGGTAGGCCTTTTGCAGATCGGGCTGAATCAGGTAGCGGAAGCTGCCGTACGGGCGCGTGTACTCGCCGAATAGCTGCACCTTCCAAGTCTCCGGGTCGAAAAAGTGGAACGGAATACCCGAATCGTCCTGCAACACCGCCTGGCTGTTGGCCAGGATCAGGTTGCGAATCATCGAGAACTCGTCCCGGTGCGTCATGTAGGAAGTGGCCTTGAGCAGCGTGACGGCCCCCTTCAACCCCTCGGCATACTGAACGAATTGCGGGTTGGTCTTCAGGTGTTCATCGTCCAGGTTGATGGTCAGGTAGTACATCTGGTGCACCGACTGATCCAGGTCGGAACGATACTCGATCTGCAGTCCCTTGTCGCCGTATGGCGTGCGCGGCTTGTAGCTGCTGTCACGGTCGATCAGCTTGCCGGCATCGTCGAGGCGCGTATAGCGGAAGCCCAGAATGGTGTTGTGCAGGCGCGCCAGCACCTCCAGGATGGGCAGCAGCAGGCCATCGGTGACCTGCCCGCGGAACTGACGGTCCATTTCGCGGGTAATAAAGAAGCTGCGGCCGAGCACTGAGCCCATGGTGTCCCGCGTTTCCGCCAGATAGCCCGCCATATCCTGTTTACGGCTAAGCTGCTTGACGGTCGGCAAGGTTCCGGATGGTTCCAGCGCCACCAGGACATAGGTGGCGTTATCCGGAAAGCATGCTGTGGCATACAGCGCGTCCGGACCGCTGAACGGATAAAAGACGATGGCCCGGCGGAGAGCCGCGTCCGATAACTCAGTCTTCGCAAACTCGTGGAGGCCGGCGACCAGACTGCCGTCCAGGTTATGCCAGCCGGCATCCAGGCGGGCGCGGTGGTCGGTCCAAGCCTCGGTTTGTTCCAAGTCCGCGAACGGGCTGCCAGGATTCCCAGGGATTCCGGCCAGAAAGCGGGCGGTATCGTCCGCCTCCCGGTTCGCCGGCACGTGAGCTGACGGGTTGGACGCAGGATCTTTTTTTTCGGTCGAGACAGCCGCAGGCGGGGCGGAGTGTCCGCAGCCAGGCGAAACGGTGGCAAAAGCGAACAAAAGAGCAACCAAGAGGGAACTTCGATATTTTATGATCACACGCAAGAGATCTTTCGATGTTGTAGGATTCCGCAACCGTGCCGTCGTGTTTTGCAACAGGGCACCAAACCCGTTAATTTGATTGCAGTTCATAGCATTTTTCGACATGTGGGCCGTCGAGTATTTCAACACAGGCCGGCGATGCCAAAACCACAGCGGCTGATCTGCTTCATTCCACAACAGATAAAGAGGCAAAAAACTCCGCTTTTTGGTCATTGCCGTGCCCTATACAGAATCGGAAAGGATGGAAGAGTATGACAGTCATTCTGGTTCTCGTCACGTTTCTGACCTTCATCGTATTGGATTATTTCCTGAATCGCAAGAAGGCGCTCAACACCGTCGCCGCGGTTGAGCGCGTTCCGGCCCCGGTTGCGGCCAGCGCGGATTACGTCAGTGGGTTCCACACCCCGGGACAGGTCTCCTACCACCCCGGACACACCTGGCTGGTGCAGGAGCGAAAGAGCGTGGTGCGCGTAGGTGCGGACGAGTTTGCCGCGGCGCTGGCGGGAAAGATCGACAAGATCGAGCTTCCCAAGCCCGGCCAGTGGGTCCGTCAAGGCCAAAAAATCCTCTCCTTCTGCCGTAACGGCGAGAAAGCGGAGATGGTTTCGCCCACCGAAGGTGAGGTCATGGCTATTAACCCGGAAGTAGTGAACAACCCGGCTCTGGTGCGCAGCGACCCGTACGGCAAAGGCTGGTTGTTGACGGTTAATGTTCCGGATGAGGAAAGCACTACTCGCAACCTGATACCAAAGGGCTTGGTTCATGAATGGATGCGCCTGGCCGTGGACCGTCTGTACAGCCGCCAACCGATGCTGGCCGGCGCCGCCGCAGCCGATGGCGGACGTCCCGCCGAGGATCTGCTGGCGGAAGTCCCCGACGCCAACTGGAAGCAGATCACCAACGAGTTCTTCCTCACGGCGTAGAGGTTTCCAGAGGATGCCCTTGACCGCGGTGACAGGGATGCTGCTTCCATCCGGCCGAACCTGATGAGACCGCCCCCGCCCCATTCGCCGACCAAGCGGATTGAGGCGGGCATCCTGCCGGGCTTGACCGAACCTTCACCTCCGAAACTCTCCAACTCCGTTTTTCCCGCTGGCGCAAGCGCCCGGTGGCGAAAACCGACGCTGGAGTAGTCGGACCGAGGCACCCTAAGGTGATTTCAATAACCAGATGTGTCATTTTTTTCTACACATTGAGGTCAATTTCTGCTAAAACTAGAGTTAGAGATCTGTAAATGCCTAAAGCGATCCTCTATGACAGTACCCTCTGCATAGGCTGTCGGGCCTGCGAGGGTGCCTGCGCGGAGCGTTGGGGCCTCCCATACAACGACAAAATCGCCGCCGAGGAAACGCTCTCAGCGCACAAGCTCACCACCATAGTGACGCATGGCGATCATTTCTGCCGCCGCTTGTGTATGAATTGTCTACAGCCGGCCTGCGCCTCGGTTTGCCCGGTCGGTGCTCTGCAGAAAACCGCGCTGGGCCCGGTAATTTACGAAGCCTCCAAGTGCATCGGCTGCCGGTATTGTGTCCAGGCCTGCCCGTTCCAGGTGCCCTCTTATGAATGGTCGAGCCGGCTGCCACGGATGCGCAAGTGCGACATGTGCTATCCGCGCCAGAGCGCCGGGAAGCTGACGGCGTGCGCCGAAGTGTGCCCGGTGCAGGCAACCATCAATGGCGACCGCGATGCGCTGGTCGCCGAAGCTCGTTCACGGCTCGCGGCCAAGCCGGAACAGTACTACCAAAAGATCTACGGCCTTTCCGTGGTGGGGGGCACGTCGGTGCTGTTTCTTTCGGCGGTGCCGTTCGAGCAAATCGGCCTGCGTACCAACCTCCCGGACGAGCCGATGCCGATGCTCACCTGGCGGGTGTTGGAGCTGTTGCCGGACGTGGTTTCGACCGGCTCCATTCTGCTGGGCGGCATCTGGTGGATCACCAACCGCCGCGCCGAAGTGGCGCGCGAGGAGGGACCGCCTGGGCGCCAGAAGAAGCCGCGCGCGCGCAAGGAGGAACCGGGCCAATGACGGCGAAGCTGCCGAAGATCACGGTGTGGCGGGCGATTTTCGCCGCTATTCTGCTCAGCGGGGCGTATGCGACCTATCTCCGCATTTTCTACGGCCTGGGAGGTTCCACCAACCTGAGCGACAAGTTTCCCTGGGGCCTCTGGATCGGCTTCGACGTGATGGGTGGCGTGGGTCTGGCGTCGGGCGGGTTCACGCTGGTGGCGATGGTGCATATTTTCAACATCAAGCAATACCGCCCCGTGTTGCGCCCCGCCATTCTCACCGCCTTCCTGGGTTATCTGCTGGTGACGGTGGGGCTGCTTTACGACGTCGGCCGTCCCGACCGGATGTGGCATCCGCTGGTGATGTGGAATCCACACTCGGTGATGTTCGAGGTGGCGTGGTGCGTGACGCTCTACACCTCCGTTTTGTTCCTCGAGTTCCTTCCCATGGTGTTCGAGCGCTTCGGCCTGCACAAACCCATGGAGTGGATTCACCGCATCTCGGTGCCGATGATGATTCTGGGCGTGCTGCTTTCCACTCTGCATCAGAGTTCGCTGGGCTCTCTGTTTCTGATCGTGCCGGAGAAGCTGTATCCGCTGTGGTACACGCCCATTCTGCCGCTGCTGTTTTTTATTTCAGCGATCGGGGTGGGGCTAGCGATGACGATTTTCGAATCGTGGCATAGCAGCCGCGCCTTCGGGCGCGCGCTGGAGGTGCCGCTGCTGGCCAGCATCGCGCGTGTGCTGGCGGTGACGATGAGCGTGTATCTGTGGATCCGCTTCCTCGACCTGGTGCAGCGCGGCGAGCTCGGCCTGCTACTGCGCAACCGGACTGAAACCTGGCTGTTCGCGCTCGAAATCGCGCTGGCGCTGGTTCCCACCCTGCTGCTCTACCAGTCGCGCATCCGCCGCAACCCGGCCGCCCTGTATGCCTGCTCCGTGATGGTGGTGTTCAGCTTCATCGCCAACCGGCTCAACGTGGCCATCACCGGCATGGAGGCGGGAAGCGGCACGCACTATAACCCGAAGTGGAGCGAGGTGGCGGTGACGCTCTCGCTGGTGGCAGCCGGTTTCGCGGTTTTCCGCGTGATCGGCCAGTATTTCCCCGTTTTTGAGGCGCACTCGCTGGAGCCTGCGATGGAGGACGGGATGGAACTGGAGGTCGACCCACTCGCGGTAGGATGACCTTCTTCCGGTCAATCCGTCTCGGACTCGCCGCCAAGCTGGCGGTGAGCGTGATCGTGAGCACGGCGGTATTCTTTGCTCTTTTCGGATTCATCAATCTCCGCGCGGAGCGGCGCCAGGCGGAAAGTTTGATGGTGCAATCGGCCGACCGGGTCGCGGACGTCATCTTGCGCAGCACCCGTTACGACATGATGCGCCATGACCGCGACGCGCTCTACAACGTGATTCAGGCGTTGGGCAGCGAGCCCGGCATCCAGCGCATCCGCATCTTCAATCGCGACGGGCACATCATGTTTTCCACCGAGACGCGGGAAGTCAACACCGCCGTCGACAAGTCGGCCGAAGCCTGCTACGGCTGCCACGCGCAATCGCAGCCGCTCGCCAAGCTCAACCGGCCGGACCGGGCGCGCCCCTTTTGGGACAAGCAGGGCCATCACCTGATCGCTGTCATCCAGCCCATCGACAACGCGCCGGAATGTTCCAGCGCGGCTTGCCACGTGCACCCCGCCAGCCAGCAGGTGTTGGGCGTGGTGGACGCGCAGTTGTCGCTGGCCCCGGTGGATGCGCAGATCGCGCACAACCAGGCGTCGCTTGGCTGGTTTCTGCTGGGCGGCATCGTGCTCGGTTCCGGAGTGGCGGTGGCCTTCATCTGGCGGGTGGTCTACCAGCCGGTGAAGGAGTTGATCGACGGCACCCACCGCGTGCGCGAGGGCGATCTGGAATACCGCCTTCCGGTGCGCTCGGACGACGAGCTGGGCGACCTGGCCGCCAGCTTCAACAAGATGACGGCACAGGTGGCCGGCGTCCAGGCCAGGATCGAGGAACAGGTGCGCCGCAAAACAGCCGAGCTGGAGCGCATTCACCGCACCCTGCTGAGCTCGGAAAAAATGGCCTCCATCGGCAAGCTCGCGGCCACTGTGGCGCATGAGATCAACAATCCGCTGTTCGGCATCCTGACCTACGCGCGGCTGGTGGAACGCGGCGTTCTCAAGTGTGACGCTCCCAACCGCGAGGAGATGGCCGAGCAATTGCAAACCATCGAGCGGGAAAGCAAGCGGTGCGGCGAGCTGGTGAAAAACCTGTTGACCTTCTCGCGGCAGAAGGCCAGCGAGCGCGCGCCCAACGACCTGAACACCATCGTGCACCATGCCGTGCTGCTGGTGAAACACAAGCTGGAAATGCAGAATATCGAGCTGGTCGAACGGCTGGCGGAAGGCCTGCCGCCGGTGGATTGCGACGCCAATCAGATCCAGCAGCTCGCGCTGGTGCTGCTGGTGAACGCTTCGGAGGCGATGTCGTCGGGCGGCCGCCTGGAGGTGATCACCGCGCTCAACGGCGCCACCGGCGAAGCGGCGCTGCGCGTAAAGGACACCGGATGCGGCATTCCTGAGGAAGTGTTGCCGCATATCTTCGACCCCTTCTTCACCACCAAGGAGGATCAGAACCGCACCGGCCTGGGCCTGGCGGTGGCGCACAGCATAGTGGAACAGCACGGCGGCGAGATCGCGGTGACCTCGACGCCGGGCCAGGGAACGGAATTCCGCGTGGCCCTGCCGCTGAGCGCAGCGGCTGTTGCGGCGGCGGGCGCATAGGCGGAAAGACGAGGCGGGACGTGACCGCAAATAAGACGGGAGGACGGTATGGCAACAGCAGTGGATAGCACGGCGTCGGTGAAAACCAAGGGTAGAATCCTGATCGTGGACGACGAGCTGGTGGTCCGCGATTCGCTGGGAAAGTGGTTCACCAGCGAGGGCTACATGGCGCGGCCGGTGGGCAGCGGGCGGGAAGCCCTGGAAACCATCCAGCAGGCGGAGTTCGATATCGCGCTGCTCGATATCAAAATGCCCGGCATGGACGGCATGGAGGTGCAGGCCCGGCTGCACGAGGCCGATCCGGACCTGACGGTGATCATCATGACCGGCTACGCCGCGGTGGATACGGCCGTCCAGGCGTTGAAACGCGGGGCTTACGATTACATCACCAAGCCCGTGGACCCCGACGAGCTTTCGCACCTGGTGGAAAAAGCGCTCGAGCACAAGCGCACGCGGCGCGAGGTGGTGCGGCTGCGCGAGAACCTGCAGGAGGTCTCGCCCGGCACCGAGCTGATCGGCAAGAGCGCGGTGATGAAGAAGGTGGTCGAGCTGATCGAGATGGTGGCGCCCACCGAGGCCTCCGTCCTCATCACCGGCGAAAGCGGCACCGGCAAGGAAGTGGTGGCGCGCGCCATTCACGCCGCCAGCCCGCGGCGCTATATGCCCATGGTCACCATCCATTGCGGCGCGCTCACCGAAACGCTGCTCGAAAGCGAGCTGTTCGGCCACGAGAAAGGCTCGTTCACAGGGGCGCAGTACCGCAAGAAGGGCAAGTTCGAAGTAGCCGATGGCGGCACGGTGTTTCTGGATGAAATCAGCGACATCAGCCTCCGGACCCAGACCGACCTGCTGCGCGTGCTGCAGGAAAAGGAAATCACGCGCGTGGGCGGCAATCAAACCATCAAAGTGGATTTTCGCGCCATTGCCGCCACCAACAAAAACCTGGATGCGCTGGTCAAGGAGGGCGCCTTCCGCCCCGATCTCTACTATCGCCTGCACGTTTTTTGCATCGACCTGCCGGCGCTGCGCGACCGCAAGGAAGACATTCCGCTGCTGGTCAATCACTTTCTCAATAAGTACGCCATGGCCACCAGCCGGCCGGCGCCGCAGATCGGCGGCGAGGCGCTGAACCTGCTGATGCGCCATGACTGGCCGGGCAATGTGCGCGAGCTTGAGAACGCCGTCGAGCGCGCCCTGGTGGTGAGCCGCGGGCCGGAGATCCGCGCCGCCGATTTTTCCTTCCAGTTCGAGGCCGACGCCCCCAAGGGCGGCCAAACATTGGAGGACATTGGGCGCGCGCACATTGAGCGCGTCCTGCGCGAAACGCAGCACAACCTGTCGCGCGCGGCGCGGATCCTCGATATCGACCGCACCACGCTCTACAACAAGCTGCGCCGTTACGGTTTGCGGTGAAGCCCATTCAACTCGTTCCGCTTGCCGGTTCGGGCGCGGACGGGTCCTCGCAGGAGCCGGCGCTCAACCTGCTGGAGCAATTAGCGGCAGGGCTGGCGCGCACGTTTCGCGTGCCCTGCCGCCTCAGCCCGCGCAGCCTGGAGCTGGGATTCGCGCTCGACGGGCGGCGGGGCCAGTATTACTCGAGCGTCATCCTCCAGGAGCTGGAGCGCGCTTGGGACCCGGACGCGCGCGTGCTCGGCGTCACTTCCTGCGACCTGTACGTGCCCGTGCTGACATTCGTCTTCGGCGAGGCGCAACTGGATGGCAACTGCGCCGTGGTTTCGACGGCGCGCCTGGCCGAGCCATTTTACGGCCTGCCGCCCCGCGACGACCTGCTGCGCGACCGGCTGCTCAAGGAGGCCATTCACGAGCTCGGCCATACCTTCGGCCTGCGCCACTGCGGAGACTGGCGCTGCGTGATGACCTCCAGCCACGCCGTCGAACGGCTCGACGTCAAGACCGCCGAGTTCTGCGCCCGCTGCCGCAAGCCGGTGTTCCAGAACGGGTTCTGGTAAGAGGGATCTGCGCGTCAGCACTCCTGTTCTGTCCGGCAAGTCCGCCAACTCCATGCCCAGAAAAATCAGAACTTCCGCTACGATTGTGTGATATAGTTCCTTGAAACGTTTTTTAAGGACGGTTATGGCGCGTCTGAATCGAGTTGTCGCCGCCGTTGCGTGGCTTGGCCTCGCTGGATGCATTCCAGCTTTCGGGCAGTTTGTTGCGATTCCCATTCCGAGCGCTGTGTATACGGGGTCGACCACGGTGATCCCCATAACGGTCGCGGATGGTACTTCGGTGCCGTCGCTTACGGATGGCACCCAAACCATCACTTTTTCCACCGCGCTTAGGGCGGCAACGGTGCCGACGAGTTGGGAAACCTGGGGCTCGCCACCGTACACGGAAAGCAGCACGCCGCGCGTTCTGACGGATTTCGGAGCGACGAGCCTGACCCTGACTCTTTCGGTTCCCTCCCACACGTTCGGATTTGAAGTCGAGCCAGATGCGTTCATCACGGCTCCTTTCACCGCCAGTTTTTACAGCGGAGGCACGCTGCTCGGCAGCGTGTCGATAAACGTCAACGGACACGCGGGCGCGTTGCTGGCGGGTGGGTCTGACCGCGCCACCATCACGAGTGTGGTGGTCACCACAACCGCGGCGACGGGTGGTTTCGCCGTGGCCGAGTTGCGGTACGGCAGTGTGTCGCTCGTCGCTACCCCCGCCCCGAGCACCATCTTCACATGCGGGCTTGGCATGATGCTTCTGGCGGCGGGCGCCCTGCTGGCACGAGCCCGCATGAGCGCCGAAGCGTAGACTTCCCGGAGTATCTGCATCATCCGGGCATTCAGGGATTGGCCCCTGGATGATCGCGCCCCGTCGATCAGCGCGTCTCCACGGTGAACTCATTGCCGCGGCAGCCGTTGACTTCGACGCTCACCACGGTTTTCGGATCGGCGTCGGCAGGCAGTTTGAAAGTGATCGTGTTCGCCGAGCGCCGGGTGATCTCGGCGGTGCGACCGCCGAGCCACACGCGGTCCGAATCCGTGCTCGAACCGAAGTTCACTCCCCAAACCGTAAGCGTCCGGCCGCGTGCGAACGGCGGCGGCCGATTGGTGAGGTCGTCGACGATTCCTCCCGGGTTTATGATCGGCGCCTGCGGCCGGATGAATGTCTCCTCCGCCACTTTGACAGTGGGAGGCAAAGTGGAGGATAGGAAACCAAATGCGGCCACGGCGGGAATCACGGCCATCGCGGCGATCCAGGGTTTGGGCACGCGAAGGATAAGAAGAATGGCCGACAAAAGGGTGATCGCCCGGCCCAGCCAGACGTCCCACGACGCGGTGAATTGCAATTCCAAGTGTTGCCGGCCCGGGCGCGCGCATACCAGAAGGAAACCGATGGGGTCGCTCTTCGTGGTTGCGCCCGAAACTCGCCAGCCGCGGTCATGATTGATCTTGACCAGGATGGCCTCGTCCGGACCGAGTTGAGTGTCGAGCACGGCGCTATCTGCCGCGTTCCAGTGGATCGAGACAGGCCGCTTGCCGGCGGCCCAGCCGACATAGGCCGCCAGAAAACCGGCGTCGCTGGTCGAGGTCAGGCGCGGCAGGCGGTTCATCGCGGGAAGGTCCACTACCACGGCGTCCTCGTGGCCGGAGCCGGGAGTGTCGTAGATGGTGTCGCCGGCGCCGTTCGACCACGCAACCGGGAGAACCGCGAACTTTTCCGGCTGCGCGAACCAGTGAAAGTAATCCCGTGAATCGGCGCCATTGACGACCAGGTAGCGAACGTTCAGGGCGCGCAGCCACAGTTCGGCGATCCGCTCCGGATCGCTGCTGCACCCCAGCACCACCTGCCGCTGGGCCGCGAAGATCAGATAGTTCGAGATACCTTGAGCGGGCACGCCGCCGGCCTGGGGGACATCCGACCAGAGAAAGAGGTCCGAGTTGAGTTCGCCGGATGCCATGATGCGCGCGCCCACTGCGTGCCGGTTCAGCCATCCGGCAAGCTGATAGACGAGGGCGCCAGGAGGTTCCGCGGCATGCGGCTGAACCTTCCACGCGCGGCTGACAAAGCTGAAGGCCGAGGGTGCACCGGCGGCGAGGATCGCCAGCGCCGCCGCTGCGGCCGCCACGCGCCATTTCCGCAGGAGCGAGACAACGCCGGCCGCCGCCATCGCAAGGCCTGCGCTGAGTTCGAGCATATAGCGATGCGGGATCGGCAGCAGAGCGTTGCCGGCGAACGTAAATGCCAGTACGATCGCTCCCGCAATTGCCAGCCACGCCAGCAGAAAGGCCAGCTCGGGCGCGATACGGCGCCAGCATGCGAGCGTCAGCAGGACGGCGGCGGCCAGGAGAATGACCCACGTGGTTCGATTCCATGGCGCCGCGGGTAGCGTCGGGATCAATCCTGCATGCCGAAGAACGATCCGGTTGACCAGCGAGATGGAGACCATGTAACCCGGCGTAATCCAGAACGCGGCGAGCCCGTAGGCCGTACCGACGGTTCCGAAAACGGCGAGACAACTCTTGCCAAGGCCGGCCTCATGCGTTTTGGCCACCGCGACTGCGGCCAGCATGATTCCCAGCCCGAGCATGCCGGGCCAACTGGTAAGGCAGACCGCGGCGGTCAACAGGGTCGCCAGCGTCCAGCGGTTTCGCCACCCAGCGGCGATGGCGAGCAAGGCGAGCGGAAACGCAAACGCGTGGGCGGCCTCCTCGTAGCCGACCAGCGCTACAAAGCCCCAGGGCGCGCCGGCATAAGGCAGCGCGAGGTTCCGCCATAGTGGAAGGAAATAGTATGCGGGCGAGGGAAAAGCGCTGTACAGGACCGCGGCGAACGCGGCCAGCGCCCGCGAGCGGAACAGCACCCGGCCGAGCAGGTAGAGACAGACGGGAGTCAAGCCATAGGCGGCAGCCGTCAGCAGATGATAAGAGCGGCCGAGTGAGGAAACCGGCAGCGCGCCCACCAGAGCGTGAAACAGCGGCGGGTACATGTAATCGAAGGGCGCGCCCGCATAAGTAAGAGGATTCCAGGTCCACTTGAAATCGCGGAAAAGACGCGCGGTCGCCTCACAGAAATAGCCATTGTTCCATGGCTGGCCGGTGAATCCTGTAAGAACGTAGGGACCCAGGATGAGCAGGCTGGCAATCAGTATTGCGGCCGCTAACCCAGCGTCGGCGAGCAGGCTCCTTTTATGCAGGATGAAATCAGATGCGGTTCGTTCGAAACCTTGCTGGATAGCCCGGAACCAGCCGGGCAATCTTATTGTCGACACGCGCGCTCCATATTCGATCTTACACGGTGAAGGCGAAACTCCTCGCGGATCTGGCCATTACAGAGGTGGTGCGCGAAAGCGCCTGCCACGCTTGCCGCCTGGGCATCTCTCGCTCGCGACGCGGCGCGTTTAGGCGAGAATGGGTGTGATGAGCGAACGCACTTCGGCACTGGCGAACGATCCGGCCTTCGCCGCGCGCATTCAGAAACATGTGGCGGAGCTCTCGCGGAAAGCGCACTATCACAGCCTGGAATTGAACGACGGCACGGTGCTTCCTGGAGTGAACGGATTGGAGGTGTTGCGCGCGCGGCTCGGCTCATTCCCCATCCCGGAAGATCTGCGGGGCCGGCGCGTGCTCGACGTGGGAGCGGCTTCGGGCTGGTTCTCCTTCGAGATGGAGCGCCGCGGCGCGGAGGTAGTCGCGGTCGATTGCGTGGAATACAGCGAGCTTCGCGCCGTTGCGGAACTGCGGGGGTCGCGCGTCGATTACCGGCTGCTGGATGTGGACGAGCTGGACCCGGCCAGCATCGGCACTTTCGATTACATCCTGTTCTTCGGGGTGCTCTATCATCTGCGCCATCCGCTGCTGGGCCTGGAGAAGATTTGCGCTCTGGCGCGCGACCAAGTGTTTGTCGAATCGTTCGTCGCCGATGGGTTGGGAGAGCGGAGCGAGGCCTGCACGCTGGAGTTTTACGAAACCGACGAGCTGGGCGGCCAGATCGACAACTGGTTCGGCCCCACCACCAAGTGCCTGCTGGCAATGTGCCGGTCGGCCGGATTCGCCCAGGTTAAGCTCGAGTACGTCGGCAACGGGCGGGCGGGCATCACCTGCCGGCGGCGCTGGGATGCTCCAGCGGCGAACCCGGCGGCCGCGCCGCCCTATTTGTGTTCCGCGGTCAACAATCGGACCAATGACGCCACGTTCCACCGCGCGAAGGACGAATACATGTGCCTCTACTTCCGCTCGCGCGAAGATCTCACCAGGCACGATCTGCGCGCGGAAGTGGACGGGCTCGGCGTGCCTGCTCTGGCCGTAACCAGGACCGGGCAGCAACGCGACGGAACCGGAGACTGGCAGGCCAATTTCAAGCTTCCGCCGGGCCTCGCCGCCGGTTCGCATGAGGTTCGGCTGCGCACCGTCAACTCGGGCTTTAGCAACGGCGTCGCAGTTTTGATGACCGCCGGGGCCGGACCGTCTCCCGGGCTGCCCGCCGACTTCCCGCCGCTCGAGGCGGCCACCGCGCCCGCGCCCGCACTGGTTGCCGTCCAGAACACCTTCGACGGTTCCGCCATTTTTCGCGGTTTCAAGAGCGAGTACCTGTCGGTGTTTTTCACCACCGATGAAACCGCCTTGAGACGCGACGACGTGCTCTTACAGGTGGACGGCCGGGACGTGCCGGTTCACCTCTTGATGAACCCCGGCGGCGTGGAATGGCAGGTAAACGCGAAACTGCCGGTTGACCTGGCTGCCGGAATCCATCACGCAAGAGTGCGCACCAGGCGCAGCCCGTTCTGCCAACCCGGCGAGTTCAGGCTGGAAGGGTAGGGAAGGCCGTCGCGAAGTTGGCGCATCTGCGCCTTACAAAACCCAGGCCGCGTGATTAACTGTCGAACACCAACCTTCGTTATCCATTCGCAGCATTGACCAGCCGGTCAGGGCGTTCAATCCTCAAGCTATGCCACTGCCACTCCTGCCTTTAGCGGCGGCTTTTGCCCTCGGCAGCGCTACGAAGAAAAAAGAAAAGCGACAAGCGGTCTCTAAGCACACGAAGAAACGCGGAACCAAGGTAAAGGCGTACACTCGGAAAGCCAGGTAGTTTCCGGCGCTGGTCAGATGCAGCCGCCGATTCACATCACGGGTATACCGGACCTCGACTGGACCATCGTCGTAGCCGGGTTGATCGTATGTCTGTACTGGCTCCGGGCGCTTCGTCTCGCGCGCGAAGGGGCACGGCTTTTCTTACGAAATCTTTTCAAGTCCGTGATGGTTTTCTCCGTGCTGATGATGGTGTTCACCGCAGTGCGCCCACGAACGCATCTCGTACCGGCGCAGGAGCTAGTCATCGCCGGCTTCGTGACGCTCGTTTTCTTCGGACGATGGCAGAGCAAGAGAAGATCCCGGCACGTCCCAAAATCGGTAAAGCGCGCGGTCATTGAGCGGGACCTCAAGGGCGAGAGGTTCGACCCCGAAAGACACCACATCGACCACGTTTGGCCGTTCTCCAGGGGTGGCAGTAACACCACGGACAATCTCCGAGTGATTGAGAAAAAGAGGAACTTGCAAAAGGGCGCCAAGCGGCCGCGGATGCGGGAGATGTGGTGATGTCGAAGGAGGAGCGGACAATTGCGTTAGGCCAATTGCTTGAAGCGGCCAGGACCATCGATCCGAAAACACAATACCTGGATGCGAAAGTAAAGAGCCTGATCGATGGCGGTATGACCTTGGGGCAGGCTCTGGTCAACATTGCCGATCAGCAGCGGCCATCAAGCAAACCAGCGTCCAGGGCAGAATCGAACGCCGCTCCACCACGGCAGAAAGCAGGTTGACCCGATTTCGGTCCTCGGATGTCGGCGCGACAGCCCCTTTTTACAGCAGCTTTGGCAGCAATTCTCCCGCCGGCCCGCGCAGGGCGCAATCGACGATTGCCGAATACGGCGTGTCCTCGGTGTTGATCTCGATCACTTTTGCGCCGGCATGCTTGGCGTAGGGGATCAGGCCGGCGGCGGGGTGAACCAGGGCCGAGGTGCCGATTGCCAGCAGCACTTCCGCATTCGAGACAGCGTGCTCGGCCTCCTTCATCATGCCTTCGGGCAGCGCCTCGCCGAACCAGACCACGCCGGGACGCGCCAGCCCGCCGCAACCGCAGTGGGGCGGCAGCTTGGGAAGCGGCACGCGCCGGTCGGGCCAGTTGGCGCCGCACGTGGTGCAGCGCAGCCGCCAGATGTCGCCGTGCAGCTTGAGGATCTTGCCGCTGCCGGCGCGGTCGTGCAGGCCGTCTACGTTTTGGGTGATCAGGGTGAAGTGGGCGATACGGATTTCCAGCTTGACCAGCGCGTGATGCGCCGCGTTCGGCTGCGCCTGCGCCAACCGCTCGCGCCGCCAGTTGTACCACTCCCAAACCAGCCGTGGATCGCGGGCAAACGCCTCCGGCGTTGCTAAGTCCTCTGGTTTGTGATCCTTCCACAATCCGCCCGCGCCGCGGAAGGTGGGGACGCCGCTTTCGGCGGAGATGCCGGCACCGGTGAGCACCGCCAGCGACAACGCCCGCGTCAGCCAGTCGCGAGCCCGTTCGAGGCCGGCCGTGTCAGAGGAGTCCACCCCCACGTTTGCCAGGCCTCCCTAAGACAGCACGAGGGCCCGACATGGGGCCCCCGGCCGTTGCTTCCGTAATTTGGGCATGCCTTAAACGACGGTCACGTTTTCAGCTTGCAGCCCCTTGGGTCCCTGCTTCACCTCGAACTCCACCGCTGCGCCTTCATCGAGCGACTTGTAGCCGTTCGATTGAATGGCGGAAAAATGAACGAACACGTCGTCACCGCTCGGCCGCTGGATGAATCCATAGCCTTTGGCGGCATTAAACCACTTCACAACGCCTTTTTCCTTCACTACACTTCTCCTGATTTATTGTTCGTCGTGCTCTTGGTGGGTTCCTGAGGCAAGGAAAGCAGACTTTCGAGACTTGCTAAGAACATGTCCAGGCGACGGCCAACAACCATATCTACTGCGTAAGGTATTCTCTCAGATGGCTCCCCTATGGTCAAGCGTAAGCGTTATCTAAAGAGCGAAACCGAACTGACGGACAGGCTGCGGCGGCTGGCCGTGGTACCGCGCGGCTCGGGCGTGGTGACGGGAATTGGCGACGATTGCGCCATTTTCCGCCACCGAAACGGCCTGGAAGACCTGCTGTTCACGACCGATCTGCTGGTGGAGGATACCCATTTCCGCCGCGCCACGCACAGCGCCGGCGACATCGGCTGGAAAGCTCTGGCGCGCGGCTTGAGCGACATTGCCGCCATGGGCGGCGAACCGCGATTCTGCCTGGTCTCGCTGTCGCTGGCCCCTTGGTGCGACGCAGCCTGGGTGGATGGGTTCTTCCGCGGCCTGTTGCGGCTGGCGGGCCGCACCGGCACGGTCCTGGCCGGCGGCGATCTTTCGCACGGCGCCAAGCTGGCGTGCGATGTGGTGGTGGGCGGTGCAGTTCCGCGCGGCGGCGCATTGCGGCGGGATGGCGCCCGCGCCGGCGACGCCATCTACGTTTCCGGCGCGCTCGGCGGGTCGGCTTTGGGAATGGCGGCGCGTCGCGGCAAAGCCTGGCGGCGGCACGCACGGCCGGAGCCTCGCCTGGCGCTGGGCCGGTTCCTGCGTGAAACCGTGGGTGCCACCGCCGCCATGGATTTGAGCGATGGCCTTTCGCTCGACCTGGCCCGCCTGTGCGCGGCCTCCGGCCTCGGCGCGGAAATTGCCGCGCCGCCCGTCTGGCCGGGAGCCACGCTGGCACAGGCGCTCCACGGCGGCGAGGATTATGAACTGCTGTTCACCGCGCCGCCGCGCGCGCCGGTGCCGGCGGCCTTCCAAAGCATTCCGCTGACGCGCATCGGCGTAATGCGCCGGCAAAACCCCGGCAAGGTGATAATGGCTGGCGAGCCGCTCGCGCCGGGCGGGTACGACCATTTCCGGGCAAGATAGACTGGTAGGAACTATGCGAACAAGCGGAGCACTGGCGTTTGCAATGATGGCCCTGGCTCCAGGCTGGGCGGCGGCCGAGGTTGTCGATTCATCGGCCAGTGGTTTCACGGTCAAGCTGGCGATTACGATCCAGGCGCCGCCGGCGGACGTCTACCACCGGCTGATTCACAACGTGGGCGACTGGTGGAGCTCCGCCCACACCTTTTCGGGCGACGCGCACAACCTGAGCATCGAAGAAAAGCCGATGGGCTGTTTCTGCGAGAAACTCCCCGGCGGCGGCAGCGTTCGCCACATGGAGGTGATCTACCTGGCGCCCGGCAAGGGTCTCGGTCTCAGCGGCGCTCTGGGGCCGTTGCAGACCGCGGCAGCCACTGGCAGCATGCGGTTCCAGATCTCGCCGGTCGAAGGCGGCTCCAAGCTGGAGGTGACTTACGCCGTCGGCGGCTACCTGAAGGCCGGACTCGACACCTGGGCCAAGCCGGTGGATGGCGTCCTGCTGGAGCAGATGACGCGGCTCAAGAACTACGTGGAGCACGGCGACCCCGCCCCGAAATAATATGTCCCAATTCGCCAGCACGCCGGAACCGCCGTACTACGCGGTGATATTCACTTCCGTTCGAACCGAGGGCGACCGCGGCTACGGCGAGACGGCCGCGCGGATGGAGGAACTCGCGCGCGAAGTGCCAGGCTATCTCGGCATCGAAAGCGCGCGCGGCGCGGATAGCTTCGGTATCACTGTTTCCTACTGGGCCAGCGAAAGCGCCATCGCGGAATGGAAGCGGCAAATGGAGCACCGGGCCGCCCAGACGCGCGGCAAGCGGGAGTGGTACACGCACTACGAAATCCGCGTAGCCAAAGTGGAGCGCGCGTACGGCGGATCCGTGCAGCAGAGCAGTCAATAGGGCAGGCGCCGTTGCTCGCTTTTCGGCTGGTGGAGTATGATTGTGGCCGACGGAGAGGATGGTACGTGCTTCTTCTTCGGATGATCTGACGATGCAAGCGCCGAAGTTTTGGATGAACGGGATTGGAGCCGTTGGCGAAAGTGACCGGCGACCGCTCACGGATGCGGAAAACGCCGAACTTGCGGGCCGGAAACGCATCTTGGTGTGGCGCAGAGTGCTGGAGACAGCGGCCAGCGTCGTTGTCGTCCTGGGATTTCTGGGAGGAAGCAAGGTCAACCGGCACATGTGCGACATCGCCTTCTTAATCCTCGGCGCTGCTGCGCTGGCGATCAGGTTCATAACCAGCCGCCAATGAGCGATACCGGTGCCGCATGTACTGTCGTAAATGCCTGACTGAATATCGAGACGGCTTTTTTGAGTGCGCCGACTGCCGGGTCCCTCTGGCTCCGGGGCCTCCTCCGCAGGTGACCGCTGCACCGCAGCCGGAAGCGATCGCCGGGCTTCGCCTGCATCCGCCGAACAATGGTGATCTCGCTCTGGTCACGGTGTTGGAGACGGCCGACCGGTTCGGCCTATCCTTGGCAACAGCAGCTTTGGAAGACGCGGGTATTGAGTACCTGGTTGTGGGACGGAGCGCGAGATTCAACGCAGGAATTCCTCACACTTTTGGATTCGGCCAGAGTGGATTCTACGATGGTCCCTGTACCATTCAAGTGGCGCCCGAGTTCGAAGCCAAAGCTCGTGAGCTATTGGAGCCTTTTCAGAAGCCTCTCCCGGCCGCCGATATCGACGGCGGGCCGGAGCAGGATCGGTGAGCTAACGCGCGATGGCTTTTCCGGCGTATATGCAAGTTGCCCGTCGGCGTCTGTTTGCGCTATTCTAAAAGCTCAAAACGCTGAAGTAAGGATTCGATTTAGCACAGATGGCCAACACGTATTCCGCGCTCAAGCGGGTGCGCCAGATGGAACGGCGCACGGAAATCAACCGCAAGAATAAGTCCCGCCTCCGCCACCAGATCCGCGCCATCCGGCGCGCCATCGCCGGTAAGGACGCTTCCGCCGCTGCCGCCCTGCTGCCGGTGACCTTTTCCATCATCGACCGTTCGGCGAAGAGCGGCATCATCAAAAAGAACACGGCCGCGCGCTATAAGAGCAACCTGAACAGCCGCGTCAAAGCGCTTTCGGCCTGAGAGCCGCCGAAGTCTCCCCTGTAAAACCAGCGCGTAATG
The DNA here is from genome assembly GCA_049587755.1 of Bryobacteraceae bacterium. Classification (GTDB taxonomy): domain Bacteria; phylum Acidobacteriota; class Terriglobia; order Bryobacterales; family Bryobacteraceae; genus Bog-375. The sequence goes on along the minus strand of JBAVEN010000001.1, from coordinate 8,745 downwards.
GCGCGTGCGCGCACGTATGCCTGCGGCGAGGAGAATGTTCCGGATCCGCAAGAAGCCGGCGGCAAGACCGCCGGCGTTACCGCCTCGCGTTTCTTTGTAGCGCCGGCGGTCTTTGCCGCCGGTGGTTTGGATTCGCAAAACACTGCCGCGGCCGGTGGCGAGTTAACCTCATTTCTCTCCCACCAGCGCGAAAGCGTACAGCGTATCGCCCGCACCCACGATCAGGTATTGGCGGCCATCCAGCATCCAGGTGGAGGGCCCGTTGCTCACGTCTTGCGGCAGAGTGAAGTGCCAAAGAATTCTTCCCGCCGCCGGGTCGTAGGCGATCAGGTTCTGCGCCAGGTCGCCGGTGAACAGCAGCTTGCCGGCCGTGGTGAGGATGCCGGGACCGGCGTTACCAAACCCACGACTGGCATACGTGTGGCTCCAGCGCATGGCGCCGTTCCCGACGTCCAGCGCTTCCAGCACCGCCTGGCTCCACAAACCGCCGCCGCGCCCGCCGTATCCTTCCGGCTTCGGATCGGTATCCGTGAGATAGGCGATGCTGTAACCGCGCGATGCGTTGACATAGAACAGGCCTGTATCCGGGTCGTAACTGGGCGGGGGCCAGTTCGTGCCGCCGCCCACCGGAATATCGATCAGGGATCCATCTACCTTCGGCTCCTTGGCGGGATCCGGGATGGGTTGCCCTTTGGCGTCAATGCCCTTGGACCAATTGACGCCGGTGAATCCTTTCGAAACCAGGTTCCTTCCATTGGTCCGGTCGAGCACGAAAAAGTATCCGCAGCGCGCCGCCTGCGCCAGCAGCTTGCGTGGCTGGTGGTCAATGACGGCATCGAACAGCACCGGCGTTTCCACGTTGTCCCAATCGTGCGTATCGTGCGGCGAGGCCTGGAACCACCAGACCAGCTTGCCTGTATCCGGGTTGAGCGCCACAATCGACGCGGTCCATAAGTTGGCGCCTTTGCGGCTCTGTCCGGCATAGACCGGGTTGGCGTTGCCGGTTCCCCAATAGAGTAAGTTCAATTCCGGATCGTAAGTGCCCGGTAACCAGGTCATGCCGCCGCCGTGATCCATGGCGGCCTGGTTGGGCCAGGTTTCCGAGCCCGGGTCGCCCGGTTTCTGCGGCTCCGTCCACCAGCGCCATTGCAGATCGCCGGTTTCCGGATCGCGCGCTTCCAGGTAGCCGCGCACGTCCATGGCGTCGCCGCTAACGCCGACCAGCACGTGGTTCTTCACCACCATCGGCGCCATGGTGGTGAAATATTGCAGCTTTTCGTCGGCTACTTTCTTGCGCCAGCGCTCCTTGCCGGTGGCGGCGTCGAGCGAAATGAACCAGCCGTCTGGCCCAAGGAAATACAGCCACCGGCCGTACATGCCCACGCCGCGATTGCCCACCAGGTGCCCGCCGTGATCCTCCCAGTCGTATTGCCAGATGGCCTCGCCGGTGCGCGCGTTGACCGCGAACACGTGGTCGGGGATGGTGAAGTACAGGACGCCGTTTACCATCAGCGGCGTCGATTTAATCACCGGGTTCCCGACGCCACGCTGCGGGCCGACGCCCGCGATGCGATACATCCAGGCAAGCGCCAGCGACCCGAGATTGGAAGCATTGATCTGCTTGAGCGGGCTGTAGCGGCGGCCGGAATAATCGCCGTTGTAAGTGGGCCAGGCGTCGGCGGGCGGGTCGAAGAGACGCAGCGCCTTGGCGTCGAGCCCTTGTGCCACGGCGAGCCGCGGAACCAGCGCCAGCGCCGCCAGAAACAGCCGCACTTTCATCGCAGCGTCACCAGGTACGCGGTGAGATTGTGAATGTCGGCATCGGTGTATTTGCCGAGTAACTGCCGGTGCGCCGCCAGCCGGTCCTCCACGGTAACCTGCAAGCCGTTCGCGCGCGGCCAGGAATGGTAATTGCCGGATGCGTCGATGAGCGAGACCGTGAAATCGTCGAGGCGCTTGGGGGTTCCGGAAAAAGTTTCGGTGGGCAAGGTCACGGTTACTTCGCGAATCCCCGTGCCAAACCCGGCCGGCCACAGGAAGCGGTCTTGCAGCACATCCGGCTGATAGCGGGCGGCGATGTGCGCCAGGTCGCTTGTGGGCGAATGGCAGGCGTTGCAGCCGCCCGCGCCATTGAAGTAGGCTTCGCCTTTTTTCGCGTCGCCGGTAACGACGTTAAGCGTGTGATAGACGCCACGGTTGGCCGCGAGTTCCACCTTCAGGTGCAGGAACTCGGCGATGTCGTACACCTGGCCGGCGGTGAGCGCGGAAAACGCCGGCATGCCTTTATCGGCGCGCCCTTTGAGCAGCACCGGTCCGATCAACTCGCCCTTTTCGTCGTGCAGCACCAACGGTGAGCGCACCAGGTCGGGGCCATCGGCGCCGGTGGCTTTTTCGCCGTGGCAGAACGCGCAGTTGGGCGCGTACAGCCTGGCGCCGCGCTCCGCCGCCGCTGCATCCGGCGGGGCGCCCAGCCCGAGGAAGTCGCGGATTGCCGCGGCGCGCCCTCCACGCCCGCCTGCCTGCGGTGGAGGAAGTTCCTGCGCGGCCAGCGAGGCTCCCGCGGCGATCAGCGCGACCACGAGGGGGTGGACCAGTATCCGCATGGATTCTCTTAGGCGCCGCCGGCGTTTAGGGGCGCCGGTTGGCACCTTCGCTATGCACTCGACAGGCTACTATCTTCGCCGAACGGTTTGCAAGTTTGGCCTCGTGATGAGCACCAACGGGTGGAAAGATGCGAAGGCAACGTAACGGTCGAACCTGACGGCCTTGTGGACATGCTCAAGCGGAAAGGCGCTCGGGATGCTTCAGGCTGGGACGTGCATTGCGCCAACATCTGGCTCTCATGTTTCCGACTGGCCGGCGAAGAGATTGAGCTGGTAAGCTTGAGCGAGCTTCGGAAAGAGGCGGCGAAACACGGCGAAAATCGCTCGCATCGGCTGGGAAAGCCGCTGCCTCAATGGGTCCGGCACATCCACCATGGTGCGCGATTCCACCAGTCGCAGTCCGATCCCCCAGCGCTCTATCTCTCGCGGGTCTGCGCAGGCCCATGCGAAACGCGCCGCCAGTTTCCTGCGCGCGTGATCCTTGTTCCCGTGGTCAATGGCTTTGCGGCTGGTGGTGTCGAGGGCGATGCCAGCGCCCGGGAAGTTGCGCGTAATCTGTGAAAGCGCCGCCTTCACCTGCTGCTCCTCCAGGTAGACGAATACCGTTTCGGCGACGAAGAAGTAAGGCCCGGGGCTGCGCCGCACCGTCTCGATCCAGTCCGGATCGAGAACCGATGCGGCCAGAATCGTGCGGCGCTCGGTATCGGTGAAGTATTTCCGCCGCAACTCGGCGGCGTCCGGCAGGTCGAGGTCGAACCAGTGGACGCGGCCATTGTCGAGCCGCTCGAATCGTGTGTTGAGCCCGCAGCCGATCTCCACCACCGTGCCTTCCGGATGGCGGCGAAGAAAATCCGCGACCCAGACATCGAACAGGACGCTCCGTAGTACGCAGCCGAAGACCCTCCACCTTTGCCCGAACCTCTGGAAATCCCAATTGATGGATTCAACGATCTCGACGGCTTTCGGATCGCTCTGGATCGGGCGCTTCCGGCGGCTCTCGAGCGCACGCATGTAGAGCGGAACCAGCAGCGTCTCCTCGACCGGACCGAGCCGGATGGACTGTTTGGAGGGCATGGACCGGAGCAGTAAGTATAGCTCCGGGCGGAGGTGGGGCGGAATGCCGGATCAGGCTCAATGCAGGCCGGCGGTCAGAGTCTCAGGATGCCATGCGTAGTGCACGCTGGACGTCACTTGGCAGTGCCGGTTTGCGGAACAACCCGGCGTGGAGAAGCGCGGCTAGCGGGCAAAGGAAACTGTTTCACGCGCCCGGTCCACCGCAGCCACTTGCCATCCTGCCACCTGCCACGATCTGCATTGCACATGCCGGGTGGTGGTGACATCCTCGTTTGCCCACCACCAATCATGATCATATGCCGCCTGCGGAAGGGGGCGTTTTAGAATCGTTTCGATTTGGGCGAAAGAAAGCTTGACCAGTTTTCCACCTTGCGCGCCGAGAAAACACCATAACGGATCGTATACGCTCAACACAAGTTATTGTAGCCCATCAGCCCGATCACCTCCCGGTGGGATGCCTCGCTGCGCGCGGCACCCCGCGGCGCCCGTAACGGCCAGCGGGTCCTATTTCTACGAACCTATTCGTAGTTATGAGCGAGTTCTGAACAACAAGCGCGTCACACCGGGGTCTAACGCACCCGTAGCCCCTTGTACGCCACCGTGCAATCATCAAGTTAGCCGTTCGTTCTATAATGCTGGCTTATGCCTGTTTCCCTGAAGAACCAAGTGGCGCTGGTGGTGGGGGCGTCGAGCGGAATTGGCAGGGCGATCGCGGTGGCGCTGGCGCGTAGCGGTGCCAGGGTGATGGCCTCAGCGCGGCGCGAGGACCGGCTGCTCGAGTTGAAGGCCGAATTGGCCGGCTACACGCTCGAGATCTGCCGCGCCGACGCCACGCGCGTGCCCGAGGTCGAGCGGATGGTGGCGGAAACGCGGCGGGTGCTTGGGCCCATCGCCATCATGGTTTACGCCACGGGCACGAACACACCGGACCGGGCGCTGGTGCGCCTGCGGCCGGCGATCTGGGATGAATTGATCTCGACCAACTTGAACGGCGCTTACTACGTTACCCAAGCCGTTCTTCCGGCGATGCGCGACGCCCGCGCCGGCCACCTGATTTACATTGCGTCCATCTCCGGCCACACGCCTGACGTTTCCGGCGCGGCCTACCAGGCATCCAAACGCGGCATGATTGGCCTGGCGCACGCCATCCGAGTGGAAGAGCACGAGCACGGCATCCGCACCACCGTCATCAATCCCGGCTTGGTGGACACCGAGATTCTCGAGAAGCGTCCGGTGAAGCCGCCGCCGGAACAGCTTGCGCAAGCGCTTCTGCCCGAGCACGTCGCCGAAGCGGTGCTGGCGTGCGCAGTGCTGCCGCCGCGGGCGGTAATTTCGGAATTGACCATTGTACCGACGGCGATCTGAGCTTCCAGCGGGAAGCAACCGGTCGTTGCCGGAAACCGTTCTCTCACGGGCGCGGCTCACAGGGCCCATCACCCGCGATATACTCGTTTGGCTATGACGCGTAGAGAGCTGATGGCAGCGGCGGCCGGCTGCGCGCCGCTGCTGCTGTCACGGAAAATCGCGGCTGTCGCGGAAGGCGCCATCGCGGGCTTGGGAGGCGCGCCCGCCGCTTTCGGACTTGAAATGCGGGCGGCCCGCGCCGCCGATCCGCACACCGATTTCCTCGATCTCTGCCACAAGATCGAGCTCGATGGATGCGAGACGCGCCTCGTGTCGTACGACGTGGCAACGGCCCGTGCCCTGCGCGAGCGCGCCGAGCGGTACCACATGCGCATCATTCTGGACACACCGCTGCCGCGCGATGAGAACGATGTCGAACGGTTCGATTCCGCCGTCAAAGCATGCAAAGAAGCCGGCGCGTTCAGCCTGCACGCCGCCATGACCGGGCGGCGCTACGAAGAGTTCGACACGTTCGAAGCTTTCCACCGCGACTTCGAACGCTGCCAGAAATCGGTTGCGCTTGCCGAACCGGTGCTCCGCAAATACAGGCTCAGGCTGGGCATCGAGAATCACAAGGGCTGGCGCGCGGCGGAACAGGCGGCGTGGCTGAAGCGGGTCTCCAGCGAATGGGTGGGCGTGCACTTCGACTTCGGCAACAACATTTCGCTATGCGAGGATCCGGAGGAGACGTTTCGCATCCTCTCGCCCTACGCGATCGCCTGCCATCTGAAGGATATGGCGGTTGAGCCATACGAGGATGGTTTTCTGCTTTCGGAGGTTCCGCTGGGCGACGGCATTCTCGACCTCGCGCGTTGGGTGACGGCGCTGCGGCAGCGCGACCCGCAGATTCCGTTCGATAGCGAAACCATCACGCGCGATCCGCTGAAGATTCCCGTGTTCACCAAGAAATACTGGGCGACGTTCGACGATTCTTACAGCCCGCTGCCGGGCCGCGACCTGGCAAGGGTGCTCGAAATCGTGCATCGGAATCCGCCGAAAAAGCCGCTGCCGCGTCTTTCGGAGCTGAGTGAAGAGCAGCGGCTCCGGCTGGAAGCGGAGAATAACCGATTGAGCATCCGCTACGCCCGGCAGACGCTGCGGCTGTGACAGCGGCCCAGGCAGGTGCCCCCGCGGCGCGCTAGCATCTTAATAATACCTGACCCGACCATGAGAACTTTCCAAGTGAAGGAGACTGTATGCCTTTTTCCCGTCTACCCGCCGCTGCGGGGGTGGTTGCGCTGATGACCCTCGCCGCCCAAACGCCCACCGCTCCGGCGCCGCCGGTGGCTCCCGTCAAAGAGCATCGAGAGATGCGCCACGGAGAAACCGTCATCGACAATTATTTCTGGCTGCGCGAGAAGACCGACCCGGAAGTGGTCCGCTACCTGGAAACGGAGGACGCTTACACGGCGGCGATGACGGCCGGCCTCAAGCCGTTTCAGGAAGCGCTGTACACAGAGATGTTGAGCCACATCCAGCAGACTGACATGGGAGTCCCGGTGCGCCGCGGCGAGTACCTGTATTATGCCCGCACGGTGGAGGGCAAGCAGTATCCGATCCGCTGCCGCCGCAAAGGCAACATGGACGCGCCGGAGGAGGTGCTGCTCGATGCCAACCAGCTCGGCGAACGGCACAAGTTCGTGGGTATCGGTAATTTTGTGGTCAGCGACGACGGCAGCCTGCTCGCCTACACGGTCGACTATACCGGTTTCCGCCAGTACAGCCTGCAGGTGAAAGACCTGCGCGACGGACGCACGCTGCCGGACACCACCGAGCGCGTGACAACGGTCGAGTGGGCGGCTGACAATCACACGCTGTTCCTCACCACAGAAGACGCGGTCACCAAGCGGCCCGACAAGCTGTGGCGCCACGCGCTGGGCGATTCCGCCTTCACCCTGCTCTACGAGGAAAAAGACGAGCTGTACGATATCGGCTTGCAGAAGACGCGCGATAAGCGGTACCTGGTGTTGGGGATCGAGAGCAAGGACACCTCCGAGTGCCGCTATCTACCGGCCGGCGAGCCTGGCGGTGCGTTCCAGGTTTTCCTGCCGCGCGAAAAGCAGCACCGCTATTACCTGGATCATCGCGGCGACCTGTTCTATATCCGCACCAACAAAGGCGGCCACAATTTTGAAGTGGTGACGGCGCCCGAAAAGGATCACGCTCCCGCGAACTGGAAGGTGCTGGTGCCGCATCGCGCCGACGTGCGCATTCAGGACATGGATCTGTTCCGCGACTTCGCCGTGGTGGTGGAGAAGGCGCAAGCGATCGACCGCATGCGCATCTACGATTTCCGCACGCCTGGCTGGACCGAGATCGAGTTTCCCGAACCCGTGTACGCGGCCTTCCCGGGCGAAACACCGGAATTCGATTCCGAGACGTACCGCTACAACTACCAGAGCATGGTGACTCCACCCAGCGTCTACGATTACGATGTGCGCAGTCACAAATCTACGCTGCGCAAACGGCAGGAAGTTCCGGGAGGCTTCGAGGCATCGAACTATGCGACCGAACGCCTGTGGGCAACGGCGCGCGACGGCGTGAAGGTTCCCATTTCCATCGTCTACCGCAAGGGTTTCTCGCGCGATGGCTCGGGTGCGCTGCTGCTGTATGGCTATGGTTCCTATGGCATCGGCACGCCGCCCACGTTTTCCGGTCCGCGACTGGTGTTGCTCGACCGCGGCGTAGCCTTCGCCATTGCCCACATCCGCGGCGGCGACGAAATGGGCGAGCAGTGGCGCGAAGACGGCATGCTCATGAAGAAGAAGAACACCTTTTTCGATTTCGTCGATTGCGCCAAATATCTGGAGGCGCAACATTGGACTTCGCCCAACCGGCTGGCGATTGAAGGCGGCAGCGCGGGCGGGCTGCTGATGGGCGCGGCCGTCAACCTGGCGCCCGAGTTGTTCCGCGCGGTGCACCTGGCGGTGCCGTTCGTCGACGTGATGAACACCATGATGGATGCGTCATTGCCGCTAACCGTCGGCGAGTACCTGGAATGGGGCAACCCCAACCGGAAAGCCGACTACGATTACATGAAGACTTACAGCCCGTACGACAACCTGCAACGCCGCGCCTATCCGGCCATGCTGGTCACCACCAGTTTCAATGACAGCCAGGTCATGTATTGGGAGCCGGCTAAGTATGTGGCGCGCCTGCGCACGCTAAAAACCGATTCAAACCCGCTGCTCCTGAAGATTAAGATGGAGCCCGCCGGCCACGGCGGCGCTTCCGGCCGCTATGACCGCCTGAAGGACCAGTCTTTCGAATACGCGTGGCTGCTGACGCAAGTGGGGATTACGCGGTAGGGCGGGACGTTCGGGCCGGGGATGGAGACACTACGGGCTTGAGGTGTGGATGAAACGATGGGTACGTTGCGGGTGGCCGGGGCTTCGCGGACTTTCGCCGTGCGTTCCGGCCACCCAATGATTCGAGTAGAAACTACGTTGATGTGAGCCCGCTGGATGGCGGACAATATCAGGTCGATTCGTTCCTTACCCTCTGCTATCCGGCGGGCGGCAATGATAGCTATCCGTTTACCGCCGGCGGTTATGGATTCCAGAATCCAAGGTCTTCCGTCGGGAGTCCAGCCCAAGGGGGACCCCGCATGCCGTTCACGGGCGCCGGAAGTTCAGCACCACCTGAGTGCAACGCTTGCTGGCCA